>JAUMZW010000004.1 GCA_030527925.1 Streptococcus sp.
TTACACCAATGAAACGTTATGAGTTTTTTTGTTGCACTATATTTTACAATTTATCATATAAAAAAGGCAGTCATTCGACGCCTTTTTTATATGATTAATCTTTTGCAGATAATGCAGCCATAGTAATGTAGTTATATGGCTTGTTAAAGTGAGGCAAGAAGAAAATATCAGTCAATGCAAGTTTTTCAATTGTCACTTTTTCTTGAATGGCTAGTGAGAACATATGAATACCCATTGAAATATCTTCTCTAGAAACCATTTGACAACCTAAAATAACACGTGAATCTTTGTCATAAACAATTTTGATTCCAACTTCATAGTTGTCATGTTTAATAAATTCTGGTTTTTGCAAATCATTAAATCCAGTTTCAACAGCATTATAACCAGCATTTTTAGCTTTTTCAAGTGTTAATCCAGTTGAAACCATGTTCAAACCATAAATTGAAATACCATTTGAACCTTGTACTCCAATTCCTTCAAGTTCATGACCACAAGCATTATAAGCACCAACAATACCTGAACGAACAGCATTTGAAGCAAGAGCAATATAATTTGTGTTATCTAATGAATTATCATAAATTGTTGCACAGTCACCTACTGCATAAACATCAGGAAGACTTGTTTCTTGTTTTTTATTAACTAAGAAGGCACCATTACGGAAGAGTTCAATTTTACCATTACCAAGTGATGTGTTTGGACGGAAACCAACAGCTAAAATAACCATATCAACGTCAAACGTTTCTTTATCAGTAACAAGGCGCTCAACTTTACCATCACCTTCAACAGCTTGAACTGCTTGACCATAAGCTAATTTAATACCATGATCAGATAAGTTTTTACTCATCAACTCAGTAAAGTCTTTATCATAATAGCCACCTAAACATGTTTCAGCAATATCAACTAAGATAACTTCTTTATCAAGACGACCAAATGCTTCAGCAAGTTCAACTCCAATATAACCTGCACCAACTACAGCAACACGTTTAATATCAGGGTTTGTATTTAATTTATTAATAACTTCTTCTGAGTTTTGATAAAGTTTTACAAATTGAAGATTTTCTAATGTTGCTTCATATTCACGAGAACCTTCTTTAATTTCAACACCTTTAATTGGTGGAATAATTGGTTGAGAACCTGTTGCAAAAATTAGTTTTTCGTACGGTTCAACATGTTCTTTACCGTCTACAATCGCAGTAACTTCTTTTTTATCGTAGTCAATAGATGTTACTGGTGATTCCATATAAACTTTTGCACCTTTTGCTTCAAGTTTTTCTTTATCAGAATAGAATAAACCTTCTGGACCATCAATTTGTTTACCAATCCATAAGGCCATTCCACATCCCAAAAATGAAATATTTGAGTTTTGGTCAAATACAACAACTTCATTTTCAGCACCAAAGTTATCTAACATAGTGTTAATACATGCTGTACCTGCATGGTTAGCACCAACTACAACGATTTTACTCATAATAAGTTTTCCTCTTTTTATATAAAATTTACTGTTATAGTATAGCATAATCATAAAACGCTTTCAACTAAAAAGTACTATATAACACCTTTTTATGAAAATTTTCATCGAATTCACATTTTCAAGTCACCTAAGCATCCAATTTATTGCTAAAATTTTCAAAGTGTCATCCACTCACTATAAAAAATGTTTAGTGTTATAACACTAAACATTTTTTATTTAAACTAATAGATTTCAACAGGTGTTCCAGTAGGAATATTATCATAAAACCACTTTGAATCTGGCATTGGCATTCGAATACAACCATGAGAAGCCTCATGTCCTAATTTAACAGCTTCCTCCTTTTCGACCGTATCTTTATCCAACATCAAAACACTATGAAAAAGATAGGTTCCATGTCCTTTAAATGAAACTAAGTTAAAAGCCCAATCATTATATTCTGGCCAATAATTTTCTTTAAAACGTTCTGGTTCAATAACAAATTTCCCCTTAGGTGTTGCATTACCTTGAGAAGAGTCGCCAGTTGAACAGACAATCGTATAAATAGTTTTTCCCTTTTCCTTAATATAAACTCTTTGTTTGTCAATGGACACTTTAACAGCTAATTTATCAGGATTTGTTATTTCTGGATAAGATCGTTCAGAAGGTTTATCCCAAGCATAAATATGTGATTTTTTTAATTTTTTCGATTTTGTAACCTTAACAGACGATACACTTGTTTTTTTTGTTTCCTGATTTCTCACGTAAAAAAATAACATTAATAGTAAAACGAGCACTCCAAATAAAAGAATGAGGATACTTATTGTCTTATTTTTTTTGAAATTCATCTCCTAAAACTCACTTTCTCATAATATTTAACTTATATTGTTAAAATCCCAAATATTATCAACCCAGCCTTCATAAAAATCAGGTTCATGACAGACCATTAAAACAGAACCTTTATAGGCTTGTAGAGCACGCTTAAGTTCATCTTTAGCATCAACATCTAAATGGTTAGTTGGTTCATCTAAAACTAAAACATTATTTTCACGGTTCATCAATAAACAAAATCGAACCTTAGCTTGTTCTCCACCACTTAAGACCTGAACTTGACTTTCAATATGCTTAGAAGTTAAACCACATCTTGCCAAAGCTGCTCTAATCTCAGCTTGATTTAGTGAAGGAAATGCATCCCAAACTACTTCAATTGGAGTCTTTTTATTCCCACTTGCAACTTCTTGTTCAAAGTAACCTAATTCAATATATTCACCTCTTTCAACCTTACCAGATATCGGAGGAATAATGCCAAGCAAACTTTTCAAAAGTGTTGTTTTACCAATACCATTTGCTCCAATAATAGCTATCTTTTGATTGCGTTCAAATGTTAAATTGAGAGGTTTAGTCAATGGCTTATCATAACCAATCTGAAGATCTTTTGCCTGAAAAATATAACGCCCTGGTGTTCTAGACTCTTTAAATGAGAATGAAGGTTTAGGTTTTTCAGCTTGTAACTCAATAATCTCCATTTTGTCTAACTTCTTCTGTCTAGACATAGCCATGTTACGTGTTGCAACACGCGCCTTATTACGATTCACAAAATCTTGTAGACTCGCTATTTCTTTTTGTTGACGCTCATAAGCTGCTTCTAGTTGGGCTTTTTTCATAGCATAGACATCTTGGAAATTATGATAATCTCCAGTATATCTTACCAAATCGAGGCTTTCAACATGATAGACAATATTAATAACCTCATTTAAGAATGGAATATCGTGAGAAATAAGGACAAAAGCGTTTTCATAATTCTGTAGATACCGTTTCAACCACTCAATATGTTCAACATCCAGATGGTTTGTAGGTTCATCTAATAATAAAATATCAGGTTTCTCTAACAATAGCTTTGCTAGTAAAACCTTTGTTCTCTGTCCACCGGATAAGTCCGTTACGTCAGTTTCCATACCAAAATCACTTACTCCAAGAGCTCTAGCTACTTCATCAATTTTAGCATCTAATGTATAAAAATCATGACTTTCTAGTCTATCTTGTAACTCTCCTACTTCCTCCATTAAGGCATCTATATCAGCGTCTTCCTCAGACATTGACATATAAATAGCGTTAATACGTGCCTCCAACTGAAACATATCATCGAAAGCTTGACGTAAAACATCACGAACCGTCAAACCAGCTTCAAGCACAGTATGTTGATCTAAATATCCAGCTTTAACATACTTGGACCATTCTACTTTGCCCTCATCTGGTTGTAAATGTCCTGTGACAATACTCATAAAAGTTGATTTTCCCTCACCATTTGCACCAACTAAACCAATATGTTCTCCCTTTAACAAACGAAAAGAAACATTTTCAAAAATAGCACGGTCTCCAAAACCATGGCTAAGATTCTTAACTTCTAAAATACTCATTTTAATTTCCTTTTTCTTATAATAACATAAAAAGGTAACGTTTTCATGTAAAAACATTTTAGCATACCTTTAATCAGTATAACGACAAAAAAAGTAAAAGTCAACGATAGTAAAAGAGGCTGGAATAGATCTCCAACCTCTTTTCTTAGACACTAATAATTATTTTAACTTTTCAAATCGAAGATGAACCACAAAATGGTCACTATAACCATTTCTCTCTAAATCTCTTTGAAGACGATAAGAAATATAGTGTTCAGCAATAGTCATAAAACCACCATCAATTAATCTGTTTTCCACTAAAGATTGAATGATATTAATTGTTGGTTTCTCAATTTTAGCTTCCTCCAAATCCAAAACAACTTTTTTAGTCACCTGAGCTAAATCTTGACGTATTTTATCATCCAAAACATATACTGTTTGGGCTGCTTTTAAAATTGCTTGATAAATCTTGTCAGGATTAAATTCAGTAATTTGACCATCACGTTTAATGATTTGCATAAACTACCTCCTTAGTTTCAGTATTATCTCTCTTTATTATCCCTAGCTTTCAGGCAATTGTCAAGGTAAACTAACAATTTATCTTAGACTCTACAATCTAATAATCAGGTCTTAAAACTGCTGTCAGATATTCTCTAGGTTTCTGGTCTAAGACCACATTTACAATACGATTAACTTCTTCAGGACTACAAGAAACTAGAGGTAATCTAAGTGGACCTACATTAAATCCTTGGTAATTTAAAACTGCTTTTACTGGGGCAGGACTTGCAACTGAAAACAAAGCATTGACCTTAGGCAAAAAACGCCTTTGAATTTGTGCAGCTAGCTGTATATCACTCGCTTTAATGGCAGTAATCATCTCATATAATTCATCACCGTTAGTATGTGAAGCAACACTAATCACCCCATCAGCACCTAAATTCATAGCATGAAATGCTTCACCATCTTCACCAGTAAAAATCAAAAAATCTTCAGGTTTATTCTCAATAAGATAAGCCATGTTATCCAGATTAGTACACTCTTTAACACCAATAATATTAGGATGTTGTGCTAAACGTAACATGGTATCGGGAGCAACCTCTACAACAACACGACCAGGAATATTATAAATAATAATCGGCAAATCACTTGCATCAGCAATCGCTTTAAAATGATGAAACAGTCCTTCTTGAGACGGTTTATTGTAATAAGGTGCTATTGCTAGACCAGCAGCAAAGCCTCCAAACTCAGCAACTTCCTTAGCAAAATCCACAGAATCCCTTGTATCGTTAGTTCCAACACCAGCAATTAAAGGGACCCTACCATCTACAATGTTTTGAACATGTTTAAAAAGTTCCAATTCTTCATCATGTGTTAGAGTAGGACTTTCAGCCGTTGTTCCAGCTAAAAGTAAAGCCTCTGTATGATGGTCTAACAAGTGATCAATCAATTTTGGAAGTGCCTTAAAATTAATGGACCCATCGTTATTAAAAGGCGTTACCAATGCTGTAATAATGTTAATATTTTTTAATTGATCTAGTGTCATAATTTACCCCTTGTCTGATGTTATGAGTTATTTTAATTCAAATTTCAAGTCAGTTGTTGCTCTAACGAGTCCTCTTTCATGAAGAGATTCTGCAATTTGAACAGAATTCCAAGCTGCTCCTTTTAAAAGATTATCAGAAACTACCCACATATGAATACCATTTTCGGCATCTAAATCTTTTCTAATACGACCAACAAAAGTATCGCGGCTTCCAACTGCATTCACTGCTTGTGGATAAACTTGCTGTGATGGGTCATCTTCTAATACTGCACCCGGAAACTTAGCAATTGCTTCTTTAACAGCTGAAATATCTGCAATTTTTTTTGTTTCAATATACACAGACTCTGAGTGTGCTGATAAAACTGGCACACGTACACAGGTTGCAGAAACTTTAATAGAATCATCTTCCATAATTTTTTTAGTTTCTTTTGTCATTTTCATTTCTTCGTAAGTGTAGTCATTATCTGTAAAAACATCAATTTGTGGAAGAGCATTGAAAGCTATTGGGTAATGTTTTTTATCACCTCCACAAGGTAAAATATCTGCATATAACTCTTTAGGAGAAATACCATCTACTACAACTTCCTTTAATTCGCGTTTTGTTTCTTCAATTGCACGAGCTCCTGCTCCTGACACTGCTTGATAAGTTGAAACAATAATACGATCCAGTCCCCATTCTCTTCTAACTGGTTCTAGTGCTACCATCATTTGAATAGTTGAACAATTAGGACAGGCAATAATACCATTGTGATTATCCATCGCATGAGCATTCACTTCAGGAACCACTAGAGGAACATCTGGATTTTGACGGAAAAATGATGTATTATCCACAACTACAGCACCAGACTTCACGGCATAGGGTGCAAATTTAGCTGAAGTACTTCCACCTGCTGAAAACATGGCAATATCTACACCCTCAAAAGATACTTCAGTCGTTTCTTCTACCGTTATATCCATATCTTTAAATTGCAAAACCTTTCCAGCTGAACGGCTTGAAGAAAGCAACCTGACCTCTTTAATTGGAAGAGTTGATTCCTCTAACATCTTAATCATCTGTGTGCCTACTGCACCTGTCGCACCAACTACTGCTATAGTATAAGCCATAATTAACCCTCAATAATCTTTCTAAATTTTCAAAAAATATTAATTTTTATTATACTACTTTTTTATTTAAGTGAAAAGAGATTAATAAAAAAACACCCTAAAAGGGTGCTATGGGACATCGTTTCCAATGAGAAAAGATGGTTCACACATCTTTTCACCGTCCGCTCCTGCGTTAATGACGTTCCCAGCGCAAATGTAGTTAAACTACAATCGACTCATCGCATATTCTTATTATATCAAAAATAAATTAAAATGCAATTACAATAACGGAGCAATTGTTTTTATAGTAGCTCCTAATAATTTTTGTGATAAAGGTCTTTCCTTTAAGGTTTTGTTTGTTACCAATTGACATTCTTTTAATGTATTTAAATAGTCTTTATAGATATTAGTAATGGCAGGAACCTTATAAAGGTAAACCCCACACTCAAAATGATGATATAAACTTCGATAATCTAAATTAATGGTACCAATCACTGCCTTTGTGTTATCACTAATAAATACTTTTGCATGAACAAATCCTGGTGTAAACTCATAAATTTTAACGCCAGATTTCATTAATTTCCTGTAATAAGTTTTTGCTAAGGCAAAAGGTACTTTTTTATCAGGAATACCTGGCATAATGATACGAACATCAACCCCCCGTTCTGCTGCAAAACAAATAGCATGCTCCATCTCACTGTTTAAAATGAGATATGGTGTCATAATATACACATAATTTCTTGCTTGATTTAAAATATCAATGTAAACATTCTCACCAACATGGTCATTATCAAGAGGAGAATCTCCATAAGGGATAACGTATCCACTACTTTCTACTTTTTCATGTGAGGTCAGTAAATAAGGACTAACTGTCATTTCTGGTTCAGTAATAGACCACATCTGTAAAAACAAGACCAATAAACTATTGACCGCCTCACCATTTAGCTTAATTGCGACATCTTTCCAATATCCAAATCTTTCAATGTGATTTATGTATTCATCTGCTAGGTTAACACCACCTGTAAACGCAACCTTACCATCTATAACAACAATTTTACGGTGATCACGATAGTTGTAATAGGTTGAAATAAAAGGTGAAATAGGTGAAAATGCTTTTGCTTTAATACCGATTTCAGCAAGTCGATTAGTATAATCAAATGATAATGTTGAAAATTCAACCATGCCGTCAAATAAGACACGAACCTCAACACCCTCTTTAACTTTTTCTTCTAGAATATTTAAAATCTCACCCCACATTAAGCCCTCTGAAATAATAAAATATTCTAAAAAGATATAATTTTTTGCTTTCCTTAATTCTTCTTTTAACCCAACAAAAAATTCTTGACCTGAAGGATAATAAACCACATTCGTATTCTTATACGCTGGAAAATTTCCATCCATATGCTGAAAATATTCTACCAAATGATAAGTGGTTGACGTGTTGGTTTTTAATTCTTTTAAGACCTCACCTTTTTCTTTCAGATAAGGTTTACTATCTAAAACCAATCTAGACATTTTGTGTTTTAATTCACGATAACCCCAATCTATTTTTGTATAAAGTAAAAATAGTGAACCTAATAAAGGGGCAACCATTACCAAAATTAACCAAGTTACACGTGATAAAGCATCCATTTCGCTATTTACAAGATAGATAACCGTTGCAATTGCAAATAAACGCTCAAATCCTTCTAACCAAAAACGATACTGGTCTAACCATACAAATGAAGTTACTAAAAAGAAAATTTGAGCCAATAATAGTAAAGCAATAACTGTTGTTCTACTAAAAATACCCCTAAAAAAACTACGTTTACTTTTATCTAGTAAATGAATCACTTTATCCTTGTTTGCCATGAGTCCCCCTCTAAAATTTGTCTTAAAAATTATACCACATTTTTATCGTTTTAAATGTTAAAAAATCACCTATATTTTTTTAAGAATGCGTTTTCATTTTTGTCCTTTCTAAATCTTTTTTTGTTTCAAATTTATAAATCTCTATCGATAAAAAAATCTTATATTCTCGGAGATACTCTACCCGAAAATATAAGATTTTATTAGATAATATTTATGTTAAAAGAGACCTTTAACACATCCAGAATCGTCAACATCCATGTTTAAAGCAGCTGGGGATTTTGGTAAACCTGGCATTGTCATAACATCTCCTGTTAAAGCAACAATAAATCCTGCTCCAATTTTTGGAACAAATTCTCTGATTGTTATTTCAAAATCAGTCGGTGCTCCCAATAAGTTTGGATTATCTGAAAAACTGTACTGAGTTTTTGCCATACACACTGGCAAATTATCCCATCCCAATCCTTTAAATTGTTTTAACTGTGTTTTAGCCTTTTGAGAGAAAGTAACACCTTTACCACGGTAAATTTTTGTCACAATTTTTCTAACTTTGTCTTCTAAACTATCTTCTTCATCATACAATGTTTTGAAATTGGCTGAAAAATTTTCAATCTGACTAATAACACATCTTGCTAAATCGACACCTCCACTAGCACCATTAGCCCAGACACTAGCTAATTCAACAGGGACATCAATTTCTTTACAAAGCTGTTTTAAGATTTTGATTTCTGACTCGGTATCACTGACAAATTCGTTTATAGTAACAACAACGGGCACTCCAAATTGACGAATATTTTCAACGTGGCGTTTTAAATTAGCAAAACCGATTTCTAAAGCTTTACAATTTTCAGATGATAGTTCTTTTTTATCTACACCACCATGCATTTTCAAAGCACGTATAGTTGCTACAATTACAACAGCGTCAGGAGTTGTTGGTAAATTTGGCGTTTTAATATCTAAAAATTTTTCAGCTCCTAAGTCTGCTCCAAAACCAGCTTCCGTAACAGTATAATCAGCTAATTGCAGAGCTGTTGTCGTTGCCAAGACTGAATTACAACCATGAGCAATATTAGCAAATGGGCCTCCGTGAACAATGGCTGGTGTTCCATAAATCGTTTGTACTAAATTAGGTTTAATCGCATCTTTCAAAATAAGGGCAAGAGCACCTTCCACTTTAAGATCCTTAACAAAAACGGGAGTACGGTCATAGCGGTAACCGACTAAGATATTTGATAATCTTTCTTTTAAATCTGTAATACTGGTTGCTAAACACAAAATAGCCATTATTTCACTAGCTACTGTAATATCAAAACCATCCTCACGTGGAATACCATTAACAGGACTGCCTAGACCAACGATAACTTGACGTAAAGCACGGTCATTTAAATCAACCACACGTTTCCAATTGATTCTTCTTTGATCAATTTGTAGCTCATTTCCTTGTTGAATATGATTATCTATCAACGCTGACAATGCGTTATTAGCAGTCGTAATCGCATGCATATCTCCAGTAAAATGTAAATTAATATCCTCCATTGGAAGGACTTGTGCATAACCACCACCAGCAGCTCCCCCTTTTATCCCCATAACAGGGCCTAAAGATGGCTCACGTAATGCAATTACTGTTTTTTTACCAATTTTATTTAGAGCATCTGCTAGTCCAATTGTTATCGTAGACTTTCCTTCTCCTGCAGGAGTCGGATTAATAGCAGTAACTAGAATAAGTTTTCCAACACTATTATCTTTTAGTTCATTAATTTTATCAAAACTCAACTTAGCTTTATACTTTCCATATAATTCTAAGTCATCTTCTTTTAAACCTAAAGGTTCAACAATCTCTATAATTGGCTTTAAAGCAACACCTTGTGCAATTTCAATATCCGTCTTCATAGATTCTCTCCTTCTCTTATAAAGATAATTATAATAAAAAAAATAATAAAATACTAACTTTTTTTGAGTTTTTTATTTAAAAAATTCGGATTTAAAAACTTATTATACTTACCTATTATGCTACTAACTATTTTACTAAATCTTTCTTTTTTTGTACAATATCCCTATGAATATAATTATTACCTCTGGTGGAACATCAGAAAAAATTGATCAGGTTCGAAGTATTACAAATCATGCAACTGGCAGATTAGGAAGTATAATTGCAAACACATTTTTAAAAGATGGACATAAGGTCACATTAATAACCACTAAATTGGCCATTAAGCCCGAAAAGCATAAAAACCTTACCATTATTATAATTGAGTCTGTACAAGATTTGATGGAAATCTTAGAACTTCATGTCAAAACAGCTGATGCTATTGTACATAGTATGGCTGTATCAGATTATACTCCTATCTATATGACGGATTTTAAAAAAGTTACAAATACAAAGCATTTAGAAGATTTATTACTAAAAAATAATCAATCACCTAAAATCTCTTCCCAATCAGACTATCAAGTTCTTTTTTTGAAAAAAACACCTAAAGTTATTCAATATATTAAACAATGGAACCCATCCATAAAACTATTTGGTTTTAAACTTCTTGTCGATGTTTCAAAGGAAGAACTAATTAAAGTTGCTCAAAAAAGTTTATTAACCAATCATGCCGATTTTATACTAGCTAACGATTTAAAAGATATCACAAATACACAACATAAAGCATTACTGATTTCTGAGAAAGAAATAACCCCTGTTAACACCAAAGAAGAAATTGCCAATCTTATTAGAAAGAAGGCAACACAATATGACTAAAACCATTACACTAGCTATCACTGGAAGTATATCTGCCTATAAGGCAGCAGATATTACAAGTCGTTTAACTAAATTAGGTTATGAAGTCCATGTTTTAATGACACAATCTGCTTGCCAATTTATCACACCACTAACTCTACAGTCTCTTAGTAAAAATAGTGTTCACACTGAGCTTCTCAGTGAAAACAATCCTAAAATTATTAACCACATTGATTTGGCAAAAAAAACAGATTTATTTTTAATTGCACCTGCCACTGCTAATACCATTGCAGAACTCAGCTATGGATTTGCAAATAATATTGTAACAGCTGTCGCTCTTGCTTTACCAAAAAACACGCTAAAATTAATAGCACCAGCAATGAATACAAATATGTACTTCAATCCTATTACTCAAAAAAACCTAAAAATCCTAAAAACAGAATTAAATTATGAGGAAATTTGTCCAAAAAATAGTTTACTAGCTTGTGGTGATGTTGGCATTGGGGCCCTAGCACCAATCGAGGCAATTATAACAACTATACAAGAAAAATTAGTATAATAATTCTCGAAATCAATTTAGTTTTAGTGTATAATAAAACTAATATAAAAGGAGTATTTGTCATGCATAAAAAATCATCTGACACAGCAATTATTGCTATTTATTTCGCTACAATGCTAGTCATACATTTTATAACAAGTATTGTTTTTCAATTATGGCCTGTCCCAATAAAGCCTACTATCGTGCACCTTCCTGTCATCATAGCATCTATACTTTATGGTCCTAAAATTGGAGCTTACCTCGGAGGTTTGATGGGAGTTATCAGCCTCGTAACTAATACCATTATTCTTTTACCTACAAGTTACCTCTTTAGTCCATTTGTTGCAGGAGGAAATCTAGCTTCTATCATCATAGCATTTGTTCCACGTATTTTAATAGGTGTCGTGCCATTTTATGTCTACCGGATTTTTCATAATAAATTTGGGTTAGCTTTAGCTGGGGCTCTGGGTTCTATTACTAATACAATATTTGTAATTAGTGGAATCTTTATTTTCTTTTCTTCACTATATAGGGGAGATGTCAAGTTAATGCTAGCTAGTATTGTTCAAGCAAATGCTATTGTTGAGATGCTAATCTGTGCAACTATTGTCATTCTGACAATTCCAAGATTACAGAAATTACAAAAAAAAATAACCTAAACTTAGGTTATTTTTTATATGATTGTTGTGGTAAAATAGCATTATTTCTTAAAAAATGATATAATGTAAGCGGTATTAAAACAAAGGAGTTACTATATGTCTTATCAAGAAAATTATAATAAATGGTTCAATTTTAAAGAATTGCCTGATTATTTAAAAGATGAGCTTGCGACAATGGATGAAAAAACTAAAGAAGATGCTTTCTATACAAATCTAGAATTTGGAACAGCTGGTATGCGTGGTCTTATCGGAGCTGGGACAAATCGTATTAATATTTTTGTGGTTAGACAAGCAACAGAGGGGCTAGCAAAACTTATTGAAAGTAAAGATTCTAGTCTCAAACAACGTGGTGTTGCCATTGCCTATGATTCTCGTCATTTTTCACAAAAATTTGCATTTGAATCTGCTCAAGTTTTAGCAGAACACGGTATCAAATCCTATGTTTTTGAATCTCTTCGTCCAACACCTGAGCTTTCATTTGCAGTACGATACCTAAATGCTTTTGCTGGTATCATGATTACAGCTAGTCATAATCCTGCACCTTTTAATGGGTATAAAGTTTATGGTGAAGATGGTGGCCAAATGCCTCCTCATGATGCTGATGCTTTAACTGATTTTATCCGTTCTATAGATGAGCCATTCTCAATCACTTTAGCAAATTTGGAATCTGCTAAGTCTGAGGGTTTAATTGAAGTTATTAGTGAATCTATTGATGCTGAATATTTAAAAGAGGTTAGAGATGTTAACATTAATCAAGATTTAATCAATGACTTTGGACGTGATATGAAGATTGTCTATACACCACTTCATGGTACAGGTGAAATGCTCGCTCGCCGTGCCCTAGCACAAGCAGGATTTGAATCTGTTGAAGTTGTTGAATCACAAACTAAACCAGACCCGGATTTCTCAACTGTAAAATCTCCAAATCCAGAAAGTCAAGCAGCATTTGCTCTTGCTGAAGAGCTTGGGCGTGAAGTCAATGCCGATGTCCTAGTAGCTACAGATCCGGATGCTGATAGATTAGGTGTTGAAATTCGTCAAGCTGATGGCTCTTATAAAAATTTATCAGGTAATCAAATTGGAGCATTGATTGCTAAATATATCTTGGAAGCTCATCGTCAAGCAGGTACATTACCTACCAATGCTGCTCTTGCAAAATCAATTGTTTCAACTGAATTAGTAACTAAAATTGCTGAAAGTTATGGTGCAACAATGTTTAATGTGCTAACAGGATTTAAATTTATTGCAGAAAAAATTCAAGAATTTGAAGAAAAACATAACTTTACCTATCTTTTTGGATTTGAAGAAAGTTTTGGATACCTCATTAAACCGTTTGTTCGCGATAAAGATGCAATCCAAGCAGTATTAATTGTTGCTGAAATTGCAGCTTACTATCGTTCTCGTGGATTAACACTTGCAGATGGAATAGATGAAATCTATAATGAATACGGCTATTTTGCAGAAAAAACCATATCGGTCACTCTATCTGGTGTAGATGGTGCTGCTGCAATTAAAAAAATCATGGATAAATTCCGTGGAAGTGCCCCTAAACAATTTAATCATACTGACATTGTTAAAACAGAAGACTTTTTAGCACAAACGTCTCACACAAAAGATGGTATAGCTACCTTGACTACACCTCCAAGTAACGTTTTGAAATATACTTTGGCAGATGATTCATGGATTGCAGTTCGCCCATCTGGAACAGAACCTAAAATTAAATTTTATATTGCAACTGTTGGTAATACACTAACAGTTGCTGAAAATAAGATCGATGAAATTGAAACAGAAATTAATGACTTTGTGAAAGAATAGCATCTTTAATTTTTAAAATCTATCAATTTAAAAACAAGACTAGTTCATAACTAGTCTTGTTTTTATGATTCTATAATATCTTCAGTCGGCAAAGCCACTCTAGCTATTATAGAGCTTTTCTAGTATACAAAATCTCTTCCTAAATTATTTTCTTGAGATAAATTTACCTTTCAAAAATGGAGATTATTCTTTATTGATCAAGATTATAAAACTAAGAAAATTGTAAGCTTTCTTGACACAATAGATATTAAACAAGTATTTAAAATCATTTCTTAAATTATTAAAAAGAAGGAGAAAGCATGCTCAAAATAATTACTGTTAACATGGTTCGAAATCCAATCTCTAAATCTAAAATCTTCCTTAATCATTCCCATATTCTCCAATACATGAGCAGAAACTTATATAAAAAGAGAAGACGAAATTCGTCTCCTCTCATACTTTGTTATAAGTCACGAACTACAGTTGACATAGTTCTAGTTTTATTTTATTTTTCAATATGATTAGCTAAATCTTCTTTGTATTTTTTATTAGATTCTGCTTTTTCTTTGAGCCATTTTTCTTTTACTTTATTATATTGTTGTGTTGTAACAGGTTTATCTTGGAATTCAAAGAATTTAAATGAATCTTCAATGCCTTTATTACCTGCTAATGCATAAACACCTGAAAAAGGTACAACTTTAGAAATTCTTGGTGTACCACCTTTAGAAGTGGTTGGAAGTACAATTGAGCTATCGGTTAACCAAGCCTGCGCTTTAGCGTAAGCCTCATAACGACTATCTAAATTATCTGAAATTGATGAAGCATTATTTAAAAGTTCAGTATATTGATCAAGTCCAATTTTAGAAATAATGTCAGGATTCGTTGTAGAACTCAAACCGATTGCAGCCAATTTTGCTCCATTTTTTGCATTAAAAATATCCAAATAGGTAGATGGGTCAAGATAATCTGATCCCCAACCTGATGCGAATGATATATCAAAATCGTGTTGTTCAGCATTCTCTGCAAAGTAAGTCACACATTCATAATTCACATTTGACAGTTTTTGAAGATCAACTATAACATTATCATTACCTAATGTAGACTCAATAGATTCTTTAATTGAACTAACACTTTGTAAAGAAATATCATCTTTTGCATCAATAGGAATGTCTAAATGAATAGGGAAAGAAACTCCTTCTGCTTCTAATTCCGTTCTTGCTTTTTGTATAGCAGCCTTAGCCTTATCTTTATTGTAAAGTCCATCTTGTGCATCTGATAAATTTACATCAGACCATTCTATACCATAAGATTTTAGTTCTTCAGTTACTAAGTCACCAAAATTTTTAGTAGATGTTGAAACAAATGTTGGAGGTACAATAATATTTCTAAGTGCATACTCTGCAGCCACTTCCCCATTTGATTGGGCATTATAAGATTTTCTATTGATCCCAAAATTAACTGCTTGACGGAATGATTTATTCAATATTGCAGCTTTAGTGTCAGATTTTTCCTTATCTGAGCTTTTACTTGTAAATTCATAAGTTGAACGATTAAGATTAAAAGCACCATAATAAGTCGTAGCATCTTGAGTTCCATAAGTAATATTGTTACCGTATTTTTTCTCAATTTCCTTGAAAATTGGTTTTGTTGGAAAAATAGGAGTTGCTAAATATGTACCTTCATCAAATCCTTTATATAATGCATCTGTATTTGAACCATCATAATAAGTTAATTTGATTGAGTCAATTTTTATATTTTTCTTATCCCAATAATTTGGTTTTTTTTCCATTTCAATAACTGATTTTGAAGTTAGAGATTTTAACAGAAAGGCACCATTATACAGAATTGATGATGGGTCTTGTGTTCCAAATTTTTTTCCCTGTGCTTTCAAAAAATCAGCGTTAAGTGGGAATAGTACAGAATAAGTTAATTTAGAATTCCAAAAAGATTCAGGTTTGTTCAAAGTATATTGAACAGTGTAATCATCTAAAGCTTTAACACCAACTAATGAAAAGTCTTTTTCTTTTCCTTCAATATAATCGCTTAAACCTTTAATAGAATCTTGGACAATATAAAGAGCATCTCCTTTTTTATCAGCAGCATGTTTTAGTCCTGTAACAAAGTCTTGAGCTTTTACATCGGCATATTCTTCTCCATCAGAAGTATACCACTTCACCCCTTTTCGCAAAGTATAGGTGTAAGTAAGACCATCTGATGACACCTTCCAATCTTTTGCAATAGAAGGAGCAACATTGCCATGTCTATCATTTTCTAAAAGACCATCAATACCTTGTGATGTGATTTGTGATGTTGTTTAACGACTTGTCAATAAGTAATCTAATGAATCCGGGTCGGTAGCATAAACATAATTATATACTTTCTCATTAGATGATGTTAATTTTGAAGTAGATCTACAAGCAACTAAGAGCGGAGCAAATAAAATAGTAACACCTGCAGCTGCAAACCATTTATTTTTTCTTTTCATAAAAAACTCCTTTAACAATTCTGTATTAATATTTTCTAGATATTATTACTTTTTTAAGTATACCATAAAATAACCTAAAAAAAGTGAATTGTAAAAATTATCTGAACTTTTTCATTCTTGTGACATTAGCATATTATAATAAAAACCATGTTTTTTCATTAATTCTTTATGATTGCCTTGTTCTATAATGTCACCATCTTTCATCACTAAAATAAGGTCTGCTCCTTGAATTGTTGATAAACGATGAGCAATAATAAAACTTGTTCGTCCATTCATCAATCGTTCAAAAGCTTCCTGTACCAGATGCTCTGTTCTAGAATCTATTGATGATGTTGCTTCATCTAAAATTAAGAATTTAGGTTTTTTAAAAAAAACACGAGCTATGGTTAATAACTGCCTTTGTCCTTGAGATAAAGATGCCCCTGCATCTTCTAGAAATGTATCATAACCTTTTGGTAATTGTTTAATAAAGAAATCAGCATTAGCCTCTTTTGCTGCTGTTTCAACATCCCTTAAGATTGCATTAGAGGAAGCCAAAGCGATATTATCAAAGATAGTCGCCTTATCTAACCATGTTTCTTGAAGTACCATTCCAAATGCATCTCTTAGAGAATCTATTTTTATTTCATTGATTGGAACATCATCTAACCTAATAACTCCAGAATCTACTTCATAAAAACGCATTAATAAGTTAATAAGGGTTGATTTTCCAGCACCAGTTGGACCAACTATGGCAACCGTTGAACCAGCTGGGACTTCTAAGTTAAGGTTTTTTATTAGTGGTTTATCTTTTAAATAGCCAAATGATACATTTTCAAAACTAAAATGTCCTCTCACTGTATCAGATAATTCAATACTTTCTTGTGTTAATTCTATTTTTTCATCTAAGATAACATACAGTCTCTCCGCACAAGCTAATGAACTCTGCATTTCTGAAAGAACTGATGAAATATCATTAAAAGGTTTAGTATATTGGTTAACAAAGTTAAGAAATGTAACTAGTTCCCCTACTGTAAAATAACCCGAGATTATCCTCAAAGAACCAACTACAATCAATGTTGCATAAATTAAACCATTAATAAAACGTGTTGTAGGATTAACTACTGATGAAAAAAAGATAGCATCTTGAGAGGCTTTTGCATAGTTACCATTAAGACTAATAAAATCAGAAATAGATTTCTCTTGTGCATTCAAAGTTTGAACAAGCGTCTCTTGCGATACCATTTCACTGATAAATTGAGTTTGTTGTCCTCTTAACTTAACCTGGTCTTGGTAAAGAAGATAACTTTTTTTTGCAATGAATTGTGAAGCTACTAAAGAAAGCGGTGTTGACACTAAGACAATTATTAACATTAAACTATCTAATTTTAGCATGATAGTAATGGTAGCTAAAATCAATAAAATACCAACAAAAAATTGATTGAAAACCATCATCAAACCATTATTTATTTGCTCTGTATCTGTGGTTAATCGACTTATTAAGTCACCAACTCCACTCTTATCTAGGTAGGATAAAGTCATATTATCTAATTTTTTATATAGCTTCTCCCTTAGTTGTGTTGTGTATTTAAACACAATTTTTGTATATAAAAACGGATTAAACCATTGAATAAAAGTATTTAAAAGAATGACAAGACCCATTTTAAAAAGAATAGGAATAATCCTAGTTAGCGAATCATTTAACAAAACAATATCAATAGCTTTTCCTATTAAGATAGGGAAATACAATGTTAACCCTACTTGTAATACAAAGCCAAAAAGTAAAATCCAGATTATAGGAGAAATCTTCCACACATCATATAAAATTCTCAATATTAGGGAAGACCCAGTTTTCCTTTTCATTTAATTTACCTCCCTAACTTGCTGTGATTGATAAATTTCTCGATAAATCCTATTATCCTTAAGTAACTCATTATGATTTCCGTAACCAACTTGTTTTCCCTTATCTAAAACCAAGATAGTATCAGCTTTTTCAAGTGCTCGTATACGCTGTGATATTAAAATAAGAGAGGTCCCATAACAATTTTCTAATAAAGCTTTAAGCAGTCGTGTTTCTGTCACATAATCTAGGGCAGATGTTGAGTCATCAAGAATCAGTAATTTAGGTTTCTTCAACAATGTTCTAGCTATGGTCAATCGTTGTCTTTGACCACCAGATAAATTTCGTCCAAATGCTTCAAGTTCTTCATCTAATTGGTTGTCAAATTTTAAGACAAACTCCTTAGCTTGAGCAATCTCAAGAGCTTTCCATATCGCATCCTCAGATATTTCGTTACTCCCTAAAGTGAGATTATACCGAATACTACCTTTAAATAGTTCTGCCTTTTGTGGAACTAGTCCAACCCATTCACGCCATTCGGAAATGGAAGTAGGACTAGTTCCATTATAGTACAAGCTTAACATTTTAGTTGAAACAGGATAAAGTCTAACTAATATCTGAGCTAGTGTACTTTTCCCACTTCCTGTACCACCGATAACGCCCATAAATTTCCCCTTATCTAATTGAAATTCAAGGTCCCTAATACTTGGTAATTTAGCTGATGGGTAAGTAAAACTGAGTTGGCATACTGATAATCCACTAGTCAAATCATTATTATATACAATCTTCTGATCACTCTTTTCAGAAGGAAGATTAGCAATTTTTTCAATACGTGACAAACTTATAAATGATTGATTTAAAGATGAAACAAGGATTGTTAACTTCAATAATTCTGTCAAAATTTGTAATAAATAATTAACTAAAGCAACTAGTATTCCCTGACTTATAGCATCAATAGAAACAAAATGATTCCCTTGCCAAATCACTAAAACTAAGATGGTATTCACAACTAGATAAGTTAGTGGAGAAATCAAATTAGCAATATAAGTTGAGTGGAGTTGTAATTTAAAATAGGTTTGATTTTGTTGGTCAAATTTATTCTCTGATCTTACCAGTTGATTAAAAGCACGTATAACACGAGAACCTTCTAGTTGTAACTGAACAGTTGTCACTATATTATCCAATGCTAATCTTACTCTTTGAAGAATTGGGTCTAATACATGAGAAACAAGATAGATAATTCCAAATAATACAAATACCATTAAAACAAACCACAAAGAAAGTGACTTATTCAGGTGAAACGCCATCAGAATAGAACCAAACACAATAATTGGCGCTCTCAAAAAGAGACGTAAGAATTGGTTAATTCCTGTTTGAATCTGAAATGTATCACTCGTCAATCGTGTGACAAGACTACCACTTCCAATTTTATCTCGCTCTTTTTTAGGTAAAGACATTATCTTTTTAAATAAATCATCAGTTAGCTCTCTAGTAATACCTACAGCTGCCTTTGATGAAAAATATTGAGCAGTTATAGCAATACCAAAACCAACAATAGAAAGTAAAAAAAGTAATAAAATCATGAAACTTAATTGACGAGAGTTCTTATTTGGAATGACATCATCAATAATAAATGCTAGAATAACTGGAGTTAAAAGCTCAAAAAATGCTTCTAAAAGTTTGAAAAAAGGGCCTAAAATTGATTCTTTTAGATACCCTTTAAAATACTGTTTTAATCTCTTCATATTTAAACTCCTAAAACAAACTCATCACTTTAATCAAGTAAAGATTGAACTCTACTTCTCTTGAGTAATAAATATTACCTCCATTTTTATATAATCTTCCACCCGATACCAAGGCTAAGGGATGATAATAAAAATAGGTCTCACCTGTGGTATTACCTAAACTTGGTGCTACAACAGTTTTCGAATAGGTACTAGCTAATTTTGTCGAATTTTTACCACCATGTTTAGCAATATAATTGATATATGCTGTTCCAAAATTATAAGCTTGCACTGCAGTCCATGTATCAACATTAAGTTCCTCTGCCAGTTCTAAATTTTTTGAAAGAACCTCAATACCTTGCTTAATGCTACTTCTTTTATCTTGAATAGAATTTGTTTCACCAGTAGAGCTCTCACTTGATTGCATAATATCTTGAGAAGCCCCTTTTGTTTCAGTATAAATCATTGCTAGTATTAGTTGCTCATTTGCTGTTGTATCTTGCTCTGCTAGACTTTCTTCAACTAAATTTTTATAAGTTAAAACATTCCTAACATTTTGATGAACATTATAAAGTTTATAGCAAACAAAAACAAGAAATGAGATAAATACTAAGCGTCTTATCACTTTGATCATCTATTTATTTTTTATATCCTGTATATTTTTTATAAGAATAGAATATGTCCCATCAGAATTTTGAATAAACTCAACCGACTCTGCATCTTGATATATTGCATTCGGGACAACCATTTCAATACCATTTGATAAAGATAATTTTTGAGTTTCTAAACGTTTAATAGACTTACTTGTATCAATATCACTCAACTTAACCTCTTTATCAAGACTAGGTTTGACCTCTTCAACAAAACTGAGTTTTGCTGTCAAATGATCTTCAAACAGTTGTTCAGCTAATTCCTCTGGCGAGAGATTATCCTCTTCAAGTTGTTGATGTAGATTCAGCTTAACTTTAGCTTGAAAATCAAAATCATTTTTTTGGAAATTCTCAGCAATTTTAAAAGCTGTCGTTTCTAATGTTTTTATTGTTGAAGAAAGAGAGGGACCAGGCTTATCTTGTAGCAAATTTTCAGAAAAATATAATCTCAACTTACCATCTTGCTTAATCCTTTTTTCAAAAAGGTAATACTCTCTGGTGTTTTTATTAATAACAATGGCATCATCTGGCACTTGACTTGCTGAAGGAAAATTATTTTCTGTTTTCGCCATAATGTTTATGTCAGCTTCACTCATATGAACGAAGCTTGGCTTAAGTGCGATACGTAAAAATGCAACATAGGGAGAGCCATCTTTTTCAAACTCAATAAAAATTAGTTCATTTGCTTTTTGATTATCAGAAACGATAAACTCTTCACGCCACAAATCAACAATATTTTTAGACGTTATTTTCAAATCATCTGTTAATAATTCCCAAAATACATTATCTAATGCTAAAATCCCTCTTTTCGCTTCAGAACTAAAGACCTTCTCTAATTTTTTTCGAAAATAGATGTCAATTTCAGGTGTAATCGTTAAATAATTTTCTGAAAATTGAATTTCAGTATCTTGAGGTGTAAATTGATGAATTAAAATCTTTTTCAGATAACTATCTAACATAACTCCTATAATTCCTTTCTACTCTTTAAAAATTAGATTTGGGACAACTTTCAAAATATCCTGTTTTGTAATAGCACCTTGTCTTAAAATACTTGCAAAACCAGAAGATAAATCAATGATTGTTGAGTCAACACCACTAATACTTTGATCATCTTCATAACCTTGAATATCTAAAAATTGTTCCTTAACTTTGGCATATTCTTTACCACTAGGTCCCCCGGAAACGTTAGCTGAGGGACCAATCAATGGACCAAAATCAGCTATAATTCCTTGGGTTATAGGATGTTTTGGAACTCTAAAACCAACAGTATCCAGTCCCGAATTAATCCACTTTGGCACCTCTGAATTTGCCTTTAAAATAATGGTTAATGGTCCAGGTAAAAAAGTATGGAATAATGATTCTAAGTATTCTGGCTGTTCTTTAGAGTAAGCATAAATTTGCTTTAATGTTGCAACATTCAAATTCATGGCTTTTTCTCTTGGACGTTTTTTTAAACGATAGACATTTTCAACTGCTTCTTCGTCTAAAGCATTTGCAAACAAACCATAGACTGTTTCTGTGGGTAAGATAAGGGCTTTTTTTTGAGAAAGGATTAACTTCCAATCAATCATTTGTCATCACTACCATTCTATCTTTCTTAAACTGATCTTTTATTACCCTAATGCTAGATTTTGGGAAACTTTCAGACAGGAATCTTTTTACTGTTTCTCCCTGTTTATAACCAATTTCAAAATACAATTTTCCTTTTGGTTTCAGATAATCCTTGGCATCAATTATAATTTTTCGATAAATTTCATAGCCTGATTCATCTGCAAATAAAGCCAAATGAGGTTCTGATTTTAAAACATTTGAAGCAACTTCATTAACATCTGTTTTTGCAATATAAGGGGGATTAGAAACAATAATATCATATCTTCTATTAATGTTCTCATAAACATTTGATTCTATAAATGAAATGTCCAAATGATTATTTATGGCATTAGATTTTGCTACCTCCAAAGCCAGACTTGAAATATCACAAGCATCTATAGACCAATCAACTCTTTGAGACTTCAAAGCTAAAGCAATTGCTCCACTACCCGTTCCTATATCCAAAACCTGAGAGAATTTCTTATGATTTTCACTTAAGATTAAAGAAACTAATTCCTCAGTTTCAACTCTAGGAATTAAAACACGCTGGTCAACTATAAGTTCTAAATTGAAAAAATCTGATTTTCCTATTAGATATTGAGGAGGGATATCTTTTTCTAATGACTTAAAGATGTAATCAAACAACTCTTCATCATCAGGAATAATCTCTTGATTTTGAACTAGTAGCCAATCTAATGTCGTCCAGTTTTTTAACCCTTTGAGGGTGAATAGAAAATTGTCTTCAAATTCTTTATTCCAAAATTGCGACTTATACTGTTGATACAATTTTGCATAATTCATATCAATTATTTATTTAATGCTTCTAATTTATTCGTTTGATCGAATAAGATAAGAGCATCGATAATTTCATCTAATTTACCAGATAAAATAGTATCTAGCTTTTGTAACGTTAATCCGATACGATGATCTGTCACACGATTTTGAGGGAAGTTATACGTCCTAATACGTTCTGAACGATCTCCCGTTCCTACAGTTGACTTACGTTCTGCATCTTGTTCATCTTGTGCAATTTGAGCAAAATGGTCTGCGACTCTAGCACGAATAATCTTCATTGCCTTATCTCTATTTTTTTGCTGTGTTCGCTCTTCTTGCATTTCAACCTTAATACCTGTTGGGATATGGACAATTCGGACAGCTGTTGCAACTTTATTGACATTTTGACCGCCTGCTCCTGATGCATGATAAATATCAACACGTAAATCTTTAGGGTCAATATCATATTCCACTTCTTCGACTTCTGGCATTATCAAAACAGTTGCTGTTGAAGTATGAACACGACCTTGACTTTCAGTTACAGGAACACGTTGCACACGATGTGCTCCTGATTCATATTTTAATTTTGAATAGACTGATTGTCCTGATACCATGACAACAACTTCTTTAATTCCTCCAACACCATTTACAGAAGATTCCATAACCTCAAATTTCCAGTCTTGACTCTCTGCATATTTTTGGTACATATTGAGTAAATCTCCTGCAAATAATGCAGCCTCATCTCCACCAGCTGCTCCTCTAATTTCTAAGATAATATTCTTATCATCGTTAGGGTCTTTTGGTAAGAGAAGAATTTTTAATTTTTCTTCGTATTCTTCTTTGGCAGCTTTAGAATCTTTTAATTCCTCTTTTGCCATTTCTTCAAGATCTGCATCACCAGCAGCTTCTTTTATCATTTCCTCAGAATCAGCAATACTTTGTAAAACTTGTTTATATTCTTTGTAAGCTGTAACTGTCTCACGAATATTTGCTTCTTCTTTTGATAATTCCATGAAACGTTTTGTATCTGAAACAACTTCTGGATCACTAAGAAGTTCTCCTAATTCTTCATAACGATCTTCAACTGCTTGTAATTGTTCATAAATATTCATTAATTCTTATATCCTTTAGTTTTGTTTAAAATAATGTTTTCGGCAAACAGAAATATACCGTTCATTTCCACCAATTTGGATTTGATCACCTTCATAAATTGGGTGTCCATTTTCCATCCTCAACACCATTGTTGCTTTCTTCTCGCAATAATGACAGATTGTTTTAATCTCTTCTATTTTATCTGATAACAATAGTAAGTACTTTGAACCTTCAAATAACTCATTTCTAAAATCATTTTTCAAACCAAATGCCATAACAGGAATATCTAAGTCATCAACAATTCTCGCTAAATCATAGACATTATCTCTGCTTAAAAATTGTGCTTCATCAATCAATACACAAAATGGACTTGGGTCAATTGCTGATATCATTGTGTATATATCTGTTTCATTACTTATAGCAATGGCTTTTCTTTTTATACCTATACGACTTGAAACAATGCCCAATCCATCTCTTGTATCAAGAGCACTTGTCATAATGACAACTGGTTTATCTTGTTCTTCATAATTATGGGCCACTTTGAGAATTTCAATTGTTTTACCTGAGTTCATAGTGCCATACTTATAATACAATTGAGCCAACGATTGTCTCCTCTGCTTATTTTTGCCTTACTATTTTACCATATTTTACATTATTTTGATACTATACTAAACTTTATTTAAACCTTAAAAACTAAAAAAGAACGAAACATTCGTTTCGTTCTTTTTTAGTTTTATTTTGATTTAATATAGTTTATTCCATCAGCTTTTGGAGCAGTTGCTTTACCAAAAAATGCTGCTAAAACGATAACTGTTAACAAGTAAGGAGCAATCTGTAAATATGATTTTGGAATATGCTTTAAGAATTCTAATTGACCACCAATTACAGCTAAACTCTGGGACAAACCAAAGAATAAACTTGCTAACATAGCGCCAATAGGATTCCATTTTCCAAATATCATTGCAGCTAACGCAATAAAACCAGGTCCTAGAATTGTAGTGATTGAGAAATTAACTGAGATAGATTGTGAATAGATTGCACCACCTACTCCTCCTAAAAATCCCGAAATCAAAACACCAGAATAACGCATTAAATACACATTAATCCCAAGTGTATCCGCTGCTTGAGGATGCTCTCCAACTGAACGAAGACGTAATCCAAAACGTGTTTTAAAAAGAATAAACCATGCAAGAAATGCCATCACAATTGATAAGTAGCCAATTAAACTTGTTCCCTTAAAAAAGATTGTACCTATAAAAGGAATATTACTTAGAATAGGAAAGTCAAATTTACCAAAACTTTCAGCAATATTATCAGTCTGTCCTTTATTATATAAAACTTTAATCAAGAAGACTGCTAAAGAAGGCGCCATTAAGTTCAGTACTGTACCACTAATAATATGGTCTGCACGAAAATTTACAGTAGCTGATGCATGAATAATAGAAAAAATAAGTCCTACAATACCACCAACTATTAATCCAAGCCAGGGAGTTAATTTACCAAAACTCTCAGCAAATTCTAAATTAAAAACAACTGCTGAAAATGCACCCATAACCATGATGCCCTCAAGCCCGACATTTACAATACCGCCTCTTTCAGAAAAAGTTCCACCAATACTTGTGAAAATAAGAGGTGCAGCATAGATTAGCATTGTTGAAACTAGTAAAGCTAATGTTGAAGTCAATGTCATTTTAATTCACCTCTCTATTCTTTTTAAAACGTTTCATACCATATTCAATAATGTAGTGTATTGCAACAAAGAAAATAATGGACGCTGTTACAACCTTAATAACTTCTGGTGGGATACCAGCAATATTCATACCTGGCGCACCAACACTTAAAAAGGCAAATAAGAAAGCAGAGAATAAAATTCCAACTGGATTATTAGCAGCTAAAAGAGAGACTGCCATCCCATCAAATCCAATAGAAACAGAACTAGATTGAACAAAAACATTTTCAAATGTTCCTAGTCCTTCAACAACGCCACCTAACCCAGCAAATGCACCTGAAATTATCATTGAAGTAATAATAATTCGTTTAGTCGACATGCCTGCATACTCACTAGCATTTGGGTTTAACCCTACAGCTCGGATTTCATAACCTAATGTTGTTTTCTTTAATAAAAACCAAACAATAACAATACTAATTAGAGCTATAAAAATTCCAATATTCATACGAGAGTGATTAGTTAATTCAGTCAACCAGGGTGTTTGGTAACTAGCATTAGAAGATACATATATTGTCGAATCAGCAGTTCTCATTATTTTTTTTGAAAACTCATTTTGGATTGTTGCATTACCCAGATACAAAACAATATAATTCATCATGATTGTCACGATAACTTCACTTGTTCCTAAATAAGCTCTTAACAATCCTGGAATAGCTCCAACAATTCCACCTGCTAAGATTCCAATCAAGATTGTCATCACAATCATTAATGGTCTTGACATAGTCGGATGTGATAAGGCAAACCACACACTACAAATCCAACCAGCTAATGCTTGACCGGGAAGTCCAACATTAAAGAAGCCAGCACGACTAGCAACAGAGAAACCTAAAGCGACTAAAATTAAGGGACCCATTGCTCTAAAAATTTCGCCAATATTTTTGAGATTACCAAATGCAGAATTAAAAAGTCCTTCATAACCCCATATTGGATCATATCCAAAAATCAACATAATAATAGCACCTAGTACAATACCTAGAAATACTGATATTAGAGGAACTGATATTTGTTGTAATTTCTTAGACATACGACTCCTCCTTACCTAACTCACCGCCAGCCATTAAAATACCTAATTCTTGTTTATTTGTTGTCTCGGGAGAAACAATACCTTGGATTTTACCATCATGAATAACAGCAATACGATCCGATAAGTTCAAAATTTCATCTAACTCAAAACTCACTACTAATACTGCTTTACCCTTGTCTCTTTCTTCAATTAGACGTTTATGAATATACTCAATCGCTCCGACATCAAGTCCTCTAGTCGGTTGACTAACAATGATAAGTTTAGGATCTCTATTAATTTCACGTGCAATAATTGCTTTTTGCTGATTTCCTCCTGAAAATCCTTTAGCAGGAACAAATTCACCGGCACCACGAACATCAAACTCTTTCATCAGTTTTTGAGCATACTCCTTCATGGCTGTAAAATTTAAGATATAATTTTTACTCATAGGTTCTTTATAGTAAGTTTGTAACGCCATATTATCAGCCATAGACATCTCTAAAACAAGACCATCTCTGTGTCTGTCCTCTGGAACATGACCAACACATAACTCTGTAATTTTACGAGGAGATAATTTTGTAATTTCCTGATTGTTAATCATAATTGAACCAGATTTTACTTTTCTAAGACCTGTAATTGCTTGTACTAACTCACTTTGACCATTTCCATCAATACCCGCTATACCTACAATTTCACCGGCACGAACTTCTAGTGAGAGATTCTTAACAGCTGGAACCCCTCTATTCTCGTTAACAACAATATTTTCAATCTTTAAAACAACATCTTTAGGTTTAGACTCTTTCTTTTGTGTTTTAAACGAAACAGAGTGTCCTACCATCATCTCAGCTAACTGCTCTGAACTCGTTCCTTTAACCTGAACAGTCTCAATGCTTTTTCCTCTTCTAATTACGGTAACACGATCAGCAACAGCTCTAATTTCATCTAGTTTATGAGTAATTAATATAATTGATTTTCCTTCATCTACAAGATTCCTCATTATAACCATTAACTCCTTAATTTCTGATGGCGTTAATACAGCAGTTGGTTCATCAAAAATTAAGATATCCGCACCACGGTATAAGGTTTTCAAAATCTCAATTCTTTGTTGTGCTCCCACAGAAATATCTGAAACTTTACTATTTGGGTCTACTGATAGACCGTATTTTTCAGATAACGTTTTGATATTATCTGCAGCAGTCTTTAAATCTAAAACACCTGATTTTGTTACTTCATTCCCTAAGATAATATTTTCCGCAACTGTAAAGGCATCAATTAGCATGAAATGTTGATGAACCATACCTATCCCTAGGTGAGTTGATTTTGAAGGAGAATCTATTTTGACCTCCTTTCCATTAATAAAAATCGTCCCACTAGTTGGTTCCAACAAGCCTGCTAACATATTCATTAATGTTGATTTCCCTGCACCATTTTCACCTAATAATGCATGAATTTCTCCCTTTTCAACTGTCAAATTAATATGGTCGTTTGCCACAAAATCACCGAATTTTTTTGTGATTTCTTTCATTTCAATGACATTTTGAGTCATGATTTCTCCCTTTCAGAATTAACTTTTTAGTTCAGTAAAACTTACCAGTAAACTGATAAATTTTACTGAGATAAAAGTATCTCAGTTTTCAAAAAGCGACCGACTAAGGTCGCTTTTAACTATAAATTATTTTTCAGGAACTTTGATATCCCCTGAAATAATTTTTTCTTTGGCTGTTTTGATTGCAGATACTGCATCATCTGAAAGATTAGTTGTAGCAATATCTACACCACCATCTTTAAGACCGTAAACAGTAGTTTTCCCACCAGGGAATTTACCTTTTTCTGCATCAGTTGAAATTAATTGAACAGCTTTACCAACTTCTTTAAGAGAAGAAGCTAATACAAAATTAGATTTTTTACCATCTTTAGATGTGTATTCTCCTTCAGCAGATTGGTCACGGTCTACTCCAATTACCCAAACTTTGTCAGCTTCGTCACGAGATTCGTTTAATGATTTAGCTTCACTAAATACTCCATTACCTGTTCCACCTGCTGCTTGATATATGATATCTGCACCTGCTGCGTATTGTGCAGCAGTAATAGTTTTACCTTTTGCGGCATCACCAAATGAGCCAGCATAATCAACTTTAATTTGAATTGAGTCATCAACGGATTTGACACCCGCTTCAAATCCTTTTTCAAAACGTGTAATAACTGTTGACTCCATTCCACCAATGAAACCAACTGTCTTTGTTTTAGTTGATTTTGCTGCAGCAATACCTGCTAAGTAAGCTGCTTCATTATCAGCAAACGTCACACTAGCAACATTCTTTTGTCCTTCAATAACATCATCAACGATAACATAGTTAACATCTTGATTATCTTTAGCAGCTTTTTCTACAGAATCATGAAGTGCAAATCCTGTACCAAAGATTAATTTATAACCACTTGATAAAGCCGTATCTAAGTTAGTTGTGTAATCTGATTCACTTGATGATTGGAAGTAGTCAAAACCTTGACCTTTTTTCATTCCATTTTTCTCACCCCAAGCTTTCAAACCTTCCCAAGCAGATTGGTTGAATGAACGGTCATCAATACCACCAAGGTCTGTAACCATCGCAACATTAACTTTAGCATTTGAACTACTTGATTTTGATGCACCACGATGTGAGCATGCTGCTAAACCAAGTACAGCAACTGAAGCTAAACCAATACCAACAACTTTTTTGTTCATGAAAAAGAACCCTCCTAAAAACTTATAACATGATATGTTATATAAAAACCAATAAGCTTACGCTTAGCCAACAACACGCAGATTATGATAAATCTGTAAAAGAATATGGAAGTAAATCCTTGACCGTCATCACGACCGTCTTCAATTCTGATGATGCTAATGTCACACAAGCTGATTCTTCAAAAAACTCAGCCATTACTTGACGACAAGCTCCACAGGGTGATACTGGATTTTTGGTCTGCCCATAAATAGTAATAGACTCAAAATCTGAACATCCTTCAGATATAGCTTTAAAAATAGCTGTTCGCTCACCACAATTTGTTAAACCAAAACTTGCATTTTCAATATTACAACCCGTAAAAATTCTCCCAGATTTCATCTTTACAACGGCTCCAATTGGAAAATGTGAATATGGAACATAAGCATTCTTACTTGCTTCAACAGCTAATTTTATAAAATCAGTATCCGCCATTCGATATCCCACCAGTTACTATAGCTACTCCAGCAGAAGTCCCAATTCGAGTTGCTCCTGCTTTAATAAACGCTTCAGCATCAGATGTCGTTCTTGCTCCACCTGCAGCTTTTACACCAAATTCTGGACCAACTACTTTTCGCATTAACTCTACATCACCAATTGTAGCTCCGCCAACTGAAAAACCTGTTGAAGTTTTGACATAGTCAGCACCAGATTCCTTAACAATCTGACAAGCCTTAATTTTTTCCTCATCCGATAACAAACAAGTTTCAATAATAACTTTGACAAGCTTATCTCCACTTGCCGTTACAACTGCTTCAATATCTTTCTTGACATCATCATACATTCCAGATTTTAATAAACCGATATTGATTACCATGTCAATCTCATCTGCACCGTTTTTAACAGCATCCTCAGTCTCAAAAGCCTTTGCTTGAGTAGTCATTGCTCCCAATGGAAATCCAATAACTGTACAAATTTTTACATCTGAGTCATCTAATAACCTTTTAGCATAAGTAATCCACGTAGGATTAATACAGATGCTAGCAAAATTGTATTGTTTAGCTTCTGAAACTAATTGTTCAATTTGCTCTCTTGTACTCTCAGGTTTCAATAATGTATGATCAATGTATTGATTTAATGTGATTGTCATCTCTATCCCTTCTACGAAATAACTGTAATTATCTCTTTTGGAAGTCTCTTTACGCTATCTATTTTAACATTTTTTTTGAATTCTGTAAGTAATTTTTTAGGTAATTTTTCATCACTGTATACTCGTGCAAGAACTTCCCCACTCTTAATATCATCACCTACTTTTTTCAAAAATTCAATTCCTGTTTCATAATTTAGTTTGTCTGATTTTACTGCTCTCCCTGCCCCTAATTTCATTGCAAATTCACCAAAATATTGGGCAGGTAATTCAGCAACATAACCTGTCTTTTCTGATACTATATCTATAACATATTTCGTTTGTGATGGGCGATATAAATCTTCAATATTTCCACCTTGTGAAACCACCATTTCTTCAAACTTTGCCAATGCCTTACCATTTATTAAGTTTGACCTAATCTCATCTAAAGTAACAGATTTTCCAGCTAAACGTAACATCAATTGACCTAATTCCACAATAAATTGTGTAATATCATCTCGACCTTGTCCTCTCATTATAGAAATAGACTCTAAAATTTCCAATCGGTTACCAATTGCTTGACCTAATGGCTGACTCATGTCTGTCAACACTGCGATAGTTTTTCGTCCTACTTCATTTCCTAATTGTACCATTACTTTTGCTAACTCTTTAGCTTGGTCTACAGTCTTCATAAAAGCACCATCACCAACCGTAACATCTAACAAAATAGCATCTGCACCAGCAGCAATTTTTTTACTCATAATTGAGCTAGCTATTAAGGGGAGAATATCAACTGTAGCAGTGACATCACGTAACGCATATAATAATTTATCTGCTTTTACTAATTGTTCTGACTGTCCAATTACTGATAAGCCAATAGCTCTAACCTGATTAATGAAATCAGTCTGACTCAATTCAACACGAAAACCCTTAATGGATTCCAATTTGTCTATTGTTCCTCCAGTATGACCTAGCCCCCTCCCACTCATCTTAGCAACAGGTACACCAAAACTAGCTACTAACGGAGCCAAAACTAACGTTACTTTATCACCTACTCCACCAGTGGAATGTTTATCAATTTTAACACCAGGGATGGGAGACAAATCAAACTCTTGACCTGTCTTTAACATACTAATCGTTAGCTCACGTATTTCTTCAAGTGTCATACCCTTAAAATAAATAGCCATAGCTAACGCAGCCATTTGATAATCAGGTACACGTCCTTCTACATAGCCATGAATTAAAAATTCTATTTCATCCTTAGATAGAGAAAGACCATCTCTCTTTTTCTTAATTAAATCAACTGCTCTCATCATTTCTCACTCTGTAAAATATAATACCCTTTGTCTTTTTTTAAGACAGTACAATTTCCAAAAAGAGATTCCATCTTTACTTTTGCACTTGGAGCTCCCTGTTTTTTTTGGATTACTATGGTTAGTTTACCTTTAGAAGTTAAATAATTTACACTTTCCTCAAGAATTTTATGAACAACTTTTTTCCCAGCCCTTATTGGTGGATTACTAATAATATGATCATAAGTCATCGAAATTGCATCATAACAAAATGACTCGAATATTTTAGCTTCCACGCCATTTTTAAGAGCATTTTTCTGTGCCAGTTCTAATGCACGACTATTAACATCAACCATTGTAACATCAGCTTGAAACACTTTCCCTAATGTTATTCCAATCGGTCCATATCCACATCCCAAATCTAGTATCTTCTCACCACTCTCTACAGAAATTGCATTTAATAAAACTTGACTACCATAATCAATCATTCGTTTAGAAAATACACCAGCATCGGTTAAAAACTGGAAATGCTCTCCTAATAACTCAACAGATAATTCATGAATATCATGCTGGCTGTTTGGATTACTTTCAAAATACATTTGAGACATTTCTTTACCTACTTCATTTTAATCTATCTTATTTTATCATAGTTTGAAACTGTTTTCAATTTTACTATAACATGTTATAATATAACGTTATAGGAGATGAAGACATGCAAGAATTAACACAATTTGAACAAGTATCAAGACAAGAGTGGCAAAGTTTACATCAAAATACAAAACCGCTTTTAACCGTTTACGAATTGGAAAATCTTAAAAGTTTAAATGATAATATTAATATTCAAGATGTAAAGGAAATCTATCTACCACTCATTAGTCTTATTCAAATTTATAAAATCTCTATGGAAAATTTACTTTTTTCAAAAAGCTTATTTCTAAAAAAAGAATGCTTAAAAAAACCTTTTATCATTGGAATTTCTGGATCTGTAGCAGTTGGTAAGTCAACTATCAGTCGACTTTTACAGCTATTACTTTCTAGAACATTTAAAGAGTCATCCGTTGAGATGGTTACAACAGACGGCTTTCTTTATCCAAACAAAGTCCTAAAGAGACAAAATATTTTAAATCGAAAAGGATTCCCAGAATCTTATGATATGGAATTACTTTTGCTGTTTTTGGACAATATGAAAAATGGGATAACTAGCCATATCCCTATCTATTCACATGAAATTTACGATATTATACCTGACCATTATCAAACTATTGAGAGGCCTGATTTTTTAATCATCGAAGGGATTAACGTTTTTCAAAATCAGAAGAACAACCACCTCTATATGACTGATTATTTTGATTTTTCAATTTATATTGACGCAGATGAAAATGATATCGAGCAATGGTATATAGAACGCTTTAAAAGTCTTTTAGAGATTGCAAAAAGTGACCCTAATAATTATTATCAACGTTTTTTAAATCTTCCTCAAAAAGAAACTGAAGCATTTGCTAAAGAAATCTGGTCTAGTATAAATCTTGTTAACCTTAAAGAATTCATTGAACCTACTAGGAATAGAGCTGATTTAATTCTTCATAAAACTAAAAATCATAAAATTGATAAAATTTACCTCAAAAAATGATAAAGACTTGCAAAACCCCCTTTTTTTCTATATAATATTGTAGTTAGATTAATTTGGAGGTGAAAACATTGGCTAATATTAAATCAGCTATCAAACGCGCTGAACTTAACATCAAACAAAATGAAAAAAATTCAGCACAAAAATCAGCTATGCGTACAGCTATTAAAGCATTTGAAGCTAACCCAACTGAAGAACTTTTCCGCGCTGCTTCTTCAAGCATTGATAAAGCAGAATCAAAAGGTTTAATTCATAAAAACAAAGCTAGTCGCGATAAAGCTCGTCTTGCATCTAAACTTGGCTAATTAAAAACTCCTCAATTGGGAGTTTTTTTGTTACCTATAATATTAAAAAAAGTCCGTGTTTTAGTAGGTTAAAACATGGACCTTCTTTAATTATCTAATTTTTTATTTGAATAATTGGGTAAAGAAATCAACTATTGCTTGCCAAATTGAAGCAAATAAACCCTTGCCTTCATTAACTACTTTATCCGTATCAAAATTTACATTAATATTATTAAACGTTGTTCCAGCCTTTGAAACAATACTATTTTTCAAAGAAGAAAGTGTTTTAGTAAACCCACTACTATCAATCACTGAACTTTTTGATAAATTAATTGCAAAATTAACAATTAATGTAACTTGCTCATTAGACATTACATCACTTAATTTATAATTTTTCAACGTATCTTCTACAATTTTACGAACTTCTGATTCTGATAAATGACTGCCTCCTTTAGCAACTGCAGTCTTAATATCAGTTAGGGCAACGTTCAATTGGTCAGCTGAATAACCTGTCTTACCAGAGTTTTCCGCATTTATATCAGAGAGAGCTTTTAATTCTTCTTGCGCTAATTGTTTATTTTCAGTTGGAACCGTTGCACCATTTTCCTCTAAAGAATAGTATATACCAGCTAAGGCACTTTCACCTGTGACAGCAATCGGTGCCGCAACGGTAATTTCCGCATGCTCAATACCTAAGGTAACTGCAGCGTTACGATACATATCCTGAGTAACTTTTGTGATATTATCAGGAGTAGCAATTGAGACTGTTAAACCTTTTGAAGCCCCTAATTTTTTGATTTTAACTGATGAATAAAGTTGAATACTTGAATCATCAGCAACATCCATAATCTTAGCATAACTTGCTGTTGTTAATGTTTTGAGACTAGTATCTTTGTTACTATCATAACCTAAATATTGTAAAGTTAATGCTTTTTGAGAATCATCTAACGAATAACCTAAAACATAGTCAGGTTGAACATAAGATTCATCTATCACTTTTTGAATGGAGCTATCAGCCTTGACGCTAACTCCACAAAAAGAAATAAGCAAAACAATAATAGAAAACAATAATTTTTTTAATTTCATTTGTTACCTCTTTTTTAAATTAATCCCGATATATTATAGCATTAAATTCTTATAATTCAAGAAAAAAAGTAACTTGTAAATACAAGATACCTTATTGAATAGTTTGACGTTTTTCAACATTATCTTTAATTAATTGATAGCAAGTCGCAGCTAAAGGAACGGATAACATAATTCCTAAAATTCCCATCAATGAACCTCCTACTGTGATGGATAATAATACCCACATTCCAGGTAAGCCAATTGAGCCACCTACAACCTTAGGATAAATCAGATTGCCCTCAATTTGCTGTAAAATTATAGAAAAGATGACAAAAATGAATGCTAAACTAACGGATTGTGTAGCAACAAGTATTGTACCAATTGTCATTCCAATAAAAGCACCAATAACTGGAATTAGAGCTGTAAAAGCCATTAAAATACCAACAGTGCTTGCATAAGGGATATTAATTACAAACATCCCAATTGCTGTGAGAGTTCCTAATATAATAGCTTCCAGTGTCTGACTTACAAAAAAACCATGGAAACGTTTATGCAAAATCCCTAAAACATAATGTATTGTTTTCTCATATTTCGGTAAGTAAGTTACTAATAATAAATTAAACTGGTAACCTAATTTTTCTTTACTTGATAACACATAAATAGAGAATACTAAACTAATAAAAACACTCAAAATTGCTGAAGCTATTGACGAAGCCGAAGTCAAAATATTCGTTAATATTGACAAAACTTGTTTTAAAATTTGATGGCTATAAGTTGAAATAGTAGATACTAAATCACCATCTGTTCCAAAATACTTCAAAGATTTCGAAACATATTCATTATGATTTAAATCCTTAATAAAATTCGTCAATGATGTTGTATCAATAGATAACAATGAGCTAATACTCGCAATTAAATCTGGTAATACTATAGAGAATAACCAAACGATAAGTGCTATAAAAGTAAAATAAGCTAAAATCAATGAAAGAGGACGTTTAAACATTTTTAATGAGGTAGGCTTTACAACAAAAACATAAACTTTTTCATAAGCACTCATAACGATGTTAATGATATAGGCCAATGCTGCACCCTGTAAAAATGGATAAACAGCTTTATAAACGGTATCCAATATGTTGACACCACTATTCCAAAAATATTGAATCATGAAACAAACGACAAATAATCCAACGATAAAGTAAAAATTTTGTTTGGTAAATTTCATCCTAACCTCCCTACTCTTATGTCATATTATACACTAAAAATAGGTCTCTTGGGACCTATTTTAAGATTTTTTAAAATTCATGAATAATTACACCTTGAACAACTCGATTGACAGTCCCAGTTGGAGAAGGAGTATCAGGTCTATTTCCAACTTTAAGTGATGTTAGCAATGACATGATTTGCGCATAAACAATGTATGGAAATACACGGTAGATGTCCTCGTTTAAATCTTCTGAAATCAACTCAACATTCATAATACTATCAATAGCTTGCTTTTGATCAGATAAATAAATAACCTTACGTGCAATTTTATCATTAGCTACTTCTTTAACCAAATCAATATCATATAATTTTGTATAAGGATTCGAAGAACCGAATACAAAAACAAGAGTTGAATCATCAATAAGAGATTTAGGTCCATGTCTAAAACCTATTGGTGTTTCATACATAGTAGCTATTTTACCAGCAGTCAGTTCAAGAATCTTTAATTGAGCTTCATGAGCTAAACCAAAAAATGGACCCGCACCTAGATAAATAACACGATCAAAATCAAGATCAACAAGTTTTTGAATCTCGTAATCGTTTTCTAATACTTGACGTGATAATTTTATAAGTGATTTAACGTTATGAGCTTTTTCACTAAATTGTTTTTGGTCAAAAACTAACAAAGCTGTTAACATCATTGATGTAAAACTACTTGTCATCGCAAAACCTTTATCATTAGTTTCATCCGGTTGCAATAATAATAAATTAGCATCATCTCCGTGTGCTTGTTTAGCCAAGTGACCATCTTTTGCACATGTAATAGTGATTTGATAAAGATGATTGATATATTTTTTTGCCAATTCAACACAAGCAACGCTCTCTGGAGAATTTCCACTTCTTGCAAATGAAACAAGAATAGTAGGGATGTCTTTTTGTAAATAAAGCTCTGGTGAACCTACGATATCAGTTGTTGCAAAAGAATCAAAATGAAAATGTCTTTGTTCATACAAACCTCTAAAATAAGGTAACAAAGTATCTCCAACATAAGCTGATGTTCCAGCACCTGTAAAAATAACCGAAACATAGTCATGCTTAGCTTTAATGCTTTCTAAAAAAGAATCAATTTTAGTTTGATTTTCTTGATAATTTAAGAAGGTTTGTGCCCAAATATCAGGCTGCTGATAGATTTCGGCTTCTGTAATTGAAGCTCCTAATTCTGTTAATTGATTTTTTGTATAGTCTAACATAGTTACTCCTTTAAAAAAGATATGAGGAAGAAAACATCCTCATACCTCAACTTAATCATCATCATCTGTTAACATTGCTGATAGAACTGAATTAACATTTTGAATATTTTCAGAGGCTTTCTCATCAAATGCTATTTGTTCACCGGTCAACGAAGCGTTAATAAATTCAATGACCATAGGCATGTTCATTCCTGCATATAAAGGAATGCCTTGTCCCTCCATAATTAAACGACTTACCACATTACAGGGTGTACCCCCTAACAAATCTGCAAAGACGACAAAATCATCAAAGTCTTTGACTGTATTAAGAAATTTATCTCTAAACTCATTTGGTCCTTCTTGCGGCAACAATGCAACTGTATGAATCGAATCTTGTGGACCCATAATCATCTCAGTGCTCGCTTTTAGAGCTTCACTAAATTCACCATGACTAACCAATACTAATTGTTTACTCATTTATTACATCCCCATACCTAGCACAAAATGACCAAATCCTGAAAGTCCAAGTGCAAGAACGATGATAATTAGAATTACTTTTGTTGATGTCATTCCTTTACGTCCAAGTGCCCAGAATACCCAACCAGTGAATAAAGCAGGTACTAAACGTGGGAAGATTTGATTGATTAATTCTTGAATTGCAATTGTTTTTTCACCGATTTTTGGTGCATACGAAACATCAAAATTAATCATTGTTGCAATTAATGCACCCAACATAAAGACACCTAATACTGATGCTGAATCAATAAGTAGGGTTAAGCGATCACGCATATTATTTACTAGTGCTGTTCCTTCTTTATATGCATACTCCAACTGCTTCCAACGGAAGATGTCATAAACGATTGCTACTGCTACCCACATAAATATTCCTAAAGGATTTCCAACCTTGGCCATAGAAGCTGCGATAGATCCCATAATAGCTGGAATCAATGAACCAAAAATTGAATCTCCCATTGGAGCAAATGGTCCCATTAAACCTGTCTTAACACCATTAACTGCATCTTTTGAAGCAATCCCTTCATTCTCTTCTAACGCAAGATCAATCCCAGCAATAATAGTATGGAAAAAGTTAGAAGTGTTAAAGAATTGAGTATGCATTTTCATCATCTCTTTAAGTTCAGGCGTATTGTCTCCATACATTTTACGTAATTGCGGTAAAATCATATATAGATAGCCTGACGCTTGCATACGCTCATAGTTCCAACCTAATTGGAATGTAAATAAACTACGTTTATTGATTTGCTTAAAATCTTCTTTTGTTAACTTATAATTAGACTTCATCATCTTCAATTTCCCCACTTTCTGTTTGAGTAGCTTCAACAACTACTGTTCCAGATTTTTGACTGATTTTATAATGTATTACAGCGACAAAAATTCCGATAATTGCAATTCCAATCATTGGAAGTCCTTTGTCAAAAGCACCAGAAGCAAAATCAATTGGCTCTTTTACTTTTTCGTTAAAACCTGCAACTAATTTAGAAACAGAGCCACTAATTGTAGATAATCCTGTAAATACAGTTGTTAACATAGCTGTGATTCCAAAACCAAGTGCTAAATAATGTAAGTTACGTCTAATAGGTAGGTAATGAAGTAAGATTGCAAATCCAAGTCCAGGAAGCATTTTAGACGCTAATGTCATACCATCAGCAACCCATTTATTAGCTTCAATAAAATCAACAATATGTTTTACAAAATCACCACCAAGCCAAAGTGCTAGAAAAACTGGCAAAGCACGAGATAAAGCCCACGGTATTGCACCTAATAAATAATTACGTTCAATTGCCTTACAGTCATGATTCTCCACTGCTGCATCAACACGATGTGCAAAATAAGTTGTTGAAAAACGTCCAATAATATCAGCGTAAGTTAGTAGTGCTGCAACTGGAACAGCAATAGTCGAAAGAGCTAGTTCTGGGTTAATTCCTTTTTGCAACTGAGAAAGCTGTTGCTATAACAGCACCTGAAGTAGCATCGATACGTGAAGCACCTCCAAAAGTACCCACACCAAGTACAACAAGTTGTAAAGATCCTCCAATAAAGAGTCCTTTACCCATATCTCCCATAACTAAACCTGTCACAAAGCCTGCAAAGACTGGTGAGCCTGCAGATGTCACTATAGTCAACTCATCACAAATTTGATAGGCTGAGTATAGAGTTAATAAAAGTATTTGCCACCATTGCATAATCGTATCCTCCAATTTTTATTTTTCATTTATGCCGTAAATTATCTTACTTTATCTAATAAAGGTAAGAATTCCTTAGGAGTATCGCCTGGTACCATTTGATGAATGAGATGAACACCGTGTTCTTTTAAAGCATCAAATGTTTTAATATCATCATCAACCACATTAACAGAACGTGTTACTGACTTAGTTTCATCCGATTGAGACATATTGCCTACATTTAATTCTTCAATTTTTACCCCATGTTCTACCAAACCTAAAAATGGTTGGGGTCTCTTACAAACGATTAATAGACGCTGCGAATCATATTTACCAGCCAAAATATTTGTTGCTGCTTTCTCAACAGTCAAAACTGATAAGCGAACACCAGCAGGAACAGCTAATTTCAATCCTGCTTTCTCAATATCGTTATTAACAACTTCGTTATCAACAACCATAATACGAGTAATTCCTAATTTAGTTGTCCATAGATTTGCCACTTGTCCATGAATCAAACGTCCATCAATACGTGCTCCAATAATTGCCATTATTCTTTCTCCTTCATTTCTTTAAATATTGGTTGATTAACCAAATTAATATAGTTACTGAATTTTCCTTCAGTCTCAAAAATAATAATTCTGTTTTTTCCGTGTTTTAAAAAGCCATGTGGAATATAGAGAGATAGTGTCGGACCAACACCCCAAAATCTTCCAATATGATGATCATTAACAAACACAACTCCTTTACCAAAACCAGATAAATCTATATAGGTATCATTAACAGTAACGAGTTCAAAATCATAAGCATAAAATGCAGGTTGATTTTCTTCCCATTTCCCACTAAAAGTCACTTTACTTGAATTATCTAAGGCAATTGGATAGTGTTTCCACCCAAGCATAAAGTGTAAATCTCTTATCACACCTGTTCTGATACCTTTTTCTTGTGTATCAGCAAACAATTTATGACCATAGTTGACACGTCCCATGTTTTCCACAAGAATTTTGATATTACCTTGTTCATCTTTAGATGTAGGAACAAAAATATCCTCACCGATTTCAATTTGATATTGTGTCTTAATGAAATGATTGTCAACGTAAAACTGTATCCTATCTCTCCCATCAATAACCCTAAAACGTTCTTCTTCTGAGTCCCAAGTTTGATTTGTTTCGTACAATAGATATCCATAACCTTGGTCAAGTTCTCTCATTGATTTTGGATATTTACTTTCAATAACTCTTCCTAAACTCTCTAATGTAGCAAATAAGCTAACTTTGTCCGATAATTGTATCTTTTCAACAGCCATTGTATCTTTTATTAACGGGGCAGTTTGAATCAAATTTGGAAAATATTCTTCTAACATTACTTTAAGTGCATAGTATTTAGAAGTAGGATTTCCTTGCTCATTTAAGATTGCATCATAATCATACGAAGTGACTTGTGGCAAATCAATGACTCCTCTAGCTGAACAACCATTCATAAAATGGAAATTTGTCCCTCCATGAAACATGTAAAGATTAATACTACCAATTTCCATACATTCCTTAACTGAATCTGCTAGTTCTTTAGGGTCTCGTTTTATGATTGGTTCTTTCCAACGATTAAACCAACCATCCCAAAATTCCATACACATTAACGGCCACTCTTTTTGATGCTTATTGATAAATGCTTTTAAGTGCGAAAAATTATAGGATGCTTTAGAACCAAAATTTCCAGTTACCAAAATATCCTCTTGAATTAGACTACCTGCTTTCAAAGTAGCTTGCCAAGGTCCATCTGATGTAAATAATGGACAAGTTACTCCGTTTTGTCTCATTAACTCTTTTAAAGCATGTAGATATTCCTTATCCTCACCATAAGAACCATATTCGTTTTCCACTTGCATCATCAAAATGTTACCACCTTCATCAAGTTGGTGAGGAACCAAATGCTTAAATAATTCTACATAATAATCCGAAACATGTTGCAAATATTTTTCATCTGCCGAGCGTAATCTGATATCATCTTTTAGCAACCAATAAGGAAAACCGCCAAACTCCCACTCTGCACATATAAACGGTGATGGTCTAACAATTGCATAAAGTCCAAGCTTTTGAGCAGTATTTAAAAAACTTTCAATATCTAAAATTCCTGAAAAATCAAACTGACCTTTTCTCGGTTCATGTAAATTCCAAGGAACATAGGTTTCAACTGTATTAAAACCAAGAGACTTAAGATTATAAAGTGAATGATACCAGTCATCAGGATGAATACGAAAATAATGTATCGCACCAGATAAAATTTTGAAAGGTTTATCATCAACTAAAAATTCATTAGTAATTTCAAATTTTACCAAATATGACCTCCTTCATATTTGAAACCCTTTACATAATTTAATATATTAATTTTCATAAAAAATGTCAAGCTTTTTTCCATTTTTTTTTATTTTATGGTAAAATTATGTTAGGGAAATCTGAAAGTGAGGTGAAATAATGGCTATTCCTAAATATCAACGCATCATTGATGATTTAAAACAAAAATTAATCAGCGGTGAATTTGAAAGTGATGATAAGTTCTATACAGAAGCTGAACTTATTGAAATGTATGATGTTAGTTCAATTACAGTTGTCCGTGCTCTCAATGAGCTCGCTAAAGAAGGATACATTGTTCGTAAGCAAGGTAAAGGGACATTCGTATCTCGTGCACGAAAGCATAAACTAGTTAAATTCTCAGACATTGAAGTCTTTCCAATGAACCACGAAGAGGTTGTTGTTTTAAGCATCGAACGTGGCAATGATGATTCCTATTGTAAAAAATTGGATATTTGTAATAAAAAGTTTTATTACAAGATTGAACGTATTAGACGAGCTGAAGGTACAGCATATATCTTCCAGACTTCGTACATACCTGAACAATACATCAATTCACATTATCCAAATTTAGATTATTACCAATCTATCTATCGACGTTTTCGTGAAGACTTCCATATTCATATGAACGAAGAGCACTTTTGGGAAACAAATGAAGTTACATTCCCAAGTCCTAAAAAAGTTGCTGAACGCTTAGAAATTTCAGAAAATTTTCCAACAGTCTTCCAAACTAAGTTAACTCGATTACGTAAAACTAATCAAATTATTGAATATGCAGAGACTTATAAACGTGGAGATTATTACAAAATAAAATTAGTTGCAAATAATAAACACTAATTCATGCCTAACAAGCTGAGATAACTTTTGATTATTTTGGCTTGTTAGAACAGATGTGTTTATTTTTTTGTACCCTAATTTCAAATCTCATACTAAAAAAGTACTAAAATAATTAGGAAGCAATAATCAACCTATATATTTTAATACTATTTTTTCTTTATTTTCCGGTAAAAATAACCTTGCCTTCACAGATTGTATAATACACTTTACCAAATAATTCATCTCCAACAAAAGGCGAGTTATTAGCTTTGGAGTAAAAATCCGATGCTATTATCCTCTTTTCATTTGGGTTAAAAATCACAAAATCAGCCGGTCCACCTTCTTGGATATACCCTCCATCAAAATTATAAAGTCGGCTTGGATTATAAGTCATTTTTTCAAGTAACTGCATTAATGTCAATTCACCTGTATGAACAAGATGTGTCAAACCAAGAGATAATGAGGTTTCAAGACCTGTCATTCCCGATGGTGCAGTTGTGATATCAGAAACATCTTTTTCATCAGAATGGTGAGGAGCATGGTCAGTCGCAATCACTGAAATCACACCTGACTTTAATCCATCAATAATAGCTAAACGGTCTTTATTTGTTCGTAGAGGTGGATTCATCTTAGCTGCAGCACCTTTTTCAAGTAATAGTTCTTCTGTTTTAGAAAAATGTTGTGGTGCTACTTCGGCAGTTATTTTTGCTCCAAGTACTTGTGCAAACTCCACAACTTTAACAGATTCAGCCTTGGACAAATGTTGGATATGAAGATGTGCCTGTCTATCATATGCTATCATAGCATCTCTAGCAATCATACTATACTCTGCAACACCTGTTGCACCACATATATGAAAAGCGGATTGAGCAATATGCTCATTAAATCCAAGAATACCATTCAATTCAGGATCCTCTTCATGAAGCGCAATAAAAGTACCTAATTTTTTTGAACGATCAAGTGCTTCTTTTACAATTTTTGTACTTTGAAGCGGTATACCATCATCAGAAAAACTAACTGCTCCTGCTTCAAATAGAGATTCAAAATCCGTTAAAGTTTGTCCATCAAAATTTTTTGTAATTGAAGCATTTGTATGAATGTGTATGGCTTCTTTAGATGCAGAATCTAAAACCTCCTGTAAAGTTTCTACAGTTGATATCGTAGGATTAGTATTTGCCATCATGACAACTCTAGTAAAACCACCAGCTGCAGCAGCTAAACTACCTGTATGAATATCCTCCTTATGAGTTTGTCCTGGTTCACGAAAATGAACATGTATATCTACTAGACCAGGTGCCACAACACAGCCACTAGCATCAATAATATCAGCATCAACATCATTAACTTCACTTGCTATTTTAATAATACGTCCTTGATCAACAAGAATATCTGCAATTTGATCAACCTTTGATTTTGGGTCTATAACACGACCATTTTTAATTAATAACATCTGTACTCCTTTATTTTAACCAATCAATAGGTAATTGATTAGTAGAAATTAAATATTTATTAGCCTTAGAAAAAGGTTTTGAACCCCAAAAACCTCTATAAACAGATAATGGACTTGGGTGGGATGACTCAATAATACAATGATGCTTTGAAGTAATCAAAGTTTTTTTCTTTCTTGCAAAAGCTCCCCAAAGTATAAAAACTATTGAATCTTCTTTTTCATTTAATAGTGAAATCATTTCATCAGTAAAGGTCTCCCAAATGAGACCCTGGTGTGAATTAGGCTTACTTTTCTCAACTGTTAAGCATGAGTTTAGTAGCAAAACACCTTGTTTTGCCCAAGATGTTAAGTCATGATTCCTTTTCTCTCCTATGTCCGATTTCAATTCTTTTAAAATATTTACAAGTGAGGGTGGAGGAGCAATATCTTCTGGTACTGAAAATGACAAACCTTGTGCTTGTTTAGGCCCATGATAAGGATCTTGACCTAAAATCACAATCTTAGTATTTGAATACGATGTTTCTTTTAATGCCCTAAAAATATTATCTTTTGCTGGATACACAGTCTTATTTGAATACTGTTCCTCAATAAATTGTTTGATTCTAAAAAAATAATTTTCGCCTAATCTGTCCTTTAATAAATAGTACCAATCTGAATGCTTCACAGTTCCCCTCCTAGATTAATAAATCGTTAATTTATTCTCAACATAATTTTGAAAAATTTCAAAGATAAAGCACAGTACCCAATATATAAACGCAACTAAAACATACATCGACATATAGTCCCATTCTCTACCACCAACAATTTTTGCATTCTGAAAAATATCTGGAACAGTAATCATTGCAGCTAGGGATGAACTTTTTATCATATCTAACATCACATTTCCTAAAGGTGGTATTGCAATACGAAAAGCTTGAGGTAAAATGATATAACGGATAACTTTAAAAATAGGTAAACCAAGTGACTTTGCTGCTTCCCATTGGCCGTCATCAACTGCTAAAATAGCTGACCTAAAAATTTCTGAAATATAAGCAGAGGAAACTAAACTAAATCCTATATAAGCACAAAGTAAGGCAGGCATTTGAATATTCAGATAAGGTAGACCAAAGTATAACATGAATAAAACAACAATCATTGGTACACCACGCATCGTAGAAACATAGACACGTGCTAATAGTTTTAAAAATCTATTTCTAGACGTCCTCATGATTGCAATCATAGTTCCTAATAATGAACCCGTTACAAAACTTAAACCTGCTATCCCAATAGTATATGGTAAACCTGTTAAAACAAATAGAAAACTTCTCTGAATTAATTGAAAATCTATAAATTGCATTGATTTACTCTACATCAGATACATCTACTTTTGGAAAATTAAAATGTTGATCTTTTGTCACATCTTGCCCACCAAAGAATTTTTCAGACAATTTTTTCAAACTTCCATCTTTTCTCATATCATCAAGAACCTTATTAGCTTTTTCTTGTAAGGTTGAATTCCCTTTTTTAATTGCAAAATTAGCTTGTGAAGGGTTGAAATATACACCATCTAGAACTTTTACTGGAATATCAGGAAGTGCTGCTGTTGCCATTTTTTGTAAATAATAATCATTTACAATCACATCAGTACGTCCATTAGCAACATCTTGTAGGTAAACATCATTAGTTACATTATCATATATTACAAGTTCAGCTCCATATTTTTTAGCAACCTTCATGTAACTTGTTGTTGCTGCACCAGCTGCTTTTTTACCTTTTAAATCTTCCAATGATTTAATACCTGAATCATCCGATTGGCGAACAATCATTGAACCGTGTGAATATTTATGAGGTGTTGTATAAAGAAATTTCTTAGCATTTTTACTGTCTTTTTCAATCGAGTATCCAGCCAAATCAATTTGACCGCTATTTAATGCTGAAAGCATACCATCAACGTTCATTTCTACAAAATCTACTTTTAAATCCAAACGCTTTGCAATCTCTTTTATAATTTCTACATCGTAACCAGTTAAATTATTATTTTTATCATGGAAAGACTGTGGATATAATGTCCCTGATGTTGCAACTCTTAATTTCCCTTTTTCCTCAATCTTAGTCCAATTCCCATCCTTAGATTGTGCTGTTTTCCCTTGGGAACAAGCAAAAAGTAAGATTAATGATAATCCTAAAGTAATAACCGTTAAAAGTTTTTTCATAAACTTTCATCTCCTAAATATTTTTTTCGTTTAATGAAAACGATTACTAATACTTTATCTTATTACTATAGTTTTTGCAAGTTATTTAATATAATTCTGTTCTATTACAGAAAGCGCTTTTCATCTTCCCATTTTTGAGCGATATTAAGTAAAATATCTTCTCTACCTTTTGCAGCAATAAGTTGAACACCAAGTGATAGACCTTCCTGATTCCTATATATGGGTAAACTAATAGCCGGTTGACCTGTTAAATTAGATTGTTGGGTAAACGGTGTCCATGAAAGACTTTTTTCAAACATTTCCCAAATTAAATCTTGTTGCTCAGATACTGAAGCTGAAGTAATGTGACTTAACCTCATTTTTAAGTCATCATCTAAATTAAATTCACCATGTTTAGGAGCTACTTGGTTAACAGTTGGGGTCAAAATAATATCGTATTTTTTATGAAAATTTGCCATTTTTTCACTATAATAATCCCACCTATTTAATAATTTACTATAAGTTTTAGCTAAAATGGATTTACCTGATTGGTATATCGCCCATGTCATTAGTTCCATATCATCCTGATTTAATGCCCTCTCCATTCCCGCACCTATTTTATCAAACATCGCAGCAGTCTCAACACTATTCATCAAATAATAGGTTTGCATCGCTTCAAAACCATCCAAAGGTTGTTTTGTTAACACCTCTACATTATCTTTATCATCATTAAAAAAAGCTATTGCTTTCTGAAGAGCTTTCTTAGCATCATCTGACAAAGGGCTTCCTATTGGGGAATCAAATAAAACCGCAATTTTTAGAGGAGAATTAGAATTTTTAAAAAGGTTTTTTTCAGATAATTTTGGTAATACAAAAGGACTTTCCATTTGACAAGTTTGAAGGTAATATAGTAATCGTTTTGCATCACGTACTGATTTTGTCATTGCAAAATTAACAGAGGCTCCTTGCCATCCCCTATAACTACCTGGACCAACTGGAATACGTCCCCTAGTTGGTTTTAAACCAATTAATCCATTAAAAGAAGCAGGAATACGAATAGAGCCTCCTCCATCACTCGCAGCAGCAATAGGTACTATTCCTGCACTTACAACTGCTGCTGCCCCTCCACTTGATCCACCGGCATTTCGAGACCAATCATCTGGAAGATTAGCAACACCGTGTAAACGTGAATCACTAATATTTTTAAAACCAAATTCTGGTGTATTTGTACGTCCTAAAACGATAAACCCCATATCCTTTAACCGACTAACATAATGACTAGTTTGCTTAGCTCTATAGTTTTTAAAAAGAGGGGAGCCTGATGTTACTAACTCTCCCTCTTCTTCTTGACCTAAATCCTTTAATAAAATTGGAACCCCACCGAAAGGTTTTCCCCTAAAATCTCTATTTATAGACTCTTCCAATGCTTTTTCATATTGTTTACTAACGACTGCGTTTAGATAAGGGTTTAATTTTTCAATTCTATCAATTGTCTCAAGGACAACTTCTTTAGGGCTTATTTTCTTCATTGTGATAGCCCTAGCTAACTCACTTGCATCTGTAAAATAATCAGACATCTTTAATCCTTATTTATACCATTTTATTTTTTAGTCTTGCCAAGTTTCTTGATTTTCCTTAAATTTTTTCAAGAGTTGTAAACCATCAGCAGTGATGTAACCTTGTACTTTAGCAACTTTAATCAATTCACTATAATTTGATAAGGTTACAAGTTTTACACCTGCTTCTGAAAAATTTTTATCTGCTTTAGGTAATTCGTAAGTAAATATTGCAACCACACCTAAAACATCAGCACCCTCACGACTAGCTGCCTCACAAGCTTCTAAAACAGAACCCCCTGTAGAAATCAGATCCTCAATAATAACCATTTTCTGACCTTTTGTCACACGGCCTTCAATCTGATTTCCAGCCCCATGATCTTTAGGTTTACTTCTGATATAAGCAAAAGGTAAATTCATCTTATCAGCAATAATAGCACCATGTGGAATACCAGCAGTTGCTGTCCCAGCAATAACCTCAACTTCAGGAAATATGTCTTTTATCTTATCAACAAAACCATTTTCTATCAGAGTTCGTGTCTCAGGATAGGACAATGTAATACGATTATCAGTATAGATCGGAGATTTTATACCTGAAGCCCAGGTAAAAGGAGATTCAGGCTTCAAGTAAACCGCTTTAATATCAAGTAAATCAGATGCAATTTGTGTTGCTAATGTCATAGTGTATACCTTTTCTTTCTTTTTAATTTTGCCATTCATTTTTAATAAGATGATAAGCTTCCAAAGGATTTGACGCTCTTGTAATCGGACGACCAACTACAATATAATCACTACCTATTGATTTAGCTTCTGATGGCGTCATCACGCGCTTTTGGTCTCCTACATCAGAACCACTTGGTCTAATACCAGGTGTTAAACAAATAAAGCTAGAATCTGTAACGTCTTTTATGACTGAAACTTCATGTGCAGAACACACAACGCCATCTAAACCAGCTTCCTTTGCCTTTTTAGCATAATGCTTCACAGAATCAGATAGACTTGTTTGAATATTTTGATCTTCCTGCATTTGTTTTTCATTTGTTGAGGTGAGTTGAGTTACTGCTATCAATTTTGTTTCTTTACCAAGTGCTTTCTTAGCTTGCACCATCATCTCAACACCCCCTGCTGCATGCACATTAGTCATATCAACACCTAATTTTGATAAAACTCTCATTGATGATGCTACCGTATTTGGAATATCATGTAATTTCAAATCTAAAAATACACTGTGACCTTTATTTTTAAGAAACGTAATAATTTCAGGTCCAACCGCATAATACAATTCCATACCGACTTTAACATAAAGTTTCTCATCTTCAGGAAATAAAGATAAAAATTTCTTTACCTCATCAAAAGTAGAAAAATCTAAAGCAATAATTGGTCTTTCTTCACGCATTCATTATCCTTTCAAAAAAAGCCTTGCAAAAGCAAGGCACAATGAAATAGGGTCTCTCCCTAAATTGAACTTCCTTTTTGCCTCTCTGGACGATATTAAAGGTTTTGATTGGGTTTATTATATCTTTTTTCTAAATTAAAAGCAACTTTTACCAACCTAATTCTAACTTAACATTTTTCCTAAGACTTTCTAAATCACTAATACCATATTTATCCATAACAGAAGGTAATTGTTCAATGATTTTTGGACAAGCAAAAGGATCCGTAAAATTAGCCGTTCCAACTCCAATAGCAGAAGCTCCTGCAACAATCATCTCGATAGCTGCTTCTGCTGAATCGACTCCTCCCATTCCAATTATTGGAAGTTTCGTACTTTGAGCAACTTGTCTAATCAACTTTAAAGCAACAGGAAAAATTGCAGGTCCACTCATCCCACCAGTTCCATTTGCTATAATTGGCTTATGATTTTGCAAATTAAATCGCATTCCTACTAAAGTATTTATCATGGTTAAACCAGTTGCCCCTGCATCTTCAGCTGCTTTGGCTAAGAGACTGATATCTGCTACACTTGGCGTTAGCTTAACATAAACTGGAACATCTGAGACATTTACACTGGCCCTGATAGCCTCATAAGATAATTCTGGAACTTGTCCGATTAACAAACCATTATTCCCATGGTCAACATTAGGACAAGAAATATTTAATTCAATTGCCTTGACATTTGATACCTTTGAAATTTTCTCAGAAACATAGGCATATTCTTCATTTGAAAATCCAGCAACATTCGCTATAATTGGCAATTCAGGAAAATTTTTTTTTAGCCAAGGTAATTTTTCTGAAACCACCACATCAACGCCCGGATTTTGTAAACCAATTGCATTTAACATACCAGATGGAGTCTCAGCAACCCGTGGTGTAGGATTACCAAATCTAGCATATTTAGTAGTTGCTTTTATCATAATTGAACCGAGTAGGTTTAAATCATAATATTTTGAATATTCCTGTCCAAATCCAAAACAACCAGATGCTGGAATAATAGGGTTTTTTAATTCTATCCCTGGAAGGCTAATTTGTAATCTTTTATCCATTTTTTCTCCTATAGTTGAATTTTACCAGTTTCAAAAACTGGACCATCTTCACATACTCTAAGGTTCTTACTTTCATCAGTATCTTTTACATGAACAACACAAGCATAACACGCTCCCATACCACAAGCCATCCGTGATTCCATCGATAAATAAGCATGAGGATGATTTGAAAATTTTTCATCAACATACTTGAGCATACCAGGGGCTCCACAAGCATATACAGCATCAAATAAAGTGGTATTTTTATCAATAACAGTTGATACATAGCCTTTAATGCCAAAAGAACCATCATCAGTTGTTACTTCTATATTTCCATATGAAGACATTTCATTTAATAATATAACCGCATTTTTATTAGCAAAACCTAGTACTGATTGAACGATTACTCCTTTATCATGTAACTGTTTTGCTAATTCCACTAAAGGTGGTACACCAATTCCCCCACCAATTAAAAGAGCAGTTTGCCCTTTTTGTAAAAAATCAATCTCAAACCCATTCCCTTGTGGTCCCATACAATCAATAGTATCACCAGGAGACATCTTTGAAAAATAGTCTGTTCCTTTACCCTCAACTCGATAAACCAAAGTTACCTTTAAGTTTTCCTTATCTACTTGCGAAATCGAGATTGGTCTACGGAGTAACATACTATTATCTGGTACCCTCATATGTATGAACTGACCAATTTTCATATCTGAAACCATAGCTCCTTTTAGGACAATTTCAAAAATTTTTGGTGCAATTTCCTCTTGAGAAACAATGACTAAATCTTCTTTTAATATCATAGTAAATCCTTTCCACAAAAAAACCTTAGCCAAAGCCAAGGTTTTACGAAAATGAGCTAACATCATATCTAGCTCTACTATCGAAACCTTAGTAGCCTCTCTGGACTAAGTTAAAGGTTAAATTTTATCTATTATAACGCTAGATCGTCTTTGTGTCAATGAGTATCTGAAGACTCTCGCATTGATCCTATTAGATTTTCAAAAATATTATTTAAATCATCATACGGTTTCCATCCCAGTTGCTGAAGCTTATCTGATATTAAGTTTATTTTCACTTCAGGATTATAACCAAATTTATTAATATCTTGAATGTCAAAAATAACTTTACACTTTCCAGTTTCATCATATTTAGAAACCATTTCTGCCATATCTACAATTGAAATGAGTGTATTTTCATTCGCAATATTATAAGGTTCACCAGATTCTCCATTTAACAAAAGATATAGAATACCTGAAATAGAATCTATGATGGAACAATAATTACGTTCTGTTTTACCTTCTGTATGCAAAACAATAGGTTTATGTTCAATAACTGCACGTGCAAACTGAGCAAAGACTCTATTATCATTGTAATCAACACCAGAACCAAAAGTTTGGCATAATCTCGCAATTTTTATAGGTAAATGATATTGATTATAATATGCTGAGCAAATCGTCTCTACTAAACGTTTCCCTTCTGAATAACTGCTTCGAACTTGAGCAGGATCTAAATAGCCAAAATCTTTCTCTGTGACATTTTTTCGCCCACTAAAACTACCATATACCTCTAATGAAGATAGATAAACTATACTTGAAATATCCTTGTATTTTAAAAATTCAAATAGATTTCTACTACCATCTACAAGTGTTTCAATTGTATCAACTGGCTCCTCAACAAAAGTTTTAGAATTAGTGACGCTTGCTCCATGTATAACATAATCAATTTCCCCATCATAAATTAAAGGATTTCTAATATCTCCCAAAATATAGTTTAATTCATCAAAATTCTCTTGAAATATTCCTTTTGCTTTTTCAAGAGAACGAATTAAAATAATAATTGAAATGTTCAAGTTAAATCGTTCATTGGCTTTTAGTAATGTAAATACTATTTGACTACCTAAAAGACCTGTTGCACCAGTAATAAGAATACTTTTATTTTTAAATTTTGTAAAAAGGGGTACTTCCCGATTTAACAATCTATTTACATCATTTTTTACAAACTTATTCATTATCATTTATCCTAAAATTTGTTCATTTTCTCTTAAATCATAAATTGCTTTAAAAATATAAAAATCCGAGGGTGTCGTTATTTTAATATTTTCAGGTCCACCCATTACAGTACTTAAATCATGACCATAATGCCTTACTAAGGTAGCTGAATCTGTCATATTAATTAGTTGTTCAGATTGTGCCTTTAGATGTAAGGATAAGATATCTTTGACATAAAAACTTTGAGGTGCTGCTGCAGTCTGACAATTGTCTCTATCTACAACATTCTGAATTTTATTTTCCTTATCTACCTCAATTACTGTTTCGATAACGGGTTTTGTCGTAATAGCATTGCCATTCTTTCTAACACATTTAATATTATCAGTAATAATATCCATAGATATTAAAGGCCTAACACCATCATGAATTAAAACAATATCATCTTCAGATTCTGATACTTTACTCACTTCGTTCAATCCGTTAAAGATAGACATTTGTCCTGTTGTACCTCCAGGTACTATTGATAATACTTTTTTTATATCAAATTTATCTAATAAATCTTGTAAATAGTCGATCCATGATTCTAAACAAACCACTACTATCTTATCTATCTCCTTATGAGATTCAAAATATTCTAACGTATGGATAATAATAGGCTTACCATACAATTCTAAAAATTGTTTGGGTTTCGTTGTTGATTTCATCCTCGATCCCGTACCACCTGCAAATATGACTGCGTAATTTTTACCATTCATTTTAAGAATCTCCTTTTCTTCTAGTGTTTAAAAGTGAATCTAACTGGTATTGAAACCAATATATAGAAAATAACAACCCAAAAAATTTCATATACTAAACCTAAATGAAGCCTAGTAAAAAATTGATCATCAATTGCATAATAAATAGTTGGATATATCATTAAAGCATAGAATATCCAAGAAAAACCAAATAATTTCCGCTTTGTTAGCGTAAATATGTATTCAAAAAACATACCTTGAAAAAAAGGAAAGAGCCACATACCTAGATAACCAAAATCCAAAACAAATGGTCTTAATGAGCTATAAATATTGGATACATAGACATAACCTACACTGGATTTGAATGCAATCATTTTTTCAAAAACTTTTTGATTATAACCTATTTCAGAACCAGATAACGTTGATAATGTTTTTAATAAAGCTTTAAACGTTGTTCTTCCATAAGTTAATTCGTTAGCTCTAAATTGCTTTAAAAATAAGTTGAAATCATACAATCCTGAACCACCATATATTCCTAAAGCTCTAGTAAAATTTGAAGTATAATTTTTTGATTTACCCAATAAATAGAATACACTTAAAAAAATTACAAAATAAAGTATTAATTTCCTTATTATTTTAAAATTAATATTTCGCATACCTACTTTATTCGATTCAATATAAAAAAGCACCCATATAACAATACAAAATAAAGAAAATCGAATAAAAATATTTCTATCAGTTGAAATAACACTAACAATCAAAAATAAAATTATATTAAAATAATTCATTAGGTGAGAATAGCGTAACTTGACAATGTATTTATCAAGAATGATTTGAAAAAAACTTATTCTTGCACTTGCTGCAACTATTTCTAACATTTGGTTTGTTAAAAAACCATGGGTTCCATTATTTTCAACGGTTTTATTGTAAACAGCTCTCAAAAACTGACTTATATTACTATTATATCCTACTTCTTTTACAATTAAATACATATAGGTTATGGAACAAATGATGGATATTAAAATTAATAATGAACTAGGTCTAGCCATCACATTTAATTTATCTAATTTTATTATATTTTTTTCTATTTTTAAAAATTTAGATAATGTGTCTATTAAGAATGTACCTATAATAAAAGAAAAAATAGCTGAGATTACATAAACATAAAACTTAGGAATCAAGTTAACATCCCACTGAATTCGATTAAGATACATTAGTATCATTGCCCCAGTAAATGAAGCTAAAAAGAGTATCCTTGGACTTATAAAACTTTTAAAAAAATAAAAATCTATAACCATTATAGTAATCAGACTAATTATTAAATAGATCATTTTTCTTCTCTCATTTTCTAAATAAGGTTAAATAATATTTTTACAAATATTCCAATGCTTGACTCTGAGGATTTAGATAAAATATGGTGACTAAATAATAGCTTTAACTTCTTCTTAATACTCGATGAATAGGTGGCGATAAGATCTAATTCGTTTATAATTGTATCAGGTAATAAATCTTCAAAATGAAGAAGTATTTCTTTTGATAAGCGACTTCTACCATTTCTTTTAGAATTATCTTTTAACTTTTTAGACCATATTTTAAACAAATTTTCTTTACGTACACCTACAACATTGTGTTCATGCTGACGATATAAGATATGAGGAGTTTTATCATAAACTATCTGACCTAACAAACTCGCAACCATTGCTACCCACACATCATGAATCCTCACGGTTAATAATTCTTCACTTGGTCTTCTATCTGGAGAAGATAATAACTGTTGTAATTCCTTATTCCAAACCATAGTACATCCAGTAACAAGATTACTATTTAAAATTTGTGAATAGGAGACATCAATAGTTCCACAATGACGTTCTTTTAGTGGCCTTAAATCTTGATCAACTAACATTTGATTTGAACAATAAAGAGCAGGGGAAGATATCTCTTCAATTTGACCAATGGCTGAACTCAATTTATCTGCTAACCAAATATCATCTTGGTCTGCGAAAGCATAATAATCAAATTGATTTCCAACTTCATAGACTAATGTCATAAAACTGTTCCCAACACCTAGATTAGATTCACTTGATAATAAATGAACTTGACTTCTATAGGCATCTATTACAGATAATGTTTTATCCCTTGATTGGTCATCCCTTATAAAAAGGGAAACCTCTACTCCTTCTTGTTTAAAAATGCTGTCTAACTGTTCTTTTAAATATTTTTCACCGTTATATGTGCTCATCATTATAGCAATTTTTTTTAATGCCATTGTATTCTCTACTTCCAAAAAAATTTGGTGCTATGATGAGATACCTGTTTTTCTTTAGGAGGTAAAATCATATAATCACCATAATGTAATTTTAAATAATCATCATATTGAGAGATTACACTAAAATCAGTTCCTTCAAATTTTAGTTTAATATAATTTTTAAATGTTAATGTAGGCATAATCTCTTTTTCACGATACACACCACTGATACATGCTGAATACTCAGAATCTGAAAATTTAATCTGCTGACATTCTTCATCTATCTTTTTACTTAAGCGTTCTTTGTCAACAAAACGACTCATTATATAAAATGCCAATCGAATAGGCTCAAAAATGATACTTCGTGTTTTACTCCTAGTAAAATGCGTCCACTTTGCTGCAATCATTAACTCTCTCTTAAACTTTGTCTTGTTAAAATTAAAGATTGCTTCATCATAACTATTACCTAAACCATCAATTGGGAAAATATCAATTCCAACTCCCATATTGGAACCTGTAACAGAATCTTTATTTTCTCCAGCAGTGTCTTTATTACAAAGTTTTGCAAACAATTCATAATAGTTATCTTTGCTCTGTAAGCTAAAAACATCAAATTCTATAGGATTATCATTACAATACTTTAAAAATTTCTCATAATCTGGTCTAGGCATCATCAAGTCAATATCATCATCCCACGGTATAAAACCTTCATGCCTTATTGCACCTAATAATGTTCCTCCACCCAGAGAATACCTAAAATTTTCTTTTTGACAAATTTCATCAAAAGAACGTAAGAGCCTTAATGATACTTTTTGAATCTCTTCTAATGTTAATTCTTTCATATTTATCCTTTCGTGTTCATTTTACAGTATAATATCAAACTTGATATTTGAGTATTTAAATAAGTTATTTAAATACTCAAAATTCCCTCATATACTGCCTAATCGGTATGAAAATGAAATTCACCATAGAAATATATCTTAACGAATATGAAAATCCAAAGGGAATAAAATAATTAATTCTCATACAATTCAATTTACTTTCTAGATAATAAACCAATTAATGTTCCTAATCCATAAGAAATATGAATAATTAAACACAAAAATGGTATCAATAGATCAAATATATTTTTATATTTCAATAAATTTATAGAACTAATATAAAACATTAATCCAAAATAAGGTACCAATATTAAAAAAATAAAATACCAATATCCAAAAATCAATAAAATAATTGATATAACAAAAGATAGTAAGAAAACAAGTGGTACAAAATAAAATACTGACAAACATGGTAAACAATAATGTGCTGTCTTACCAATCCAAAAACCATTACTATATTTCTGAATAATCATTTTTTTCAATGTATTTCTAGTATGATATAATGAATTAATTTTTCCGTTAAAGCAAATTTTATATCCTTTTTCTCTAACTCTATAATGAAATTCATTATCTTCCGTACGTAATAATTTTTCGTTAAAAAAGCCAACATTATCAAATACTTCTTTTCGATAGGCTGCATGAAATAACGTTTTTACATATTTTAAATCATCTTTATCACTTTTTCTTCGATATGAAGCAATACTACTTCCAAACATTGATTCCTCAACATGTAACAAAGTCTGAGACCACTTAGTATCAGAATCAATGATATTAGTTCTAGGACCACCACATACCATCTCTCCATTATTTAAACAATTCAAATTTTCTTCTACAAAATTTTGGGGTAATTCTGCGTGTGCATCTATTCTTAATAAAATATCTGTTGTAAAATTTTTTATGACTAAATTCCAACTAGATGGTTGAGTTTTATTTTCATTCTCTAATATTTGAATGTTTAGATAGTCGTTAGAATGGTTCTCCTTAAAATTTTTAAATATTAATAAAGTCTTATCATTCGAAGCACTATCAACAAAAACCAATTCAATTTTTTGTTTCGGATAAGTCTGTTCTAAAATATTTTCAAGAAGATAAGGTAAATACTTTTCCTCGTTATACGCTATTACACCTATTGTAACCAATTCTGATTTTATTTTTATAGTCACCTAATTAATCCTTTATTTATTAACAATTCCCAACAAACTACTTATCACATATTCCACTTCTTCATCTGATAACTTGGTATGTAGAGGTAGTGTAATTTCATTTGTATAATAAGCGTAAGCATTTGGATAGTTACCAATATCAAAACCTAGATTTTTATATGCTGTCAATAAAGGTAGTGGTTTATAATGGACATTACATGCTACTCCCAGTTCTGCCATTTTTTGAATAATATCGTTCCTTTTTTCAAGATCAATACCATCCACATGCGTAATGTATAAATGACCAGACGAATGACAATCATTTGTAAAATGATTTAATTGTCTAACAGCAGAGCCTTCGAATCCTTTATTATAGCGTTCAATAATTTCTTGACGTCTTTTTAATAGATCAGGATATCTTTTTAATTGAGCTAATCCTATCGATGCCATAATATCTGTCATGTTACACTTGTATGCTGGTATTACAATATCATACTCCCATGAACCAAGTTTATTTTTTTCTAAAGCATCTTTTGTCTGCCCATGCAATGATAGAATCTGAAATTGTTTATAGAGGTATTCATCATCTAAATCTTCTCTATATTTCCAAGTAACAGAACCGCCCTCAGCTGTAGTAAAATTCTTAACTGCATGAAATGAAAATGAAGAGAAATCTGCTATATTTCCTGCATTTACCCCTTTATATTTTGCCCCAAGTGCATGTGCACTATCTGAAATTACAATAATACGATTAAAAATCTTTTGTAAATCAGAATTCGGTCTAAACAAATGTTGTTGTTGTTTTACTATTTTAAAAATCTTTTCATAATCACATACAATACCTGCTAATTCAACCGGTATTATTGCTTTCGTACGTTCTGTAATTGCATCTTCTAGTAATTCATAATTCATCTCAAACGAATTATTCTGAATATCAACAATGACAGGGGTTGCACCAACATGAGTTATAACACTGCATGATACAGTGTATGTCATGGCTGGAACTATGACCTCATCGCCTTCACCAATACCTAATACACGTAAAATCAATTCTAACGCTGCAGTAGCTGAATTTAAACAAACTGTCTTAGGAGTTCCAGTAAAATTTGATAATCTTTCTTCTAGTAATTTTACTTTGGGACCAGTTGTAATCCATCCTGACTTTAATGTTTCTATAACTTCTTTGATTTCTAAATCTGAAATATCTGGTGGGGAAAATGGAATATTCATTTTTTTCATAATTTTATCCTATCTTAAAACTCTTATTATTGTTTGAACCATTATTTTCATATCACCTAAAAATGAAAAACTATCTAAATATTCAATATTATATTTCATTTTTTTAGGTAAAACTTTTTCAATATAGGCTTTATCAGCCGTCATACCTTCTTCCATGTACTTAGCGATAAGCGAATCTTCATCTTTAAATTCTATGCTAGCTAACGAAGTAATCCCTGCTGGTAATAGTAAAGTTACTAGCATTTCATCAGAATACTCATTTACATATTTGGGAACTTCAGGTCTAGTACCGACAAACGTCATATCTCCCAATAAAACATTAATTAATTGTGGCAGTTCATCCAGTCTGTAATTTCGTACTAAACGACCTACCTTTGTAATACGTGTATCATGTGAGACAGTAACTAAACTACCTTTAGAATCAGCATTCATTACCATTGTTCTAAATTTATAAATCCTAAAAATACGACCATTTTTAGTAACTCGTTCTTGTCTATAAAACACTGTTCCTTTACTATCGAACTTTATCCAAATAGCTAAAAAAAAGAATACAGGTGAAAATAAAATTAATAACAATAATGCTAATAATCTATCAAAAATACTTTTTAATAATAGCGATATCTTTTTATGCTTCAACTTTTCATTATAATACTGCACTGTAGTATTACTTAGCAACTTATCATTCACTATTTAGTTCTCCTGTCTAGCAAACTCCACTAACGATTTTTTCAAATCTATAGCATCCATATTTTTTAAGCTATCTATAAATTCGTTTACTTCAGAACCAGGCTTAGAAATAACTTTACCTACAAAAATCTTATCGTAAATTTGCTCTTCGGTATTTTCTTTTGAGGATAATAGCTCTTCGTAAAGTTTCTCTCCAGGTCTAATACCACTCTCTATAATCTTGATGTCATTTTCATTAAATCCACTTAACGTTATCATTTTTTTAGCAAGATCAACAATTCTAACTGATTCTCCCATATCCAAGACGAAGATTTCTCCACCTTTCATTAGGGAACTAGCTTGAATAACTAAACGACTAGCTTCTGGAATTGTCATAAAGTATCTTGTCATTCTAAAATCAGTTACTGTCAACGGACCACCTTTGGCTAACTGTTTTTTAAAAAGTGGAACCACACTACCCCTACTTCCTAAAACATTACCAAATCTAACGGCACTAAATCTTGTCTTATTTGGTTCATTTAGACTGGTAACAATCATTTCGGCTACACGTTTTGTAGCTCCCATTACATTTGGAGGGTTAACCGCTTTATCTGTTGAAATCATAACAAAATTTACAACACCAAACTCTTTAGCAGCTTCTGCAACATTCCTGGTTCCATAAATGTTATTTTTTACAGCTTCACTTGGATTATACTCCATTAACGGCACATGCTTGTGAGCCGCTGCATGATATACTGTATGTGGTCTATATTCTGCCATTATTTTATCTATTCTTTTACGGTCTTGAATATCTGCAATAACTGGAATAATTTCAATATCATTATATAAGTTAGTCAATTCCTGATGTATAAGATATATTGAATTTTCTCCGTGTCCAAGTAATAAAAGCTTCTCTGGATGAAATTTAGCTACTTGTCTACAAATTTCAGAACCAATAGAGCCACCTGCTCCCGTAACCAAAACTGTCTTTCCATTCAGAACTTTTGCAATACTATTTTGATCTAAAACAACTTCTTTTCTTCCTAGCAAATCAGCTATTTCAATTTCACGTAGATTATTTACTTTTACTGACCCAGAAATGACATCCTCATAGTAAGGCATTACTCTAGTATCAACATTCTGTTCTTTACATAATCTTAAAAGGCGTTCATAGTCTTCACCAACTAATGAAGGTATAGCGATTACCACTTCATCAATTTCATAATTGCTAATAATTTTAGGAATCTCAACATCTAACCCAATGACTTTTACTCCATGTAAATATGAATTTAATTTGTTGGGATTTCGATCAACTATACCAACAATATTAAATTCTGGAAAGTCTGATTGTGCTGTTTTAATAAAAAGGTTTCCACCATCACCCGCACCAACGACTAAAATTCTTTTAGTCTCACTTGATTCAGTTTCTTTTGATTTTTGTCTCAATTCATAAATCAATCTCCACCCAAGTCTTGCCAAAATTGTAAAAAGTATAGAAAATAAGCAACTCAATATCAAAAAGCGATCGCTTATATTGAATTTTAAAATCAATTTAAATAAAAAAACAATAAAGTAACTTACGACAAGTGAAATACTGATTCTTGTTAATGTTTTATAATCTGTATATCTATTGATAACTGAAAAAACTTTTAAATAACTAGCTAATAATAAATAAATCATAAAAGTTACTATAGAAAATCCAAAACTTAACAATTTGGTCTGACTAATATAGTTTTCTATAAAAAAATACGAAATTAATTGGCTTAAACACAATAAAATAAAATCTAATATGATTAAAACTATGCGTTTTTGTTTTCTATTTATAATCATTTTATCTCCCATCTACTGCTTATTTTTTCTAAAGTTAACTATTAAATCCTTTAAAAATAATAATTCCTTCCTTTTAAAAGTTAAATAAACAACATAAAATACTAAATAAATAAAAATAGCTATTACTGATGAAAAAAATACATTACTAATAATAAATATAACTGTTAACATAATTTCAATAATAGAATCTTGTGTTACTTTTATTTCTAATCTATTTGATACAACTCTTTCTGCCAATAGACATCTAATTATTAGCAAAATAAGAATACTCAATACCGAAAATTCTAAATTTTTAAATATAAAAGTGAGAAAAAGTGTCGAAATTAGACTACAACAAACTGTGATAATATTAACTCTTAATATATATTTTTCTAATCTCAATGCCTTAAGATAAGTATTTATAAGTAAAGACATTTTTCCTTCAAAAACAGCCATAGGAAAAATTAAAACCATATATTCAATACTGTCTTTATAATTTGGTAATAATTTTAATAAAATAATTTTCAGCGGAAAATATGTTGTTAACAATCCTAGTAAAATAATCGTTAGAAAATGATTTAATCTTTTATAAATACTAGCAAGTTGTTTTTCATCCGTTCTCTTTAAAATTGGAAAAATTGCAATACCAATAGCATTAATAAAAACCATCAATAGGTTAGATATACTTAAAGTAAGCGATACTTTACCAAATGTTTCTATATTCCAATTTTTTTCGATACCTAACCTTACTATTCCAATAATAAGCAAACTAGCAATATTTGATAACATGAGATTACTTCCAATTTTAATATTTTCAACAATTTCATAAAAATCAAATTTAAATAGAGTAAGTTTATTAATGACTATTTCTCTACAAAGATAAATACCATATATTAAAGATATCATTCTAGCTACAATATCAACATAAATCATATACTGATAGTTTTTAACACCAACAACCAATAACCCTAGTAATAGTAAAAAGTATGCTACCCTGTCAATTATTGTAATAATGGAACTCTGCTTAATTAAGTTTGTCGTTTGTAATAAGTAAATAGTGAAAAAACGTAAATTAGTGATTAATAGGGTAATTGCAACAGTAAAAAATATAAACTGTCTATTTTCTTCATGAATGCATAATAAACTATATATGAGAATTACTATTGTAATTGCTAATTGAAATATGAAGTAACTAATAAATTGTGAAAAAAATTTTTTCTTATTTAATTTTTCAAAATAATATCCACCATACTTTAAGTAAATCCCATCAATCCATCCTAAATGAAAAAAACCTACATAGCTAACATAAAACAAATAAAGTTGCCAATAGCCATAGCTTCTAATACCAATTATTTTAGGCAATATTAAAACTACTAATATTGATACTAACATACTCATTAAATTAGATGAGACCAAATATCCTGAATTTATTAGTATTTTTTTTATTTTTTCATTCATTTTTCACCTATTATCTAATCTGTCTTTATTATTGAAAAACTAATTTTATGTCCTTAAATAGATTCTATACATAAAATTTTTAATAAAAATAGGCATATAGATAAACGAAATTATCAGGAACATATTTCTCAATAACTCTAAACGTCCAATCAGCCTATTTTTGAGCATTAATAAGTTTATACTATACCAACTACTTATATAAGCTCTGTTACTTCTTCTCTTCAACATTCCATTTCCAATACGAGCATATACTAGCGACTCTGGTAAATTCTCTATATGATAACCTTCAATAACACATCTAATCCATAGCTCGTAGTCTTCAACATAGGAAACATTATGATAGGAACCTATATCTAAAATTTTTTGACGGTTAAATATTACAGTCATATGATTTAAAGGATTTCTTGTTTTCAACAACTTTTCAATTTCAGATGATGATAGTGGTACCTTTTTTAGTTGATTATCATCAACTATAGTAGTATTAAACTCAGTGATATAACTACCTAGTACAACTATATCAGGATTAGTAATTAAATAATTAACCTGTTTCTCAAAGCGATTATGAACACTTACATCATCACTATCCATCCTAGCAACAAAATCATACGAACACTGTTGTAAACCATAGTTCAAAGCATTTCCTAAACCTTTATTTTGCTGTAGATAATATACTTTCAGATAACTACAATTTTTTTTAAATTCTTCAACTTTTACACGTAATTTATTTGGAATAGGACCATCAACAATTAAAATTATTTCATTCGGTTTAAGCGTTTGATATTCTGAAATACTTCTAAATGCTTCTTCAAAATGATTAGGGTCATCTTTAAAATAAAGAGACATGAGAACTGAAAATTTCATTTGTTATCACCAGTATATGATTCTTGCTTTTGGCCTTCAACTATCCCTTTACTCTTTAAAACATTAAAAAATGTTTTAAAGAGTATACATATATCTAATTTTAAACTCTGATTATCTAAATAATATTTATCATATTCTACTTTTTTATCATCATTCAACTCATCACGACCATTAACCTGGGCCCACCCAGTTAATCCAGGTCTAATCTTATGGATATTTTTATCATCTCTTTTTTTTATTAAATCATATTGATTCCATAATGAAGGCCTAGGACCAACTAATGACATATCACCTAATAAAATATTAACCAATTGTGGTATTTCATCTAAACTTGTTTTTCTAAGTACAGAACCTATTGAGGTTATAGATTTACTTGAATTTTTTAATAAATCAGTAGCCAAATCAGATGGAGTATCCGTATACATTGTCCTAAACTTTAAAATATAGAATTCATTTTTAAACCTACCAATTCTTCTTTGCTTAAATATAATAGGTCCACTAGAGTCACATTTTATCATAATACCTATTATTAAAATAATAGGTAAAAATATTACAAGAGACACTAATGAAATTAATATATCTAAAAACCTTTTTAAAAACATTCTCTAATCCTTTCTAACGTTGTGACCTCTTCCTTTTCTTGGTAGTTTCTCCTCCATAGGAGCCATAACCTCCATAACCTCCATAAGATCCATATTTTTCAGTAGTTGCAGTTACTTTATTCAAAACAACACCTAAGAATGGAGTCCCACTTTGCTCCATCTGTTCTTTTGCTTTTTTTACAAAGCGACGCTTAATTGCTCCAGCCTTAGTGACCAATAAAGTAGCATCAACTTGTTTTGCTATAATGGCAGCATCTATTACTAAACCAATTGGAGGCGTATCAATTATAATGTAGTCATATAAATCTCTTGTTAATTCTATCATTGTATTAAAATGGTGATTTTGCAATAAACTTGTAGGATTAGGAGGTAAATTGCCTGAAAGAATAATATTTAAATTATTAACACTTGTATCTTGAATAACATCGACTAGTTCAGCATTTCCTGTTAAATAATTTGTTAACCCTTTATAACTGCTATCAGATTTAAAAGTCCCCGACATGATTGAATTTCTAGTATCTGCATCTATTAAAAGTGTTCTAAAACCTGCATTTGCAAAAGAAATTGCTAAATTTGTTGAGGTTGTTGACTTTCCTTCGGCTGGTTGAACAGAAGTCAAAGCAATAACTTTAATATTATCACCACTAAATTGTACATTCGTTCTGATTGAATTAAAATATTCTTCCGTAGCTTTAACCAACTTCAACTTCGTTCTTACTAATTCTAAACGTGCCATAAATTTCTCCTATAATTTATTTACATCTGGGATGATTCCTAATAATGTCATTCCCAAAATCTCTTCAACGTCATCCGAGCTCTTAACTCTATCATCCAATACTTCTCTTGTTATTATTACAATTATAGTTAAAATTATTCCAAAAATAAAGCCTAATAATGTATTACGTTTAATATTAGGTGAAGAAGGTTTTTCCGGAACTTCCGCACGTTCTAACGTTGTCACATCTTGCACTTTAGTAACATTTTTAATTTTTTCTGAAGCAATTTTTCTAATACTATTTGCTATTTTTGAAGCTCTTTTAGGACTTCTCTCTGTCACTGAAATTGAAATAACCCTAGTATCTGAAGGAATTGTTACAGTTAATTCTTTTGCTAATTGTTCTGGTGATAACTGTAATTTATTGTCTACAATAGCTGCAGTTAATACCTCACGAGAAGTAATAATCTCTTTATAATCACTAACTAGATAAGTTCCTGCTTGTAAATCTTGTGCCGTAAGATTATTTTGGCTATTTTGATTTACAACATAAATCCGTGTAGTAGCCGTATACTTTGGACTAATTAAAAACATACTACCGAAAAATGTAGTAACTCCAAATAATAATGAAACAAATAATATTAAAAATTTTTTAGACCAAATACGTCTTAATAGTGCTAAAATATCTATTTCCATCATTGTATTTTCTTTTGTATTCATTTTTTCTCCTATATATATTCATTATTCAATAAAGTTAGAGCATTTTCTACAAATAATTTATTAGCCTTTCTAACTCCAAATTGTTTTTTCACTAAATTATACGCCTCTTTCATATAAGGGGGTCTGGTATCTAAATTATGCATATCACTTGATATACAATGAACAAGATTCTTTTCTAAAAAATAATGTGCTCTTTTTTTAAATAATTTCTCTCTATCACCAAATAACTTAACCTTTAACACATGAGAACTATTAATTTGCGTATAACAACCCATATTTATTAATTCTTCAACTCTTGAATAATTATTCTCAAGAACATTATAACGTTCAATATGTGCAATAATTGGCGTAATACCTTGCATAATAATTTTATTTACTGCAGAATAAATCTCTTTCCATGAAGTATTCATACTAAATTCAATCAATGCAAATTGAGTTTGATTCATTGTTGGTATCACTTTTTCTGCCAATTTATCAACTATATCTGATGTATAGTATAATTCTGCACCATAATATAATTGTAAGTCAGGAAATTTTGCTAAAGCTTCTTCTTTTAGCACACAAAAATGATCATAAATTTTACTTTCAGGAGTTTCAAACATTCCTTTTCTCCTGTGTGAAGTTGATACAATACCCCGAACGCCTTGCCTATAACTTTCAGATATCAACTCTAAACTCTCCTCTAAAGTCTTTGGTCCATCATCTACATCAAATATAATATGTGAATGGATATCTATCATCTTTACTTCCCTTCCAGTAAATTATTAATATTAGTCCTAGCTTTTTCCAAACTAGTTTGATTTAAGGAAACCATGTAGAGATTTGACGATGGCATAGCATACGATGTTAACTCTCCAATGCTACCGACCCCATCAATAGACTGTGAATCAACTACAAAATGTTGGTTAGAAACTAATTGCTGATTGATTAAGTTATTGAGATTATCAATAGATATATTAGTTTGTACTGAATCTTTAAAATTATCGACTATTTGTGGAAGCTTAGTTAAAGATTCCACATTAGCTATTTTATTAATTATAGCAGAAATAACTTTTTCTTGATTTTTTCCTCTATCATTATCACCACCACTTAAAGAGTAGCGTTCTCTAACAAATAACAAAGCATGTTCTGAATCTAAAGATAACGTTCCAATTGGAAATTTGTAATTATTTTCTGATGCAATGAATTCCTTATCATTATATATCTCAATCCCACCTAGTAAATCAATTAATTTAAGGAATGAAGTAAAATTAACACGCGTATAGTAATCAATATTTATTTTATAAAGATCACTTAATGTCTTCATTGAAGTCTCAACTCCATAAATACCCGCATGAGTAAGTTTATCATATTGATTTCCTCCCCCATCAGGGATTTTTACATATGAATCCCTAGGTGTTGAAGTCAATAGAATTTTATGAGATTTCATATTTACTGTCATTATAATATTTACATCAGATCTTGACACAGACGAAATATCACCATAAGTATCAATCCCACTAATATAAATATTGAAAGAATACTTATCGATTTTTTTACTGTCATGACTTAAACTTGATTTTTTCTTGATTTTATATTTATATAATGTTTTAATTTCTTTTTTAAAATTCCCATCTATAGATTCTATCAAACTTGAATAAGCTGAATTTAAAATCATTGCTTTAGTATCATCATTTTTAATTGTCTCTAAAGCTTTCTGATAAGACACTACATTTTCTGTAGAAAAAGTAATCTTCTTAGTACTTTTTATATTTTCTAAAAATGATTCTATATTCAATTTATCGTTTTCTAGTGGAGCTAAAACATTAGATATTTTATTTATATTATCAATTTTACTATCCTTATAAACAACAACTGACATCTCAATATCTGAGTATTTTGCATTTTTATTTAATTCTTTAGCAACATCAATTGTAGATTTAAAAAATAATAAAGTAATACAAACAACAAATAATTGAATAAATAATATTACTGTTGTAAGTACTTTTAATTTATTAAGTATAATACAACTTAAAGATACCACTAAAATTGAAATACCAATGATTGTATACAATAAATTAAGATGATAGAAATTTAAAAAATGATGACTATGCATCAAACCAACTACAACAATAAATGAAATAACTGTAATCATTAAAAATAGTAAATTAAATAATTTTAATTTACTATTTTTATTTTTATTTTTATTTTGTCTTCTCATTAAAAACTCCAAATTATCAATAATATAATTGTAACACTATTAAACTTCTATTTCAATATTTTTCAAATTTAGTATGTGGTAGAATTTTTTAGAATAGGCAATTCTGTATGAAAAAGGAGAACTTGTTACCGAGATGTAAAGAAAAAGACTGAACAATTTCTTGTTCAGCCCTTGACATTGATACGTTTATCCTGTATCATAAATTAAAGACTGAGTAAGAAGAGCGAGTTCTTACTCGGTAAGGCGGAAGGTGTTAGCGCACCTTTCGTCTTTTTTATTCGATTAAGTTAGTTAGATTATAACATACAAACGCTTACGGCGCAAGTATTTTTTGCAGAAAAACAGCACAAATAGACCTTTTTCAAAAAGGCTTTTGTTATATAACTAATTATCCATTTTCTTATCTATAAATTTCGGTGTCTCCCATATCTAAGACGACCAACTGATTGAACATCGTAACTCTTATTAACCTTATTCTGTTCTTGTTTGATTTTGCCTGCACTAAAGGATTCTAGATCGATATACATTTGATAATCTTCACGCCAAGAGCCAAAGAAGAGTTCTCTCAATTGTCCTTCATAGGCCAAGATAATCATTTGACTCATCGTCTCAGCTCCCTCTATTGTCCAATACATCCCTCGCTTTTTCATCCTGTATGTGATTTTTCGATGCTGGCTTTCCATAATGCTAATACCAGCTGTACTGAAACCTCTTAGTTCAGCTGGTTTAGTGTATTGAAAGTTACTAAGCATCTTTCTTTTGAAGTTCTCAAAGTTTTCCTGCTCTTCTTCTGTTAAAATGATTGCCTCTGTCGTATCTAAAACTGTTCGTAATTTTCCTTTATCATGTTGCTTAATCGCCTGAAAAACGTTATCTAAAAGTTCCTCTGAATAAGTTTTGAAAAAAGATTTTAGCTTTTGATCGACATGATATTTATCCCAAAAGTGTTCGTGCCGCTTCACATTAAGGGATTTGGCAAGCTCTTTAAAAACATATGGCGTATAGCCATGCCCACCATCTGAATTTGTAATAAGTAGAGTGTCTTCATCTATCTCAAAATGATTGTAGAGATAGTCCAGCACCTGTTCTCGAGTCAATCTATTATCAAGGGAAATAAACTCTTTTTTCCCCTGTAATTCAAACCGATTACTCCCAACTTTTTGACTTCCCGTATGAACTACAAAATGCGACAGGTCAACGTTTCGATTTTCTAACCCTTCCCCTCGAGCCTTAACCATCACCCCATCGCCTTCGATATAAATGACATTGACATATTTTTTATCAAGAGGAAATTTTTCCTCAAAAAAACGATAGGCTTCTCGCTCTTTGAGTAATTGATGACATAATTTAACGGCTTTGACAACTGTAGGTTTTGTAATAACAATATGATAGGTCATCTGAATAACCTGTGTTACCTTTTCATAAGGCATCATAGTAGAGAGCCTTGCAATTTGGTACATGAATTCCCAGGAGAATCGGACATTCTTTTTCAAGCCCAATTTTTCATCAACTGGTACAACCCATTTTTCCCCTTTTTTCCATCGACGACGGCGAAAAGTAAACTCTCCAAAGGTAAAAGCAACCGTACGCTCCATAGAGTGGATACAGGTATAGCCCCTAGCTTTCATAACTGGAACCATCTGGTCATCATATTTAGAAACAAACTCATGAAAATTGGTTGCATTTTGGGCAAAGAACTCTTCTTTTAACCCTCGTTCATCAAATATAGGCTTCATCTCTACTCCTTTATTGTAAACATAAGCCTTATTTTATAAAAATTAACCAACTCTTTTCAAATTTCTTTTAATTTTGGCACCTAAAAAGGCATTATCCTAAAGACAACACCTTTGAGATTAGTTCTTTTCTTGCTTTTTTCGTTCAATGGCAGTACGGACACTCTCCACAAAACCAAAACAAATGGGTAATGAAATAAGCCCCCAAAAGCCCCAAACAATACCGTCCGCAATGAATGAAAAGCCACCAGTGAAATGAACGCCTAGCGCAATCAATAAGATTGGTAAGAATAACACAGGAACAAATTTTAGAGCCAATAGGCCGATGACTATCAAGAAAAACATGTTTAAACCAATAGATTGGTAAAAAATATAAAGTGCTATTGCTGCTATCAGCCACCAGAACGTTTGAACAAGTTTTTTGAGTGAAACAAAAATAATCATGGTCATTTTCCTAACTTTTTATTGATAGTATGACAAGATTTCATCTGTCAAGTAAATTCTATTTGGCTTTCCGAACCCTTGGCGTACTTCCTCGATAAGGTGTTTCTGTGTCAAAAGTTTCTTTACAGAAACCACCGTTGAATGACTACAATTTAGTACTTCCGCTAACTCCTCATTTGGGAAGTAAACAAAGATATTTCCTTCCTCATCCTGACCTTTATGTATCGAATCAAGTGGTTCACGTAAACGATTTAACAACATTGAATACGCCATTACCCCGTTTGCTTTAAAATCTTTAAGACAGTTCTCCATCAGGGGTCTTGGTGTATAAAGCTGATCTACATCAAAAGTTGCTGTCGCAAATTCAGGAATATCGCTCATAGCTGTAAGATAGTTCATAAAATTCTCCTTAGTCTCTTAATTTTCGCTGCATCTTCTCCCACTCTCGGATAATTAATTTCTCTAAATAATCTGATGCAGACTTGGCTCTATGATAAGCTACTAATTCTTCTAATTTATCATAGCGCACATCTTGGTGAAGTGAAAACGGATAACGCCCTTTCTTGTTATAGCTTTCAGGCGCTTTTTGAGCCGCCACTTCTCGTTTCGGCTGTGCTCGTTTTTTAGGTGATTCTTTCTCAAAATTTTCTTTCAGTTGGGCAAAGCGATTATTAGTCATTATGCTGGTTCTCCTTCTAATATCGTTAAGATGTTTTGATAAACATATTCTATATTATCATAAAACTTCTGATGATCTTGCTTCTGTTTGTCTGTCATGTGTTCACGTTGCTCAAAGACACTTTGGTTAATCACTAAACTCTTAGCAACCAGTTCTTTCTTCTGAATAGAACCTAAGTAAGCTTCATCTTCCTGAACAACATCCAGGAATTGCCTGCAAGTCTCTGTCACATTGTTCCCATAATACTCAATCTTATTGCCAATAAGATAAGCTTCTGCCTTCACATAACTTTTCTTTGTGATAACTTCAACAGCTTCACTCTTGATATAATCGACAAACTTTTTAAGGGCCAACCAGGCACGGAACCCATTCGTTGAAGCGTCTGTTACCCCCAGGACAATATCAGAAACGGCAATAAAATTGGCTGTTACAAGACTTTCATCGTTATGAGTATCAATCAAGATAATATCAAACTGTTCAGCTAACTCATCGTAATGTTCACTAAACCACATAAATAGCTGGAGATATTTATTGTTTCGACTAGATAAGTCTAGCTGCTCATCAGTTAGACGTTCGTCACCACGGATCAAACTAAGATTATCGTTAATACGACAAATCTCATATTCTCCTGTGGTAAAAACATCATAGATTGTTTTGTCACTTGTTACATCAAAGGAGTGTGTTAAATTACATTCTCTTGCTCCATCAATCAATAAGACACGCTTATTTTTGATACGTGATAGCCAGTCTCCTTCATTGTAGGTGTGACTGCTTTTTCCTCCGCCACCTTTGTCTAGGTTCGTCGTTTGAATCTTCATAAAACACTCCTTTTGTATGTAATTAGTTAAATAATTTATTATATAACTTTTCTGTAACTCTATTTTATCTTATACGCTTCTCTTTGTCAATAAAAAATGCACAAATTGTTATATAACTTTTTGCGCATTAATTCTTTTCATTCTTATCCAAATGTTCCACCAATATTACCGCCAACATAGGCTTTTAGCTGAATTTGATTAACGGTTGTATTGAAATTTCCTACAAAATAACAAGAGTCTGCTCCAGTCTTTGTCAGAACAATCAGAAACTGAACAACATCTTCGTTTTCAGATGGCATTACTTCTAGCTTAGAAGATTGATATTCATAGTTGTTCACTAGAATAGCCATCGCAAAAGTCGAAATCATTCCTGACTGGCTCATGGATAAGTGATTGTCAATTGTTCCTGAAACCTTTGAAAGATGTCCTGCTTGCTTAATAGCTGTAACAGCCTCATCAAAGGCTTTAAGAACTTGTTGTTTTTGTTCCTCGCTACCTTCTGTGTACGGATGTTCTAGTTTCAATTTGGCCGTTCGGTAGTTCTTTTCATCTGTTGTCTCTGGCTCAGCTATTGATGAAGAGCTAGACTCTAAAGTTTTTGTTTGTTCTACCTGAGTGGACGGAGACTTATTTTGGGTAACGTTTCTATAAACAGCTACTCCTGAGAAAATGAGTAACAACCCAATGACAATCACATAAATCATATTTTCTTTCATCCATTCTTTCATTCTAGTGTCCTCTCTTAGCTAGCAAGTTTTGGATTTTTACCGTCTGGGTAAGCAAAAGTAGTGATTTCTGCTTTTTGTTGTTCTGGTGTCCAAATCCGATAATTCCAAGTATTCGGTCTATGGAAATAATCTGCTCCAGATAGCGGTGTATTCTGTTCAACAATCAAGATAGAGCCATTTTCAAATACATGACAGACAACGCCTGTATGACCATAGCCTCCCCCTCCATTTTGGGTAGAGAAGATAGCACCTTTCTTAGGAGTTGTTTTGACAGTGTTTCCAAAGATACTTGCCCAAGCGGCTGCTTGATCTTTACCATTACCAATGACTGTTCCTGAGTGTCCCCAAAGGTGATTCCCCAAACTAACGGTTAGGTCAACACATTGACCTGAATTTTCAACCCAACCACTGCCACCATAAACCAATCCATTCTTAGAAGGGTCTATGATGTATTGCTTCAGACTGTCTGGTAAATCCTCAGGCTTATATCCCCAAGCTGTCGCATCGACTGGAACTGTTCCTGTCCCATCTGTTGTACTTCATGAAGATGAATCACTACAATCCTTACTTTTACTACTGGTAAAAGTATCAGATGGACCACTATCCTCAGGTGAAGCTGTCGCTTCCTTGTACGGCTTCTCTCCGTGAGCACTAATAGCCTCTTTGTCTAGCCACTCATACTTTTTACCAAGAGTGTTATACATGTCTATCAGCTTGGTCTTATAGGTTCCATCCGTGGCCCATCCACCGTCCGCAATCGCACTTAAAGTAGCAATTCCATCTGTATTATTGATTGCCTTTGTATAGAGGGTTTGGTGAGCCATAAACTCAGCCTTACCTACAATACCAGCATCGTAACTAGAGAACCAGGTATAAGCACCACCTGTCCCATCCCCGACATTAGCTCCTGGCTTCGTTCCTGATAGGTCAACACTGTCTTCCCCGTAAGTCGCAAGCGTGATAGGAAAATTGCTCTTACTAGAGGTTTTAACCCCTCCCATATTATGAGCTTGCCAGAAGGAAGTTCCATTAGGATTCGAAAAATTAAAGCCATTTTCAATCATGGTCTGCGTAATCGATGCAGACGGGAGAAAGCCTCCTGCTTTCCAAGAGAGAATATATGCTTCTTTATGATTCTTAACAAAGGAATCAATGGAACCATCACCTGAAGATATAGAAGAGTCTGTAGAGGTTGAGGTTACAACTTCTGTCGTACAATTTGACTGCGAACCAGCAACAGCTCCTAAAATGCCTGCTAATATGGTTACACCCAAGCTAATAAGAAAGACCAAAGAGACAAGCGGGACAAGTATTTTCAAGAAAACAACTTTTTTCACATCGTCCCTCTTTCTACCACAAGCCTAGAACTGTCCGTATAATGGCATAAACGATTAAAAAAGTAATAAAGCCAATTCCTATTTTCTTCAGACTTCTTAGAAACTCTTGATCACGTTCTTTTTGAGCAGCTAAACGTTTAGGATCCGACTCCCCTTCAGAGGCAAAATAATCCCGTTCTGCCTGCATTTTAGCTTTTGTGAGTAATACATATTCATCAAAAGCTTGCTTTTTACGGCCAAAATAGCCCAACCGATTATTCTTTTGTGACATCATGTTCTTCCTTCCTTTCTATTGGATTCCGCCGTAGCGCTTTATCTCGGGTGCCAGAAGTTGTTGATTGAAAACCAGATTGCCTACCCCTGCAATATTCATAAACAACTGTCCTTTAGCTAATCGTGGTAGAGTCTCTAGTTCTGATTGATTCATAGACCCTGTTAGGGCATTGGCAAGTAAGGGAATAGTTGTTTCATCGGTCTGTGCAAAGACACGGTATTGCATGAGACCAAAAATACGCTGAACTGCCGTCACGTACGGATCTTTGTGACTACCTGCTCCTGCTTCAAAGAGAATCCCTCGAAGGGAGTTGACGGATAGAACAACCCCTGCAAAGTTCTCGCCCATCGAATCAATCATATCAGCTAATAATTCAACACTGCTCTCATACTTAGGATTGATTAAGGTTTGAGCTTCACTGATGTTTACAATATAATGTTCCATATCCATCTCAGATAGATGAGAATTGACTTTTAAAAGCTGCTTGCAGCGTTTCCCATTGTTGACAATATCAGCTGATACCAAAGACAAGACTGAAAAAATTTGAGCATTTAGCAAATTTGGAGTTCCTTTTAATCCCGATAAATCAAAAGTAACCACCTGTTCAGAAGAAATATCTTGGAACTCTGTTGTTCCTTCAAACATTTCTGCGTTTGTTGTTAGCAGTTCATTAAATGTTTTGTAGATACGGTTAACTGATTTGATCTCAATTTCATCAGGCTTACTTTGTGCCATCAGACTGCGTTTATAATCATCCGCAAATAGAATAAAATCCGACAGGATGGGATATTCTTCATTCACTAAATCAGTAGCTTTTAACTTTTCTGGGTTCAGCTTAGGGTTACGTGCCCACAAACCTTCTTCAATGTAGAAGTCATTAAGCATATCCCCTAAAGTTGTTAAATCATCTCCTGTTGCCTCACTATTCAGAAGTTTAAAGATACTTTTCAACTTTTCAATGTGGAGTTTATAAGATTTTTTCTTATCTATCTCAGTCCCTTCCTCATTTGTGACTGTTGGAAAGACTTGAAAAATATTAATACGATTCACTTCACCTGATAAATCAAGGATAAGGCCGTGTTGTTGTCTTGTTTGGTCTAAGAAGGTCCCATTGGCATCAAAATTACGAATATAATTTCCTTTGGCGTAGAGACCATCCGTATGTTTTAACAAAAAGGAGCGTTGCCCCATTTTGGGATTGCCTGAGAGAATCATAAAGGAGCGAGTTCGACGTTCATCACGTTCTAAGAAATTGAAATTAACTGCCCCCTTAGTCGGTGTCCAGCCCATATAAACACCTCGTTGGTCTTCTAACTTTGTATGATTAAAGAAGTAACCACCTGCTAGGTCATGCGCTCTAATGGGAATGCCACGTCTGTGATTAGGCAAATCTATTTGATATTGGGCTGGGATAAAAGGAGCATGATATTCAAAATCCAATTCTCCTGAGAGAATCGTTGACTTAAAGTTTGACGTCTTATCTTTAATATCCTCAACCTTTTTAAACAAATCTTCTTTAGTAGAGGCAGAGGAATAGTTTCGGACGTACATTCCTAGCATGGCAATATTTTTCTTTGTAATATCTCGATCTAGCTGAGTTAAATCCCTGATTTCATCCAATTCCTGTTGGTTATCAACGATTTTACTGTTCTCGGTGATCCGAGTTGATTTTTCTTCAATGGCATCTTTAATTTCTTGCTTCAGTTCCCTATTATTAGCCCTGTAAAGAGATAAGAAAGAACGTGTCCCTGGAATCAACATGAGATCGGATAGCCAAAAGCGATCTAAATCTTCTGAAGGATACTCATAAAAATGAAGGACTGTATGATAACCGTCACCACTCATCCAGGAGCGATCATCCTTTTTAAAATCAATGTTTCCCTGTGGTTGAATGCGACTGAGAAAGGCCAGGTCATAGCCTTGGGCTTTTAACTGTCGCTGTCTGCGTTTTGATAATTCTGGCATGGTGTCCTCCTATACTTTTTCGTTCATGTTGTTAAATTGCTTGATAATTTGTTCCTTCTTCACTCTGGTTATTTCTTGAGGAACAAAATCATTATTTCCGTAAGACTTCGCCTTACTAACCAAATCATCTAATTCTGTAGCTGTTGGTGCAAAGAGCCATAGAATAAACTCGGTATTATAGATTTCTTGTTGGATACTCTCTTCTACCTGGATTTCATTTCTTAATAGCAGCTCTCGATCATGCAGCTGCATATAGCGACGTGAATCAGGTAAGAGTTTAGCTTTTTCCTGACGAACGAGACTTAGGTGGTGACGCAGGTCTATTATTTGAGTATCCGTATTTGTCGGCAAGAGAGTTGTTTCAATCTGAATGTCGGTGTTAAAATCTGTCAGCCATTTTTCAAAATTATCAATGGTACGTCTAATTTCATTGTAAGAGAGCGAGCCTAAGTCCTTTCCTGGAATTTCCATCAGCTGAAGATAACCATAATCAACTAACTGAATATAGGCTTGACGGTTATCAATAATGGATTTGACATCTAGTAATTCCACACATGAATGAAGGTCAAAGTAGTCTTGCTTATCCTTCTTTGGGTCTTGTTTTCGACCTAGTTGTCGTTTTTCACTAGGTTTCGTTTGTGTCTGTTTAATGGCCATTAACGCTTGTCTCCTCTCTGATAATTTAAACTAATGTAGCGTTTCCGTCGTCTTCTAAAAAAGAGAAACATACTGTGCCAATTCTTCTTTCCACCATTTGTAGGTAAAACCAGATAAAGGCACATAAGGGGCGTTACAATAATAAAGGCAAGTAACTGTGCCCATTGACTTGTTGGAAAAATCTTCGTTCCAATAGATACGGCCACTACAGCAGATCCCCCTACAAACACAATATCGGCTATCACTAGCCCTATGATTTTGACTTTGGCATAAATGTCTCGTGGGACACCATATTTTTCATCCATTTAATTAGCTCCTTTCATTGTTACTTCCATCATAAGAGATAATCAAAATTTCTGCAGTAAGCGGACAAATCAATTCTATCTGATGCTTAAGTTTCTTTTGTATATAAAAAGTTATCTATCTTTATGCACAAAAAAGAAGCCTCAAGATTAACTTGAGACTCCTTTTGATTAACATGAACGATACAATGTTAATAGTTTGCCTTTTTTTGAAAAAACGTAAACACTAACATCACTCTCACATTTGAGATGTTTTTACCAGATTGAAGAAGTTTTCTTCTGATAGAATAGTGATTTTTTGCCCTTCTGCGATTCGGCCTAGAGCTGCTTCATACTTCTTAGAACGTTTGTCAGGTTCAAAGAGATTCAGCTGCTTATGACCTGCAATCAGAATATCTGTTCGACTCGAAATGTAAGCTTGAACAATTGCTCCTTTTTCTTCTAAAAAAGTAGTAACCTCTTGCCTTGTCATCGGCCGCAAACTTCCTGTAATCACAACAATTTTACCCGCAATATCACACATAGGCTTTACTCATCGCTTTCATCGATTTCTGCTCCCTGAATGTGACTTTGTCCTTGCATCCGTTGGGCAGACTGTTGCATTTGTTGGCCCATATAGTGCATGTCACTCATAGATTGTTGGAAGTTCCGTTTCGCTTGTGAATGGTTTTCCGAATGCCTAGGTGTATCCTTGATTGGACTAGGAATTGGAGGCTCTTTAGTCGGTAACGTTGGGTCACTAATGCCTGAAAAAGCTTCTCCCGATGGTTCTACTGGCGTTAGTGTAGGGTCTGTAATTCCTCCCCCAGCTGGACCAGCGTCATCATTAATAGCAGTAGCTCCACCAAATGAAGCTGTCGAGCTATCTCCTACATCAGGATCAAACGGAGACACTGGACGTGGTTCTGTTGGTGGACTGTAATCTTTCAATCCTCGATAAACAGCATCATGACCAGCTTGTTCTTTCTGACCAATGTGATCTGCCACACCACCTGCAAAATCTTTGACTTTACCAATCACTTCTTGTCCCATCAGGTCGGCAGCACTAAACATATTACTTAAGCCACCTTTAGTAGCACCTGCAATGCCTTGGTCTCTCACAGCATTAAAAGCTCCTCGAATACCGCCACCTGTAGTTGCTAGACTATTTCCGAGCACCTTACTTCCTGAAGCAACCGCACCAGGAACCTTACCTGCGACGTTCATACCAACGCCTCCGATACCCATAGCAAGATTGCCAACAGCACCAGTGCCTGTCGCAAAGGCTTGACCAGCCATCATGGCACCAATTAACTGTTGGGCAGTATCACTATGACCAGTAGACACACCAAGCCAACGTTCAATCATGGTTACCCCTTGCATAGCTGCAAGAAAGACACCAATGTAAACTAAACAAGCTGCCAAGCACTGTTCCCACATACTTAACCCGTCAAAGAATCCACCTGAGAGTTTAGTGACAGCAGAGACAGATAAGGTCGGCAAGTCTCGGCAAATTTCAAGAGTCACTCGCATAATGACCACTTCAAAGAAAATCCCTGCAAGAGCGCCTGCCATGGTTCTTAATAATTCCTTATACTTTTTGGAGTTAGATAAGGATGAATAGCCTTGTAATGGTGAAATCATGGCTTGAATGACAATATCAAAAACAGATTTTACTAGTTTGATAGACATAGAAATTAACAAGACAATCAGGATAATATACTGCATGAACATGCCGATCCAGTTGACCTTGTATCGCATATAGACAGGTTCAAAAGCATTTAGCTGCCCCACAATCTTATGTTCAGTAATCGTTTCTACACCATCTTGATTAGAATTTAATTTATGAAGAAATAAGCCTTTTATACCATTAACGCCAAATTTCTTTTTATACTTACCTTCCATATCGTCTAATAAATCTGAGTTAGAAGCTCCGTAAGTTGCCCCAAAGTCAATCCGTGTCGCAAAATCAGTCGTATCTCGCTTATCGGTGCTATCTGTAATGTTATTAACTGGAGTCGAGCCCTCTTTAGGCGGTTTGATATAGCCAAAGTTATCCAGAGGAAAGAGTTCCGTTGAAAAATCATTATCAATCAGCACTTTAAGATCCACAATATTATTCTTCATCGGCTGGATAGCTAAAGAGGAATAGTGCTTACTGCCTTCTGGGGCTTCGCTAGAGACCGTCTGAATGTTCGTGGCATCTTGCGCAACGACAGAGGAAAGAGTTGTTAAAGCCAAAGGTAAAGCGGCCGTCACCATAGTAACCAGTAGAAAATTGGTAATGACCCCTTTATACTTGACGGGCTTGGTGAAGACACCTGTTATCGCAGAAACAACTAAAATCAAGCTAAAGAGGCTTGTGCCAATCACTTGGAACCAAAAGAAGAATTTGCCTATAACTGTGTTAGTATCGCCTAAGTAACCAAATAGGCCAAAGAGCTTGAACATGTTATTAAAGACATGTTCGAGACTAACGGTAATGGAGTACAGAGCCTTGGCAATACCACCTGGAATATAAGCCAAGAAAGAGAGAAAGGCGGGAGTTGAGTCCAGATAGTTGCTCCAATACTTGTAAAAAGAAGCCATCTTCTCCGCATTCTCTCCTGTGATATTCCCGTTAGTCTTACCATTAATATCTAGAAAGCCTTTTTCTAGGGCATTGACCAAATCTGAATAAGTGTCATATTTCACATAAGGTACCTACTTTCTGTTTGAGATACCTTCATCATAAGGGATAATGTGATTTCTTGCAGTAAGCGGACAAGTCGCAGGAAAGCATCAAAAAAAGCCTCATCTATGAGACTCTTCTTGTTATTCAGCTTTACCTGAGAAATCATAATAGCCATAATCACGTGGGCTTCGACTAAGTTCAAAAATTCGAATAGTTTTTCCTCCATCTGACAACGCAACTTGATAGCCACCCTCAGAATCTTTAATTGTTGGATTCTTCTCACTACTTGTTATAATTGTAAAATTATCTGTTCCTTTAAGTTGAGATTCAAGACTAGCGACGACTCCCTTAGTAGCAGGCGGAATATCCTCTTCGGGAATCACTGAAAAATAAATCTTTTCTCCGTTAGAGTTCATAATACTGTTTTCTTTTTTGTCGAAAGTAAGAGTGTCTCCTCCCTCGATAAACATTAAACCCTGATAACTTTTAGAATTTGAATATCCAGTATAACTATCTTTCAATTCGGTCTTGATAATCTCTTCAGGAGTTTTTTGTCCACAGGCTGCTAGAGTCATTAGTGCTAGACCTAAGAACAAGAGACCAAACCATTTTTTCATTTTCATAACAACCTTCTCCTCATTTTTCTTGATTTCATTATATCAGAAATGTATTTTTGGGGCAATAGTTTGTGCATGTTATTATATAACTTTTTGACCATTTTATCACATAACATCATCCACAAAGAAAAGATCATCATCGTCGTCTTCGTCAAAAACCTCTGCAATCACTGCCTGCATTAAGTCATCTGAAGAAACAAACTTAGCCTGACTCAAAGGCTTTATCTCCTGTCTTCTTGTAGCCAATTGTGGTGTTTCGCCATTCGTTCTCATGCGATCGGTTAAAGCCTGTCGCCAATCAATAATCTTATTGAAGGTACTCTGTGCCCCTACAGCTATATCTTGAAGATCAAGCTCTCTATGCTCACTTTCTACTGGAATATCAGCCAAGGTCATCGAATGATCAAACTCATCCTGAAGGAACATATAGCGATATGGGAAAGCTGTCTTCTCATGTAAGAAGATTGGATCGGTTGTCACCTTGCGACCTGCATTGTCTCGACCTTTAACCCCACGTAGAATAACCGCTTCTCCTTCTTGGAGTTTGGCTAACTGTGTAGGCGTTAGAAGTTCCTGTTTTGGATTTTCAATGGCTACATTTGGATTAGCCTCATCTAGGATATTGCTTGACCGTCTCCGACGGGTAATGGTTCGTGACCCTAAATCCTTACTGAAGCGACTATTGGTCTTGTCAGAGGTAGATTTCACATAGATTTTAAGTGAACAGTTGTCTTGAATAGTTGCGGCGGTATTCTCACCGTACTTATCAACCAGTTGTTCCAAGTTTTGAATCCAAAGGTAATAGAGGATGTTTTGACCAAGGCCAATAGAAATTTTAGTGTCCATGTGAGGAATGGCTGGGATATTGGTAAACTCATCCAGAATATGAAGAATCCGATTGACACATTTACGACCATTGGATAGTGCCAACTCATAGTTCGCATTAAATAACTGATCCAAAAATAGGGATACAATACTATTGTATTCTGTCCTATTTGGTGGTGTCACTAGGTAAATCACTTTTGGATTGTCTGAATAGATCAAGTCAATATCTTCTTCCTGGAGGAGACTGTCGGCTTGTTTATTTAAAACCGTGACCTTGATATGATCCAGAACGGGTTTTCTCGTGTACTCATCAAGCTTGATGATCTTACCACGTTTCTGATAAACTTTTTCAGCTGAGAATTGGAAGGTTTTGTTACGAATAGTTGAATCACCATTGTTTTCGTGATTAAAGTCAATCGTTACTAAGAATTGATCAGGCAACTTAGGTTCAATAACGTAGGTAAGATAGCCTTCTCCATCAATCAAAGCGGTTGCACCTTTCACGTGAGTCACTTGTCGTGTAGTTTTCCCCCATGCTGCTTGGCTGGTAATAGTAATTTTGGCCGTCTTATGGGCAAATTCATTCCGCATAGCCACATTAGAACTTGAACGGAACTTGACTGACAAGCGACGTGGGAAGCCAACCGATTCCAAATCAATAGAATTTTTAGACGTGAGCTTGGCAATGTTGTCTTGTAGGAAGAGGTTAATACCAGACATCATACTAGAGAAGACATTCCCTTTAGTTTCCTCTGAAGCAAAGTCAGATGACCTAAAGTTCAAATCGGCCATATCTCTGAATTTAGAGAATTGCTCCTGATTAATCTTCCTCAAATTATCGAAGTAAACTGTAATTTTAGATTTCTTCTTAACTTGCTGATCACGGTCTGGATTTTCTACGATCTCTCCAAAATCATTGACAAAGACTTCTTCTGACCCTAGGTCAGTTAGAAATTTGGCGATGTTACGGACAGTAACTGTATCCCAAGCATCCGTTTCTCCATTCTTAAAGGTTTCATTAGCACGATCAATTAAAGCCATCGCAATCGCATTGAAGAGGGAGATAGAAGTATCTTCCCAATACTTTGCATTCCCATTACCCATACCTGGTTTTGTTTTACGATAAATCGCTTCCGCAACCGCATTAACCCTTGTTTGTGTCATTTCATAGTAGCCCTTTTTAGCCGCTGCTATCGCAAGAGCTAGAGGATTATAGGACATGGACCAGTCCATATTTTGAAACGAAAGGACATTAACATCATAGCCACGTCGACGCATGGTCTTGTAAGATGATTGATAGTGTTCCCCTTTCGGATCGGCTATAACCAGTGACGGTTGAATTTCAGCACGACTATTTATATCGATTGTAGTTGTGATATGACCTTCACCTTTACCAGAGCGGGTCATCCCAATACCCAACATGTTTGTTGTGCTGTCTTCGATGTAGTAGTCCCCTGAAGGTTTAGCATAGATCCCTAAGATTCTTTCTGCGTTCGTCAGATAACGGCTAAACGTGCGATTTTGCCAGAGCATTTGAGAGCCTAGAGTTAAGCCTGATAGGTTCTTTCTTGTTTCGTGGAGAACAGGAATACCACCTTCACCTGGATAGGTTTCTGTCTTATTGGGGACTTTCTTATACTGTTGATGAACTTCCTTGACTGTCGCAAAACGATCATCCCCTTCTTCATTATGGTTATAGTCTCGATACTGTTCAAAGTTTACCCAAGCAGAGCGCCAAGCAACCACTAAACCAATCAGAAAGATTGGAACTGCTAGAATGGGGGCTATCAGAAACACCTTAGTATTAAACAAATTCTGAATCAATAAGCTATCGACATTAAACGTAACCGTTTGGCTATTATCTCTCAAGGTCACTACTGAGAAATAAAGGAAGCGGATAATCGCTCTTAAAACAGTTACAAGATAGTTAGTGAGGATAAAGGCTATAAAACTAAATCCCAGTCCCATAAAGACAAAACTACGATAGTTTTTGAAGTAAAGCAAAGGCTTCATTTCTTTGTCAAATCATTTCCTGTCTTGCTTGACAAAAGGTAACATATAGACAAGTCGAAAAATAAGGTTCCCAAACAGCAGGAATACGAAAGATGGAATCAGTGTAGCCAGCCGCTTGGTCAAGGACCAAATCATTTTCCCCTTGTCTTTACCAGATGATTTCCAGTCAATCTCTTGACGATGTTTCCAAAGGTTCAGAAGCTCTTCTTTCTTATGATGGATACGCATCTTAATACTATCCTTATCATCTATCCACTCTTTAATCAGCTGAAAAAAGGTCATCAGTGGTTGCCGTACTAACTTATACCCTTGGTAACAAAGATAAACTAAAAAGCTAATCACTAATAAAGCGTTAAATTGGTTCACTTTTGCCAAGTGTATCAATGTGTAATAAAGCGCTTCTAACCAATTAAACATAGAATTCACCTCTCCTTTCTGTTAAAAAGTATTTTGTTTTTTCTCCATAGAAGTTAGAAAAGAGAAAAATACGAAACCTTAGTTGAGGAGTTGCCAATTGATAACGTTCTAAATAGGATTGAAGTTCCTGCTCTATTCCCAGTTGAATTGTTCGTAAGGAACAAGTATTAAATTGGTTCAAATAATTTTCAGCCTGAAGAGCATCTGCCATCAACTCATCTGAAAAATAATCTATCTGCGCTTTTGCCATAAGTTCTAATCCTTTCCTGTTTTCTTACACTTCCTAGTGTAAGGGATATTGCTATTTTTTGCGTTAAGGGGACAAGTCATGTCAATTAGACCAAAAGATATATAACTTTTTAAGCCCATTTTTATATAAAACCACCTCTTTATTATTTACTTCACAAAAATAGCACGTGATTTTTCACATGCTATTTTGGTCTAGAACGGCTCATCCGCATCCATAGGCTCGGGATAGACTGATGCTGGCGAAGGTACTGGCTGAGAAGTAAAGCTTCCTTGTTTACGCTTTTTAGCTGCCTCTTTACTTTCTAAGAAAGTGATACCATCATGTTGGCTTGGAGAAATATACTGGAAGGTACGACGTTGCCCCTGTTGGTTCGTATAAGGGCGTTGAATAATCTCTCCCTTGACTAATATTGGTGAGCCTTTAGAGAGGCTCTGAGCCATTATTTCAGCTTGTTTACCATATAGTTGAACGGTAAAAAAGCTTGGAATCGGTTTTCGCTGGTCGTCTAAGAGACTTGAATCACAAACAAATTCAAATTTAAAACTAACATTTCCATTAGTGGTTTTACCAACCGCATCTTCTGGAATACTAGCTACTCGACCATTGGCAATAAATTCTTGCATGATTTTCTCCTTTATACAAGTGGCCACAAGCAGAGTACAATAAGACACTTGTGGCCAATCATTAAGTTAATTAGTTTTCTTTACGTTTACGAATACCAATAAATCCAAGTCCTGATAGCAGGATACCACCAAGAATGGCTAGTCTACTACTTGCTTCACCAGTTGACGGAAGCATATTAGCTGGCTTAGCTGGTGTATTTGGTGCTGGAGGAGTTGGTTGCGGTGGTTCTGGAGTATGAGTGGTGACTTTGGCAGTCATTTCTTTATCATTCACAATATTGATAAAGGTATTTTCAACCTCACCTGCTGCAATCCGTTCTACTTCTAGGTAGAAGTCCGCATCGAAGGTCCCCTCTACACCAAGTGAACGGAGGAACTCCTCATCAATGCTATAAGCCCACTCACCTTTCTTCTCATCCCAAGTTACTGTTACAATTTTCTTGATGAAATCGCTGTTAGTATCCTGGTTAAATTCAAAGCTAAAGCTATATTTAGAACCTGCTTTGATGGTATCACCAGCTTTAACGAGTGTCCCATCCTCAAGGGTTACATCGTAAGTTAATACGAGATCTTCTTTAGCTGTATATTCAGTTCCTTTGATAATACCTTTCCAGTTACCTGTATAACGATCATGTACGACATCAAGTTTATCTTTACCGTCGTATTGCCATAAGGTATCGTGTTTCACTGGAACAGTCACACCATCGAGAAGATAACGAATGTAATCCCCAATTTGAACCGTTTGATCATCTAGGATAATGTTATCATCTTTTTGATCCAAAGCATGTTTTTCAGGATGAACATCTGGCACTTGCACCGTTACCAAGTTAGACTGATAAGAGTTTCCAAAATCAACTTGGAAGAAATCATTCTTGACAACTTCTCCTTCAGGAACGAGCAGACGAGCTGGTAGGTCAATAGTGACATTCTTAGCTTGTTTGACATAGTTTGCATAAAAGCTAGCTGGGTCTTTCGCTACCCAGAGGTAGAACTCGCCAACTGGAGAAAGTCCTGCTTGATCTAGGATAGCTTGAAGAGCTTCGGTACGAGCGTCATCTGAAAGCACATGATACATGGTAAAGAGATCTTTAACATCTTTACCTTCAATATCAGTTGCAGTAATACCCTCTTCATTTACAGTAAAGGCACCATCTTGAACATCATCCATAATCGCAAAGCCTTTAAGGATGGCTTCAGAAGAAGCTGTTACGGTAGTGTAAGGGCTGTAGTCGGTTGTCAGACTAAAGTTGACGTTACGATCAAAGGTTGTAGCCCCGTTAATGTCTGCACCAGACTTGTCCGTAATTGATTTAATCGGTTATGGTGGTTCTGGCGTGTAGTTAGTGACCGTATTTGAGAAGGCTTCATAGTCATTTTTGGATACTTTATAGGTATTATCAAAGAAGCCTTTATCATAAATAGGCGTCCACTTGATAGTTGGGGCAGCTAATTTCTTACCTTGGTAAGTGGCTGTATAAGTGTAGGTAGCCTTAGTTTCATCGTAACTCACTGTCCAGCCCTTTGTTTTGGCATCTGCCGCATTATCTTCTACAAGAGGAACAGCACCTGCTTCTAAAGGATCGACAATTGTGATAGTATCTCCAACTTTGATATTGCCATAGATATTATCATGGTTTAGGGTATAAACCTGCGGAGTATTTTTAACAACTGTCGCACCATCTGTATTTTTCTTATCCGTATCTGTCACCGTTTTAGTGACCGTTGGTTTATAGCTCAGCTTATAATCGTGGTAGCTAACAGACACTTGTTGATTTCTTGTATCAGCCAATTTAGTTAGCTCAAGCTTTGGTTTTTCTGGGTTAGTTGCCTTAATCAATTGAGCTGACACAGGTTCGACTGAGACTGGTTTAACGGTTGTTTTCACAATAGTTGCACTAGCTGGTACTTGAACAACTGGTGATACAACTTTTGTGTTAATCGCAAACCAATAGGTTTGCCCCCCTGAGTCAGCTGGTCCATCCCATTGGACAAATTCGGTTGTGAAAGCCGTTCCTTGCGTAAATACGCCAATGGCTGAACCCTTGTATTGGTAAGGCGAATCAGTCGTATCCCAATTAACCCCAGTCTCTTCTTGACGATTGTAGTGATTGGAATAGGCAAACTGATCAGAGTGTACAGAAACCGTTGAACCGTTAATTTCCACCATCTTACTACCATTACCTGTTGCACGTGCGCCTTCTCGACCAATTTGGTTGTTGTTAAGCGAAGAATAGGTCAGTGCAAGAGGTGTCTTTTCAGTCGCTGTAAAGGCAACTTCCTTGCCATTAGCAGTATAGTAATAGTTATCGGTCACCAAGAAATTCATGAAGTCTGAATAGCTATCAGTACCGTTATTGCGTGCAACGATGAAACCTTCTGTTGGGTCATTTGGGATATAGACATCATTTAATCCTGTTGCCCCGTTATTGACCAAACGGAATGTACGATGAATGCGTGAGATATCGTGTTTGTGACCATCCGCTGTCGTAACCGTCAAGCCTTTCAAATTGGTATAATCAATCTCTGTTGTCCAGCCAGCACCCACATTGGCATACTTGATGACTCCTGTTGAGTCTAAAATACGAGCATACCCTGAACGACCGCTTGAAGAAGCAATATCACGTGTCCCAACGACAGTAGCTCCTGCAGCGCTTGACCCATGACGAGCTTGTGGGTTGGCTGCGGCAAGATCTACCGCTTGAAGGACAACTTCTTTAGTGTAGCCTTCTGTACCTGTTTTAGCTTTTAATTCATCATATTTTTTCTGCCAGTCAGCTTGCTTTTGTTTAGCTTGATCATAAGCAGATTGATTTTGTGAAGCGATTGATTCTGCTTCTTCAGCTGAGGAAACTTCTGTTGAGGAACTTGTGACAGTAACACCTGATCCTTTCAGCTCATCTGCTTTCTTATCCGCATCCGTATTCGTTGCATCACTAGCTTGTTTCGTTTTGTCATAAGCAGCTAGAATAGCCAGGTTGAGAGTCACTTGTTGGTTAGCCTTTGCAATGGCTTCCTCATTTAGTTTTTGAAGTGCTTTGACTTCTGCGACAGTTGAAACAACCTTAGCCCTTGTTGTGACAGTTACCCCTTTGTTTTTTAGCTCTAAGGTCGCTGCTTCTACCGCATGATATAGGGTGGTAGCTTGAGCAACTGTTGCATCGTAAACCGCTTTTTCACCAATATAGGTTTGAACAGCTGTTTGGTTAGTTGCCAAAACCTGCTTCGCAATGTCAGTCGCCTGTTTGTTTTTGGTAGCTGATCCATCTGTAGCTGTCGAGTTATCTGTTGTGACAGTTACCTTAGTGTCTTTTTCATGCTTAGCTGCTGCATCTTCTACAAAATCATTATTGGCATTGATAGCAGCTTGAGCTTCGCCATAAGCTGCATTATTGCCAGCTTGTGTTTGTGTTGCAGCTTCAATTTTCTTAATCTGTTGGTCTTGATCCGCTTTAATCTTAGCCTTAGAAGCGTTCAAATCAGTGGTATTCGTATCCGTCCCTTGATCAACTGTTGTTTCTTTAGTAACAGCTACTCCTGTTTCTGTAGCTGTTTGAGCTGCTGCTTCTACTGCACTGTTATCAATGGCAACTGCTTGAGTTCCAGCTGAGGTATTTGCTTGTGCTGCATAAACATTGTTATCATTGGTACTTTCAGGTTGTGTCACTACTACTTGTGGCTCTATTGGCGCAGATGATATTGTCTCATCCGCAAACACTGCGCCTGAAGAGAAGACCACTGCTCCAGTAATCGCAATCCCTGAAACAAGACCTTTCGCCCATTTTTTCTTACGGAAGTAACCATGCCCTTTAGTGTTATTCGTTATCATTATATTTCTCCTACTTTTCTGTTTTAATTTGCGTGACTAGAGCAATTTCTTTTTGAACAGAAACCCTAGCAATCCGAGTAGTCCAGCTCCTAGCACTGAAAGAAGACTCGTAGTTTCACCTGTTTCAGGAAGTGTTGCTTTTGTGCCATCTGCTTTAGTCACAGTGATTGTTTTATCCGCATTTGTGATAGCACCAATCGCTTCAGGTACTACAGTTGAGCCATCACTAAGGACGAGCTGACCATTTTGGGTACTCACAATAGCAGCGCCAGTATTGGTGTAAATTGGATTGTTTGCATTCACATCTTGAACCACTTGACCAGTAACTGTTGAGGTAGTGCCAATTTGAGAAGCCCCCGCTTTATTAGCGGTGTCAGCTGAGATATTTGGGTTGTTGGTTGGAACGGTCTTATCAGGTGTCACTTGAGCAGAACCGCCATCTGTTGTTGGAACAGTTGTTGTACCATCTGGATTCACATTATCTCCTGCCGTATCTTTTCCTTGTGGTTCTGGACTTGGTTTAGGATCTAGGTTTTCTCCTGCCGTATCTTTCCCTTGAGTGCCTGCATCTGGGATTACCACGTTATCCCCAGCTGTATCTTTACCTTGTGTGCCATCCGTACTTGGATTGGTTGATGGTGTGGTTGGGTCGACTGGAAGTGTCGGCTGAGTTGTGCTTGTATCTGAAGAACTCGTATCTGTCGTTACAGGAGTTGTATCTGTTGGTGGAACAATGACTTCAGTTGATGGTGCTGTTGGGTCAATTGGTGTCACTTCATCAGCTGAGACAAAACCTGCTTGAGCAAGTACAATAGTGGATGTTGCTAGAGCTGCAATAAGTTGTTTCTTTTTCATGTTTATGTTTTCCTTTTCTTTATTTGTTATAGTCCGATTCTTTCGGTTCTGTTGTAACGACAAAACCTTTTTTAGAGTCAGCTGCTTTGACCTTAAAGGTTAGTCTGAGATTTGACGGTTTATCGTCACGCTTTACAGAAAGAACATAAGTTGACGTATATTCTTTCGTTTTAGAGTCATACGTCATCTTCTCTAGAATGACCGACTGCAAAGTTCCCTCTTTAGGTGCCGTGTACTTGGCATCTCCATCTGAGAGATACTCTGATAAGGCCACTTTATTACCTGAGTAATATGTCGGTAAAAAGTAGCGATTGAAAACATCTACTTGATGTTCTGCATCAATCAGAGATTTTGTGTCTTTTAACTCATGATAGAGATAAGTGACCTGCTCAGATTGTTTGGATAGCTGCGAAAATGCCATCATAGATGAAATGATACCACCTGCTGCTAGAATACCTAACAGAGCTAATAGAATATAAACTTTCTTCAAAGATTCTTTCGCACTTGGTATTGCAACTGGTTGAGCGGGGAGTACAGACATTTTAGAGACGTGCTTTTGAGTCGGTGCTACAGTTGATACTTGTTCACCTTCTACTGGAAAAAGGGGCAAGCTTGATTCTTGGATTCCTAAGCTGACCTTGTAAGCTGGATAAATCTGATTCACAAAATACTCACGCTTTTCAATGTAAGTATATGTCTGAAATTCAGGATCGGTTAGAATCGCTTGAATTAAAGGTAGTAGCAGATTTTGGTAATTCCCATTAATAACGAATGGACTAGCAAATACTTCTCCTTCAGAAACAGCTTCTTTTCCTTCCAGATGGCAAATCGCTACTTTTTTCAGTTGAAACTGGCCATAAGCCTCATTTAGTGCTTGAAAAAGCAGTTCTGCCTGAAAAAATGTCAGATAAGGTAGCGACTCTTCAATTGGATGCTTGAAGGTTTCTAGTTGTTGCTGATCCAGTCCTTCAATAACTCCCAGAAGTTCGCTGTCATCTTCTGGAGATTTTCCCTCTTCCCAGGTTATCTCTATAAAAAGGTCATCAGTCACCAAACATTTATTACTGTTTTTAAAAGGGATAAATGCCATCTCAACCACCTTAACCTTTCACAAAGTTAAAGCCCCATTCAACAATACTTGGACCAGCAGAAACTGCAATAATGGCTACTGCAATAGCCACCCAGTGCTTTTTGATAGCAGCTTTAACTTCACGACCACCAAAACCGTAGATTAAACCAGTGACAACAACGGCTAATCCCAAAGTAACCACTCCAATTCCTTGAACTTTAGTGATTCCTTGATTAGCAAGAGCATCTGTTTTGGCGAATGGATCATCCGCATAGGCTGTATTGGTCAGGAATCCTGACAGAAAGAGTGATAAACTAAGCAAATAGCCTTTTCCTTTCGTTTTCACTTTGCTAAAATAATGTGTCAACTTGTTCTCCATAGAAAACCTCCTTTATTTTATTGACATTATTAGTGTAAGGGATAATGTGATTTCTTGCAGTAAGCGGACAAGTCACAGGAAAAATTTTTTCAGCTGAAAAAGTTGGCTGTTTCTCCCTCTATTTCCACTTGAATTTGACGTTGTTCTTGACGATGATTTCCATCTGGTGCTTCTCCCTCGACCCAGAGATGGACATTATAAGTCTGTTTACCTTTATCCAATGAAAGGCTTTTGGCTGAGATAGGGGCCAATACTTTTCGTTTGATCAAACGCTCTAAAGGACGTGCACCGTTTTTTACATCTGTACCAACATCAGAAAGATATTGAATCAGACTAGGTTCGTATGACAGTGTTAAATTTTGGTGCTTCATCCTATCCGCAATCTCAGATAGATTTTTTTCTGCAATTTCTTCAATCACCTCTCGTTCTAACAGATTGAAAATCAGTTTATTTTCAATCCGATTCAAAAATTCTGGACGAAATTCATTCTGAAGTTCACTTTCCATCGACTTTTCAAATTGTTGTCTCTCACGAACGGTCAGTTCTTTAAAGTTCCCCTTCAATTCCCATTTATTGATAATCTTTTTAGCACCAATATTAGTCGTCATAATAACGATTGTATTTTTAAAGCTAATCAAGCGACCAGAGCTATCCGTTAAGCGGCCATCATCTAGCACTTGCAAAAAGAGATCCATCACCTCTCCATGGGCCTTTTCAACCTCATCTAGCAACAAAACACAGTAGGGTTTCTGTTTGACACCTTCGGTCAGTTGTCCCTTGGTCTTTGTTGCACGGTTCCCAATGAGTTTAGCCACGTCATCTTTCTGTTTATATTCAGACATATCAAAACGAATCATAGCCCCTTCATCATCAAAGAGTGCCTCCGCGATAGCCTTAGCTAATTCTGTCTTGCCAACGCCAGTTGGACCAAGAAAAAGAAAGGAAGAAATCGGCTTATTTTCATCTTGTAGACCTGCTTGAGCAATGGTCACAGCATCAACAATTGCCTCAATCGCTTCTTCCTGCCCCTTGACTCGTCTCATCAATTTTTCTTTGAGACCATCTAACCTCTCCTGGTCTCCTTTTAAAATTGTAGTGACAGGAATACCTGTTTTATCCTTCAAGACTTGAGCAATATCTACTTCTGTTACGCTTTCTTTTCCTCCAGCTGAAGCGATGGTTGCCGCTTCATCAATCAAATCAAAGGCTTTATCAGGTAAGAAACGGTCCGTGATATAGCGAACAGACAAACGGACAGCTTGACGAACGGCTTCTGAAGAAATTTTGACTCCATGAAAGGATTCATAGACAATTTTAGCCTGATCAATAATCGTGATAGCTTGTGGAATATTTGGCTCTTCTATCATAACCGGCTGCATCCGACGTTCTAAAGCTCTATCCGTTTCAATATAATCATGGAATTCATCTAGCGTAGTTGCTCCAATCAGCTGAATATCGCCACGTGCTAAGACTGGTTTAATCACATTTCCTGCATCAAGAGCCTGGCCGTCTTGGCTACCTGCTCCAATGATAGTATGAAATTCATCTACAAAGAGTAAATTATGCCCACGTGTGACAACCATTTCCTCAATGATTTTTTTAAACTTAGCAATAAAGCCGCCGTCTTCTTCACTCATCAAACTAGATAGCTCCAGAGAACGGACGGTTAATCCTTTTAAAGCGTCTGGAACCTGATTACGTGAGATTGCAAGTGTTAGACCTTCCACAATAGCTGTCTTTCCAACTCCTGCTTCTCCTACCAAAATTGGGTTATTTTTCGTTCGTCTGAGAAGTGAGATGATAACCGCTTGTACTTCTTTATCACGACCATACACTTGATAGTCATCTGACTTTCTAGCAATCTTAGCTGATAGATTATCAGTGTATTTATCAAGATAAGGTGTCTTCACTTCGTCTTCCACTTCAATCACCCCTTTCTTTTGCGACCATAATTTGATGCGTCAACTTTTCCTTAATAGCATCCACAAATTCACGTGGGTTAATCTCACCTTCTCCAATTTGAGAAAGGAATACCTCCCATCCTCCTGTCGTTTCAGGACTAGCAAACTCATTATCATAAAGGTAATGAATCAAGAGATAAGCTTTATTGGTTGGAAAGAGTTGACCTGTTTTCTTGTCCTTAGTGATATAACCTCTATCCTGAATTGTTTTCAACATCGCTGCTCTGGTTGCCTGCGTTCCTAGACCATATTTTGGTAAAATCTCACTAATCAGTTGGCTCTCAGTCATTCTTTTAGGTGGTTTTGTCACTCCTTCAACAATTATCCCTTTTGTCTCGATCTGATCTCCTAAACGATAATCTGGTAACTCAACATCACCTTTTAATTTCTGTCGGCTGAAAACTGCCCAACCTGGATCAAGCATTTGACGACCAGTTGTTTTGAATATCAATCCCTGATTTTCTACTTCAACTGTCGTTATTAGATAGCGACAGTCTGCCGCAAACATCAGAAGGGTTCTACGAACAATAGCTTCATAGATTAACCGTTCATCTGGTTTTAAGGCGACTAAGTTAGGAATATTTTCAGTTGGTATAAGGGCATAGTGGCTTGTTTTAGCTACTTTTTCTGGATTAACATAAGTTTTCCTCGGCTCTATATTGACTGGTTCAAAAGGACAGTCAATAACCTCTTGATAGCTCTTTAAGTAGTTTTTCAGATAATCAAATTCATCTTCAGTAATATAGCGAGTATCTGTCCGAGGATAAGACAAGTATTTTTTCAAATAGAGACTCTCAATCAAACTTTCGGTTCTAGTCGGCTCAAATCCCCATTGTTTAGCTGCCAATCCTTGAACGTCTGATAGATTAAATAATGGTGGTGCTGCGCTTTGCTTCTCTTCCGTTTCAACTAAAGAAACCTTAGAAAGAGGATTTAATTGCCGTGAAATTGCCAGAACCATATCACTATCTAAATACTTCTCTTTATCAGAGAATGTTATCCCTGTTTCCTTATCTTCCAGTTGTAATTTCCAATATGTTTGAGGTTTAAAATTCTGGATAGATAGGTCGTTTTCACAGATTAATCGTACTGCAGGTGTTTGTACACGCCCAACAGATAAACTATTGCCTTTTCCTTTCGGCAATCGCCCCTTATTTTGAAGGTCCAAAGTAACCAATGGGGATAAATTCATACCTACCAACCAATCTGATTGTGCACGTGCTTCAGCTTCCAGATAGTAATTATAGGTCTCTATCGGTTTTCTTAAATTTTCAAAGGCTTTCTGTAGGGCTCGCATTGTCAATGAGTTGACCCATAGACGTTTTGTGACTTTGTTTTTGCCTTCAGGAATATGAGATAGAATCGAATAGGCAATCCGCTCTCCTTCTCGATCGGAGTCCGTGCCGATAATCACTTGGTCTGCTACCATTACCTCTTGATAAATCTGCTTAAAGATTTCTTTAGAAACTTTATCTTGCTTCAAAGTCTGTTTAAAAGAAACGTTAACTAGAGGCAGCTTGTCCAATTCCCAATTATCTTTTGGAAGTCCGTATTCAAACAAGTGACCTTCCGCAGCAATAATATGCACTTCATCTGAAAAATAAGGTGTCTGTTTGATAATATGTACTTTTCCTTTTTTACTAGCCGAACCCAAACATTCTGCATAAGCAGTAGCCTGAGTTTCTTTCTCAGCTAGAATGACTGTTACCATGTCTTCTCTCCTTTTTTTTTGATAGTTTTAGTCTAAGGGATAATATGATTTCTTGCAGTAAGCGGACAAGTCATAGGACTTAGGTACTTTTCAAAAAACAACCGTACACTTTGTTATATATCATTTCATATACATTAAAAGGCGCTCTTACTTGAGAGCACCTTTTAACTTATCTACTAGGCCCTTTGGTAGGGGCTTTAGGAAAATTTGGCGATTGTCCTCGTTTTTTTCCTAATTGATAGGGTTTAGTATGGTTTTCAACCTGCTTCAACATTTTAGAAACAGTTTGATGAACCCGTTTCAAAGAATCAGCTAGTTGCTTATCATCTAATGCTTTTAGATTATCTGTCCAACTTGCCATATAATCAATTGCTTTTTCAGAAGTATCCAGTCCAAAGTGTTTTGACAATAAATGACTTGTCATCTCAGCTTCTAACTCTTTTTGCCCTTTCGGTAATTCCTTATACTGTTCTGCCAGTTTAGGATTATGAAGGGTCGCATGAGCTAGCTCATGAACGGTAGTGGCGATTTTTTCTCCAGGCGTATTATCTGGATTAATCAGAATAAGTTGTTCTTCTGGATAAAAGGCTCCTTTAGCATTTCCCAAAACACGAGCTTCATCTTTCATCATCTTAACACTAATGCTTTCCGCATAGTCACACAAGCCATCAAGCACCTCTTTTGTCTTAACTTTATCTAAGTTAAAGTTGTAATGACGGTTTGGCATAGCTTTCGGGTAACTTTCTGGTTTCAGAGTGGTTTGTGATAACTCAAAAACTTTATAAGTTGTAAACCTTGGTTGACCAGTTTTAGAATCTCTCTCCTGAAACTGACGAACAGGTAGCTTTCCTTCTTTCACTAAGGCTTTTTCTTGTGGTGTTGCATCTGAAAACTTTTTGTATTTTGGATTACCTTTATCATTTTTGACGTGATTTCCATACTCATCAACGACAGGAATCATACGAACCATCAGGGGTCTAAACAGTGTGATTTTTGACTTTTCGCCTGTTTTGACAGATAAACTTTGATGCAAGACCTCCTTAGTTTCACCCGTCCGCTTGTTGGTGTATACTGCCTTGGTTTGGATAACGTCCTCTGGTTTAATTCCTAGAACGTCTCCCATTGCTTGCCACTGATCATAGGTTGCGACTGCATTGGCTCCACGCCATTGTTCATGAATAAGAGCGACGTTGCGTGGTGACAGTTGTGGGAATTTGCTCATGAAATCCATATACTCCAGTAAGTCTTTAGGTGATTGTGTATACTCACGAATTTTCTGAAAAGCGTGTTCACTTATTTCGTAGGCGGAGGCGCTGCTGTAATCAAAGGGTTCATCAGTAGCCACAGATTTCAGGTCTCCTTGAAGGTCTTTGTTTATCTGACTGTCAGCAAGGAAAGCATCTACTTCTTCCTGTTTATACAGTCCTTCTGGTGCTCTTTCTGAGCCAATTTGTTCTGATAGCTTCTCCAACTCCTCTTCAATCTGAAAATCATTGCCCCAATCACTACCATAAGCTAAATAGCCTAGCTTATGTTCTTCCTTGATAACTGCTAAAGTCCAAGGGGCTTGTGTATCAGACAAATTATCGATCATCATCGGACTATGAACCGCTAGCTCTAATTGATAATCTTGACCAAAATCTTCTCGGTTAGTGTATAACATTTGACCATCAATTTGAGGAGTACCAACCAGATTCCCTTCAACTGATAAATTCTCTTGAATTTGAGAAACGGAAGAAAGTAAAATATTGGTAGCATCTTCAGCTAGGATTTCTTCAACTCTTTGGGCTAAACCAGTCTTTAACTCTTGATTGGGAGAGTGGAAACTCCCCCTGGACCTACTAGCTTCATCGGGAAGAACCTCTTGTACTTTCAAGCTCTGTTCATTAGCTTCAGCAGCAATTTCTTGATTCACTTCTTGATTTTCCAGCTGAGAGAGAACCATCTCATCAATAGCAGCTAACTCTGATTGTCCCTCTAAACGACGATAGCCTAGACCAAGCAAACGGGAAATTGGTTCTATTTCATCACCCACATCATAGCGGACATCTGATTTAATTAGTGTCCCTCCAGGAGCATAGACGTCAAATTTTACTTTTGTATATGGAATATAAGCTTCTTGATTTCCTGTTGAAGTGACTTCTGTTACGCTACCATGGTGACGTTCATAGAAGGCTTTATTTTCCTTATACAGCGTTTCCGCAAATGTTTGATAATCTACAAGCTCTGCTTCCTTAAATGGAATCTGAGGACCTTCTGGCCACGTTTCTGACCATTGAAGACGTACGTGATAATTATTCTGATAGACTTGGTCTTGATGCCACTCTTGATAGAAGTTTGAAGTTTTATCAACTAGCCCCAAACGGTCGGCAGCATCTACTACAGCACTAAAGTTTCCTTCATGACTATCAGAAAGTTCATAGTATCGCTCCCAAGCTCCTTTAGACTCTTCAGAAACTTGTAATCCTAATTTTCTAGGATTCCCTACATTATACGCAGAATCTAACACTTGTGTGAATAGCTCAGCTGAGACCGCCTCATTTTGAACATTTTCTTGAGTCGATTCAAGAGCCTCTTCATATTGTTTATTCTCCAAAATTGATAGCATTTCTTGGCCACCATCTGAGATATATTTTTCGTTAACGTCTATTTGTTCAATAACACCATCACGATCCCGATAAATACCTAAAATTTCATTTTTGGTAGCATCTAACAACTCTTTTTCGAGAATAGATCTAGACTTAAAGACTGATATAGGAACTGTACCACTTTCTTCCGTATCCCTAAAAAGTAACATAAGATCTTGATCACTACTCTTTATTAAACTATGGAATTTATCTGTATATCTTGATATATTTTGTAAATTGTCAAAATAGAAAGAATCTGTCTGAAGGGCAGCCTTCAATTCTGGTAAAACCTTTACCTTAGAAAAAGCTGACTCAGTGTTCGAAATTCTTATATCATCAAAAGAATGAGTCCCACCTGCTGCTAAATCTCTTAACGTTTTTTCAGGAGTCTGATTGTTCCCAATAAACTTAAGACCTGTCAAGTGTACAAAGTTCTTTTCCAAAAAATTAACTTGAACAACATCACCTGATGAGGTAAAATAGTTTATCTTACTATTTGCAAGTTCTTCTTGGTAAAATCTAGCAGCAGCTTGAATAGTGTCTGCAAATCTATTTATTTTTGCCAGTTGTTCTTTATCAACTGATGTATCTAGCCTCGTTTTCCTTGACTTAAACTCTCCGTTTATGGTAAACTCTAAGTAGTGAGAGGATCTAGTAGGTCGACTGGTAACAGAGCGATCAAAGGTATCAGTTTCTGATACGGGTGCGGTGCTACCCTCAGCTTCGGGCTGTAAAGAACCCTTGTACTGAGACGTCCTCTCGTTTTTTTGTTGCTCTGATTCGGTCGCCTCTTGAGATACCTCAAGGGGCTTTTCTGTTTTTTGATTAGATTTCAAAGTATCGTAGGACACTTGAGAACGATAGTCCTGGTCTGCCTCTTGAGCCATCTCCAAATAAGGAGCAGGCAAAGCCTGACTCAATTGTTCAGAAAGAGCCTCACGTTCACTACCGATATCATAACGCATATTCGAGATTAAAGAATTTCCTAGCTCATCTTGCAGAGCAAAATAAGTCTTATCATACCCTGATTCTGGAATAATAAGCTGCCAGTCATTCTCTTTGTAGAGTTTGGCTATGAAATCACTATAAGGAATAACTTCACCTGAAGAATACTGTTTAGACAATTTTGGATTCTCCGAGAAATCAAAAACAACTTGTAGTTCTGGTTCCGTTGCATGATCTGAAGTTGGGGTCACATCATTTTGTCTATCTAACAAGTTATCAAGAACCGCTTTTTCTTCATCTGTTCTTGGTCGATACTTAGTAGATGGAACAAACGTTCCTTCTTCAGTGAGTTCCACCGCTACTCGTCTAAGACCTTTTACAAAGTAAAGATTGGGTTGCTTAGCCCACTGATTAACACTACCATCATCAATCAAAGATTGGGTACCCGGCTGGATTGTCACAGATGACATCTGCTCAGATATACCTTCCAGACGCTTTAGTTCTTCTTGATAACGTTTAATAGTCTCCCTAGTATAATGACTTTCCCCTCTTTCAGCCTTCTCAAGTTCTTCACGGATTCTATGGATATTTTGGACACTCATATCTAAGCCATTCCCTTTACGGTTTAAACCTTCTTCTTTAAAACGCTGTTGCTGCTCTAATCTTTCAACCCGTTCTTCTTGTTTTTTAATTTCATCTAACTTATTAAAAACCTTGTTTTCCAGCTGATCTTTGCGTTTAAAGAAAGCAGTGCCACCCCTCTTGTCATTCATCGGTTGGCCGTTTGCCATTGCAGAATGACTATAAACCGCATCTGTAGCATCTGAGAATTCCTGATTCAAACGATCTAGTTTTCGTCTAGCTTGACCTAATCGACTATTATCAATAAGTGGCTGCTTTAGTGCATCATTCCAATCCGTTTTTACTTCTCCTTCTTTCAAAATAGGCAAATCTTCTGTAACAGTAGCCCCTTTTTCACGTAAAGAGTCAATAAAATTCCATCCGCCTTCGTCGTTGTCAACTGCCAGGGTGATCCAATCCGCATGTTTACCATCTGCAAAGAAGCCGTTATCGATCGCAGTCTGCAAACCTTCCGCCAGTTGATCATGGCTCCAAGTCAGAGGCCGTCCTGAAACTTCCGACTGGAGCTGCGCCACATGTCGGCCCACAACTGCTTCCTTCAGACCATCCATTGAGATTAATCGCACATCTTGAAGACCGTCTCGGTGCAATTCATAATAAGACATCAGATCAATTGCACTTTCTGCGAAGACAAGACGGTTAGGTTGCCCAATATCCACGTGCATACCAATAATACCGTCTGAGTTTCTGACAATATTCTTAGCATAGCCACGTTCAGGCCACTTCTCCCAATTTTCTTCAATACCTTGTAGCGTAGCTCCGACAATCTCACCTGAAAAATCAAGCGATTTGAAGACAACAACGGGTTTAATACTTCCATTTACCTTGGCATTAGCTTGTGCTAGCACCCCTTTTTCAAAGAAAAAGTCTATTGTTTCATCTGAAAGCCCACGTTGGTCTTTTAGATAGCTTCTAGCAGCTTCAAACGGCTGCTCATAAGGAGCCAGATAATAAGAAAAGGGGTCCCGCACATGTTCGACTTTTGTAAATTCTTTAAAAGTACCGTCATTGAGAAAATCAATCGCTTGATTAAAGTCAACTTCTTTCATTGTTTGAACCAAAGCAATAACATCACCGCCCTGATGACGTGAAAACCAGTTCCACATGTTCTTTTTCGGCGAAACAACCATAGAATCATGTTCTTTCCATCGATAATCTCGTCCTGATTGAACCAGTTCAATATTGAGTTCATTAGCAACATCTAAAATATCACGAGACCTGGCATGTTCAACTCTCTCTCGACGACTTTTTCCACGTGGCGTTGGCTGTTGTGTGTGTGCTTCTTCCATAAAAACTCCTTTCATTTACTAGAAACACTCGTATTGTGGGTGATAGGATGTGGCTTCAGGGACAACAAACAGTTCTTTTGGTAGTTGAACTAATTCTCCCACCGAAAGACTGTCAAACTGCTCCGGATTATCCTGATAGTTTAATTCCAACTCCAAATCACCATTTTTTCCTTGTCCTACAAAAAGAATTCTCTTCTGAGTATCGTCCATAGCCTTAACCAACCAGTCCGCCTCAAAGTCAAACATTTCTTCTGAGATACTTGGAAAATACAACATGATTTTCACCTCCTTTTTACTTTGATAATTTTAGTCTAAGGGATAATCAAATTCTCTGCAGTAAGCGGACAAGTCATAGGAATTTTTCAGCAAAAAAGCCATTGATAAGATATCAATGACTCATTAACGTTGAGCTTGCTTACGTTCTTCTTGTTCCTCACGTTCATCACTACGTGCACGTTCCATCAATGCTTTTTTACTTGCTTGTTGCGAACGGTTAAGAGAAGCTGTCAATTGTCGCATAAAGTCTGTATTGATTTTTCCACTTCTCTGCGCCTGTTGCAGTTGAGCTTTTTTAACGACTTTCCGCTCCTGTAATTGCTTAGAAACAGCTTGAACAATCTGACTTTGGTTTTCTTCAGTCGGTTGTAATTTAGCATATAAGCGTTTCAATTCTGAAAAGCCCTGGGCATTAGCTATCCTCAGCTGCTTGATAGCTGATTCATCTGATAGTCGTTCCATCTGCTGGTTTCGAGTATTGATCTGATACTTCAGCTGAAAAATAGAGACATGAGTTTGAAGTTCCTCAATATAGGCTTCTTTTGTCGTCATAGACCCTTTCAGAAGCGCAAGGATACTGTCATCCTGAAGTCGACTGGCAAAATCTATCTCTGTACGTAGTTGCCTGATTGGAAGCTGGATAGTTCCAGCAGTAGCCTTTTTGATAGGGAGTGCAACGCTATCCTCAAATTGATTTTTTAAGCGTTGTCTCAATAACTGCTGCTCATCAGACAGTTTGAAATTAGGGGTAAGCTGTAGCTTAATTGCTTCCAATTCCTGATTTATTGATTGTTTCTTGAAGTCTATAAACGGCCGATCCGAAGCTAGAGGTTGAAGCTGATCCAAGAGTTTTTGTTGGATCTGTAATCCTTTCTGACTTGCTTCCAGCATACTCAATTTCAAAGCATAACGGAAAGTCCCTAATTCACGGCGTTCTTTTTCAGTTGGATTCGATTGTAGCTTAGCTGCATCAACCAGCTCTTTTAGCTCATCTGATGATAACAAGGATAAGTCCCTTAGGGTCATAGTCTTCATCTGGATATTCTCTGTCAGCTGACTGACATCATAAACATAGTCTGTTACAAAATCTGGCCGACCTATTCCTTTGCCGTTTTCATCATATTCCCCGTACACTGGTTTTATAATTTCAAGCGCTTCTTCTCCAGCCTTCACTGAATAGCCTAGTTTTTGCCAGGCTTCTTTGCTTTTTACTACACTGGCTTCAGGCAATCTTTCTAATATTTTTTCCTGGTTCAGAGTAGAAAAGTTATCCAAATTTTTTTCCAGTTGAAGGCTTTGAATTTGAGGGTCCGCCTCTCTAAATGAACGAAGGATATTATTGGCCAACCGTTCTCTTAGAGCCATAACACGACAGGCCAGATGATGTTCTAGATCATAACCTTTTGATTCCGCCAGTGACCGAATGGTTTTTCCATCAACCTTTCGGATTTTTTCATAGGCTTGATTTTTTTCAGCTGAATAGACACCCTCATAAGCTACAAGAAACTCTCTAGTTTCCTGTAGAAACTCTTGATAGGCAGCATTTCCTTCATTCTGCAAATAAGAATCTAGGTAACGATCCAGAAAGAACTTACTTACCGCAAAATCCCTGGCATTAGACCCATACCGCCACTTCTTACCAATTGGCAAGTGATTGTAGGCTTGTTCCAAAAAATTTTTTTCAGCTGAAGAAGTAATTTTATCTTCCTGGTAAACAGATGTCATTAATTTTGCTTTGAGATTAGCTAAAATCTGTTCTTTTCTGAGAAGGTTTGATCGTGTTTCCTCTTTAAGCAAGCCGTGATAAACACCGCTTTTGAAACGGTTAATTGTTTTTTGAGAGAAGTTTCCCTTGTACTCCATCCGGCCACGTGGCCGATAGAATATCCTCTCACGGTTAGATTCCACTTCAGACAAACCAAAATGAATATGAACATTGTCTGTGTTGAGATGGATATTTCCCCACCAAAATGCAGAAGCTGAAAGTCCTTCTTTCTGAATCAAAGTTGGCATCATATCACGCATAGTAGCCTTAATTGCTTTTTGATCAACTTGGCCAGTCGCAACATCATACAATCCCTGTTCAGCAAGAAAAGCATTATCAAACGAAATGACACCCTGCCAGAGAAGAGAACCATTTTGATAAGCTAACTCCAAGTTATTTTTTAGGTCGCTTAATCGACGTTTCTGGAGATAATCCGCATCCTGAGTAAAGATAGCTGTTATTTCTTCGGATTGTTCTTCTGTTGCATACGAACGGTTCATGTAATCGATGTATTCTCTGAAGTTCAATTGTGTTTCAGGAACTGCCTCTTGAATTTTATACATTTCATCTTCAGTCAGTCCTTCCACCATCTGCCTGTTTGTTTCTAAGGACAATTCTTCATCAATTTTGACAGCCTCATCTCTATTAGTATAATCCACATATTGACTATTAGCCTCTGTGTATTGAAGCATAAATGTAATATTAGGACTAGACGATACATTCATCACTTATGCTCCTTCCCTAATCAAAATAGCCCATCTTTTCTTAATTGAACATAATCTTTCAGTAGTGGTTGGAGTTCTTCAGGTTCAACCTTAAAGTCTTGAAACCACGGTCCAGATGGAGAGATATGTAACTCTTTTTTCACTTCAATGAATTGCATAGGAACTAACAAAATATTTGGTTGATTCAGTTCTGATCCACTTTCACGTTCAAGAAAAGCTACGATAAAATCTTGGCTACCATTTGTTCGAAATTGCCAATGATGAGAGTTCCCGTTTTTCTTTCTGTGCAACGAACTATACTTCACATCAATCGTCAAGCCATCAAACCAAAAATCATAAACAGGATTGTTTTTCTTGAAATATTTATTCGCATCCGTTGCTTCAGGAACATACTTTTGGAAAAGTTCTTCAGCCATTCCTCCCAGTTTAGCTGTCCTGGAACCGTACTGAATTTTATCTTGAATTTTTAAGCAGCCGCTTTTAATTAGTTGTAGGTGTGCAACATGAGTGGGTAAGCCAGATTTCTTTACCGCTTCATGAAAGTCACCTGTCTCTAAATAGAGTTCAACAATATCAGCCATTTTGATGTTCCTCAATGTGAGTGCTTCATCGTTTGTCCACGTGCAACATCTTCTTTAATGATGTCATCAATTCGAGCCATCAATTCATGTTGCATCGGATCGAAGCGAGAATGAATTGATTCTAAATCTTGAATATCAAAGTCGTTTCCTTTGGTAAGAGTATGGAAATTCGTTAGTTCTAAATAAAGCAACTGATCCAGTTGACGACTAACTATCTTCACTTTGTTTTTCAATTCTTCCACATCATTATTTTTGAAATTTAAAAATTGTTTTAATCGTTCAGAGTAGGATTGACCGGGATTAGATTCAATAAATAGTTGATAACAGATATCAACAAGAAAAAGAAATGTCGCAGAAGTGGTCATACTGTTGATATGTTCGTCAGCCTCAAAAAATGATTTCAGTTCTTCATATTTTTTTAGATTCTCTTCTTTGTAGTAAATTGTCATTCGATTACTTGGTTTAGTCGTCATATTATTCTCGCTTTCATTTTTAGATATTATTTTTTTCAGATGAACCCGTCAAATAATAAATATCATATCCTGGTTGGATATTAAAGATATAAACATCAAATGAGATAGCATCATCTTCAATACTTTGTGCTTCCATACGAATACCACGAGCAACTAATTCTACGTTTCTGAACAAAGGAGTTACTCGGTAACGTACATGATGTCCTGTTTGCTTGATATAGCTAGCAACCATATTCTCATAATAAACCATAGATGATTTTTCATCATCAAAGTTTGCATTAAGGGCACGTGTGCCTGTAAATAGATTTTTCACATTTGCATTCTCACCGCTTAATTGAAAACCAATCAAATGAGAACGATTATATAGGTAATCTTGCTTTCCATTAAAGTTGATTTTTTTATTTTTCCAGCCAGTTGGTTTTACCGATGAAATATCTTTACGTTCACTTGTCGGCATTAAGTCTTTACCCAACATTGCTTCAGCAACTCCCACACGATTCAGAAAATCAAGGTCACTATATTTTTCCCATGAACCTTTTTTTAAGCTCAATTCTTCTGTCGTAAATTGAGCTTTATCATTAACCACAATGACTTGATGTTGACCATCAAACACTTTTGATTTTAACTCTTCATTTTGTGTCTGATGAACATTCTCAAAGTCACTATTTTTTTCTTCAGGCGAATCTGATATATTCAACTGACTAGCCAAATCATTTTGAGTAAATGCACTTTTGAGAGATTGAAAATTTTGTGGCTGTACTAAAAAAATGATGATAAATACAATACTGACTAGTAGGAATTTATTCTTCTTCATAAACGCCCTCCTACTCCTCTTTCAGCAGCAAGTGCATCCACATCATCCATAAATCGTAACCAGTCAATGGTCAACTCTTCGACAATATCCTGTTTGGCACTATAGGCCAATAACTTAATTTCATTTTTAAGCAACTGTTCCAAAATATTGGCTTGTTGTTCTTTAATATCCGCTAAGGTCTCCGCAAACTTATTATCGTATAAATCCAATCCATCATTTTCGACAATTCGTTGAAGTTGAGCAAGCATAAATTCATTAAAGGACGGATACTCATATTCTTTTGATATCATATGTAATTGTGCAAATACTTTTTCAGGAACATTCCGAATAATAAAAGTTTTAGTCACTACTTTCCACCTCTCCTTCGTATTCTAACCAGCGTGAAATATGTTCTGCATAGCGGGCCATTTTCGTTTCAAAATCAGATAATAGATCTGTCTGTTTTTGAGTCAAAAATAAAACATGGTCCGATGTCAATTTCATATTTTCTAAATGAGCAAGATAGTTCGGTTCTACTAAATTGAATTTACCTTTTTCAATTTTTTCACGACACATATCCAGTAAAAATTCATTAAATGATTTTGCTTTAGTTTCTCTCGCAAGTGATTTTAAGTAATCTACTTCTTGAGAAGTTAAACCACGAATTTTTAATTCTATTTTTTTCGATACCATATAATAATGCCGTCTTCCTTTCAAAAATAAAGCGCCCTTCTTTTTTCTTTTGACGAGGCAAAAGCTAAAAGAAGCAAAAAAGAAAACCTCATCCTCGCAACGTCACGAACCAATATGGTTCTACTTTTGCGGTTTTTCCACACACAAACACACACTACTACGGCTAATGCCTTTGGAGATGTGTTGTGCTAGAAAAGAGCATAAGGGAAACTGATATCACGTATCCGTGATATGTTGATAGTATCAACGTTTCCTGTGTCCCCAATTTTCTCGGTTTCACCTACTTTTACATACACCCCTGCTTACAAAGACATACTTTTCAGCTTACTTTCACTTACTTTTTGAGTATTTTACTTACAAAAACTCACCTTCATACTTACAAGAACATACTCCGTTTTGAGGTCACATATAGAGTATTTTAGGACTCATCTGAAGAGGCCATAGAGGAATCATCTTGCCTATTTTTTGCTTCCACACGTCTTATTTTTTCCTCTTCCTTGATAAGCTCTAATTCTGTTTTGAGATCATCTAAAATCGTCTCATAAGACTGCTTTTTGTCTTTTTTCAACTGAATTTGAACATAGAGTTTACCAATTTGCTTTTGAATATTTTCTTCAGCTTGCCTTCTTTCGTTTTCCAATGAAGCAACTTTTTTCTTTGCTTCTTCTAGTTCCAAATCAATTTTATTAAGATTTTTCTTAGCCATGTCATAGCCTCCTTTATTTGATATATCTAGTATAAGAGATAATAAAATTTCTTGCAGTAAGCGGACAAATCACAGGAAAAACGAAAACTCCCCAATCTAATATTAGGGAGCACTATATTTTAAAAATCTTTCTTTAGGATACTTTCACCAGCTCTTGTAAAAGCTGCTTTTCGACTGAGTTTAAGTTTAATTAGTGTGTGATAAAAATCTGATTTCTCTTCAAAATTTCCGAAAGGATGAACTGTAAAGATTGGATAATAAATAATATCATCATCTATAAAAGTCCGCTCATTTTCTTTCTCAAATTGAACTATTTTATAGCTAATAGCTGTTATCACTTCCCTATTCAAAAAGCTCAATTCTACAATCTCTTGATAAGGTTTTTTGATGGCATTTTGATTAATCATTTTCATCCGTTTATCAGCATCTTTTTCATCAGCATCATTGTAAAAATTGATTTCTGGCGGCAAATCATCCGTTAATTTCCGAATACCTAAATACTTTTTATCAATGATATTTTTGAAAAGATAGGCCTTAAATAATCTCGGCTGAAGAAATATCACTAGAGTTTTAAAAATGGCACTCATAATCAAGAAATTACATAAGTTAATAACCAGCTGCTCTGTTACTGTATATTGTGCAGCATATTTAGTTCCTGCTACGAAAAATATCAATAATACAAAAATATTTAGTACTGATTTAAAACGTCTAAACTCTTGCGACCATGCCATTTGAAAAAAATCAATAATAACTTTTGCCATGACAAAAAGCTCTACAAGATTAACAGTAATAATGCGATAATCTTGTGGTAAATAATATGTCAGTGTCCCTAAAAAAGCAACTGAGAGGATAAAAAATTGACCTTTGGCGATAAATACAATAAGCCAATTTAAAGCACAAATTAGTGAAAGTTTTAGACCGTTTTTGTTAAGTGATTTCCATTTTGAAGTGAGTTTTTGCATGTTACTGTTCCTTTCTTTATTTCATCTCGACTATTTCAATTGGGTTTGAAAACTCAAAGGTTCCATCTTTAATAGCGACCTCTTTTTTCTTTAAAGTGTCAATTTTAACTTGAACCTTTTCAATGTTTTGGTTAGCAGTTTCAATAGACCTATTCTTAGTTTCAATGTTACTTTCGATCGTCGCAATATCCTTTTGATTCGATTCCAAATCATCACCTGAGAGATATTCTGCTTCTTTAAGTAAGCCAGCTTTGCGTGTTTCATCATCCTCAATAGAAGTTTTCAATTGCTTAATCGAGTGATTTAACTTCTCAATCTGACCTTTCTGGAAAGCCTTCTCTTCTGTGACTTCTGATAAAGCAAATTCCTCACGAGAAACACTTTTTATCTTTTCTTTTTTAAGCCTACTATTTTGAGTCGTTACATAGAACTGAACAACATTATCTTCAGTATCTACTGTTTTCACAGAATTCTCTTGTTCATCTGAAGGGCTAGAAATATCTATATCAATTGAGCTGGTAGAGACCGTCTTATTCGTGATATCAATGGCATATGCACCAAAATTTTCAGGTACGTTGCGAATAATGACAGAGATTTTATTGTCTACAATAGGGACGATTTCCATCATGGTTTGACTTGTTTTCTTTTTAGCATAGAGGTTCCATTTAAGGCGTTTTGTGTCAATACCACGATCAACTGGAGAGGTAGAATCCTTCGTTTCAAACTGAAGAACGATAATCCCTGTTTCAGGAGAATAGGTTTGACTAGACAGCCTGATTTCACCCGTTCCATTCTCGAATGTCCTCTTTGTTTTTAGTTGTTCATCTGTATAAATTTGTCTTTGTGGGGAGTAGATAGCTCCTAATAATAAACTAATCCAGGCTGTAAACAGTACGGAGAAAATGACTAACTTTCGTTTAATCACATTGTCTTGAAACCATTTCTTAGTTACTATAAATGGTTGAGCGATTGAACTAGACTTCACTCTTTCAATCCATCGTTTAATTGTATCTATCATAAGTGACACATCCTTTCTGATTTGAGGTAATAAATGTTAAAATAAAGATAATGAATTATCATTGAGAGGTATAGATTTATGAGTTTTCCATCTGCTTATAGCCTTGAGTTAAAAACTGATTTAATCGCTAAAGAGGCCTATGATTTTTCTCGTACTCCTGCTGGCTCATCTCATCATTTGACTGATGCCAAAAAGTTTCAATGTGGTGAAAAATGTCCCTTCAAATTGACCTTAGCGAACTTCAATAATCCAGACTTTAACAAGACACCTTATTTTACTCCTGGAGCAAGAAATCAAGAGCATGACCCTGATAATTGTCAACGCATGTTTGAACATTATCAACAAAGGGAACAAGAGGTGACATCAGAAAACCATGGTTCTTTTTTTCGAGAGAAAAACAGACTCATCATTGATCTAGATCTTGTTAAAGGAGCGCTAGCTATTGTCACTAAACCGAGACAAAAAAATGAAAGTATCCCATCATCTGAAATAAGTAATACTCAGACGGCACATCGGCAATCTCGTTCATCTTCTACCGAAGATAACAAAACTTTTCGGAGTCATATCAAGCAACTTACTGCCCTTATCCGCTATTTTTTAGAATATCAATCAGGCGAAAAATACACGTTCTACTCTAAAAATAAACAAGAAATTCAATTAGAAAGGTACTTTGTCAATCTAGCAGAAGCTGACCAAAGAGAAATTAACTTAGAGGACGTTCATATCTATTACGACACTGCTACAGTAAAGTATTTTTATAACAAACTTCAACCTGAAAAGAGCTATTTTCTAGTTAGATTTAACAGTAAATGCACAATAGATGGCGTTACTAATTACCCATCTATTACGATTAACAAAAGCCTTGCTGAGCATCATGGAGTCAGGGGAAAACTAAAAACGTTAGAAAAAGCCGCAAAAGATAAACAACTACTAAAGCTGTTTTACTTTGGTAAGTTTCGTAAACACAACTCCAAAAAGTACATCAATCCCGACGTAAACTATGAAGATATTTTGGACTATTTAGTTATCAGTTAAAATTTCAAAATCCAATAGTTCTTGGCGAGTGAACTCAATGATTTTATACGAACCAATAAAGCCAAAGTCTTCTAGGAAATGACTGTCAACTGTTTGCTTGGCCTCTTCATAACTAGAAAAAACTCTTGTCCCACTGATTTCATCTGACCAAGCTACTTTCCCATTTTTTTGCGGAACTAACCAGACACTTTTCCCGATATTGATTTGAATCAGCACAGCATAATATTTTTGTTCCATTTTGAAACCTCCTAAATACAATTCATCTTTTCTGGAGCCAGCTCCAGCGTTAGCCACAAGGCTTCACTTTCTGAAATATGCGTTAACTTTCCACCATCATCATTGAAACGCAGCAAGGTAAAAATGCCATCAGGAAGTTTGCCTAAGACAACCATCCCTTCAGGTGTTTTCGCACGCCATAATTCACTATCAAAGCGAAAGGCAGTCTCTGCCCATTTACTAAGCTTGTTTTTTCTACTCACTCACGGCCTCCTTAATCGTTACTTGATTAGCCTCAATTTGGCCAGGTTTCTTTTTTATCGCATACTGATAGAGGGTGGACTTCCCGTTTCTGATTTTTATAATAGATGCAGCGTGCTCGACCTGGTATTTCTTCACTAGTACTTGGCCAGCTTCTGATTCTACATCGATGTAAAACGTTGGATAGGGGCTCTTCTCAGCTGCATCAATAACAGCTATTTTCCCCTTTTCACAATAAGGACAACCTTTTTTATAAAAGACTAGATTCACATTCTGATTGACCGCAGCATCCACATAAACCTGTTCTGTGAGGTGCTTGTCATAATCTCTGGCCACATAATCAAACCAAGTCGTCTGTAGGCCAACAACTGTAAAAAATAATATAACAAAAGCTGCTATTGTAGCTAAAATTAGTTTAGGAAATTCAAGCTTAGCAGTCATTATCCTTCACCTCCTAGAAACTCGAATAAATCGCCTTGAACATAACTAACCTTGGCCAAACGCTTCATCTCAGACTTTAGCTTTTCAAAAGTGGTCATCACCAATTTAAAGTGCAGAGGGTCAAACCCATCATACATACTAACCAACGGTAACATTGGGAAATGATCCTTCTTTTCACTCTGAAGAAACTCAAGAACTTGTTTCTCGGCCTCAATTATTCCATCTACTCTAATAAGTGCTGGTAGGCTTGTAATAGCTTCTAAATTCTGATAGAACGTTAAAGCAATATCTCCAGCCTTCAGTGTTTCAAATTCAGGAAATTTATCAGTGATTTTAAAATAATGAGCAGAGGGCTCTTGTCCTACTCCGGTTAAATAGTAACCGCGTACTATCTTGATATGCTCTTCTTCTGTTTGCATGATAACCTCCTAACAAACCTTTTGCACTCTAAATGGTGCATTGTAATACTTCGGATAATGAATTATTCTTTTTGTTCGCTGTTTGGGTAGTGGATTCTGATACTTTTCTTGCATATATTGACAAGCCAGTCCCCTACTGTCAAACACTAAAAGACAATCTTTTTCATCGCAAAGATAATCTCCATCTTCAAAACTAAAAATAACGTATCCCATCATTTTTCTCTCTTTCTAGATTGTCCAACTAAGAATTGACAATCTTTTTTATTTTTTCAATGTCCCTGATTTAGTATCTTCACACTAAGTATTTCTTATAAACCTCCCTGTCTATTCTCATCTGTATCAGAGATATAAATGTAATGGCAGTTTGCGGGTTTTATCCATTAACCAATGTCAACCTCGAATAAAGATAGCTGTTTAGCTTGTTTAAGCCCATTTTTAACACCTTCTATCACCCTTTTGGTGAATCCTAAGCTCTCTTCAAAGAAAGCAGCAATATTCGCAAAATAAGCCTCTTGTCGCTCCTTTTTCACCTGAATAAGAGAAAGAACAATCGCTTTGACTGAAGCTAATCTAATTCCTCCACCGCGGCCAGATTTAACGGCAAAGAAAATCTTGTTGTCAGCTTTAAGAGCTTTGAGAACTTTATCTAATGACCGTTCAGGAATATTCAACTCTTCTCGGATGGCCTTTTTAGTTGTTTGAATGAATGGATCCTCTGACTGAAAATAGCCTTCTAAGTAAGCCATGATATCTTCTTTCCACTCATGAAGATGACTATTCTTTCGACTAGCACGTTTCTTTTTGAATTTATACCAACGTTGCTTGATAAACAAATCTGAATCTCTCAGATTTTCATTAACCCAAGCCTTGCATAGTAATTTAATGTAATCTCGACTGGCTGCTTCATATTTCCCTGAATAGGCTGAACGAATAACTTTCAGAAACTCGTCCTGAGAGAGCGGTTCGGCCAAGTGTTCATTGAAATCAGCTAAACCAGCCTCACAATCGCTCTGAGAGACACCACTTGAAAAGTTAGCAAGTGCTAAAGTAAATAACACATTATTTCTTCCCATCAAGGCCTTATCTCCCTTAATGTTAGCTTCTCTCATCAGTAATCCATACCAGGGTTCATCAACTTGTTTGATACCTTCTGAACCTGAAATAACCGTTAGATTTGATTTCTTACTAGGAAAAGGTAAATCAGACTGTTTCATAGACCAATCGAGCCATTCCTGGAATGAATAAGTGTAGTCAGCATGGAAAAACTCTATATTATCTGTTCGTGGCATACGTGCAATTCCAAAATGATTGCAGGTCATATCCACCGGTAAAGTTTGGGCAAAATAATTTCTCAAATTTTGAGAGATAGCCTTGGCCACTTTTACCACTCTGAATTGTGAATGAGTGGTTACATAGGCTGGTTGTTCTAGGACAAAATAAGCTTGGAATCCTTTATCCGATTTTAGAATCAGGGTAGGCATGAATCCTAAATCGATGGCTGCCATTAAAATATCTCCAGAAGTCATCTCTTCAGCTGAAGAGGTAATATCAAAGTCAATATAAAACGTATTGACCTGTCTCAGATTATCTTCAGAATGTCCACGTGTAATTTGCCGTTTTGAATCACTGTAGGAACCATAGCGATAGACGTTTGGTGTCCAATGAGTAAAGCTATCCTGATTCTCAGAAACAGCTTCCATCGATGTCAGAACAAGCCCACGTGCCTTAATCATATTGGCTTTAGAACGATAGGCGAAGATTGCCCCTCGCTTCCCTTCTTCAGCTGAAGAGACTAGTTTTAAATGGCTATTTTTAAATTTAGTTTGTCTTAATCCGTCTTTGAGAACAAGCTTATAAATCGTCTCTGTATTCATTCCATCTCTTTCTTAAATACTAGCATCAAGTACAGCAAGGAAAAAAACAATTCCTAACATTAGACCACCTTTAAAAATTCCATCACTTAGAAATAGTGTGAAGAAATCTACATCTAATAGTTTGGATCCAAATAATGATAAAAATGCCGTTGCTGCTAGAACACAAACTGCAAATAATACAATTATGTAGAGAATTGCAAGTAATATTTTCCCTGTAATTAGTAACTTTTTATTATCCATTATTTTCCCCTTCCAATAATTCTTCAGGCATTAACTTGGTTTCTTTCGCATGTTCAAGACCAGTCACATATGCCTCAGAATCAATTTCAACTTGAATATTCACTGTTCTTTTTTTTAAGTCTCCCATTCGAAGTCGCTGTTCTTCTAAAACTTCCGCTGGAACTTGAACTACTAACTCAAATTCTTCTGATGATTGAATTTGTTCTTTGAAACGTTGATTAAGACCCTCTAAGAAACCTAGTAAGTAAGATTTTTTATAGTCCTTCCATCTTGACTTTGAGACTGTAGGGAAAAGTCGTTTTAGGCGATATTCAAGATACAATAGAGCACCTTCATAAACTTTCGTACATAGTTCAGCATCCGTATCATATCCAAAGAAAATCATCTGAGTAATACCCTTTTTAACAAGTCTTCTTCGTATGGTTTTACATCGAAAATTTTCACCTAGAACAGCTGCAAGCTGGCCTTTCCACCACGGCATCCTGTACTCCCAATGACCTACTGTCTCGCCTATATTGTTATTTCTTTGAGCAGTCTTAATATCACTCATCGATAAATTGTGCTTGACCATGAGTCTTTGAGCCATTAAAAGAGCAGTTTGTCCTTCTTCATCGTTTGGCGCATCATAGGCCAATTCCAGTAGATTTTGTACTTTTTCAATGATTTTACTTTCCATATTCTTCCTCTAAGTTGTCTAGTTGTAGAGCTTGTTCATAAACTTTCCAAAAATCTTCTATTTTTCCACTTAATGGCAATTCACCATAGTCAATGTAGCATTGGATAGCTTCATCTAGATTGGTAGAATTACTCCCTGCAAATGGCACGGTTTCTAAATCGACTGCTGTATTGTCAAGTATGGATGACTTTAGTCGATCTAATAGGACAATTCTGCTTCTAGCATCTTTTAAAGTACTTAAAAATAATTTTCTATCTGCAATGGCCATATCAGTCTATCCCCTCCTCAGCTATCAATTGTTTTAATTCACTAGGAAAACCATTTTCCACCCAGTCTTCAATCGTTTGATCTATTTCTTCTTTAGTCATAACATCCTTTCAGTTAATTTTCATACTCCGAGGAAGAAATGAATTTGGCGAACAATAACCATTCTGTAGATCCTTCTTCAAATAGAATTCAGGGTTATCGGTTGTCACATAGTCGCTTCTTTTCCAGTTCCTACGAATCCGTGTACTGAAAAAAGGAACCCTTGCTTCAATCTCTTTAAATCTGAATCCTAATCTCAAGTACATTGTAATAATCTCATGGACATGTTCTTTCGATTTTCTATTTCTTAACCTGTTATAAACATCCTGCTCTTGATCTTCTAACTTCAGACTTTTTTGATATTGGATGTAAAGTCCTCTCATTTTTTCAATTTTATTTTGCCAGTTAATATTGTAGGGTTTACCTGAATATTTGTTTTTTAGATTTCTAACAGGTTCTTTAAATCTCATCTGGACAAAATCAAACTCACCTAAGTCAGTTAGAGGGTCAATAAAACCCATTGGCTCACTGTTGATTAACTGATCATAAATTTTATTTCTAATCATCCCAGCCTCCTAGTTATACTTTATTGAAAGCATCCTTTAAGACGTATTTATCAAGTTCAGATCTTCAAATAAGTTCATTTGATAGAATGTGACTTGTGGTTCCCGTTGACTAGAAATAGAATCAATATTTGCTTCAGTTATATCTAAACTTGTTTCCTGATCATGGTCAATAACTTCATAGATTTCTAAAGTATCAATATCCATCACAATTTCTATTCTCTTCATGGTAAGACTCCCTTCTTTATGAGATTTTAAGCGAACAAAAAGGAGAACAGATTTCTCCGTTCTCCTCATAAATACAGGATTATTTCTTATTCTAAAAACTCTTACCACTTACCAAATTTATTATATGACAAACATTTAAACTTGAAGCATCTGCTCATTTACGTTAAACTAATAACATGAGAATCCAACAATTACATTATATTATTAAAATCGTTGAAAATGGGAGTATGAACGAGGCCGCAAAACAGCTATTTATTACTCAACCAAGTCTTTCTAATGCTGTCCGTGATCTTGAACGTGAGATGGGAATTGATATTTTTATTAGAAATCCTAAAGGAATTACATTAACTAAAGATGGTGTAGAGTTCTTATCTTACGCTAGACAAGTTGTTGAACAGACAAATCTATTAGAAGAACGTTATAAAAACAAAAACACGAGTAGAGAATTATTTAGTGTTTCTTCACAACACTATGCTTTTGTTGTGAACGCCTTTGTTTCTTTATTAAAAAAAACTGATATGAGCCAATATGAACTATTCCTTAGAGAAACTCGTACCTATGAAATCATCGATGACGTTAAAAACTTCAGATCAGAAATTGGAGTTCTTTTTCTAAATAACTATAATTTTGATGTATTAACAAAAATGTTTGAAGATAATCATCTTATCTATTCTAGCCTTTTTAAAACAAAACCACATATTTTTGTCAGCAAATCCAATCCTTTAGCTAAACAAAAAAGCGTTACCCTAGAGGACTTAGAAGAATTTCCATACTTAAGTTACGATCAAGGCATTCACAATTCTTTTTACTTTTCAGAAGAGATTATGTCACAAATTCCTCATCAAAAATCAATTGTAGTCAGTGACCGAGCAACGCTTTTTAACCTTATGATTGGTTTAGATGGTTATACAGTTGCTACTGGTATTTTAAATTCCAATTTAAACGGGGATAATATTGTATCTATTCCCCTTGAAGTAGATGAGATTATTGATATTGTCTATATTCGCCATGAAAAAGCTAATCTTTCAAAAATGGGAGAGAAGTTTATTGAATACTTATTAGATGAAGTTCGCTTCTCAAAATAAGTGTTTCGAGTCCAACCTTCATCATATCGGTAAAAGTTGTTTGACGTTCTTCAGCAGTAGTATCCTCATTCGGATTTACAAGACTGTCTGAAATAGTCAAGATAGCTAAAGCTTGAACTTTGTATTTAGCTGCCAAATAGTATAGGGCTGCAGCTTCCATTTCAACTGCTTTTACACCCATTTTTCCTAAGTCAATATTCTTATTAGCAAAATCTGAATAAAATGCATCAGCTGACAAAACACTTCCTACATGAGTTGTCATTTTAAGCTCTTTAGCAATATGATAAGCTCGATCTAACAAACTAAAATCGGCGATTTGGGGAAAGTCATATAATGGCCACTCATTTTTAATCATACTAGACGTTGTTGCTGCAGCTTGCGCTAGGACCAATTCTCTAACATGAACATCTTTATTTAAGGAACCAGCCGTTCCAACTCTAATCAACTTTTTTACACCATATGACTTTATAAGTTCATTAACATAAATTGATATTGAAGGCATTCCCATACCCGTTCCCATAACACTAATACGTTGGCCTTTATATGTACCTGTATACCCTAACATACCACGTACTTCATTAAAACAAACTGCATCTTCTAAAAAATTCTCTGCAATAAATTTAGCACGAAGTGGATCCCCAGGTAACAAAATCTTATCTGCGATTGCTCCTTCTGGAGCATTTATATGAATTGACATCTCTAACCTCTTCTATAATTTTTCTAAAATAGAAACAATTAAGTTTTTAAAATTTGATTTAATTTTTTGAGTAACTTCAACAACTTCTTCGTGGTTCAACTCTGATTGAAAACCTGCCGCAAAGTTTGTAATAGCAGAAATCCCCAAAACTTTTAATCCTGAATGAGCAGCAACAATGACTTCTGGTACAGTTGACATTCCTACCGCATGTGCACCTAATGATTCAAATGCTCTAATTTCAGCAGGCGTCTCATAGCATGGACCTGTAACTCCCAAGTAAACTCCATCTTCTAACGTCATTGACATTTCTTGAGCAACCTGATGAGCCAACTCTCGGTAAGATTTTGTATAGGCGTTTGACATATCAGGAAAACGTGGACCAAACTCATCTAAATTTTTTCCAATTAATGGATTCTGTCCAGTCATGTTAATATGATCAGTAATAACCATTAATGTCCCTGGTCCATAACCAATACCTCCCGCTGCATTCGTTACGATAATTCCTTCACATCCCAAAGCTTTCATTACGCGTACTGGAAATGTGACAACTGACATTTCATTTCCTTCATAAAAATGAAAACGACCTTGAAGTGCAATCACTTTACGACCTGCTAAATCACCATAAACCAATTTTCCTGCATGTCCAACAACTGTAGATTGTCCCCAGTTTGGAATCTCACTGTAGTCAATAATGATTGCATTCTCAACCGAATCAGCCAACTCTCCTAAACCTGAACCTAAAATCAAACCAAACTCAGGTTCAACCAATCCTCTATCCTTTAAATAAACTTCTGTTTCTTTAATTTTATCTAGCATTATACACTCACTTTATACTAATTTTTCTAAAAAACTTTTTCCAATTTGGCTTGGTTCAACATCAAAATTTTCTGCTATGGTTGCTGAAATATCTGCAAAATTACCTACAGGTAAAACTCCTGTTTCTGTTAACGATTTTCCATATACTAAAAGCGGTACATATTCTCTAGTATGATCTGTACCGGCATATGTAGGATCATTACCGTGATCTGCAGTTATCATTAACAAATCATTCTCACCTAGATTTTCAATGATTTCCGGTAACCTAGCATCAAATTCTTCAATACAATTTTTATAACCTTCTACATCACGACGATGTCCATAAACAGCATCAAAATCAACTAAATTTGTAAATGATAATCCTTTTTTAAAATCCTGATCATTTAATACCTTTAAAAATGTATCAACCCCATGATTATTATGTTGATTATGTCCCATATCATGACTGATTCCAGAACCATTGAAAATATCATTAATTTTTCCAACACCATATGTTGAAATACCTGCACTCTGTAAGTTATCTAAAACAGTTGGAGCAAAAGGGGAAACTGCATAGTCATGACGATTAGCTGTACGTGTAAAATTACCTGGAGTACCTACATAAGGTCTAGCAATGATACGACCTAAAAGTAATGGACGCTCTAAAGTTATTGACCGTGCAAACTCACAAATTTTGTAAAGTTCTTCTAACGGAATAACATCTTCATGTGCAGCAATTTGAAGAACGGGATCCGCAGAAGTATATACAATCAATTCACCTGTTTCCATTTGTCGTGGACCAAAATCATCAATAACAGCAGTGCCTGAATAAGGTTTATTAGCTTCACGTATAATTTTACGCCCAGAAAATTCTTCAATTTTAACTAGTAATTCCTCAGGAAAACCATTCCAAAATGTATCAAATGGCTCTGTAATATTCAATCCCATTATTTCCCAATGTCCTGTCATTGTATCCTTACCAAGAGAAACTTCCTCTAGTTTTGTCACATAACCACTCGGGTTATTTTCTTTAGGAACTGTTGCTAATGGTGTTTCTCTAGGAATATTTCCTAGTCCAATCTTTGTCATATTAGGAACAGATAATCCAACCGTTTCCGAAATATGACCAATGGTATCTGAACTTGTATCTGGTGTTCCTGCATTGAAAAATTTATCAGCATCGGGAGCAGCTCCTATTCCAACTGAATCTAAAACAACCACATGTATTCGATTAAATTTCATTTTACTTAACTTCTTTCTTATTTGTATTTATCGATTCCAAAACCTCTACGCCTTCTGGAAGCGCCACAATGACTTTATCAACCATTTGATTAAATAAGCCATGCTCTACGACACCAACAGTACTATCTAATTCTATACCAAAAGAAATTGGGTCTGAAATCATTTTTAAGTCTAAATCGATAATAAAATTTCCCATATCAGTTAAAAAACGTTCCCCTTCTGATGTTCTAAAAGAAGGCTCGTATCCTTTTGATTTAAATACTCTAAATAATCGTTCTGCACCATATTGAACCACTTCGACTGGAAGTTTAAACGCTCCTAATTTGGTAACCATTTTACTACCATCTACAACCCATATATACTCTTTAGTAGGAGTGGCAACAATTTTTTCCATTAGTAGAGCACCCCCACCACCTTTGATACCATTAAATTCTTCATCAACTTCATCTGCTCCATCGACTGTTATGTCAATCTCATCAACTTCATCCACTGATTTCAACTGAATTCCTAGTTGTTTAGCTTGTTCTGTAGTTCGACTAGATGTAGTAACACCAATGATATCTAATCCTTCTTCGTTAACTCGTCTGCCTAATTCTTCAACAAAATAATAAGCTGTTGAACCCGTCCCAAGACCAACTATCATACCATCTGAAACGTATTGAGCGGCTTTAATACCAGCAATTTTTTTTAGCTCTTCCATGATTAACTCCTATTGTTTAAAACGATATATTTCCAACTACCTATTATAACATTTTTAATCTTTGTTGAAAATCTACATCATAAACTGAATTTTGCATTCTTTGTAAAACAATACGATTTTGGTATAATAATAAATGAAATCATAAGAAAAGAGATACAAAAATATGATTACAAAAGAATTTGACACTATTACAGCTATTTCTACTCCTTTAGGTGAAGGAGCTATCAGTATTATTAGACTATCGGGTACAGAAGCACTTGATATTATTTCAAAAGTCTTCAAAGGAAAGAATCTAAAAAAAGTTACAAGTCATACAATTAATTACGGACATATTTTCGATCCTAAAAGAAATGAACTTATAGATGAAGTTATGGTCAGTATAATGCTTGCTCCAAAAACTTTTACAAGAGAGACTATTGTAGAAATTAACTCACATGGAGGAATTGCTGTTACAAACGACATCTTACAGCTCCTCATTAGACAAGGAGCACGTTTGGCCGAACCAGGCGAATTTACAAAACGTGCTTTTTTAAATGGTCGCATTGATTTAACTCAGGCAGAAGCGGTCATGGATATAATTCGAGCTAAAACGGATAAAGCGATGAATAATGCAGTTAAACAGTTAGATGGATCGCTATCTGAGCTAATAAATGATACCAGACAAGAAATTTTAAATACACTTGCCCAAGTAGAGGTAAATATTGACTATCCTGAATATGATGATGTTGAAGAAGTTACAACTAAACTTATTCAAGAAAAAACAAAAGCTTTTCAAGATTTACTAGAAAATCTATTAAATACTGCTAAAAGAGGGAAAATCTTAAGGGAAGGACTCTCAACAGCTATCATTGGACGTCCAAACGTTGGAAAATCTAGTCTACTAAATAATCTCATCAGAGAAGACAAAGCTATTGTAACAGATATAGAAGGAACAACAAGAGATATTATTGAAGAGTACGTCAATATCAAGGGCGTCCCACTAAAATTAATTGACACAGCCGGGATTCGAGATACTCTTGATGTTGTTGAAAAAATTGGTGTTGAACGATCAAAAAAAGCCCTATCAGATGCTGAACTTGTTCTATTGGTGTTAAATGCTTCAGAACCTTTAACACCTCAAGATAAAGAATTACTTGAACTAAGTAAGAATAGTAATCGTATTATACTTCTTAATAAAACTGATTTGCCACAAAAAATTGAAAAAGATAATCTCCCTAATGATATAATTGAAATTTCTGTTCTAGAAAATAAGAATATCTCTGCAATTGAAGATGAGATTAACAAACTATTTTTTGATACTGATGATATTCAAGAAAAAGATGCAACTTACCTCTCAAATAGCCGACACATCTCTTTAATAGAACAAGCAATTGACAGTTTAAACGCAGTCAATCAAGGTCTAGATATGGGAATGCCTGTTGATTTATTACAAATTGATTTAACACGAACATGGGAAATTTTAGGGGAAATCACAGGTGAATCCGCTCCTGACGAACTCATAACAAAACTATTTAGCCAATTTTGCCTCGGCAAATAAAAAAGTCGAAAATAGATACTGTTCCTAAAAGTAGATTTTATCTATCCAATTTTTAGAGTACAGTCTATATCAATTCGACTTTTTTATGTTATAGAATTTCTAAACAACAACTACTTTTTTATTCAGCGAACAGTTTCTATTATAAAATGTTTAATACCAATAAATCTTATAGCTCCCTGCCTATCTGTTCTAAAAACTTTACCTCCAATCGAAAATACTCTTTCAAGCATCTCCTGATGTGGATGGTGATAACGGTTATTCTCTCCAGCTGATATTATAATAATCTTGGGCTGAATATGTTTTAGAAATATCTGACTTGATGAACCTTTGCTCCCATGATGGCCAGCTTTTAAAACATCAACTTTCAACTTTGAATAATGTTCTACTAGTACTTTTTCCCCTTCACTCTCTAAATCACCAGTAAATAAGAAATTTATATCAAGTAAATTGCCATGTAACACAATCGAATCATTATTCGAACCATCACCAACAACTAAAGGATATAAAATTTCTAAGTAACTTCCCATTATCGGTAGTCTATCACCTTGATGGGCTATTTTTACAGGTGATTTTATCATCTTTAGTTTCTTAACAAAAGATTGATTCGTTAAGCTGCCTTGACTAACTAAAATTTGTCCAATTTTTATTGACTTAGCTAGTACTAACATATCTCCTACGTGGTCCGTATCGGTGTGAGTTAAAACTAACGTATCAATTTTACCAACACCTCTACTCTTAAGATATGGTACTAAGGTCTTTTCAGCATTAGAGGTTTCACTCCTTTTTTTCCATCCGTTTTTTATCGTGAAATCAACCTTACCTCCCGTATCAATTAGAACTGTCTTTCCAGCCATATCCTTTATAAAAATACTGTCTCCTTGACCAACATCAATAATGGTCACTTCATTAGATAGTGGATTTTTAATTACAAGTGTAATTAGTAAAATTAATAACACTAATACGGATTGTAATCCTCTATTTAACTTAAAATCATAGCAAAAAACTATAAAAGAAAAAACTATAATCGCTAACCAAAGACTAGGATGACCAAAAACAATATCCTTTGGAAAAATATGATATATCCATTTGATTAAAAATTCTAACCAAATAAAAATACTATTCAGAAACACCATATTAAAAAAAGGTGAAATAATATAAGATAAAACCAAAATTGGTAAAATGAAGTAATCAAATAAAAATGAAAAAATATAAGTTAAAAAAATCGAAATCGGCTGAAAACTTGAAAAATTAAACAGCAAAATAGGTAAACTAAAAATTGAAATTAAAATATTTCTTTTTAGCTGTTCTCTAACCCCATTATCACTACTGTCAATATAAGTGATAATAAAAGCATATAACATTGTTAAAGAACCACCAATTGTCATTATTGAATAAGGGAATAAGATTAAGATAATGATTAACGTTGCTATAAAATTATCCCATTTATTAAATTGTTTTTCAGATAAATAACTTTGAATTAAACTCCTAATAACAGATAGACTTAATCCTGTTAAAATAGCATACACTATAGAAATAGGTAACTGAAATAGTATCATTTTTTCTCTTGTGAGCCCAATCCTTAACAGAAAAAATTTAAACCAATTTAAGAAAAATCCAACTTGCAAACCTGATAGTGCAAATAAATGAATAATACCTAAACTACCATAAATTTCGGACATTTCATCAAAACTTTTATCTAAATAACCAAATATTAAACCTGTCATATAATGATTCATAGGTTTTGGAAAACGTTCTCTAATCCAAACAATTGAAGACCTTCTACAGTCGTTAAAAAAATAAGGATTAATAATACTAAGCTTATCTATTTTTTTTATAGTTTTCAGCTTGATAATCCTGTAAATACCTTGCTTTTTTAAATAATTTCTATAATCAAATCCATTAAAATTTCTTTTTTGAGTTGCCAACTTAAAATCTCCAGAAAAATCTAAAAAAAAATGAGACGTGCAGATGTTCAAAGTATTCCTTTTCTTTCTTACTTCTTAATTGATAAAAACACTGATAAGTTTCGCCTTGTCTCTTCCCCTTTAACGAAAGAAGATCACCATTAATAGTGATACTATCTGAAATAACTGTTATCCGACTAAAGTCTTCATTTGTATTATCAAAATGTCTGTCAGTATTAGTCTTTACTAATGTAAAATAGCAAAAAAAGAATAAACTAATTGTCATTATAGAGGCAACCTGTTTTAGATTCAATTGAACAAAATAAACCACTAATAAAAAGAATATTGGTATTAATATCAAAGAACATGATGTAAAACTATATCCATATACCAAAAGTACTGGAAGTAATACATGCCTCCATCTAATCAACACTTACCTCTTCTTGCAATTTTTCCAATGTTTTATCACCGATACCCGATATATTCTTTAATTCATCTATACTACTAAACCTTGAATGCTCCTCCCTATATGCCACAATGTCTTCAGCTTTCTTTTTACCAATTCCTGAAATATTTTGTAGATCATTTTCACTAGCGGTATTAAGATTTAGCTTCTTTTTTACCTCTGTCTTATTCTCTGTACCACTTGATCTAAAATTTGAAGACATTAGTAAACTTCTCTGCTCATCTTGACGTGCAACATATATCATCATTTCATCTGTTACTTTTTGAGCTAAATTAACTGATGTTTTATCTGCATTATCAGTAAAATCCCCAGCTTTTTTTATCACATCAACAACCCTATCTCCGACTTTCATTTGATAAGTTCCCTCTACACTTATAGCACCTTTAATATCTACAACAATAGTATTCTCAGTTCTAGATGGCAAAGTGTCATTAGATTCTTTAGATGTTTCTAAACTAGAAGCAAGTACAATATCATCAACTTTTATATTTTCTTTATGTTTTGTAGAAAATACTATAAACATAATAAGTATGCATAATAGAGAAAAAATCAGAATGATCACTGCCAACATTATCGGATATTTTTCAAAACTCTTTTTAATTTTATACCTCAAATTATGAACCTCTCTACTACTTTCATTCGAATTTTAATAAAAAAACTAGCTAGAAAAATTCTAACTAGTTTTTTAATAGTATTCTCCTTGACGATAATCCCAAGAATTAAATGTATCTGATAAATGCATCATTATCTTATCAATATCTAAACCTTTACGAATAACAACCGGACATGGACTCACAGATCGCTCACCATTTTGAGAAGGAATTAATTGACCTTCTTTATTAACCATGGAAACCATTACACCTTGTTCATAACGCGTATCAATCGTTTTATCTGGTTGAATAGAGGCTACATAGTCATCTGCTTCAATGACTAAATCAACTTTAGATTCAATTCGCTCTCCAATCCCTTCTACTTTACCTCTATTTCCTTTTCCTGAAGGATTTGCAGATGAAGCATAAATCATCTTTCCCTCTGTACGCCAAAGATGTTCAGCAATTTGTTCTCCTGCTGTACCAAATTTGATAACAAAACATGATGTTTTACGAGAATCAGTCATTAATTCTTCACGTCCATCACCAATAGCTACTAACTTTTCATATGAATCCTCTCTCCAAGGAAGTATGCAACCAAGTAAAATATCATCATCCCAATGTTTTTGGTAAAAATCTCTAATCTCGGGAGTTAATTGTGCCAAACTTTCTAACTCTTCCATACTACCACAAAGTACAACTCCTGGTTTATTACGATTTCTTACCTTAGCATCAAATTTTCGCTCTAAACCTTGTTTATCAGTAGTCACAATAATATAGCCTACTTTTGTAGGACAAACAATCAAACCACCTGGGGTCTGTAACACCTCAATTCCTTCTTGTGATAGTTGTCCATCCCATTGAATATGTCTTGTCATCTATTTTCTCGCTTTCTTTTTTCCATGTTTTATATTCTAACATCTGCTTAGTATAAATTCAATAAAAATTCTGATTTTTCTAAATTTTCTTTTTATTTCCAATATTTTGGTCTATTATTTTCATACTCAGTAATTAAATGTTCATGTTGCAGGGTTACACCTATATCATCTAAACCATTTAGTAATTTATTTTTCCAATCCGCATCAATTTCAAAAAAGTACTCTCCAATCGGACTAAATATTTTTTGTTGATATAAATCTACAGTCACTTTATCACTTGGATTTAATTGTGATAAAGCTTCTCTGACCTCTCTAGGTTGAACAATTGGTAAGATACCATTATTGATGTCATTATTATAATGAATATCACCAAAAGAACCAGCTATTATCACTTTAAAACCATAATCTGCTAATGCCCAAGCAGCATGTTCCCTAGAAGAGCCAGCCCCAAAATTATCGCCACTAATTAAAATTGTTGCACTACGATATTCTACTTGATTAAAAATAAAATCAGGGTCCTCAGTATACTGGTCATCTAAATATCGCCAAGAATACATTAAATACTTACCAAAACCTTTCTTATCAATTAATTTCAAAAATTGCTTTGGTAAGATTTGATCTGTATCTATATTATCATTCATCAATGGTACAGTTGTACCAGTATATATTGTAAACTTTTCCATATGAAGCTCCTTATTGTACTTCTGAAATTTTACGTACATCAACAAATCGACCGGCTATAGCTGCCGCAGCTGCCATAGCTGGACTACATAAGTGTGTTCTTGAACCAAACCCCTGTCGATCCTCAAAGTTACGATTCGTTGTAGAAGCACAGTGAATACCTTTATCCACCTTATCTTCATTCATCCCTAAACACATTGAACAACCTGGATCTCTCCACTCAAAACCTGCTTCTAAAAATATTTTATCTAATCCCATTTTTTCTGCTGCCCGTTTCACTGGCCTACTTCCAGGTACAACAATAGCTGTAACGTGGGGAGCAATATGCTTACCTTTTACATACTTAGCTGCTACTTCCAAATCACTAATCCTTGCATTTGTACATGAACCTAAAAAAATATATCCAATCTCGATATCTTCTATTTTTTGACCTGGCCTTAACCCCATATAACGATAAGCCCTCTCATCATTCATATCGCGTATTTCTGGAAAAACATCATCACATGATACACCCATTGCGGGTGTTGTCCCCCAAGTAACCATAGGAGCTAAATCTGATACATCCATTGTAATTACTTTATCATAGACAGTATTCTTATCAGACACCAATGTCTTCCAATCTTCTACCGCAGATTCAAAATCTAATGGAGCACCTTCTCGCCCTTTGACATAGTCATAAGTTATTTGATCTGGATTCATGATTCCTATTTTAGACCCAAATTCAATAGACATGTTACAAATGGTCATTCGCTCCTCCATATCAAGTGCATCAATAGCATCTCCTTGATACTCTACAACATGACCGACACCACAAGCAACTCCATATTTGGCAATCAAAGCTAATATATAATCTTTAGCGTAAACCCCTTTTTGAGGGACGCCTGTAAAATTCACCAACATACGCTTTGGTTTGACTTGCCAAATGGTTTGTGTTGCAAAAACATGCTCAACTTCACTTGTTCCAATTCCAAATGCAATAGCTCCAAAAGCTCCATGTGTTGCTGTATGACTATCACCACAAACTATAAACTTCCCTGGTTGTGTATAGCCTAGTTCTGGTCCTATCATATGTACAATACCTTGATTTTCAGAACCGTGCGGAGCATATGGAACACCAAATTCTTTAACATTTCGTTCTAATGCATCCATTTGTGCTTTAGAAATCACATCTCTTATATCATATATATTGACTGTAGGTACATTATGATCAAAAGTTCCATAGGTTAAATCCGGCCTTCTAAGATTACGACCAGCTGCTCTTAAACCATCAAAAGCTTGGGGACTAGTTACTTCATGAATATAATGCTGATCAACATACATTAATTGTGGCTCACCTTCATTCCCCACAATGACATGACGTTCCCATAATTTATCAAAAATCGATTTCCCACTCATTGTACACTCCAAACTACTATTAGACTTATTAGTACTAGTATTAAACTAAGCAACCATACCAACTTAAAATACCATTTTCTAATTTTATGGTGAAAAATATAAGCACTGAGAATTGCTCCAACACCACCACCAAAAAAACTCATCAGAATTAGTACTTTTTCAGGAACTCTTCTTCTTTTTTGATAAGCAAGTTGTTTATCATACCAATAATAATAAAAAGTAATCATATTCCAAATTAAAACTACTATTATAATATTTTTCATCATTTTAATATTTCAATAATCTTATAAGTCATTTCTTTAGTCATTGCTAAACCTCCTAAATCTCTTGTTACCACTCCATGTTCAATTACTTTTTCGACTGCTTGTTCAATCAATAAAGCTGCATCTTCTTGATTAAAACTATCTCTAAACATCATAGCAACTGACAAAATCATACTGATAGGGTTAGCTATTCCTTGACCAGCAATATCAGGAGCAGAGCCATGTATTGGTTCATAAAGGCTAGGTCCGTTTTCTGAATGACTTGCTGATGGCATCACTCCTAAAGTACCCGATAACACACTTGATTCATCAGATAAGATATCGCCAAATAAATTCTCAGTCACAATAACATCAAACTTAGAAGGATTAGTAATCATTAGCATTGCTGCACTATCAATAAGCTGGTGCTCTAACACAACATCAGGATATAACGTAGATACTTTTTCAGCGACTTGTCTCCATAATTTAGATGTTGCAAGTACATTTTGTTTGTCAACACTTGTTACTTTTTTACGGCGTTTCCTTGCCAATCTAAACGCCTGATGCATAATACGCTCAATCTCCATTTTCAAATAAGTGTTGACATCTGTCGCTACATTTTCTTCTAAACGGTGTTCTCCAAAATAAATCCCCCCTGTTAATTCCCGTACAATAACGAAGTCAACACTGGATACAACCTCTCTCTTCAAAGGTGAAAGATCTACTAATTTATCAAAAATTTTAACCGGTCTAATATTAGCGAACAAATCAAGCTCTTTTCTTAGCATTAATAAGCCTTGCTCCGGTCTGACCGAAACAGTATCATACTTTGGCGATCCAATAGCTCCTAATAAGATCGCATCTGCTAATCGCGATGTTGTTAAAGTCTTTTTAGGTAAAGGATGTCCTTCAAGATCAATTGCTGCCCCACCAAAAGGCATTTCTTCAATTATGTAGTTAAATCCAACTTTTTTTGCCACTACTTCTAAAACTGATAGAGCTGCTGACATAATTTCAGGTCCAATTCCATCACCTGACAATGCTACAATTTTATAAGGCATCTTAATCCTCCTTAAATACTTTTTCAGATATTTTAAATTTATTAGAACCAAAATTTTCTTTCTGAGCTAGACTATTAGCATTTATGTAAGCAATAGCACCAGCTTTCAAGACATCAAAATCGATACCTGAAGAATTGAATAAGCTTCCCGTTTCAAGATTTTCAACTGAAACTAATACACTTGCTTGAGAATCAATACCATCCGTCACAGCATCAAGAGAATAATTCATCAATCTTACATTTTGTTTAAAGAAAGTATCGATAGCATTAAAAACAGCCTCAACAGAACCTTTACCAGTTGAATGTAAATAAACTTCTTCATTATTAGTATTTATCATAATAACTTCTGCAGAAATATCATCATTTCCATTAGTGTTAATGGTCAAATCCTTAAATCGGAAGCCTTCCCTATTTTCAATTTCACTTCCTGCAACTAAGGCACGAATATCTGCATCGGTAATATCATTCTTTTTATCTGCTAACTTCTTAAATTTAGCAAACCAAACAATAATATCCTCCTCTTCATAATCAAGTCTCAATTCTTTTAATTTTTCAATAAATGCATGACGACCAGATAACTTTCCTAAAGGTAATGAACTCTTCTTAACTCCTACAAGCTCAGGTGTTATAATCTCATAGGTCAATGGATTTTTTAAGAAACCGTCTTGATGAATACCAGATTCATGTGAAAAAGCATTTCCTCCAACAATTGCTTTATTTTTAGGAATAAAAATTCCTGAAAAACGAGAAGTCAATTCTGATATATTTATTGTCTCTTCTAAGTTGATAGGACTTTCAACATCATAGAAATCTTGACGAATATTCAAAGCAACAGCAACCTCTTCTAAGGCAGCATTACCTGCTCGTTCACCAATACCGTTTATGGTCCCCTCGACTCTTCCTGCCCCATTTTTAATTGCAGATAAAGTATTGGCAACAGCCATGCCTAAATCATTATGACAATGAGGGCTAAATACAATTTTTCGGCTAGAAGTAATATTAGCAATTAAAAATGAAAAGATCTCACCATACTCTCTTGGTGTTGTAAAACCAACTGTATCAGGAATATTGATATAAGTTGCTCCTGCATCTACTGCAGTCTGAACAGCCGCTAATAAAAAGTCTCTTTCTGTTCTAGTAGCATCCTCAGCAGAGAATTCAACAACTTCAAATTTTGTTTTTGCATAGGCAACATGTTCAGCAATGATATCTAAAATCTCTTTCTTAGATTTTTTTAACTTAAATTTCCTATGAATTGGACTAGTTGCGATAAATACATGACACTGAGGATACTTTGCATCTTTTAAAGCTTCGTAACAAGCGTCAATATCCGATTTTACTGAACGAGCTAATCCTGAAACGGCAGTAGTTGTCATTGTATTTGAAATTTGTCTAACTGCTTCAAATGAATCAGGACTAGCTGCTGGAAATCCTGCCTCAATAGACGATACCCCCCAACGTTCCAACTGCTTAGCAATAGCTACCTTCTCTTTAATTGAAAAGTTTACTCCAGGAGTTTGCTCTCCATCTCTTAATGTTGTATCTAGAAACTCAATTTTTCTCATTGTTCCACCTTTTCATTTTTAAATTAAAAAACATCTCGGACCAACCGAGATGTTTCAATCCCGCTTGGTAAGCCAAACAGGACTAATGCATTATGCATTAGCCCTCATCACGTAATAATAAAACTGTCATTTGCGTGAATACCATTGACTTTTCTCCTCAATCTATTTTCTAAATATTTTATAATTTTCTGATTATTTTGTCAATAAGGTTTCAACATTTTTCAAACAAAAAAAGAGCATTCAGCTCTTTTTACTATATCCACTTCTAATCTTCTAGAATACTGGCCACTTTTGTTGTAATTAAATCAATTGCTACTAAATTGCTAACTCCTTCAGGTATAACAATATCAGCATAACGTTTTGTCGGCTCGATAAATTGATGATACATTGGCTTTACAACTGATTGATACTGTGTAATAATGCTATCTAGACTTCTTCCTCTTTCTTCCATATCTCTCTTGATGCGACGAATAATTCTAATATCATCATCCGTATCAACAAAAAGTTTAATATCCATTAAATCTCTTAAACGTTTGTCTTCCAAAACTAATATTCCTTCAACAATAAAAACATCCTGTGGAAGTTGACGATATGTCCTATCACTTCTAGTGTGCTGTGTATAATCATAAATAGGAATATCAACAGCCTCCCCCTTAATTAAGGATTTCAGATGTTCTATCATCAAATCGGTGTCAAATGCAAATGGATGATCGTAATTTGTTTTTATGCGTTGTTCAAAAGTAAGATGACTTTGATCCTTATAATAAGAATCGTGTTCAATCATTGCGATTTTTTCATCTGGAAAATGAGATAAAATGGCCTTTGAAACACTTGTTTTTCCTCCACCCGAACCACCTGTAACTCCAATTATAATCGGTTTATTACGCATCATACACTCCTTTATCGAATTTCTTTTACTATTTTACTATAAATTTAATATTTTTAACAGATAGAATATTAGTAAAGAAACCAAAAATATTAAAGCATTCATGCTATAATAGACCTAACAATAAATGAAATAAGGTAACAATATGATTTCACAATTTCCATCCGCTTGGCAAGAAAAATTAAAAAAACTAAATATAACAGATTTTACACCTATTCAAAAAGAAGTTTTTTCTTTGATTCAATTAAAAAAAAATATTTTAGGAATAAGTCCTACTGGTACAGGTAAAACCCTTGCATATCTTTTTCCTACACTTCTACAGCTTAAACCAAAAAAAGCACAACAAATTCTTATATTAGCCCCAAATACTGAACTCGCAGGGCAAATTTTTGACGTGGTTAAACAATGGACAGAACCAATAGGACTTAATAGTCAATTATTTATCTCAGGTTCAAGTCAAAAAAGACAAATTGAACGCCTTAAAAAGGGCCCAGAAATTATTATCGGAACACCTGGTAGGATCTTTGAACTTGTTAAACTAAAAAAAATTAAAATGACAGTGATTGAGACTATCATTTTAGATGAGTTTGATGAGTTAATGTCTAATTCACAACTTCACTTTGTCAAAAATATTATTACTCGAGTACCAAAGAACTATCAAATGATTTATATGAGTGCTACTAACAAAGTTGTTTCAAATGAACTAATCAAAGATGTTGAAGTTATTGACCTTTCAGAACAAACACTTGATGCTATTTCACATTTTTACATTCAAGTTGATAAGCGTCTTAAAATCGATTTGTTAAGAAAATTTTCTCATATAGATAACTTCCGTGCCCTTGTTTTCTTTAATCAATTATCTGATTTAGGTGCTAGTGAAGAAAAACTGCAATATAATAATGTTCCTGCTGTTTCCTTAGCTAGCGACGTTAATGTCAAATTCCGTAAAATAATACTTGAAAAATTTAAAAATCACGAACTTTCTCTACTATTAGCAACTGACTTAGTTGCTCGAGGCATTGATATTGAACATCTAGACTATGTCATCAATTTTGATATTCCACGTGATAAAGAATCCTACACACATCGATCAGGAAGAACTGGCCGTATGAACAGAAAAGGAAACGTCATCACTTTAGTCAGCCACCCCGAAGAACTTAAGCAGCTTAAAAAATTAGCTAAAGTAAGTGAAATCATCTTAAAAGACCGTCAATTTTATATCAAATAAGAACTATTTTGACAAGATGACTTGCACCCCAAAACTTAAATTTTTGGGGTGCTATTTTTATACAATAAACGCTTAAAGATAAAGTATACATCTAAACATTATTGCTAAGTGAGAAATACATTAATTTTTTTAGACTAATTTCCTACTATAAAATCTTGTATCCATAAGAAGATAACAAAATAACTAAGATGTATATCAATTGATATTTTCAAAAAAGGAAGAACTGATACTATTTTCAATAATTAAATTAAGAAAACACCTAGTTTAGACATTGGGATAACAAATTTAAAAAGTGGTCAGCATTTTACATTATATTTAAAACTCTTAGTACATATCAAAACAATATCCTACTTATCAACACTCTTTTAAGCTTTAAAAGATAGATTTATCTCTCATAACTTATGATTTTTTAACTCCAATAATTTAGACTTAAAAATAAAAGGATTTAGTTCTATTCGATACAGAACTAAATCCTTTCACTAAATATTTTATTATTTGATGTCAAATACAACTGATTTAACTGTAGTCATTGCTTCAATCGAATACTTCACACCTTGTGTTCCAGCACCAGATTTTTTAGCTCCCAAGAATGGGAAGTTATCTGTTCCACGTTGTGTCTTATTATTAATATGAACAGTACCAACTTCTAACTGTTCAGCAATTGAAAAGGCTAATGGGAAATCATTAGTAAAAACTGAAGCCTGTAGACCATACTCAGATTCATTTGAAATCTTAATAGCTTCATCTAACGATTTAACACGAATAATTGGTAATACTGGACCAAATGGTTCTTCCCATGCTAATCTCATATCAGTTGTCACATGGTCAAATAGCACTGGACAAATCAAATTATCTTCACGTTTAATTTCAGTAAGTGCTTTGGCTCCTTTTTCTGATGCATCATTGATGAGTCCTTCTACATAGTCTGCGGAACTCTTATCAATCAATGACGTAATATCTGCATCTTCTTCTGGTGTACCAATTGTCAAATCTAAGATTTTTGCACGAACTAAATCAACTAATTCATCAGCTACACTTTCCATAACAAGAACACGCTTTACTGCGGTACAACGTTGTCCTGAGTAACCAAATGCACCTGCTACAATATTTTTAGCAGCTAACTCTAAATCAGCATCCTCTAAAATGATAGCAGAGTCTTTTCCACCAAGTTCTAACATAATTGGACGCATACCTGCTAATTTACCAATATGTTCCCCGACAGGAGTAGAGCCCGTAAAGTTAATGAAGTTAACTTGAGGATGTTCGACAATATAATCGCCAATTTCAGAACCACGTCCAGTAATTGTATTGAAAACACCTGCTGGAATCCCCGCTTCAACAAATGCTTCTGCAAAAACCAAACCTGAAATTGAACCTTGTGTTGGTGGTTTAAAAGCAATAACATTTCCTGAAATCAAAGCGGGTGCAATTTTAGATCCTGCTAAATTCACTGGATAATTAAATGGCGAAATTGCAAGAACAACCCCTAGTGGCTCACGACGTACAATTGCAATTTTCTTTTTACTAGCAGCTTCAAAACTACCACCTTCAAGAACTTCACCTTCCATACGAAGTCCTTCTTCAGCAGCATAATCAATAATTTCTGCTGTACGGATTACTTCACTAACAGAAGCTTTATAACCTTTAGCAATCTCTTTAGATAAAACTGCACCAATTTTTTCAGCATCACGACGCAATATCTCTGCTGCTTTGTGTAAATATTGTGCACGTTCAAAGTAAGAAAGCGCTCTCCACTCTGGCAATGCTTTACGAGCTGATTCCATAACATAATCAACTTCTGCTTGACTCATTGCTGGAACAGAACCAAGCTCCTCTCCATTAGCAGGAGCAAAAATCTTAATTTCTTTATCAGAAGCTTTCCACTCACCATTAACATAATTTTTATATTGTTTTGTCAAATTATATCTCCTTTATAATGTGATACTAATATTTTATCATTTTATCACCGTAATTCAATTATTTACTACATAAATTTTCTGAATTTTTTAAACATTTAGTTAAAACATCGGTTTTCCTATTTAAGATTTAAATAAAAAACACTCTAAATTAATTTAAAGTGTTTTTCTATTTAAAAAGATTAGATATACTCTTTTTGTAATTCAAGAACTTCTTCTGCTGTAGAACACTCCGTTAAAGCACGGTTTGCATATTCTTGCATTTTAGCCGTATCTAATGTTTTCATCAAACTACGTGTACGAAGTACTGAGGTAGCACTCATTGAAAATTCATCAAGTCCCATACCAACTAATAATGGCACGGCTTGTTGATCTCCAGCCATCTCACCACACATACCAGCCCATTTACCTTCAGCATGAGCTGCTTTAATAACGTTATTGATTAAACGCAAGATTGATGGGTTATATGGTTGATAAAGGTAAGAAACTTGTTCATTCATACGGTCAGCAGCCATAGAATATTGGATCAAATCATTAGTTCCAATTGAGAAGAAATCAACTTCTTTAGCAAATTGGTCAGCTAGCATTGCAGCAGCAGGAATTTCAATCATGATACCAACTTGGATATTATCTGAAACTGCTACACCTTCAGATTTAAGGTTAGCTTTTTCTTCATCGAAGACCGCTTTAGCTGCTCTAAATTCTTTGAGAAGAGCAACCATTGGGAACATAATACGTAGTTGACCATGGACTGATGCACGTAGTAAAGCACGAATTTGCGTACGGAACATAGCATCTCCAGTATCTGAGATAGAAATACGTAAAGCACGGAACCCGAGAAATGGGTTCATTTCATGTGGTAAATCAAAGTATGGTAATTCTTTATCTCCACCGATATCCATAGTACGAACAACAACAGGTTTACCATTCATTCCCTCTAATACAGCTTTATAAGCTTCGTATTGTTCGTCTTCAGTTGGAAAATCAGCTGAATCCATGTATAAGAATTCCGTACGGTAAAGTCCAACTGCTTCAGCACCATTTTCATTAACACCTTCAACGTCTTTTGGTGTTCCGATATTGGCTGCTAATTCAAAATGTTTACCATCTGCAGTTACAGTCTCAGCATCTTTTAATAAAGCCCATTCAGCTTTTTGTTTTGCATAGGCTTCACCTGCTGCTTTAAACTCAGTGATTTGTTCCTCACTTGGATTAATGATAACATCACCAGTAATTCCATTAACTGCAATGACGTCTCCGTCTTTAACACGTTCAGTGATATCATTTGTTCCTAATACAGCAGCAATTTCAAGCGTACGTGCCATGATAGCTGAATGACTTGTACGACCACCAATATTTGTCACAAATGCTTTAACAAAATTTTTGTTTAATTGTGCAGTATCAGAAGGTGTTAAGTCATGAGCAATAACTACTGATTCTTCATCAATTGTTGCAGGATTTGGTAATTTCACACCTAAAAGATGCGCTAAAACACGTTTAGCAACGTCACGGATATCTGCTGCACGTTCTTGCATGTATGGGTTATCTTCCATACCTTCAAAAATAGTGATAAACATATCTGTAACTTCTTTTAATCCTGATTCAGCATTTACTTGCTTTGCACGAATAGTTTCTTTAATTTGGCCAATCATTTCTGGATCTTGGAGAACCATCAAATGAGCATCAAATACTGCTGCAGCTTCTTCACCAAGCGTTTCTACTGCTTTTTCACGGATAACAGAAAGCTCGTCTTGTGATGCTTTTAATGCGACATCAAGGCGAGCTTCTTCTGCGCTTGTATCTGAGACAGTTTTAGTCTCAAAAGACAAATCCGGTTGAACAAGTAGATATGCTTTAGCAACAGCAACACCATCAGAGGCTGCGATTCCTTTTAGCATTTCTGTCATATTCTTAAGCCAATCCTTCTTTTGTCATTGTTTCTTCAATTGCTGCAATTGCATCATCTGCATCTGCTCCTTCAGCTGAAATTGTAACATCAGCACCTTGGCCAACACCAAGACTCATTACACCCATGATAGATTTAAGATTAACAGCTTTACCTTTGTAATCTAAAGTAATATCTGAAGCAAATTTACTAGCAGTTTGTACTAATAAAGTTGCAGGACGTGCATGAATTCCTGTTTCTGCAACAATGTGAAAATCTTTTGAAGCCATAGTTATGGTTCTCCTTTGTTTGAATTTATTTAGGATATCAAAATGATACCCCTTACAAATTTATATTATACCAAAATTAATTTTTTTTTCAATGTTTTACCGGCTTTTCTGAAAATTAATTACGTAAATTGACAATTGATTAGATGCCATATGAGCTAATTAAAAATTTACAGAAACATTTTTTCTAGAATTAATATAAAATTATGAAAAATATTATGTGAAAAAGTTATCAAAATCATATTCTAATTTTCCGAGTCACTATAGTTGGTTTTATAATTTCTTAATGATATAATAACATCAGAAATAATACAAATCAATAAAAGCTAATATTAGCTTTTATTTAATTCAACGTTATGTAAGCGTTAACATTTTGAAAGGAGCATATTTTTATGTTTTGGATGTTTCTCTTAGGTTTTTCACCTATTCTATGGCTACTAATTGCCCTTATTATTTTTAAATTACCAGGGCATCTGGCAAGTTTAGGTTCGTTCGTCATTACCTGTTTGCTATCAATTATTGTATGGAAAATCCCTATTCTTAATGCAATAACAGCTGTTGGAGAAGGAATTGCTTTAGCAGTTTGGCCAATTATTGCTGTAATTATTGCTGCAATATTTACATATAATATTTGTGTAGAATCAAAAGCAATGGATACCATAAAGGAAATGTTTCTTCAAGTTACCAATGATAAACGATTAATTGTACTCATTATTGGTTGGTGCTTCGGTGGTTTTATGGAAGGAATGGCTGGATTTGGAACAGCTATTGCAATACCTGCAAGTATGTTAGTGGCACTTGGTTTTAATCCCATTTTAGCCTCCTTAGTTTGTCTCATTTCAAATGGAACACCTACTCCCTTTGGTTCTATTGGTATACCTACAACTACTGTTGCAAATATTACCGCATTAAACGTTAACACTCTTTCATTATTTTCTGTTTTAGAACTAACACCTTTTATCATATTATCACCATTTATCATGGTTTTTATGACAGGAAAAGTTCTAAAAAAGGATGCTAGCATACGTGAAATATTTGATGGTATTTCACTAATTACATTAGTGGCTGCTCTTTCTTTCTATGTCCCTGAATTAATCGTTGGAAAATTCATAGGGCCTGACTTGACTGTCGTTTTTGGTTCTGTTATCTCAATGGGTCTAGTTATTTTCATGTCAAAAAAAATGGCACCAAAATCGATTCCAGATGCTTTTACATGGAAACCTGAAAAAAGTAGCTCTAACAACAAATCTTATTCTTTAGATTTTAAATCACTTATCAAAGCATGGAGTCCATTCATTTTTATCTTTTTCTTATTAATTGGCACTTCAAAAGTTATCCCTCCTATTAACATACTTGTCAAGACTGTTCAAACTAGTATACCTATCTACACAGGCCCAAATGCTAAACCTTATGTATTTTCTTGGTTAGCATCTCCACCATTTTGGATTTTCTTATCTGCTTTTGTGGGAGGCTACATTCAAGGTTTAAATTTGGGACAAATGTTTGGTGTATTGAAAAAAACTCTATTCGAACTGCGCTTTGCTATGCTAACCATGATTGCTATCTTAGCAACTGCAAAATTAATGGGGTATAGTGGTATGGTTGCTTCCATTGCAAGTTTATTAATATCAATTACTGGCTCATTCTATCCATTTATCTCACCTATAATAGGTGCTTTAGGAACATTTGTTACTGGTAGCGGAACAAGTTCTGGAGTGTTATTTGGAAAATTACAATCTGATACAGCACTTGCACTCCACTATAATCAATCTTGGATGGTAGCTTCAAACTCTGCCGGCGTTAGTGCTGGTAAAATGATTTCACCTCAAAGTATAGCAATTGCAACAGCAACAACAGGAACTGCTGGACAAGAAAGTGAAATTTTTAAAACAATTATCAAATGGGCTGGTTTATATCTAGTTGTTTATGGTATACTTAATTATATCATCATGATGCTAGTTCACTAACAATATATAGTGTGTATAAATAGGAGGCAACACAAGATATTGTGTTGCCTCCTCTCTTTTTTAGATTTTTTTAAGTATTTTTTATTGCAAATCTAATCAATTTTTTATAAGATAGAGATAGCAATTTTTTGTTCAAAGGAGAATTAAACATGTCAAAAATTACAGTTTTTTCTAAAAATAATTGTATGCAGTGTCGTATGACAAAAAAATTTTTAGAAGAAAATAAGGTTGATTTTATCGAAATTAATCTTGATGAACAACCTGAGAAAATTGACTACGTCAAATCATTAGGGTTTACAAGTGCTCCAATTATTGAAGCTGGAGATGTTGTTTTTTCTGGTTTCCAGCCAAAAAAATTAAAAGAAATCATTTAGAAGTAGGAAGTAATAATGAGCTTAAAAGATCTTGGTGATATTTCATATTTTCGCCTAAATAATGCTATTAACCGACCAATTGATGGAAAAATTCCATTACATAAAGATAAAGAAGCTCTTGATGCATTCTTTCGTGAAAATGTTATTCCAAACACAATGACATTTGAAAGTATCACTGATAAAATCGCTTATTTAATTGAGCATGACTACATTGAAAAAGCATTCATTCAAAAATATTCACCTGAATTTATAGAGCATCTACACCACGAAATTTATGCTCAACAATTTAGCTTTAAATCATTTATGGCAGCCTACAAGTTTTACCAACAATACGCCTTGAAAACAAATGATGGTGATTTTTACCTTGAAAGTATTGAAGATCGTGTGATGTTCAATGCTCTTTATTTTGCAGACGGTGTTGAGAGTCTCGCAGAAGATATCGCTAACGAAATGATTCACCAGCGATACCAACCTGCTACACCTAGTTTTTTAAATGCAGGACGTAGCCGCCGTGGTGAATTGGTCTCATGTTTCTTAATTCAAGTAACTGATGATATGAATGCTATTGGACGTTCTATCAATTCTGCTCTTCAACTATCACGTATTGGGGGAGGAGTTGGTATTTCTTTGAGCAACCTTAGAGAAGCTGGTGCTCCTATTAAAGGATTTGCTGGTGCTGCTTCTGGTGTAGTCCCAGTCATGAAACTTTTCGAAGATAGTTTTTCATACTCTAATCAATTAGGGCAAAGACAGGGAGCTGGTGTTGTCTATCTTGATGTCTTTCATCCTGACATTCTTGCCTTCTTATCAACTAAGAAAGAGAACGCTGATGAAAAAGTTCGTGTCAAAACATTATCATTAGGAGTCACTGTCCCAGATAAGTTCTATGAACTTGTGCGAAATAATGATGACATGTACTTGTTTAGTCCATATTCTATTGAAAGAGAATATGGTGTCCCATACAATTACATTAATATTACAGAAAAATATGACGAACTCGTAGCAAATCCTAATATCTCAAAAACAAAAATAAAAGCAAGAGACTTAGAAACAGAATTATCAAAACTACAACAAGAATCTGGATATCCCTACATTATCAATATCGATACTGCTAATAATAATAATCCAATTGATGGAAAAATCATTATGAGTAATCTTTGTTCAGAGATTCTTCAAGTGCAAAAACCAAGTCAAATTAATGACGCACAAGAATTTCTTACACTCGGAACAGATATTTCTTGTAACTTAGGCTCAACCAATATTGTTAATATGATGACATCTCCGGACTTCGGTCGCTCTATAAAAGCAATGACCAGGGCATTAACTTTCGTAACCGATTCATCTCAAATTGAAGCTGTTCCAACAATCAAAAATGGAAATGAACAAGCTCACACATTTGGTCTTGGAGCCATGGGGTTACATTCATATCTCGCTCAAAATTTTATACAATATGGAAGTCCAGAATCAATTGAATTTACAAATATCTATTTCATGTTACTCAACTACTGGACTTTAGTTGAATCAAATGCCATTGCAAAAGAACGTCAGACTATTTTTGTTGGCTTTGAAAAATCTAAATATGCTTCTGGAACTTACTTTGATAAGTATATTACGGGTGATTTTAAACCAAAATCTAAACGCATCAAAGAACTCTTTAAGAACCATTTTATTCCAACTTCAGAAGATTGGGTTATTTTACGTGACAAAATTATAAAAGATGGCTTATATCATCAAAATCGCTTAGCTGTAGCACCTAATGGCTCGATTAGTTACATTAATGATGTTTCTGCTTCAATACATCCCATTACACAACGTATTGAAGAACGTCAGGAAAAGAAAATTGGTAAAATTTATTATCCAGCATCAGGCTTATCAACAGATACTATTCCATTTTATGATTCCGCATATGATATGGATATGAGACGTGTCATTGATGTCTATGCAGCTGCTACACAACACGTTGATCAAGGGCTATCACTAACTCTATTCTTACGAAGTGAAATTCCATCTGGAATCTATGAATGGAAATCTGATACTAAACAAACAACAAGAGATCTCTCAATTTTAAGAAACTACGCTTTCAATAAGGGAATCAAATCTATCTATTATATTCGTACATTTACAGATGATGGAGAAGAAGTTGGCTCAAACCAATGCGAAAGCTGTGTCATCTAAGGAGAAATTAATGACTACTTACTATAAAGCAATCAACTGGAATGAAATAGAAGATGCTATTGATAAATCTACTTGGGAAAAATTAACAGAACAATTCTGGCTAGATACTCGTATTCCCTTATCAAATGATTTAGATGATTGGAGAAAATTATCTCCAACTGAAAAAGATTTAGTCGGTAAAGTCTTTGGTGGTTTAACACTATTAGATACTATGCAGTCAGAATCTGGTATTGAAGCTATCCGTGCTGATGTTAGGACTCCTCATGAAGAAGCAATTTTGAATAACATTCAATTTATGGAATCCGTTCATGCTAAATCATATTCATCAATCTTTTCAACACTAAATACTAAGTCAGAAATTGAAGACATTTTCGAATGGACAAATAATAATGAATTTCTGCAAAAAAAGGCTCAAATAATTAACTCTATATATCAAAATGGAACTGCCTTACAAAAAAAAGTTGCGTCAACTTATCTAGAGACTTTTCTATTTTATTCAGGATTTTTCACACCACTCTACTATCTTGGAAATAATAAATTAGCAAATGTCGCCGAAATTATAAAACTCATCATTCGAGATGAATCTGTTCACGGTACTTATATTGGCTATAAATTCCAATTAGGATTTAATGAATTAACTGATGAAGAACAAGAAAAATTTCGAGAATGGATGTATGATTTACTATACGAACTCTATGAAAATGAGGAAAACTATACCAAATCTTTGTATGACTCTGTAGGTTGGACTGATGAAGTTATGGTTTTCTTAAGGTATAATGCTAACAAAGCTTTAATGAATCTAGGCCAAGATCCATTATTTACTGATACCGCAAATGATGTCAATCCTATTGTTATGAATGGAATTTCAACCGGTACATCTAATCATGACTTCTTTAGTCAAGTTGGAAATGGCTATTTATTAGGTACTGTTGAAGCAATGAGAGATTCGGACTATACTATCGGAATGAAATAAAATCAAGAAAATTGACAGATTTTCAATTTTAAGTTATACTTTTTTTAAAAAATAAAATAAACAAAGGAGTGCCTCGGCTGAGATCGTCTTTGACGAAATCCTAATCACCTGATCTAGTTAATACTAGCGTAGGGATTGTGCAGATGAAAATAAGATTCATAATGCCTAACTCCTTTGTAATAAAAGGAGTTTTTATGTCCAAAAAAAATCGTTTGCTACCTCTTTTAGAGACTGCTCTAATCGCTTCTTTTGCAATGTCTTTATCATTAATTCCTGATTTTGCTTCTTGGTTTTCACCTTCATTTGGAGCAATTCCACTTATAATATTCTCTTTAAGAAAAGGGGTAAAATTTGGATTCTTAGCTGGATTAATTTGGGGAAGTCTACACTTTGTCCTAGGAAAGGTCTACTATCTTTCACTATCCCAAGTCATTATTGAATATCTACTGGCCTTTTTAGTGATGGGGGCTTCTGGATTATTTGCTCAATCATATCAACAGTCGCTTAAAAATCAACAAATCAATAAAGCTATATTTCTAGCAATTTTGGGATCATTATTAGCAGTTATACTAAGATACACATTTCACTTTATTGCTGGCATTATATTCTGGGGAAATTATGCACCAAAAGGAATAAGTCCTTTTCTATATTCATTAACTGTCAATGGTATTGCTGGACTTTTAACATTAAGTTTCGTAATTATAAGTGTTATCATCGTAACAAAAAAATTTTCAAAAATAATTTTAAGTTAAACTCATAATTATTTAAAATAAAAGATCTAAAACTCGATTAATAATTAATAATGAAAACTTTATAAATAGTTTTGCTTAAGTGTTTCAAAGTTTTTTATTATTTTGAAGTAAATAAAAAGATTGATATGTACTGCTCCCAAAAAGTTGGACAATTAATTTTTACAAGGACTTAGTTCTGTATTGGACAGGGCTAAGTTCTTGTAGTTTTACTTTGATGATGTTAGTATGATTTCATATTCTCCGTTCTAAGACGTTCATTCTCTTCTAGAATGCGCTCTAGTTCAGCCATCTCTTCCCATTTTTTATTTGATTTACGCTCCATCTTATTTGGTCTCCCTATCGGTTTTTCAATAATAGTATACCCGTTTTTCTTATATTGTGCTATCCAGTTGGTTAGTAGAGATTTGTGGGGAAGAGCATAATCCAGTGATACAGTACTCTGAGAGTGACCTTCAATAAGATCTTTGTTAATGATTTCCTTTTTTAATTCAGGGGAATAATACTTATTTTATCTTTTCTAAAAACTTCAATGCCATGTCTATCCATAAGTCGTACCAGCTATTTAAGATTGGATAAACATGCACTGTACTTTTGACTAATATAAGACCAGGAAGCACGATTTTGCCTTAACTGATCTATTTCTAGTTTATCTTCATAACTTAATCTTATATAAAAAACACCCCAAAAGTTAAATTTTTCTGTCTAACTTTTGGGGTATAATTCGATATTCGGTCTTTTTTCTATATGCTAAGATTATTTTACAAAATCTAATAATGCTAAGAAGCTATCAGCTTCCAATGATGCTCCACCAACTAAAGCACCATCAACATCTGGACATGCCATATATTCTGCAATATTCTCAGGTTTTACTGAACCACCATACTGAACACGCACTTTATCAGCAACTTCTTGACCAAAGTCAGATGCTACCACATCACGAACTGCTTTACACATTTTTTGAGCATCATCTTGAGTAGCAGATTTTCCAGTACCAATGGCCCAAATTGGTTCATAGGCAATAACTGATGAAGCAACTTGTTCAGACGTTAAGCCTTTCAATGCAGCTGAAACTTGTGCTCCAACAAATTCAACAGCTTTTCCTGATTCATAAGTTTCTAAAGATTCTCCACAACAAATGATTGGTAGCATTCCATTATTGAAAATAGCATGTGCTTTTTTATTAATGTCTTCATCTGTTTCATGGAAGTAATCACGACGCTCAGAATGTCCGATAATAACATAGTTAACACCTAAAGCTGCAATTGTAGCTGGGCTGTTTTCACCAGTAAATGCACCATAATTTTCAAAATAACAGTTTTGTGCTGCAACTTGTAATTCTGAATTTGCTTTAACAATACCTTTTCTCATACCTTCAAGGAAAATAGCTGGAGCTCCAATAACAGTATCAACTAATTCGTTTGGTGGGATTACTGTTAAGATACTTGTAATGAATTCACGTGCTTCTTGAGCAGTCTTATTCATTTTCCAGTTTCCTGCAATAATTGGTTTACGTGACATTTCACATACCTCTTCTTTTTTATTTTACTTTAGTATTCTATCACAATTTCACTTTCTTTTCAAAGTATATGATAAATTTCACTAACTAACTTTAAGCTTCTTTACTTTCAAATCCTTCTGAAACTGCTTGTTCAAAATTTGTAATTAGAATAGCATCACAATGATCACATACGCTAGCAGCATAAGAACGTTCAACCACACTCTCATCTATTATACGACAACGTTCACAAACATTTCCTGAAGCATGTTCAACTACAAAAGCAACATCATCGAATTTCACTGCATTGTCTGGAGCTACTTCATCAGATAATGTCAATTGTGATACAATCAAAAGCTGAGCAATATCACTATTAAGAGCTGTTAATAAAGTTTTAACTTCTTCACTAGTATAAACTGTAAGGTGAGCCTCTAATGGACGTCCAATAATTTTACTATTTCTTGCTTCTTCAAGAGCTTTTTGAGCTTGTGTTCTAAATTGCATAAATGCATCCCATTCTTCTAAAACAATATCTTGATTTTCAAATTGAATAGGATTTGGTAATTCTGATAATTGGACATAATCTTCAGTTTCGAATTCCAAATATGACCAAATTTCTTCAGAAGTATGAGGTAAAATTGGCGTTAATAATTTTGTTAATTTCACTAAAATATCATAGAATACTGTTTGCATTTGACGACGCTCTAAACTATTAGTTGACTCAATATAGACAACATCTTTAGCAAAGTCTAAATAAAATGCAGATAATTCTACACTAATAAAATTAACTAGTGACTTATAAATTGTCATAAAGTCAAATGACTCATATGCATTTCTTATTTTTTCAACAAGTTGATTAAAACTAATCGTCATGAACTTATCAACCGCTCTTAACTCTTTAAAGTCAATCGTATCTTTTTTAGGATTGAAATCAGAAGTATTGGCAATTAAGAAACGAAGAGTATTTCTTATTTTGCGATAGGTTTCTGAAGTTTGTTTTAAAATATCCATTGAAATTCTTACGTCATTACTTGTATCAACACTTGTTACCCATAAACGTAAAATTTCTGCACCAAATTGCTTTTCAACATCACTTGGTAAAATTGTATTTCCTAACGATTTAGACATCTTTTCGCCTTTCCCATCAAGAACAAAACCTTGTGACAAAATAGCCTTATATGGTGCATGTCCATTAACCGCTACTGATGTAATCAATGAAGAATTAAACCAACCACGATATTGATCAGAACCTTCAAGGTACAAATCTGCTGGATATTTTAAGTAATCTCTGGTATTCATAACACCGTTCCAAGAAGAACCTGAATCAAACCAAACATCCATAATGTCTGTTTCTTTTGTAAATTCTCCATTAGGTGAACCTGGATGGCTATATCCTTTAGGAAGTAGGTCTTTTGCTTCTGTTTTCCACCAAATAATAGAACCTTCTTTTTCAAATAAATCCGCTATATGATCAATAATATCTTTATCTAAAATAGCTGTTCCATCTTCTGCATAAAAGATAGGCAAAGGAACACCCCAAGCACGTTGACGAGAAATAACCCAATCTCCACGATCACGTATCATATTATAAAGACGTGTTTTACCCCATGATGGATTAAAACTAGTCTTATTAATTTCATCTAAGATTTCTTGTCTAAACTTAGATACAGATGCAAACCATTGTGGTACCGCACGCCAAATAATTGGTTTTTTGGTTCTCCAATCAAATGGATAAGAATGAGTAATAACTTCTGAAGCCAATAATAAATCACCTAATTTATCAATAACTGTCGGTAATACTTTATCATAAAACTGTCCTTCAAAATCTGGACCAGCCTCAGCATTCATAAGTCCTCGTTCATCGACAGTAACAAAAACTTCCAAACCGTATTTTAAACTAACATTATAGTCATCCTCACCAAATCCTGGTGCAGTATGGACAATTCCTGTTCCTGAATCTAAAGTTACATGGTCACCATTCATAACCAACTCATCCACTTCTTTATCCCATGGATGTTCAGTTACAATCTTATCCAATTCAATACCCTTATAAGTTGCTATGATTTCAGGATTTTCCCAAGAAAAACGTTGGCTCAAATCATTTAATAATTCAGCAGCAACGACAAATTTACGTGTATCATTTTGAGGTTTAACAACTATATAATCAAATTCTGGACCTACCGTCAAACCTCTTGATGCTGTAATTGTAAAAGGAGTTGTTGTCCAAACAACAATATAAGTATCTGTATCTAAAACTCCTTTACCATCTTTAACTTTATTTGCATAATAAAGTGATGTAGAATCAATATCATGATACTCAATTTCAGCTTCAGCTAAAGCTGATTCAGAAGACCATGACCAATAAACTGGTTTAGCTCCACGATAAATATAACCTTTACCAGCCATTGCACCAAAAACACGAATTTGTGCTGCCTCATATTCAGGTACCAAAGTAATATATGGATTATCCCAATCTGCTGATATACCTAATCTCTTAAAATCTGTTTTTTGTTTTTCAACTTGTGATAACGCATATTCTTTACACATTTCAAGATATTTATCTAAAGGTAATTCTTTACGTTTAACACCTTGCTTCGCAAGAACTTGTTCAATAGGTAATCCATGTGTATCCCATCCTGGAACAAAAGGTGCACTAAAGCCTGACATTGATTTTGAGCGTACAATAATATCCTTGGAAATTTTATTTAAAGCATGCCCCACATGAATATTACCATTAGCATACGGAGGACCATCATGTAAATTAAATGATGGTTTTCCTTCATTTAATTTTTGACGTTTCATGTATAAATCAGCATTTGCCCATTCTTCTTGCCATTGTGCTTCTTTTGTTGGAAGTCCTGCACGCATTGGAAAAGCAGTCTTTCCAAGATTTAAAGTATCTTTTAATTTCATAATTTCCCTTTCTATAAACAAAAAACCTCCGTCTAAAAGGACGAAAGTTCGTGGTACCACCTTAATTTAGAGTCTTAAAAAACTCCCTTAGAGACTGATAAGGTTAGTCAAACCTTTTACCTTACTTAATTTCAGATAAAAACAAAGAAAATGATTATCACTAAATTAGGAATTATAGAACTCACACCAACTTCTACTCGCTGCAAATATAATCTAGTAACTATGTTTTTCTATTCTGTAATATTTAATTTAAATGTTTGTGTTTCGCCAAGAGAATTATCATAATCATTTTTAGCTTCAATAATAACTTTTTGAGATTCTTCTAATTGGCGATTACTCTCTTCTACCAAACGCTGCAATTCAGCCATTTCATCTGGCGTAAATTGTCTTGTGGCATCTAATGACAATTTATCATCATTAGTCAAAACATGTTCATCCAAAACTTTTTCGACAACTTCTTTGAAGGCTGCATCAGAATTTTGTAAATAAACAGCTGTCGGTTGTAACAATTCATTCCATTCAGACGAATTAACTAACGATAACTGTCCTTCAACAGCTGAGGTTAAACGTTGGTGGAAAACTCTTGTTCGACGTTTTAAATCCTCTGTTTCCACAGCAACACGCTTAGCTTCATCGGTAGCTTCTCTTAAAATCTTATTTGCTTTATTTTTAGCTTCTTCTAATAATTGTTGTGAATCAAAATTAGCTTTATTTATGATATGAGAAGCATCCTCATTAGCTGATTCTTTCACTTTTTCTGCAGTTTCTTGAGCTAAAATCACAGATTGACTCAATGATTCTCTCATTTCATCATAATAGCTAATTTTTTCTTCTAACGCTTTAATTTTATTATCTTTCTCATAATTTTCTTTAACCAATTGTTCAAAATCATCAGCAACAATATCTAAAAATTCATGAACCTCATCTTGATGATAACCTCTAAATTTATTTTTAAATGACTTATCTTTGATTTCTAATGCTGTAATACTCATTTATTAACCCCTTAAAAATGCTTAACTTTAGCAAAAATTATTTTATGCTTTTCTTTTTTGGTTAGTCCACTATCTTTTATCATCTTATACCTACCAAAACCTTTAATACTTAGTAACATGCCTTCTTGAAGTTCTTCTGATACTTTACTAACGACCTTATAATTTAACTTAATGTGATTTGACTCAATCAATTTTACGACTTCTATTCTAGGGATATTTAAAACCACAGATACAATCTTATCAATCCTCATACTAGAGGATAAAATAGCGATTTCTTCATATTCCTTTGACACTTTCATCAAATTAGAAAATGAGACTTCTCTAATTTTAACACCTATATTAGATATTTTCTTAATAGAAAATAGAACATTTTCTAAAAATAATTGATCAATCATAAATTGGCTTTTACCTTCTGAAACTAATATATCACCAATCATTGAACGTTTAATACCTAGTTGATTAATTAGTGTTCCAAGAATTTGACGATGTGATAATTGTTTAAATTTTACAGAATAAGTTAATTCCAATAGAGAAATCTTAAAATCTTCAAAATTTAGTTGATAATAATTAGGAGCTATTATAACTCTCGAGTACTCCATATCAAAATAATCCGAAGTTATAAATAACTGAACACCATAAGAACGACAAATTATTTTGACAATTTCAACCTCTCTTGGATTTAAAAAATCAGTGAGACAGAAAGTATAATAATCATTTACCTGATTGACCATTCCTTGAATTTTATCAATAAAAGGATATTCTGACTTTTCAAAATGTTGGTATAAGCTATTACTATTCATATCAAAAGATAAATTGACCCAAAAAACGGCTAATCATATCCATAACTAAAATCAGAGCAACTATTGTAAAATCAACACCTAGGATGCTAATTCTAAATCTCCCAAATGGTTTTAATATTGGCTTAACTAACCAAATAATCAATTTGCCAATTTTACTTTCATATGCACCTGGAAACCAGGATAGCAAAGCAAAAACAATTAATATATCGGTGTATACTTGTAATACTCTCAATAAAACTGTAATGAAAAATGTCATTATCTTACCTTCATATCAAAGTCAAATCCAAAGTCTTGATTGGCGTTAACAGATGACAATTCTTCAATATCAACAATAATATTAGGTGGTGTTAATAAAAACATTGAACCACCAATTTTTCTTAACTTACCATCTAAAACCTTACTAGCTCCATCAATAAAATCAATACATCGTCTAGCTTGGGCATCCAACATATATTGAAAATCAATCAATACACATTCATTGTTTAATAATAAATCAACAATTTCCCTTGCATCCTCATACTTTTTAGGAAACTTTAAGGCAATTGTAGTTTGTTGTGAATTTTCTAATTTATTATCTCTATGTTCCATATTTTGTTTCACCTGAGATTGCTTAACATTAACACGCTCTACTCGTGTTGAAACTTCCTGAGTTTTTTTGTCATATGGATTTTCAAACTGTTGAGAAGAGGTACTATTATAATCCTCTGCATTTACACCTTCTGATTGGTCGTTTTCAATACTATCATCTACTTCATCCGAAGATAGATAAGAAATAAAATTACTAATTCGTTGTTTAATATTCATTTTTACTCCTTATTTAAAGAAAGCTGTTCCGATTCGAACAAATGTTGCCCCATACTTCAAAGCTAATTCAAAATCATTACTCATTCCCATACTTAATTCAGTAAAAGGCATACGAGGTAAATGACGTTTCCTCAAATCTTCTTTTAATTCTTGAGCTTTTGAAAAAATAATAGATAATAAATCTTCATTTGCTTCCAAGGGAGCCATTGTCATAATACCAACTAATTCTATTTTATCCATCTCATTCATTAAAGAGATAGCACTTTCAACTTCTTCAAGTAAAAAACCATGTTTTGAAGATTCTAAAGAAATATTAACTTGCAAAAAACATTTTACTGGCTTCACAGCCCGTTTTTGAATTTCTTGAGCCAATTTTATTGAATCCAAAGCATGAAAATAATCAATTTTATTGATAACATCTTTAACTTTTCTTCTTTGAAGTGAACCAATAAAATGCCATGTTATTTCCTTATCTTTAAGCAAATCAATCTTATCTAAAAATTTGTCAACTCTATTCTCACCGAAATTCGAAATACCCTCTGCCAATAATTCTAAATTTTTACAAACATCAACATATTTTGTTACTGCAATTATTTTTGCATCATTTATCTCTCTGTTGGAATCAACTAATGATTGATTAAATCGGTTTTGAATTTCAATTTTATTATTATGTATGGACATCTTATCTATTTTTGAAGAATGGTGGAATTTCTAATTCATCATCACTATCATCAGAAGAATTAAAGGTTGACATGGATAAATTTGTATCTAATTCACCTTCACTTGGACTTGAAATGTTATCACGTTTTAAATCCCAATTACCGAATGCATTTTCAGTTTGTTGGTTTGCTTGGTTAGCTACTGTCACTTTAGGCATTTCTCTAGACTCACCCATATCAAAATTTTGACGTTCAAAGCTAGGTTGTGTTGTAGCTGCTGTACGATTAGAAGCATTAAATTGACTTGTTGAACCTTGTTGTTCAGTTGACTTTGAAACAACTGGACGACCATAGCTTGTCTTAAATCCTGATACACGATCTGCTTTGTCTTGACGAACACCAGTAGCTACAACAGTAACCCTAATCTCATCTTTCATTGTATCATCAATTGATGTCCCCAACCAAATATTTACACCTTTACCTGCAGCTTGACTAACAATTTCTGATGCTTCTTCAGCTTCAATAAGTGTCATGTCAAGACCACCAGTAACATTCACAATAACGTCCTCAGCACCATCAATTGTTGTTTCCAAAAGAGGTGAGTAAATTGCTTTTCTAGCGGCTTCAGTAATACGCTCTTCTCCACTACCAATACCAATACCCATCAAAGCATTTCCTTTATTAGCCATAACTGTTTTAACATCAGCAAAATCCAGATTAATTAAGCCTGGACTTGTAATCAAATCGGTAATTCCTTGAACACCTTGACGTAGCACATTATCAGCTTCACTTAACGCTTCTAATAATGGTGTTTTCTTGTCAACAATTTCCAAAAGGTTATTATTTGAAATAATTAATAAAGTATCAACCTGCTCACGTAATTCTGCAATGCCTTCAATAGCAAAATTTCCTCTCTTATTACCTTCAAATCCGAAAGGTCTAGTTACAACTGCTACAGTCAAAGCACCCAAACTCTTAGCAATTCTAGCAATTACTGGTGCTGCACCTGTACCAGAACCTCCTCCCATACCTGCTGTAATAAATACCATATCTGAACCTGTTAAAACTTCCGTTAAAACTTCTTCACTTTCTTCAGCTGCTTTACGACCAACTTCAGGTTGACCACCAGCACCTAATCCTCTAGTTAACTTAGGACCTAATTGAATAACGGTCTCAGCTTTAGAAGAACTTAGTGCTTGGATATCTGTATTTGCAGCTATAAACTCGACACCTGCAACTCCTTCATCAATCATACGATTGATAGCGTTTCCGCCACCACCGCCAACTCCGATAACTTTTATAACCGCACCTTGAACTGATGCTGCATCAAATGAAAATACCATTTATATCACTCCTCAATCTTAATCAAATAATTTCCCAAACATGCCACGTACACGTTCAGTTATCTTTTGTCCATCATGTGGTTTTTCTGAAACTGGGCTTGGGAGTTCTTGGCTTGGCTCTATTCTATTTATTTCTGAGCCATTTTTTGGTCCTTCGTATTTAGGAATTTGTTTAATATCAGTATACGTTGGAATATCAATTGGTTTTCTTCTTAATCGCTCTTCTCCAAGCACAGCACTTTGTGCAATTTTATCCACATCAGTCAGTGTCCCAACATACTCTACTAAACTAATCACATTAGCAAACATTGGATTTCTAATTCCGACCTGATTTGGGACATAGAGTTTAACTTTTATTCCAAAAATTTCTTGTGCCAACTCAACAACTCCAGGCATTATTGCAGCACCACCGATTAAGACAATACCTCCAGGTAAATCTAAAAGTCTTCCTCTAGATAAATCTTGCTTAATACGGTCTAAAATATGTTTTATTCTTGCTGAAATAATCTCGGCTAGATAATGTTCAGTTACATCAACTGGTTCATCACTTCCGACCACTTCTACTGGAACAGTATCTGTCAAACTAGCCTCTTTAAGATTAGCTTGTCCAAAATTAAATTTTAGAGCCTCAGCAATTTTTAAAGATGTTTTAAGTACTTTTGAAATATCCTTTGTAATGTATTCTCCACCCTCTGGATAAATATTTGTAAACTGTAATTCTTGAGCTCTCATGCTTGCCACAGTTGTCTGTCCGCCACCCATATCAATGACTGTAGCACCGAACTCTCTTTCACCTTCATTAAGAACTGACTTTGCAATTGCTAATGGAGAAATTATGATATTTTCAACTTTAATACCTGCACGTTCAACAGTTTTTCTAAGATTATGAAGAATAGTCGTAGGCCCTGTGTAAATTAAGCCACGCATTTCAAGTCTGATTCCCATCATACCTCTTGGATCGCGAATACCTTGAAAACCATCAACGATAAATTCTTCTGGTATTAGTGAAATAACTTCTCTTTCAGGAGTTATACTCTTAGTTAGAGCTGATTTTACAACACTGTCGACATCTTCATCTTTAATTTCTTTTGAGTCACTTGTAACAGGTATCATGCCTTGTGTTGGTTCAATTTGAAGAAGATTAGCTGGAAGACCAACATTTAACTCTTCAATTGTCATACCTGCTTTTTCTTCTGCTTGAGCAATTGCTGATTTGATTGCTTCAGCAGCGGCCTCAATATCTACGATAATACCATCTTTTACTCCAGTACTGGGAACATTACTAACTCCAATAACATTCATTTCTCCTGAGATTATCTCAGCAACGAGAACCTTTATCGAACTTGTTCCAATGTCCAATCCTGTAAAAAAGCCATTTCTAGCCATTTACTCGACCTCTCTATCTTTCTATACGTTTTACTATTTAAATACTGTTTAAACAGAATTATTCAGAAAATATTATACCATAAAAAAACGTAAAATGTTATCATTTTACGTTTTTTGTTACACAAAATTAACTTATTTTAACTTGCTCAACTTTCCTCTATTGAGTTGTTTCAGTGGCTGTTTCACTTTCTAAATTCGAAGTCTGATTACCTTGCTCGCTTGAAGTTTCAGTATTTGTTTCCTGACTATTTTCTTGGTTAGTTTCACTAGAAGAAACTAGTGTCTCTATTTCCTCAGTTGTACTATATAAACCAACCTCCATATCAACAATTGCAGGAGCTTGTAGATTTGATGCAATTTTAGTGTAATAAGTAAGTTTTTTTGACAACTCTGATAATGGAACTCTAACCGTATTCCCGTCCTCCATTTCCAAAGCGAGTAAATTAGATGTCGTTTTAGAATCTATCAAATTGATACTTCTAATTTGCTTAAATAACTTCTCATTTAATGCCTTTAATTCTTTAACCAATCGTTTAATTGTGTTCCTATTTGTTAAATTAATCGTCAAGTAAGATTTAGGTAATTCCGAAGTATTTATGGCATCCATAATAGCACCGGTCTCTAAGACCGGCTGTAAGCCAGATTGTGTCTGCGAGTACCCAATAATTTTATGTTCAATTAGTTTAATATTAAATCGATTTGGAAACTGATATCGAATTTGCGCTGATTTTACCCACTTATCATTTTTTTTAATGTTATCTTCAAAATGTTTACGATTAAATAAGACATCTGTTAAATATGTTTTAGATTGAATTTTTGAAGCTTCAATCACAGAATTTTCAATTGTATATTTAATTCCTGTAACACTGATTATTTTAGAATAACTAAATGGAGTTATAAAAAATAACGATATTAAAAAAACAATAATAGAAGCAACAAGAACTGACAAAAATTTAAATTTAAGAGGAAAATTTTTATCTTTTTTCTTCCTTTTTATTTTTACTTTTACTTTTTTTATATTATTTTCTTTAACATCTTCTTTCTTTCTTGGTAATTTTTCTGCTAATAATTTCTCTCTTATTTTCTTATCTTCAAGTGCCTGCTGACGTTTTTTTCTCTGAAATTCTAAATTTCTTCTTTGCCATTCTGTTAATTCTCTTGAAGGATTTTTCTTTGATTCAGATTTATTTTCTTTAACCATTTATTTTCCTTTTACAGTATTATCAATGTCATTTATCAATTGTTTATAAAAATCATCTGAAGAATTAATATCATTTGTTTTTGACATAGATACTAAGTAGGTTTCTTTTTCTAACTCAAAATCATCTAAAGATTTTTTTAGATTTGAAAATGTTAAATTTTCTTCTAATAATTCCTTAGCGTATCCTTTTTCAACAAAATATCTTGCATTCTCTAATTGATCACCACGGCTTGCTTCTTTACCTAAAGGAACAATGAGTTGTAATTTTTTTAACGCTAATAACTCAAAAATTGTATTTGATCCCCCCCTTGTTACAACAAAGTCAGAAATGGACATCAGACTTTGATATTGTTTTGTCACATAATCAACCCTGTAGAGATTATCTGATAAAACATTCAATGAAGCATCACCTGTTATATTAATGATATTATAAAATGTTCTCAATTCGGGAGTGTTACTCACAAAATTGTTAAACACTTTTGCGCCAGCTGATCCCCCTACAAATAAAATGGTTTTTAAATCGGGATTAAAATGTTCTGTGATAGTATTTAAATACTCTTTATCAACTTCTATTCTTTTAATCTTTGTAATTGCACCAACTTTCCTCATTTTAGATAAGGTTTGATGCTGTTCAAATGTTGTATACATTATAGTTGCAAACCTATAAGCAATTTTATTTGCTAATCCCATTGATAAATCAGATTCATGAATAAAAACAGGTACACCTAAAACTTTTGATGCAATGACTGGTGGAACTGATACAAAACCACCTTTTGAGAATAGGGCAGATGGCCTCAATCTCATTACAATAAAAAGTGATTGAATAATGCCAAACCCAACTTTAAAAACATCCCATAAATTCTGCATAGAAAAATAACGTCTCAATTTTCCTGTTGCGATACTATGAAACTTAATTGGAAAATCTAACTTTTTAATTTCTTGATATTCAATTCCTTTTTTATCTCCAATGTAATGTATTTCCCATCCATCTTTATAGAACATCGGCATTAAAATTAGATTTAACGTAACATGCCCTACTGTTCCACCACCAGTAAATAAAATTCTTTTTTTCATATTCTTATTCACCTTTTAACTCTTCAAAAGCTTGTATGAATTCATCACCTCTAACCTCAAAGTTCTTGTACATATCCCAACTTGCATTTGCAGGACTAAGTAAAATAATATTCCCTTCTGATGCATTATCAAATGCTAGCTTAGTAGCTTCTTTAACATCCTTTGCAAATACTGTTATTACACCAGCTTTATCAGCTGCTCTTTTAACTCTTGGAGCTGACTCACCAATTAAAATGATAAGCTTCAAACCTTCAATATCAGGAATAAGCTCATCAAACTCATTTCCTCTATCTAATCCACCAGCAATTAAAATAACATCTTTATTTTCAAAACCACTTAAAGCTTTTTGAGTAGCTAAAATATTTGTAGATTTACTGTCATTGTAAAAGGTAATGCCTTTAATATCTCCTAATTTTTGAAGTCGGTGTTTAACTCCACCAAAAGCTGATAATACTTTGGAGATAACTTTATTTTCTACACCTTGTATTTTTGCAACAGCAATAACTGCAAGAGCATTCTCTATATTATGCGAACCTGGTACACCTAATTCTTGAGCATCTATTATTTTTTCTGATTTAAAATATAATGAGTTATCTTTCAAATAAGCACCATCTAAGACTTCTTTTGTAGAAAACGGTATAACCTTTGCAGATGTCTTACGAGCCAACTCCTTAGCTATATCTTGATTAAAATTAAGAACTAAAAATTCATCTTTTCCCATATTTTTTTGAATATTCCATTTTGCAGCAACATAAGCTTCAAAATTTCCATGATAATCAATATGAGTTGGTATTAGATTAGTAATAACTGCGATTTGAGGTTTAAAATCTGAAATTCCCATTAATTGAAAACTTGACAATTCCATTACCAAAGTATCATTTGTTGATACCTTTTGAGCAACATCACTAGCAGGATAACCAATATTCCCAGATAAATATGATGAAATACCCGCTTCATTTAAGACTTCTGCAATCATCGTAGTGGTAGTAGTCTTTCCGTTAGAGCCAGTAATACCGATTATTGGGGCTTCAGAGATCATATAGGCCAATTCAACCTCTGTTATAATTGGTATATGACGTTCAATCGCTTTTTCTATCATAGGGTTACTATAAGAGATACCAGGATTTTTCACCATCAATTTGAAATCTTCATCTAATAAGTCAATCGGATGACTACCACATATAACTTTTATCCCTTCTTCAAGAAGAGTTTGAGCTGTAGGATTTTCTTCAAACGGTTTTCCATCATTGACTGTGACGATAGCTCCTAATTTTGTCAATAACCTAGCTGCAGCTTCACCAGATTTTGCAAGTCCTAATACTAAAATTTTTTGATTTTTAAATTCTGCGACAGATTTCATATATTTCCACCTAACATTATATCTTGTTTAATATTTTACATTTATTTACTAGCTTTTTCAAGATTTAGTCGGGATAGCATAAGATAGAAAAAGAGAAATTGAACTAAATTCAATCCCTCTTTTTAACGAAATTTCGATTTAATATATTCTATACATTGTATTTGAAATTGAGTTTCAGGCAATGCTTTTAGTTTCAAGACATCTCTCAGAGCTAAAAGAGCAACAATAAACATAGCAACTATGATATAAAATTCCGTAGGAGCATTTAATAAGGCTATAAAACCAGTTGCTCCTAAAACAATAGCTAGTGAAATCAAACCTACTTTACCAATAACATCTAATGTATTTTTAACGGAATCAGATGCCATAAAAAAATAATATAAGACTAGTAAAATTGCTATTATTAAATAAAACATCACTCATACCTCAACTTGAAAAAATTATTCTTCACTTGATTTTTTCTTTTTAGCAGCTTTTGCACGTAAGTTTTTATCTAAAATTTGTTTACGTAAACGGATTGATTCTGGTGTCACTTCCATATACTCATCGTCATTTAAGAATTCTAACGATTCTTCTAATGTTAAAATACGTGGTGTTTTAATAACAGAAGTTTGATCTTTCGTTGCTGAACGGACGTTAGTCATTTGTTTAGCTTTCGTGATATTAACTGTTAAGTCGTTATCACGAGAATTTTCACCGATAATCATTCCTTCGTAAACTTCAGTACCTGGGTTCACAAAGATTGTTCCACGTTCTTCAACAGACATAATAGAGTAAGTTGTAGCTTTACCTGTATCGATTGAAACAAGGGCTCCACGATGACGTCCACCAATTTCAGCATTGATGACTGGCATATATTGGTCAAAGGTATGGTTCATGATACCATAACCACGAGTCATTGATAAGAATTCAGTTGGGTAACCAATCAATCCACGAGCAGGAGCAAGGAAAATGAGACGAGTTTGACCATTTCCAGTTGCTTGCATATCAAGCATTTCACCTTTACGTTCTGAAAGTGATTGGATAACAGCACCTTGATATTCCTCTGGAGTATCAATTTGAACACGTTCAAATGGTTCCATTTTGACACCATCAATTTCTTTAACGATAACTTCTGGTCTTGAAACTTGTAACTCATATCCTTCGCGACGCATTGTTTCAATCAAGATTGATAAGTGAAGTTCTCCCCGACCTGAAACAGTCCATTTATCTGGCGAATCAGTTGCTTCTACACGAAGTGAGACATCTGTTTGTAATTCAGCCAACAAACGCTCCTCAACTTTACGTGATGTCACAAATTTACCTTCACGTCCAGCAAAAGGTGAATTATTAACTAAGAAAGTCATTTGAAGAGTGGGTTCATCAATACGTAATACAGGTAATGGCTCAACTGCATTTGTTGGTGTAATTGTTTCACCCACAAAGATATCTTCCATACCTGAAACAGCAATTAAATCTCCAGCTTTAGCTTCTTGAATCTCCTTACGCTCTAAACCAAAGAATCCAAATAACTTCGTCACTCTGAAATTTTTAGTTGTCCCATCAAGTTTAGAAAGAGTAACCTGATCCCCAACTTTAACAGTACCACGGAAAACACGTCCGATACCAATACGTCCCACAAAGTCATTATAATCTAATAATGAAACTTGGAATTGAAGAGGTTCATCTGAGTTATCTAAAGGTGCTGGGATATGTTCAATAATTGTATCAAAAATTGGAGCCATAGTATGTTCTTGTTCAGCAGGATCATCTGACAATGAAGAGGTTCCATTAATTGCAGAAGCATATACTACTGGAAATTCTAATTGGTCATCATCTGCACCGAGCTCAATAAAAAGCTCGAGAACTTCATCTACAACTTCTTCTGGTCTTGCAGATGGCTTATCTATTTTATTAACAACTACAATAGGTGTTAAATTTTGTTCCAATGCTTTTTTCAAGACAAATCGAGTCTGAGGCATCGTACCTTCATAAGCATCAACAACTAAAACCACACCATCAACCATTTTCATGATACGCTCTACTTCGCCACCAAAGTCAGCATGTCCAGGTGTATCCATGATATTGATGCGTGTACCGTTATAAGCTACAGCTGTGTTTTTTGCAAGAATCGTAATACCACGTTCTTTTTCTAAATCATTAGAATCCATAGCACGTTCTTGAAGTTCTTTACGTTCATCAAGTGTATGTGATTGCTTTAATAATTCATCAACCAATGTTGTTTTTCCGTGGTCAACGTGGGCAATAATAGCAACGTTACGGATATCTTCTCTTAATTTTGACATGTTTTCCTCTATCATTTTTATTCTAACTTTTGAATTATAACACATTTTTTCACAAAAATCAGTTAGAGAGTTATTGTAAATGTTTTCAAAAATCGAGTTCATAAAAAAATATCCTAAAATTGAACTGCACCCCAAAAGTTAGACAAAAAAATCTAACGATTAGAATGGTTTTTATATGAAATTAAGTTATGAAGATAAACTAAAAATAAATCAGTTAATGCAAAATGGCGTTTCCTGGCCTTATATTAGTCGAAAGTACAGTGTACGTTTATCCAATTTTAAATACCTGATACGACTTATGGATAGACATGACATTTATGTTGCTAGAAAAAGTAAGATAAATTGTAAAATATAGTGCAACAAAAAAACTCATAACGTTTCATTGGTGT
>JAUMZW010000019.1 GCA_030527925.1 Streptococcus sp.
ATGGCAGTACAAAAGGATTTGTTGTTGGACAATATGAACTCGCTAAAAAAGAGGTTGTTTCTGCAACTGTTGATTATAAAGGAACAGGTGTGTATGGTTTGAGTGTTACGGGAGTTAAACCCAATATTGAGGTTTTATATGCCGTATGGTCTGATACTAAAGGACAAGATGATTTGAAATGGTACACAGCATCATCCTCAAATAATAGAGCAGCAGGATTAATAAATGTTGAAAATCATACTGGATTAGGACTTTATAACGTTCATGTTTACCAAAAAAATAATGGTATAATGACATTTTTGACTGCAACCACTTTCAATGTTTCTCAAGATAATTTTACAACTCCATATTATAATCAAAGAGACCCTCGTTGGGCAAGTGTTCACTATGGTCCGTATCAATTTGGACCAACGGGATGTGTGCCCACATCATTAGCTATGGTTTTCTCTTCATTAAAAAATACTACGGTTTTACCTACAACTGTAGGTGATTATCTTTATAATGAGACTATTGAGTTTAATCGAGGTGGAGAGGGTACTACGGGTCAAGGTATTCTTAAAGCAAGTCAAAAGTGGGGAGTTAAAGCAAATGTTTTGAACAGCCAAGATGAGATTATCTCTGCCTTACAAGAAGGGCACCATGTATTAGCTGCAATCCAACATAATAAATTTGTTATCCATGGAACTCATGAGTTAGTATTAAAAGGCTATTCAAATGGTTTAACTTATGTTCGTGATCCATATATGTCTTCTAATTCAGGTTGGTATCCTGTCTCTGCACTTTGGAATGAACAAAGTACGGATAGAGGAGATATTGAAGGTTTAGGAAGACCATTTGTAAAAATTACAGATATTTAAAAAAATAGAGTTATGAAAATAACTCTATTTTTTTAAAAAAGTTTACTGAAAGTGTTTACAAAACAAAATAAAGTGTTATACTAATATTGTAAATAAAATTTGTGAAACATTTAACAATGTTTAAGGAGATGCTATGGAAAAAGAAGATGTACAAACAGTAAATACACAAGAGATGATTGATACATTAGCTAATAATGCAAATAAAGCACTTAAAGAAATGGCTAACTTCACTCAAGAACAAGTTGATAAAATTGTTCACCATGCAGCAATGGCTGCTTTGGACAAACATATGCTTTTGGCTAAAATGGCTGTCGAAGAAACAGGTCGTGGAATCTATGAAGATAAAGCGATTAAGAATATGTATGCTTCTGAGTATATTTGGAATGCTATTAAGGATAACAAGACTGTGGGTGTTATTGCTGAAGATAAAGAAGCAGGTTTAGTTTCTATTGCAGAACCTGTTGGCGTTATTTGTGGAGTTACTCCTACAACAAATCCGACTTCAACTGCAATCTTTAAAGCTTTGATTGCATTGAAAACAAGAAATCCTATTGTTTTTGCCTTCCATCCTTCTGCTCAAAAATGTTCAGCTGAAGCTACAAGAATTGTTCGAGATGCTGCAATTGAAGCAGGAGCTCCAGAACACTGCGTACAATGGATTGAACATCCGTCAATTGAAGCAACAGGTTTATTGATGAATCATCCTTTGATTTCAACAGTTCTTGCAACAGGTGGACCTGGAATGGTTAAAGCAGCTTACTCAACTGGGAAACCAGCTCTTGGAGTCGGTGCAGGGAATGTTCCAAGCTATATTGCAGCTGATGCTAAAATTAAACGTGCAGTTAATGACTTAATTGTTTCTAAATCATTTGATAATGGGATGATTTGTGCATCTGAGCAAGCAGCAATTGTTGATAGTGAAGTTTACGATGAAGTTAAGGCAGAGTTTGAAGCTCATCAATGTTACATTGTTTCTAAAAAATCAGAGCTGGAGAAACTAGAAAGTGTTGTTATAAACGAAGCTAAGACTGCTGTAAATCCTAAAATTGTAGGGTATTCAGCAGAGTATATTGCAGATTTAGCAGGTATAAAAGTACCTAAAGGAACAAAAATTCTCTTGGCAGAAATTCCAGATGCTGGACCTGACTACCCACTATCTCGTGAAAAATTATCACCAGTATTAGCCTTGATTAAATCTGAGGGCGTAGAGGATGCTTTAGAAAAATGTGAAAAAATGCTTGATTTAGGAGGTCTTGGACATACTGCTGTAATCCATACAACTGATGAAGACCTTCAAATTGAATTTGGAATTCGAATGAAAGCATGCCGTATTTTAGTAAATAGTCCATCTGCTGTTGGTGGTATTGGTAATATTTACAACGAAATGATTCCATCATTAACCCTTGGATGTGGTTCATATGGACACAATTCAGTATCACATAATGTGGGAGCACTTGATTTGATTAATGTAAAAACTTTAGCGAAACGTCGTAATAATATGCAATGGTTCAAACTACCACCAAAAGTTTATTTTGAAAAAAATTCAATTATGTACTTACGAAAAATTAAAGCTGAGAAAGTCATGATTGTCTGTGATCCAGGTATGGTGCAATTTGGTTATGCTGATCTTGTTAAGAAACAATTGCAACTTAATAAGCATAATCCAGCAGTTGAAATTTTTTCAGAAGTTGAGCCTAATCCTTCAACAAATACGGTTTATAAGGGATTAGAAGTCTTTAACAACTTCCAACCAGATACGATTATTGCTCTTGGTGGTGGTTCAGCAATGGATGCTGCTAAGGCAATGTGGATGTTCTTTGAGCACCCAGATGTAAGTTTCTTCGGAGCAAAACAAAAATTCTTGGACATTCGTAAACGTACCTATAAAATTCCATACGCAGAAAAAACAACATTTATCTGTATTCCAACAACTTCAGGTACTGGTTCGGAAGTGACACCATTTGCAGTTATCACTGATAGTGATACACATGTAAAATACCCATTAGCTGATTATGCATTAACACCAGATATTGCGATTGTAGACCCTGCACTTGTAATGAGTGTACCAGCTAGTGTTACTGCAGATACAGGTATGGACGTTTTAACACATGCGATTGAATCATATGTTTCTGTTATGGCTAGTGATTATACACGTGGACTATCTTTACAAGCGATAAAATTAGTATTTGAAAATCTTGAAAATTCAGTTAAAAATGCTGATGAAGAATCACGTGAAAAAATGCATAATGCTTCAACAATGGCTGGTATGGCATTTGCTAATGCTTTCTTGGGAATTTCTCATTCAATTGCTCATAAGGTTGGTGGACAATGGGGGATCCCACATGGTAGAACAAATGCCATTCTACTACCACAAATCATTCGTTATAATGCAAAAGATCCTCAAAAACATGCTCTATTCCCTAAATATGATTTCTTCCGTGCAGAACAAGATTATGCTGATATTGCTCGATTCATGGGATTTGAAGGAAAAACTGATGCAGAATTGACAGAGTCACTTGCACGTAAAGTTTATGAATTAGGTACAGCAATTGGAATTGAGATGAATTGGAAATCACAAGGTGTCACAAAGGCTCAATTAAAAGCGGATGCAGACAGTTTAGCAGAACTTGCATATGAAGATCAATGTACAACTGCAAATCCAAAAGAGCCATTAATTTCTGAGTTAAAAGAAATTATAGAAATTTGTTACGATACAAAAGGTTAATAGTGCATCTTCTTAAACAAGAAGACTGGATAATAATTCAGTCTTCTTTTTAGTTGTTGATTATAATTCCGCTTATATCAGTGAATTCAGCATTACATTTTTATATTATATGGTATAATAGTCAAAAGTATTTATACTATGAGGTGAAACAATGACATTAGTTTATCAGTCGACAAGAGATGAAAAGAATAGAGTCACAGCTAGTCAGGCAATTTTACAAGGATTAGCAACTGATGGAGGATTATTTACTCCGATAAAGATGCCAAATCTTCAACTAAATTTTGAAGAGTTAAAGGATGCTAGTTACCAAAAGGTTGCCAAAATTGTGTTATCAGCGTTTCTTGATGATTTTACAGGTGAGGAATTGGATTACTGTATTAATTCCGCTTATGATGATAAGTTTGATGATTTGGCTATTGCCCCTTTAGTTTCTTTGGATGGTCAGTACAATTTAGAATTGTTTCATGGCTCTACTATAGCATTTAAAGATATGGCCTTATCAATATTACCTTATTTACTGACAACTTCTGCAAAAAAACAAGGTGTTAATAATAAAATTGTTATTTTGACAGCTACTTCTGGTGATACTGGGAAGGCCGCTATGGCAGGTTTTTCAGATGTTCCTGGCACAGAGATTATTGTTTTTTACCCAAAAGATGGGGTTAGTAAAGTCCAAGAATTGCAAATGACGACGCAAACTGGAGAAAATACTCATGTTATTGCAATTGATGGAAACTTTGATGATGCTCAAACTAATGTCAAAGAGATGTTTAATGATGAAGTATTACGTGAGAAATTACTTGCGAAAAACATGCAGTTCTCATCAGCCAATTCAATGAATGTTGGACGATTGATTCCACAAGTGGTTTACTATGTTTATGCCTATGCACAAATGGTTAAACAAGGTTACTTAAAAAATGGTGATAAGGTTAATTTCACTGTTCCAACTGGTAACTTTGGAAATATTCTTGCTGCCTATTATGCTAGTCAAATAGGAGTACCGGTTAATAAACTGATTTGTGCCTCAAATGAAAATAATGTTTTAACGGATTTCTTTAAAACGGGAACTTATGATAAAAAACGAGAATTTCGTGTAACCACAAGCCCATCTATGGATATTTTAGTCTCATCTAATCTTGAAAGATTGATTTTCCATTTGTTAGGTAATAACGCTTTAAAAACGAAGGTCTTAATGGATTCGTTATCTTTAAATAGTGTTTATACATTAGAAGGAGCAGATCAATCTATTTTAGATTTGTTTGAAGCAGGTTTTGCAACAGAATCAGAGACTGCAAATGAAATCAAGCGTGTTTATGAGATATCAAATTATATTGAGGATCCTCATACTGCAGTAGCTTCTGCTGTTTATTATGCTTATCAAAAAGGCTCAGGAGATGATACTCCAGCAGTGATTGCTTCTACTGCTAGTCCTTATAAGTTTCCGCGAGTTGCAGTGAGTTCGGTTACTGGTAAAGATTCAGGTGATGATTTTGTAGCTATAAAAGAGCTACAAAAACTTTCAGGAGTCTCAATTCCATCAGCAGTAGATGGATTAGAGCAAGCTGAAGTTAGACATCATACAGTAATCGCGAGTCAAAATATGCAACACGCAGTCGAAAAATATTTAGGAGTATAGGGAAGAGCCATTAGGCTCTTTTCATTTTGAAAAAATGAAAAATAGAAAAGAAATTATTAGTTTATCTGTACCAGCAATGCTTGAAAATATTTTACAAATATTGATGGGTGTTGTAGACAATTATCTAGTATCACAGATTGGTTTAATTGCAGTATCGGGAGTTTCTGTGGCAAATAATATCATAGTAATTTATCAAGCTTTATTTATAGCTATAGGGTCAGCTGTATCAAGTCTTGTTGCTAAATCAAGAGGGAGTGAGGATACAAAAAGATACTATAGATATGTATCTGACTCAGTATTGCTAACAGTAGTAATTAGCTTAATTTTAGGAATCTTGACATTAATGTTTGCTGAATCTTTCCTAACTTGGTTAGGGACAGATAGTAAGGTAAGTTTAGCTGGTGCTAGTTATTTAAAGCTAGTCGGAGGAACTACTTTTAGTATGGGATTGATGACAACATTCGGTGCTATACTAAGAGCGAATGGTCATCCTAAATTGCCAATGTATGTTAGTTTTGGAGTTAATATTTTAAATGCTATTTTAGCATCTTTTATGATTTATCTATTTCATTTAGGAGTAGTTGGTGTAGCATTGGCAACGGTATTTTCACGTCTAGTAGCAGTATGTTTATTAGCAAGAAAACTTCCGATGTTAAAAATTATAAAGAATACAACATTTAGAATTTCAAGTGAATTATTATCGCTTGTCTTACCATCAGCTGGAGAAAGATTAATGATGAGAGCGGGAGATGTGGTTATTGTCGCTGTCATTGTTGGTTTAGGGACAAAAGTCGTAGCAGGTAATGCTATAGGTGAAACATTAACACAATTTAATTATATGCCAGGGATGGCTGTGGCGACAGCAACAGTTATTTTAGTCGCTCAAAGCATTGGTCAAAGAGAAAGGGATAAAATAGATGATCTAATTAAGGATTCATACCTAATAGCAAGTACAACAATGTTTTTGATGGCACTATTGGTATTTTTAAATAGTTACTTTTTAAGTTCTCAATTTTCTTCAGATAAATTAGCCATTCAATCAAGTTGCACGGTATTGTTGTACTCTATGATTTGTGGACCATTTACAGCAGGGACATTGATTTACACTTCCGTGTGGCAAGGTATTGGAAATGCAAGACTACCCTTTTATGCGACTACATTTGGGATGTGGGGAATAAGAATTATTGTAGGTTATTTATTAACAGTAAGTTTTAAAATGGGACTATCGGGTGTTTGGATAGCTACAATTATTGATAATGCATTTAGATTTCTATTTTTGAAAAGTCTTTTTCAAAAAAATAAAAAAAGAAGTAAATAAACTTGCATTGATTATAAAATTTTGATAGACTATTCTAGTGCTGTAAAGAAACAGCTTTAGCTATGATGCAAGAGGTTGCGACACGCTCGGTTGCATTGCCACGCAAAACCGTGTCGGTTTTCTTGTGGAGCTAGCCTATTATCGTAAATAGACGAGAGGAGAAAAGATGGCAAACAAAAAAATCCGTATCCGTTTAAAAGCGTACGAACACCGTACACTTGATACAGCGGCAGAAAAAATCGTAGAAACTGCGACTCGTACAGGTGCGACAGTTGCTGGACCAGTTCCATTACCAACTGAACGTAGCCTCTATACAATTATTCGTGCGACTCATAAGTATAAAGATTCTCGCGAACAATTTGAAATGTGTACCCACAAACGTTTAATCGACATCATTAATCCAACTCAAAAAACAGTTGATGCTTTGATGAAATTAGATTTACCAAGCGGAGTAAACGTAGAAATCAAATTATAATAGATTTGATAGAGCACAAAAAACGCTCGTAAAAAACTTTTTTGAGCATAAAAAACGCTCATAAAAAACTTTTTGAAATAAATAATGAAAAGGAAATATTTTCTCATGACAAAAGGAATCTTAGGGAAAAAAGTGGGAATGACTCAAATCTTCACTGAATCAGGCGAATTCATCCCTGTAACTGTTATTGAAGCAACTCCAAACGTTGTTCTTCAAGTGAAAACAGTTGAAACAGATGGATATGAAGCTGTTCAAATCGGTTTTGACGATAAAAGAGATGTTTTGAGCAACAAACCTGCCAAAGGCCATGTAGCGAAAGCTAACACTGCTCCTAAGCGCTTCATTCGTGAATTCAAAAACATTGAAGGCTTAGAAGTTGGACAAGAAATTACAGTTGAAACATTCGAAGCTGGTGATGTAGTTGACGTCACAGGAACTTCAAAAGGTAAAGGTTTCCAAGGTGTTATCAAACGTCACGGACAATCACGCGGACCAATGGCTCACGGTTCTCGTTACCACCGTCGTCCAGGTTCAATGGGGCCTGTAGCTCCTAACCGTGTTTTCAAAAACAAACACTTAGCAGGACGTATGGGTGGCAACCGTGTAACAATTCAAAACCTTGAAATTGTTCAAGTTGTTCCAGAAAAAAATGTTATCTTAATCAAAGGTAACGTACCAGGTGCTAAGAAATCTCTTATCACTATTAAATCAGCAGTTAAATCTGCTAAATAATTAAGGAAAGGGGAAATCAGTTAAAATGGCAAACGTAAAACTATTTGACCAAACTGGTAAAGAAGTTAGCTCTGTTGAGTTGAACGATGCTATCTTCGGTATCGAACCAAACGAATCTGTAGTATTTGATGTCGTAATCAGTCAACGTGCTAGCCTTCGTCAAGGAACTCATGCAGTTAAAAATCGTGCAGCAGTTTCAGGTGGCGGACGTAAACCATGGCGCCAAAAAGGAACTGGACGTGCTCGTCAAGGTTCTATTCGCTCACCACAATGGCGTGGTGGTGGTGTAGTCTTCGGACCAACTCCACGTTCATATGGATATAAACTACCACAAAAAGTTCGTCGTCTTGCGTTGAAATCAGTTTATTCAGCTAAAGTTGCTGAAGAAAAATTTGTAGCTGTAGATGGATTATCGTTTACTGCTCCAAAAACTGCTGAATTCGCAAATGTTCTTTCAGCTTTAAGCATCGATTCAAAAGTACTTGTTATCCTTGAAGAAGGTAATACTTTTGCTGAATTGTCAGCACGTAACCTTCCAAACGTAAAAGTTGCTACAGCAACAACAGCAAGTGTGCTTGATATCGTAAACAGCGATAAACTTCTTGTAACTAAAGAAGCTATCTCTACAATCGAGGAGGTTCTTGCATAATGAATTTGTACGACGTAATTAAAAAACCTGTTATCACAGAAAGTTCAATGAAACTTCTTGAACAAGGTAAATACGTATTTGAAGTAGATACACGTGCTCATAAATTACTTATCAAACAAGCAGTAGAGGCTGTCTTTGAAGATGTAAAAGTTGCAAGTGTTAACACTGTTAACGTAAAACCAAAAGAAAAACGTGTTGGACGTTATATAGGATTTACTTCAAAAACTAAAAAAGCTATCATTACTCTTACAGCTGATTCTAAAGCAATTGAGTTGTTTGCAGCTGAAGCAGAATAATCTAAGGAGGAAATAACGTGGGTATTAAAGTTTATAAACCAACGACAAATGGCCGTCGTAACATGACTTCTTTGGATTTTGCAGAGATTACAACAAGCACACCAGAGAAATCATTGCTTGTTTCTCTTAAAAGCAAAGCTGGTCGTAATAACAATGGACGTATCACTGTTCGTCATCAAGGTGGTGGACATAAACGCCATTATCGTTTAATTGATTTTAAACGTAATAAAGATGGAATCGAAGCAATTGTTAAAACAATTGAATATGATCCAAACCGTACTGCAAATATTGCACTTGTACACTATACGGATGGGGTTAAAGCTTACATAATCGCACCAAAAGGTCTTGAAGTTGGGCAACGTATCGTTTCAGGACCAGATGCAGATATTAAAGTTGGTAATGCATTACCATTGAAAAATATCCCAGTTGGTACAGTTATCCATAACATCGAGTTACAACCAGGAAAAGGTGCAGAGTTAATTCGTGCAGCTGGATCATCAGCTCAAGTTCTTGGACAAGAAGGTAAGTATGTTTTAGTTCGTCTTCAATCAGGCGAAGTTCGTATGATTCTTGGGACATGTCGTGCAACAATTGGTACTGTAGGTAATGAACAACAAAGTCTTGTTAATATTGGGAAAGCTGGACGTAGCCGTTGGAAAGGTATCCGTCCAACAGTTCGTGGTTCTGTAATGAACCCTAACGATCACCCACACGGTGGTGGTGAAGGTAAAGCACCAGTTGGTCGTAAAGCGCCATCAACTCCTTGGGGTAAACCAGCGCTTGGACTTAAAACTCGTAACAAGAAAGCTAAGACTGATAAACTTATTGTTCGTCGTCGTAACGAAAAATAATAAGAATTAGTATTCCGCCAACTCGGTAGTTGAAAAAACAAGCCGTTGTGGTACATATTTTAAAGGAGAAGAATTAAAATGGGACGTAGTCTTAAAAAAGGACCTTTCGTCGATGAGCATTTAATGAAAAAAGTTGAAGCTCAAGCAAATGACGAAAAGAAAAAAGTAATTAAAACTTGGTCACGTCGTTCAACGATTTTCCCAAGTTTCATTGGATATACAATCGCAGTTTATGATGGACGTAAACATGTACCTGTTTACATTCAAGAAGACATGGTAGGTCACAAGTTAGGTGAATTTGCGCCAACTCGTACTTACAAAGGTCACGCAGCTGACGATAAGAAAACACGTCGTTAATAGGAGGAGGACACAATGGCAGAAATTACTTCAGCTAAAGCAATGGCTCGTACAGTGCGTGTTTCACCTCGTAAAACACGTCTTGTTCTTGATCTTATCCGTGGTAAGAACGTTGCTGACGCAATCGCAATCTTAAAATTCACTCCAAATAAAGCAGCAACAGTTGTAGAAAAAACTCTTTTATCTGCAATTGCAAATGCTGAAAATAACTTTGGTTTAGAAAAAGCTAACTTGGTAGTATCTGAAACATTTGCCAATGAAGGACCAACAATGAAACGTTTCCGTCCACGTGCAAAAGGTTCAGCTTCACCAATCAACAAACGTACAACTCATGTAACAGTAGTTGTATCAGAAAAATAAGGAGGTAAAATCGTGGGTCAAAAAGTACATCCAATTGGTATGCGTGTCGGTATCATCCGTGACTGGGATGCGAAATGGTATGCTGAAAAAGAATACGCGGATTACCTTCATGAAGATCTTAAAATCCGTAAATTCATCAACAAACAATTAGCAGACGCTTCAGTTTCTACAATCGAAATTGAACGTGCAGTAAATAAAGTTATTGTTTCACTTCACACAGCTAAACCAGGTATGGTTATTGGTAAAGGTGGAGCAAATGTTGACACATTACGTGCGCAATTAAACAAATTAACAGGAAAACAAGTACACATCAATATTGTTGAAATCAAATCACCTGATTTAGATGCACACCTTGTTGGTGAAAATATTGCTCGTCAACTTGAGCAACGTGTTGCTTTCCGTCGTGCTCAAAAACAAGCTATTCAGCGTACTATGCGTGCTGGTGCAAAAGGAATTAAAACTCAAGTATCAGGTCGTTTAAATGGTGCAGATATCGCCCGTGCAGAAGGTTACTCAGAAGGGACAGTTCCACTTCATACATTACGTGCAGATATTGATTATGCTTGGGAAGAAGCTGACACAACATATGGTAAACTAGGTGTTAAAGTTTGGATTTACCGTGGAGAGATTCTTCCAGCTCGTAAAAACACTAAAGGAGGCAAATAACAAATGTTAGTACCTAAACGTGTTAAACACCGTCGTGAATTCCGTGGAAAAATGCGCGGTGAAGCTAAAGGTGGAAAACAAGTAGATTTTGGAGAATTTGGTCTTCAAGCAACTACTAGTCACTGGATTACAAACCGTCAAATTGAAGCTGCTCGTATTGCGATGACTCGTTATATGAAACGTGGTGGTAAAGTTTGGATTAAAATCTTCCCTCATAAATCATACACTGCAAAAGCTATCGGTGTACGTATGGGATCAGGTAAAGGGGCTCCAGAAGGTTGGGTATCACCAGTAAAACGTGGAAAAGTCATGTTTGAAATTGCTGGTGTATCTGAAGAAGTTGCTCGTGAGGCACTTCGTTTGGCTAGCCACAAACTTCCAGTAAAAACTAAATTCGTCAAAAAAGAAGCAGAATAAGGAGAAGACATGAAACTTCAAGAAATTAAAGATTTTGTAAAAGAACTTCGTGGCTTGTCTCAAGAAGAACTTGCAAAAAAAGAAAATGAACTCAAAAAGGAATTATTTGATTTACGTTTTCAAGTAGCTGCAGGTCAACTTGATCAAACTGCTCGTTTAAACGAAGTTAAGAAACAAATTGCACGTGTTAAGACTGTGCAAACTGAAACTAAATAATAGATTGGGAAAGGAGAAATTCTAATAATGGAACGTAATCAACGTAAAACACTTGTTGGACGTGTTGTATCTAACAAGATGGATAAAACTATTACAGTAGTGGTTGAAACTAAACGTAACCACCCAGTCTATGGTAAACGTATCAACTATTCAAAAAAATTCAAAGCACATGATGAAAACAATATTGCTAAAGAAGGCGATATCGTACGTATCATGGAAACTCGTCGACTTTCAGCTACAAAACGCTTCCGTCTTGTAGAAGTGGTTGAAGAAGCTGTTATTATCTAATCAAACTAAAAGGAGAAAAGTGAAATGATTCAACAAGAAACTCGCTTGAAAGTTGCTGATAATAGCGGTGCTCGTGAGATTTTAACTATCAAAGTACTTGGTGGTTCAGGTCGCAAATTCGCTAACATCGGTGATGTTATCGTTGCCTCAGTAAAACAAGCTAACCCAGGTGGTGCTGTTAAAAAAGGTGATGTAGTAAAAGCTGTTGTTGTTCGTACAAAAACAGGTGCACGTCGTCCAGATGGTTCTTACATCAAATTTGATGATAATGCTGCTGTTATTATTCGTGATGACAAAACACCTCGTGGTACACGTATCTTTGGTCCAGTTGCACGTGAATTACGTGAAGGTGGATACATGAAAATTGTATCTTTAGCACCAGAGGTTTTATAAGACAAACTAAGTCCCCTGATTTTATCAGGGTGCCCTTTCGGGCGTAAGAAATATATAGGAGATAAACTCAAATGTTTGTAAAAAAAGGCGACAAGGTTCGCGTAATTGCAGGTAAGGACAAAGGCGTTGAAGCTGTAGTTCTTAAAGCACTTCCAAAAGTTAACAAAGTTGTTGTTGAAGGTGTTGGAATTGTTAAAAAACATCAAAAACCAAACAGTGAATACCCTCAAGGTGCTGTAGTTGAAATCGAAGCACCAATCCATGTATCTAATGTTCAAGTACTTGATAAAAATGGTGTTGCAGGTCGTGTTGGTTATAAAGTTGTTGACGGAAAAAAAGTTCGTTACAGCAAAAAATCAGGCGAAGTGCTTGATTAATCACGAAGGAAAGGAGAAGCAAAATGGCAAATCGCTTAAAAGAAAAATACAATAAAGAAGTTATTCCTGCATTAACAGAAAAATTTAACTATACATCTGTAATGGCTGTGCCAAAAGTTGAGAAGATTGTTCTTAACATGGGTGTTGGGGATGCTGTTTCGAATGCAAAAAACTTAGAAAAAGCTGCTGCTGAATTAGCACTAATTTCAGGTCAAAAACCATTAATTACTAAAGCTAAGAAATCTATCGCTGGCTTCCGTCTTCGTGAAGGTGTTGCGATTGGTGCGAAGGTAACACTTCGTGGTGAACGTATGTACGAATTCCTAGACAAGCTAGTAACTGTGTCTTTACCACGTGTACGTGATTTCCATGGTGTTCCAACAAAATCATTTGATGGGCGTGGAAACTACACATTAGGTGTTAAAGAACAATTAATTTTCCCAGAAATCAATTTTGATGATGTGGACAAAGTAAGAGGTCTTGACATTGTCATTGTTACAACTGCTAATACTGACGAAGAGTCAAGAGAATTACTTAAAGGCTTAGGTATGCCTTTTGCTAAATAAAATAGGAGGTAAATGAAATGGCTAAAAAATCTATGATTGCTAAAAACAAACGTCCAGCGAAGTTTTCTACGCAAGCTTATACTCGTTGCGAAGAATGTGGACGTCCACATTCAGTGTACCGCAAATTTAAACTTTGCCGTATTTGCTTCCGTAATTTAGCATACAAAGGACAAATTCCAGGTGTTGTAAAAGCATCTTGGTAAACCCAACTTAGTATTAACTAGCAAGTGAAAAAATCAAACTGCTAGTAAGAGGAGAATAAAAAATGGTTATGACTGACCCTATTGCAGACTTTTTAACACGTATTCGTAATGCTAACCAAGCAAAACATGAAGTATTAGAAGTACCTGCATCAAATATAAAAAAAGGGATTGCTGAAATCCTAAAACGTGAAGGTTTTGTGAAAAACGTTGAATTAGTAGAAGATGATAAACAAGGTATTATCCGTGTATTCCTTAAATATGGGGTAAATGGTGAACGTGTTATTACTAACTTAAAACGTGTTTCAAAACCAGGTCTTCGTGTTTATTCTAAACGTGAAGATATTCCAAAAGTTCTTAATGGACTTGGAATTGCAATCATATCTACTTCTGAAGGTTTGTTAACTGATAAAGAAGCTCGCCAAAAAAATGTTGGCGGAGAAGTTATTGCATACGTTTGGTAGGCCAGTAGTCTGAGGTTAATAAAATTTTATTGTAATTAGAATATTAAATTTTTATTCTATCCCCGTGAAAACTAATCGTTAATCGATTTGATAATCTAACAGGAGAAAATAGATATGTCACGTATTGGTAATAAAATTATTACATTACCTGCTGGTGTAGAAATCAGCAATAATAATAATGTGGTTACTGTAAAAGGACCAAAAGGTGAACTTACTCGTGAGTTCAATAAAAATATTGAAATTAAAGTTGAAGGGACAGAAGTTACACTTCATCGTCCAAATGATTCTAAAGAAATGAAGACTATCCATGGTACTACTCGTGCTAATTTAAACAATATGGTAGTTGGAGTTTCAGAAGGATTTAAAAAAGAGCTTGAAATGCGTGGGGTAGGTTACCGTGCTCAACTTCAAGGTTCAAAACTGGTACTTTCAGTAGGGAAATCTCATCAAGATGAAGTTGTTGCACCAGATGGAATTACTTTTGAAGTTCCAACTCCAACAACAATCAATGTTATTGGGATTAACAAAGAAGTAGTAGGTCAAACTGCTGCTTATGTACGTAGCTTACGTTCACCTGAACCATATAAAGGTAAAGGTATTCGCTATGTTGGTGAATTTGTTCGCCGCAAAGAAGGTAAAACAGGTAAATAATAGATTAAGAGATATCTTGATTTTTTTCAGGATTTCTTTAAAATCTAATTTTTATTTGAGGATTCCGAAAGGAATAATAATTAAATATTAAGAGGTGAAAATTGTGATTTCGAAACCAGATAAAAATAAAATCCGCCAAAAACGCCACCGTCGTGTACGCGGAAAACTCTCTGGAACTGCTGATCGCCCACGTTTGAACGTTTTTCGTTCTAATACAGGCATCTACGCTCAAGTAATTGATGACGTAGCGGGTGTAACGCTCGCAAGTGCATCAACTCTTGACAAAGAAGTTTCAAAAGGAACTAAAACAGAACAAGCCGTTGTTGTCGGTAAACTTGTTGCTGAACGCGCAGTAGCTAAAGGTATTTCTGAAGTGGTGTTTGACCGCGGTGGATATCTCTATCACGGACGTGTTAAAGCTTTGGCTGACGCAGCTCGTGAAAACGGATTGAAATTCTAATAGGGGGGACACTTAATAATGGCGTTTAAAGAAAATGCAGTAGAACTTGAAGAACGCGTTGTTGGGATTAACCGTGTTACAAAGGTTGTTAAAGGTGGACGTCGTCTTCGTTTTGCAGCACTTGTAGTAGTTGGTGATCGTAATGGCCGTGTTGGATTTGGTACTGGTAAAGCTCAAGAGGTACCTGAAGCTATCCGTAAAGCAGTAGACGATGCTAAAAAGAATTTAATTGAAGTACCTATGGTTGGTACAACAATTCCACATGAAGTTCGTTCAGAATTTGGTGGTGCTAAAGTATTATTGAAACCTGCTGTTGAAGGGGCTGGAGTGGCCGCAGGTGGTGCAGTACGTGCTGTCATTGAGTTAGCAGGTGTTGCTGATGTTACATCAAAATCACTTGGTTCAAACACTCCAATCAATATTGTTCGTGCAACAGTTGAAGGTTTGAAACAATTGAAACGTGCTGAAGAAGTTGCTTCATTACGTGGCATTTCAGTTTCAGATTTAGCTTAAGAAAGGAGATAGAAATGGCTCAAATTAAAATTACTTTGACTAAGTCTCCAATCGGTCGTAAACCAGACCAAAGAAAAACAGTTGTTGCTCTTGGACTTGGAAAAATGAATAGTTCAGTTATCAAAGAAGATAATGCTGCTATTCGTGGAATGATTACTGCAGTATCTCACTTGGTTACTGTAGAAGATGTTAAATAATATTTTTTAAGTCGTGCTAATTTAGTACGACTTAAAAAGAATAAGTAAAGGCGAGTTTTGTTGAAGGGTACCTTCCCTTTAACAAAGCGTTAGCAATTTACAAATAAGGAGAAAAATTAAATGAAACTTCATGAATTAAAACCTGCGGAAGGTTCTCGTAAAACTCGTAATCGTGTAGGACGTGGGACATCGTCAGGTAATGGTAAAACATCAGGACGTGGACAAAAAGGTCAAAAAGCTCGTAGTGGTGGTGGCGTTCGTTTAGGATTTGAAGGTGGACAAACTCCATTATTCCGTCGCTTACCTAAACGTGGATTCACTAATATCAATGCTAAAGAATATGCATTGGTAAATCTTGATCAATTGAATGTCTTTGAAGATGGAACAGAAGTAACTCCAGTTATCTTAAAAGAAGCTGGTATTGTTCGTGCAGAAAAATCAGGAATTAAAATTCTTGGTAATGGTGAATTATCTAAGAAACTAACAGTTAAGGCTGCAAAATTCTCTAAATCTGCAGAAGCTGCAATTGTTGCTAAAGGTGGTTCAGTAGAAGTCATCTAATGAGAGGTAACTCATTATGTTCTTTAAACTTTTAAGAGAAGCAATAAAAATAAAAACGGTTAGAAATAAAATTTTCTTTACTATATTTATAATTTTTGTTTTTCGTGTCGGAACACATATAACAGTTCCTGGTATAAATGCAAAAAGTCTTGAGCAAATTAGTGATTTACCATTTTTAAATATGTTGAATTTAGTTAGTGGTAATGCTATGAGAAACTTCTCTGTATTTTCTATGGGCGTTAGCCCATATATCACAGCATCCATTATTGTTCAATTATTACAAATGGATATTTTACCTAAATTTGTTGAATGGGGTAAACAAGGAGAGGTAGGTCGTAGGAAATTAAACCAAGCGACTCGCTATATTTCTTTGGTTCTAGCTTTCATACAATCAATTGGTATTACAGCAGGTTTTAGTGCTTTATCTTCAGTTGCCTTAGTTTCAACACCCAATGTAAAAACATATATTCTAATAGGCGTTTTATTAACCACGGGAAGTATGATTGTTACATGGCTTGGGGAACAAATTACTGATAAAGGGTATGGAAATGGCGTATCAATGATAATCTTTGCTGGGATCATATCTTCGATACCAAATGCTGTATATACAATTTATGAAGATTTTTTTGTTAATATTAAATCAGGAGAATTTATTAATTCATGCATTTATGTTGGTGTATTGATAGTTGCAGTATTAGCAATTGTCTTCTTTACAACATTTGTGCAACAAGCTGAATATAAAATTCCAATTCAGTATACCAAATTAGCCCAAGGTGCTATGACTAGTTCATATTTACCATTAAAAGTAAATCCAGCTGGTGTTATTCCCGTTATTTTTGCTAGCTCAATTACAACAATACCAAGTACGATTATTCCATTGTTACAACATGGTAAATCAATACCTTGGCTAAATAAATTGCAATCTTTATTAAACTTTCAAACTTTAACTGGTATGTTAGTCTACGCCTTACTGATTATTCTTTTCTCTTTCTTCTATACGTTTGTGCAGGTTAATCCAGAAAAGACTGCTGAGAATTTACAAAAGAATTCTGCATATATTCCTAGAGTTAGGCCTGGACGAGAGACAGAACAATACTTATCATCACTATTAAAAAAATTAGCCACTGTTGGATCAATATTCTTGGCATTTATTTCGTTAGCACCTATTTTAGCTCAACAATTGATGAGTTTGTCTTCTAGTATTGCATTAGGTGGAACAAGTTTATTGATTTTAATATCGACAGGTATTGAGGGTATGAAACAATTAGAAGGTTATTTATTGAAGAGACAATATGTTGGTTTCATGAATACATCAAAATAGATATAATAGGTTGACATTGTCAACCTTCTATTTTGTTTTTTAACAAGTTCAATATATTTTATTGGATTTGTTAAAAAATAAAATAAATTTAAGGAGTATTAAAATGAATCTTCTCATTATGGGATTACCAGGTGCTGGTAAAGGAACACAAGCAAGTAAAATTGTGAAGGAATTTGGATTGCTACATATTTCAACAGGGGATATGTTTAGAGCTGCAATTTCTAATATGACTGAAATGGGTGTGCTTGCAAAATCTTTTATTGATAAAGGTGAACTTGTACCAGATGAAGTTACTAACGGGATCGTAAAAGAAAGGTTGTCACAAGAAGATATTAAACTGAAGGGCTTTTTATTGGATGGGTATCCGAGAACTATTGATCAAGCAATTGCTCTAGATAATACTTTGTCCGATTTAGGACTTCAATTGGATGGTGTAATTAATATTGATGTTGATCCTGAATGTCTTTTAGAACGTTTAAGTGGTCGTATTATTCATAAAATCACAGGTGAGACTTACCATAAAGTTTTTAATCCCCCATTAGAATATAATGAGGAGGATTATTATCAAAGGGAAGATGATAAACCAGAAACTGTAAAAAGAAGGTTAGATGTTAATATTGCTCAAGGAGAACCAATTTTACAACATTATTCAAAAATTAATTTGGTAAAGAATATTGATGGAAATCAAGAAATAGATAAAGTGTTTGAGGATATTGAAAAAACAATTAAAGAATTGTAATAAAATAGAATAACCTACTTGCACAACATATAAAGTCATGATATACTAAAAGAGTCTGACTTATAATTATTTCTCTAGAAATAGAGACATCAAATCGAATTTAGGGGGTGCTTTTGCGTGGCAAAAGAAGATGTGATTGAAATAGAAGGTAAAGTTATAGAAACTATGCCTAATGCTATGTTTACTGTTGAATTAGAAAATGGACACCAAATTTTGGCTACTGTTTCTGGAAAAATCCGTAAAAATTATATTAGAATTTTAGTCGGTGATCGTGTAACTGTTGAAATGAGTCCATATGATTTGACACGTGGACGTATCACATACCGCTTTAAATAATCGAAATAATTGGAGGGATTAAAACATGAAGGTAAGACCATCGGTTAAACCAATTTGCGAATACTGTAAAGTAATTCGTCGTAATGGCCGTGTTATGGTAATTTGTCCAACAAATCCAAAACACAAACAACGTCAAGGATAATTTAGAAAGGAGAAAAAATGGCTCGTATTGCTGGAGTAGATATTCCAAATGATAAACGTGTAGTAATTTCACTAACATATGTATATGGAATCGGTCTTGCTACATCTAAAAAAATCTTAGCAGCAGCAGGTATCTCTGAAGATATCCGTGTTAAAGATTTAACATCAGATCAAGAAGATGCAATTCGTCGTGAGGTAGATGCAATCAAAGTAGAGGGTGATTTACGTCGTGAAGTAACATTGAATATTAAACGTTTAATGGAAATAGGTTCATATCGTGGTATTCGCCACCGTCGTGGACTTCCTGTACGTGGACAAAATACAAAAAATAATGCTCGCACTCGTAAAGGTAAAGCTGTTGCGATTGCAGGTAAGAAAAAATAAAATAGGAGGTAAAAAAATTGGCTAAACCAACACGTAAACGTCGTGTGAAGAAAAACATCGAGTCAGGTGTTGCTCATATTCACGCTACATTCAATAACACAATTGTTATGATTACAGATGTACATGGAAATGCTCTTGCATGGTCTTCAGCTGGTGCTTTAGGTTTTAAAGGTTCTCGTAAATCAACACCTTTTGCAGCTCAAATGGCAGCAGAAGCAGCAGCTAAATCTGCACAAGAACATGGTCTCAAAACTGTTGAAGTTACTGTCAAAGGTCCTGGTTCAGGTCGTGAATCTGCAATCCGTGCACTTGCAGCGGCTGGATTAGAAGTAACTGCAATCCGTGATGTGACTCCAGTACCTCACAATGGTGCTCGTCCTCCAAAACGTCGTCGTGTATAATCATAATTTATTGTAGTACACAACTTTTCGTTTCAGAGGGAGTATATAGATGATTGAGTTTGAAAAACCAAGAATAACAAAAATTGATGAAAAGAAAGATTATGGCAGATTTATCATTGAGCCATTAGAACGTGGCTATGGAACAACACTAGGTAATTCGCTTCGTCGTGTGCTTTTATCCTCACTACCAGGTGCGGCTGTAACATCGATTAAAATTGATGGGGTTTTACACGAATTTGATGTAATTCCAGGTGTTCGTGAAGATGTTATGCAAATTATACTCAATGTTAAAGGTATTGCTGTAAAATCTTATGTCGAAGACGAAAAGATAATTGAGCTTGATGTTCAAGGACCAGCTGATATTACAGCTGGAGATATTTTGACTGATAGTGATGTTGAAATTGTCAACCCAGACCACCATCTTTTTACAATCGCTGAAGGACATATGTTAAGAGCTAGTATGACAGTTAATACTAACAGAGGCTATGTTCCTGCTGAAGGAAATAAAAAAGATGATGCACCTGTAGGTACTTTACCAGTAGATTCAATCTATACACCGGTAAAAAAAGTTAATTATCAAGTTGAACCAGCTCGCGTAGGGAGTAATGATGGTTTTGATAAATTAACAATTGAAATTGAAACGAATGGAACGATAATTGCAGAGGATGCTTTAGGTCTATCTGCTAGAGTTTTAATAGAACACTTAAATTTATTTACAGATTTAACAGAGATTGCGAAGGCAACTGATGTTATGAAAGAAACTGAAAAAGTAAATGATGAAAAAGTATTAGATAGAACTATTGAAGAATTAGACTTATCTGTTCGTTCGTATAACTGTTTAAAGAGAGCTGGTATTAATACTGTGTTTGATTTGACAGAAAAATCAGAACCTGAGATGATGAAAGTTAGAAATTTAGGGCGTAAGAGTCTTGAAGAAGTTAAAGTAAAACTATCTGATTTAGGGTTAGGATTAAAAAACGATAAATAAAATAGGAGGACAAAATGGCTTACCGTAAACTTGGACGTACTAGCTCACAACGTAAAGCTATGTTACGTGATTTAACAACAGATCTTTTGATCAATGAAGTTATTGTGACAACTGAAGCTCGTGCTAAAGAAATCCGTAAAACAGTTGAAAAAATGATTACTTTAGGTAAACGTGGTGATTTACATGCACGTCGTCAGGCTGCTGCATATGTTCGTAATGAAATTGCATCAGAAAACTATGATGAAGAAAATGATAAATACTCATCACAAACTGCACTTCAAAAATTATTTGATGAAATTGCACCACGTTATGCAGAACGTAATGGAGGATATACACGTATTCTTAAAACAGAACCACGTCGTGGAGATGCAGCTCCAATGGCAATTATTGAATTAGTTTAATTTTTATCAATTTTGTTGAGTGTTATGATGATGAGGCATTGTGTCTTTAGTCTAGCTCTGGTCTACCGCTGAGAAACTTTCTCAGCGGGAACACTCATCATATTGTTAAAGTAACGTTTGTTTACGAAATAAGATAAAATATTTTGATCTTATTTCGTAAACAAACGTTTTTTAATTAAAATTATGTATATTTATAATTTTTTTGGATATACTTGCTTACTTTTATTTATCAATATGATAGAATAGATAATGTTGATTAGGAGGAAAAAACTTGAAAATTTTTAAAAAGAAGAAAATTCAAAATGAACACTCACATATGCTAAGACATCTTAATGTAATTGACCTAGTTTTATTAGGAATGGGTGCAATGGTTGGGACTGGTATTTTTACAGTAACTGGAATAGGAGCAGCAAATTTTGCAGGACCTGCTTTAATTATTTCTATTATTATATCAGCTGTTTCAGTGGGTCTATCAGCATTGTTTTTTGCCGAATTTGCATCTAAAATACCGACAAGTGGAGGTGCATACGGTTATATTTATGCAACTTTAGGGGAGTTTCCAGCTTGGATAGTTGGTTGGTTAATCATAATGGAATTTTTAACAGCTGTTTCTAGTGTTGCATCTGGTTGGGGTAGCTATTTAAAGGGACTCCTAGTAAGTTCAGGTATTTCTATACCAAATGCTATAAATGGCACATTAAATATTTCTAAAGGGAACTATATTGATTTATTACCTGTTTTAGTAATGTTCGTTGTCTCGGGAATAGTATTCATAAATTCGCATAAAGCATTAAAATTTAATAATTTTCTTGTATTATTTAAATTTTCAGCATTATTCCTATTTATTGTTATTGGTTTATTTTATGTTGATTTTTCCAATTTCAAAAATTTTTCTCCTTATGGTTTTGGTCAGATATATGGTGGAAAACAAGGTATAATGGCTGGAGCTTCTCTGATGTTTTTTGCATTTTTAGGATTTGAATCAATATCTATGGCAGTTGATGAGGTTATTGAACCTCAAAAGACAATTCCAAGAGGTATTGGGGTTGCTTTAACTACAGTAACAGTTCTTTATATTATAGTAACTTTTGTATTAACTGGTATGGTAAATTATACTAAGTTAAATGTTCCTGATGCTGTTGCTTTTGCATTAAGAAGTGTTGGAATGAATTGGGCTGCAAATTATGTTTCAATAGTGGCTATATTGACCTTAATAACAGTTTGTATTTCTATGACATATGCATTGGCTAGAACAATATACAGTATCAGTAAAGATGGATTATTACCTAAAAAGTTTTCGAAAATTTCAGGAAAACAAAATTTACCACAAAATGCAACAATAATTGCTAGTCTTTCTGCAATTATATGTACAGGAATTTTTCCGTTAGCAAGTTTAGCTGAGTTTTTAAATATATGTACTTTAGCATATCTAATAATCTTAGCGATAGCACTAATAAAATTAAAAGGAATGGAAACTATTTCTAGTGAACAAGAATTTAATACTCCATTTGGCATAGTATTACCAATTATATCTGTCATCATATGTATTTTATTAATGAGTCAATATAAAGTTGAAACATGGTTATCATTTATTATCTCTCTAATAATAGCGATATTTATTTATTTTATCTATGGGAAAAATCATTCAGAGATAAAATAAGATGGATTAAGGATAACTTCGCTTACGCTAGTAGAAGTAGGGAATAAAAGGGATTGATAATTTAAGCAATTTTTGCAGTTTCCTGGAAAATAGTTACTTAATTTAAATTAAATGTTAGATGGATTACAAAATATAATTTTTCAAACTATTTGTAATATATTTTTGTAAAGTTTATTTAGTGAAGGATATAATTTCCGAGATTTGAGTATAGAACAGAAGTAATCAATAAAAGCATTGTCTATAGGTATTTCTTAACGAGATAACTATTAGATAGTGCTTTTATCTATATAGAGCATAAAGTTGATAATAAGGTAATAGAAGAATCAATAAACTGTATTATTGTATAAGTAGATGATTTAATCTAGACAAACTAAAGATAAGATAATGTAATTAAGAATTAATAAGCTATAAAATAATAGAAACCTTTATGAGTGACAGGTCATCTAAGTACAAGAAGATGAAGAACAATATAGCCCAAACAAGGTATTTGTTAACTTTATTTGACTTTATACCAAGCA
>JAUMZW010000020.1 GCA_030527925.1 Streptococcus sp.
CATTATTAACCGTTTGAGGAGCTTTAGCTAACCTTCTAGCCATTTCACGGTTGGATTAACCTTCACGAATCCAACGTTCAATCATTCTGCGTTCAACTAATGTTAATTGTTTCCCTTTTGGTGTATGATGGTCTTGCATCTCAGAGTCTTTCTAATTATTATTTTGTTAATTATAATCATATCTCTCTGAGATGTTTTTTAATACCATCAAGTGGCTAACTTCATTTTACAATTTACCACTTACTATAGAAGTCACAATTTAATTATAATTTTTTAAAAAAACTAAAAAGGCTAGACTTATGTCTAACCTTTATTTAGTCTTATTTTAAATATAAGTATTTAAATAAAGCTACTGCTACAATTGCAGCTAAAATTGGTGCAACTACAGGTACCCAAGCATACCACCATTTTGAATCACCTTTTGATTCACCTAAAACTGAAGTTGGTAAGAAATGGTGTAATACACGAGGCATTAAGTCACGTGCTGGGTTTAAGGCTGGACCAGTTGGACCACCAAAACTTGTTACTAAAGCCATAACTAAGAAACCGATAGCCAAGTGAGCGACAGAAAGACTTCCTGATATATATGGTGCAACTTGTGTTTCAGCTACAGTTTGATCATAGCCCGCAGCTACTAATTTTCCTACTAATTCTGAACCAAAGAAATTCTTTGTTAAGCCAAGAGCACCGAAAAATAATACAAACGACCCAACAAATTCATTTAAAAAACCATTAATTTGAGATAATTTTCTAGTTTTTAAAGTTCCATCATCTACAGCGGATGTCGTTGAAAATGTAGCAATTATGTTATGAGAGCTCTCCGTTTTTAAATAAAATGGTTGATGTACCATAACAACTATCAATTGACCAAACATAGCTCCTAATAATTGAGCTAAAATGTATTGGGGAACATGAGCCCAAGGAAATAATCCGGAAATTGCCAGTCCTAAAGTAAAGGCTGGATTAATATGATTTCCTGAAACATTACCAAACATGAGAGCTGGAACCATTACACCAATTCCAAAACCAAGAGTAATAATTATCCAACCTGAATTAGAACCTTTTGTTCCTTTTAATTCAACGTTTGCAACTGCTCCGTTTCCAAGCATTAATAGAAATGCTGTTCCTAAAAATTCTGTGATGTATTTCACAGTCCATGTGATATCCACTGTCTCTGTTTCCTCCTAGAAATTATTAATATTTTAGACAATTAACATTGTATCAAGTATAATAAACAATGTAAAGTTAATTTTTTCACTAAATAGAAAAGAGAGCAAAATGAAATACAATCAATTTAGCTATATCGAAACAGACCTTGACACACAGGTTGCCGAATTAAAAAAGCTTGGTTTTATACTTGACAAACACATAGATGACCGGAAAAACCTTGAATTATTTTTAGACCGCCTTTACTTTAATATTACAGAAAAAGATGACACTTATTCACTTTTACTGGCTAACTTTGACCTATCTCTTTTAGATTTTTTTAAAAGTAAGAATTCCATTACAGCTGACATCTTTTATACTATTGCACTACAACTATTAGGATTTATTCCACATGTTGATTTCACACACACTTTAGAATTTATCAAACAAATCAATCTTCCTATCAAATATAAAGAAGGACAAATTATCTCAAGTCTATACCACCTTCTCTTAACAAAGCAAAAAGGGGGAATGATTCTCCTCGATGATTTGATTAGTAAAGGATATCTTCCAACTGATAATGATTACCATTTTTTTAACGGTAAATCATTAGCTACTTTTGATACCTCTAATCTAATACGCGAAGCGGTGTACATCGAAACTCCTCTAGATACAGATCATGATGGCACTCTTGACATTATAAAAGCATACATTATACGTCCTAAAACAAAACATAGTATTCCAACTATCATGACTGCAAGTCCTTATCATGCAGGTACTAACGGTATTGCCAATGATAAAAAACTCCATGATATGCAGCAAGAACTATTTGTTAAAGATAATCGTGATATCTGCATTTGTGATATTCAATTACAAGATTATACATACCCTAGCTTTAATCTTCCTGTTGTTCAAGCAAATGAACAATTTGGACACGTCTCAAGCTATAAATTAAACGACTATTTTTTAGCACGTGGTTTTGCTAACATCTACGTTTCTGGTATCGGTACAGCTGGCTCAACTGGCTTTATGACTTCTGGTGATTACCAACAAATCGAATCCTTTAAAGCTGTCATTAATTGGCTAAATGGACGTGCCACAGCTTATACCTCACCTTCAAAAAAAGAAATCGTAACAGCTGATTGGTCAAATGGACTTGTTGCCACTACTGGTAAATCTTATCTAGGTACCATGTCTACTGGCCTAGCAACAACTGGGGTCAAAGGCCTAGAGGTTATTATTGCAGAATCAGCCATTTCTTCTTGGTATGACTATTATAGGGAAAATGGACTTATCTGTAGCCCTGGAGGATATCCAGGTGAAGACCTTGATGTTTTAACAGAGTTAACCTATTCAAGAAATCTCCTTGGAGGAGATTATCTTGCTAATAATACCAAGTATAAAGAACTTTTAAATAAACAAAGCCAAGAGATCGACCGTCATTCTGGAGATTACAACAACTACTGGCATAAGCGTAACTACCTACCTCATGCAAGCAATACTCGCTGTGAGGTGGTCTATACTCATGGATTGCAAGACTGGAACGTTAAACCTAGACAAGTCTTTAATATCTTTAACGCCTTTCCAAAAGAGATTTCAAAACATCTTTTTCTACACCATGGTGAACATGTTTATATGCACAATTGGCAATCTATTGACTTTAAAGAATGTATGAATAGCTTATTGAGCCAAAAATTATTAGGACATCATAACTCATATCACCTAGCTGAGTTAATTTGGCAAGATAATACTGAAAATCAACATTGGAAAACCCTACCTGTATTTGGTGCTCAAAACGCAAAAACATTACATTTAGGTAAAGATAAACAACTAATTGATAACCATTATCCTAAAGAGACTTTTGAGCGTTATAGTAAGAACTTCAACGTCTTTAAAGATGAATTATTCAAGGGACAAGCACATCAACTCCTAATTGATTTAACTATTAATGAGGATATCTTATTAAATGGTGAAATCACACTTCATCTCACTCTTAAATCTAGTACCAATAAAGGTATCTTATCAGCTCAAATTCTTGATTATGGAAGTAAAAAACGTTTACCTGATTCACCAGCTATTGTCGAATTAGATAGTATAGACAATGGTCAAAACTTTGCAAGAGAAGACTTAAAAGAAATATCTTTAAAAGAAAGTAACTATAGGGTTATCACAAAAGGAGTTATGAATCTCCAAAACCGTCATGACCTCTTAAAGATTGAACCTGTGAACAAACAGGAATGGATGACATTTGATTTTAAATTACAACCAAGCATCTACCAACTAAAAGCAAATGACCGTCTCAGAATTCTACTCTATACGACTGATTTTGAACATACAATAAGAGATAATAGTAATTATATTTTAACCGTTGATTTAGAACAATCTTCTCTCATAATTCCATACTAAAAATAAGCTGGACAATGTCCAGCTTATTTAACTAAATAAACGATGTTTTTCATGTTGTGGTAATTTCAAAAAATAAATTAATACTAAACTAACCGCTATCATACTAGCCCAAAATAAGCTCATAACATGATATCCAAAACAGTCTAATACCAAACCTGTAATTGATTGAATTACAATAGAACCTAAACTTCTCATCGACTGAACAATAGCTAAGGCTGTCATCAAAATTCTATGATCAACAAGGTTACTTGTAATTCGTAATGTTACCATAATCAATATCATATTAGCAGCATGTTTGGCTATAAGTGTCATTATAATTTGAAACCAAATTGGTAAGCCAAAACCGTAAACTAAATATTGTAGAAAAACAATACACAGAGGAAACCATAATAAGGTCTTAGCTTTAAATTTATCCATGAATAGATATGAAAAGAAAATCAGCGGTGCTTCACAGATTACTGAGATAGAAATAATGGTTGAAGCAATATCAACAGGTAAACCATTATGCTTAAGCATAGCTGGGATATAAGTATGCCCTGCATTTGTAACGCCTGAATAAAGAGCTGTAATCAAGATAAAATACCAATATGTTTTATTTGAAAACAACTCCTTAACACCACGTAATATCGAAATATTCTTTTTAGAATGATTTAAACCTGTATCAACATCAATACCAAAGGTACCAAGTATAGCTAAAAACATCATCCCAATAAAAGTAATAAAGATAGCCTGCGGTGAAATATAACGATAAATCAATCCTGCTATCTGAATACCTGTAGCATAACCAATTGTACCCCAAATACGAATTTTACCATATTTAAAAGGACTGGTTGCGGCGATACTATCCAACACAGGGTTAACCGCATTAATAAACATTAATACAAAACTATATCCAATACAAATTTCTAACAGGTTATGAGCCTTTAAAAAATAAAGAGCACCTAAAATAACTAGAACAAAACTTGTGATAGTAACCTTTTTAATACCAATTTTATCATTTAACATTCCCATAAAAGGTTGTAATAACATTGAAGTAAAAAAGGATAGAGAAACGACCAATGAGACATCTTGGGCTGAATAGTGTCGGTCTAATAAATAAACAGAAATAAGTGTTGAAAATAATGAATAAGATAAAAAGTAAAAATTATACATTAAAAAATAAGCAAAGTATGAATTTTTATATTTTTCTAACATAAAACCTCCAAAAGCTAATAAACAGTTATAGCTCTGCTATCATATCATACCAACGACACACTTTCAATAGTTATACTTCTCTTCAAAACTTACAAAATAGCCCCGATAGAGCAATTATTAATTCAAAAAATGATCAATAGCAGGCAAAGCTATCTTATTAAAATCACTATTAATCCAGTGACCTCCACCTTCCACAGTAACCAATTTAGAATTTGAAAATAAGTTTGCGGCTTCCCTAGAATAATGGTACGGAACTACATCATCATTAGTTCCTTGTATGATTAACACCTTGGAGTTGACTTTTTGAATTTCCTTGTTGCAATCAATTGTCATTACGTCTTTAATATAAATCCCACCTAACTTAGTATTTTTATGTGTTATAATGTCAGGTATTTCTTCACTATACGACAGACCTAAACTTGCATAGGTCTTCCTGACATCATCAAATAAAACAAAGGCTGGAAATACAAGAATGAGGTTTTTTACACTTTCTTTGTGGTCAGCAGCATATAATGTAGAGACTACCCCACCTTGGCTAGCACCTAATAAAGTAAGGTCATTTTCTAAAACAAATGACTCATTTGACAATTGAGAAATAACAGCTGTCAAATCATTTTTTTCAGTTAGGATTGACATACTCAACATATCATTTCCACCACTTTTTGAGTGCGTGCTGCCTCCAAAAAAATCAAATCTGTAAACAATGTAGCCGAGTTGGGCCAGATGAATCGCATATTCCTCATACATTTCTAAGGTATTATTAAACCCATGAGAAATGACAAGTAGTGGTCTTTTTTCTCTCCTGTAATTTTTTGGAGCAGTGATAACACCAACAAGGTTCTTTTCATCATTAGATACCTCATATTTCTCAGAAATGATTTCTGACACTTTTCCTACCCTTTTAGTAGGCGAAACTTGAACAAGTGATTCAGAGCCCTTAGCTTTATTTGTCTTTATTTTCAATCTCCTAACCTCTCCCATATAGGATAACTGATGCTTTTGGTAATGTGTTACCCATACAAGACTTAATATCAAAATTGTAGTCGTTAAAATCACTAAATTTATAATCTTTCGCATGGCCCCTCCCTTATCAACACAGGACATAACTCTCTTAATAATAACTAAAGGTTACCTATTTTAATATTAGGTAACCTTTAATATCCACTTCTTTTAAATCTTATTATTTCTTTAAAACTTGCCGTTTTGATTAGCCCACTTATCTTTAGATGGGATGGCATCCACAGTATCCCAATGCTCAACAATTTTACCATTTTCTACTCTGAATAAATCATAATAAGCTGTTGGTTGACCCATGAGTGTTCCTTGACTAGCAACTAAAACAAAATTACCAGATCCTAAAACCTTTTCAATAGATTGGTATTGCATATCAAAGTTTGAATCAATTAATCCTTGGAATCCTTTAATAGTTGTATTAACCCCATCTCCTGTTGAAGGATTATGTTGAATATAATTATCACCATTAAAGAAATCAGAGGCTTTTGTTAAATCCTTATTGACCAAGATTGTTTCAACAAATGATTTTACTAAGGCTTTATTTTGTTCTGTATCTTTTGTATCCATAACCTTAGTACTACCATCTAATAAGGTATGTCCACTTGGATTATTAGTACCCATTGTTTGAAGATTATCCCAATGTTCTACTGCCTTGCCATCTTTGAATCTAAAAATATCAAAACCAGCTTGTTTATCACCACCTGCTATCTGATACTCTGAATGAAGCACAACATAGTTACCATCTTCAAAACTTCTAACAACTTTTACTTTTGTACCTGCTTTACTAAGTTGTTCAATATTTTTCATAACAACATCCCTACCATCTGGAACAGATAAGTTATGTTGAATATACTGAGATGAGCTAACATACTTCTTAAAAGCACTTTTATCTCCTGTTTGAAAACTCTCAATTATTGCAATAGCCTTTTTACGATTTGACAAAGCCGATTTCTTAGTAAGAGTATTTTCAGATGATTTTGATGTCTTTTGATTTGTTTGTGAAGCTGAACATGCAGTCAACAATAAGCCAACACTTGTTAAAACGATTAGTGATTTAAATTTATTTCTCATTTTTCTTTTCTAATTTCTAAAATACTTTTCCCACACGCTCCGCAAAAGCCTCTACAACTTCTGCCGACCTATGGTCTGCAAATACCGTGGTATTCGTGTTTAAGGATTTAATTAATTCCATGTCTTCATTATCTAGTTCAAAATCAAAAATTTGGAAATTTTGTTTGATACGTTCAGGATTTGCTGATATTGATAACGATACAATGTTACGTTGAAGTTGCCATCTCAACATAACCTGAGCTGTTGTTTTATGATGTTTCTTAGCAATTTCTGATAAAACGTTATTATTAAACAAATCAAATTGTCCCTCTGCAAAAGCACCCCAACTTTGTGTTTGAATCCCCTTCTTACTAAAATAATCATGCTCAGACTCTCTTTGATTAAAAACATGAACTTCTATTTGATTAATACTAGGCTTAATACGACTAAATAAAGCTAGATTTACCAATTGATCTGGTGCGAAATTAGAAACTCCTATAGCTCTTATTTTGCCTTCATCATATAACTCTTCTAAGGCTCTCCACGCATCAAATATATCACCAAACGGCTGATGCAGTAAATACAAGTCCAAGTAATCTAAACCTAATCTATCAAGAGTTTGATAAAAAGCTTCTTTAGCTGCTTGATAGGAATAATCTGAAATCCACAACTTACTAGTAATAAACAACTCTTCTCGAGAAACACCCGAGGCTTTTATGCCTAGACCAACACCAACTTCATTTTCATAAACTTGAGCAGTGTCAATTAAACGATAACCTGTTTGAATTGCTTCCTTAACAGTTTCTTTTACAATTTCTTGGTCCATGATTTGAAAAACACCAAACCCAACCATAGGAATCTTTATACCATTATTTAATGTTGTATACATCGTCTCTCCTTTCAGTGATAACTATTCTAATCTAAAATGTATCTCTTGCATATTACTTTTAAAGTATGCTACTATACAATAAATGCATACTAAAAGGAGAAAAAATGATCGACTTTTATCTTTTAGAAAAATTAGTAGCTGTTGCAAAATACGGCACCCTTACCAAAGCAGCTGAAAAATTAAATGTAACACAACCTACCCTAACTAGAAATATGAAAAAATTAGAAGAACAGCTTGGTGTCAGCCTATTCAAAAGACAAGTTAATAAAATCACACTAAACCAGACAGGACAATATACTGCTCAAAAAGCTGAAAAACTATTAAAATTGCAAGATGACTTTAAAGTAAGTATTCAAGCATTTGACCATCAAAATAATAAAATCAAAATAGCTTCTGTAGCTCCTGGACCACAAATGCTATTACATCAAAAGTTTAAGCACCTTAATCTAGATTGGCAGGATACTTTAACGACAAACGAAACCATCCACAATAATCTCTTAAACGAAAAATACGACATTATTATTACAAATAAAGAAATCACTGAATCTACCGTTGAATCCTATTTTTTAGGAAAAGAACACCTTCAAATAACCATTGATAGTGATCATCCTATCACTCTTTTAAAAAACGTTTATTTTAAAGACCTTGCAAAACTAAGCTTTATTGTCTATAAAGAAATAGGAATATGGAAAACTATCATTGAAAATGCAATCCCTGATGCCAACTTTTTATATCAGGATAATTTTTTTTCATTTAAGAAAATACTCAACCATTCCAACTTCCCTTACTTCATCACTAACCTAACACCAAGTGAAAATATCTCACAAAATCCAAACCGTTCTTACATTACATTAAATGATAAATTAGCAAATCAAGAATTCTTTGCTTGCTACCTCAAAACTAAAAAAACATCCTACCAACCTATCCTAAAAGAATTCTCTAAAATTTGGCCAAAATAATACCTTCCACACCTAGCTAAGTTAAACAGAAGCAAACTTTCATTAACATAAAAACGTTTTTCTCTGATAACAGCTCTAAATTTGATTTAATAAAATACTTCTACAATTTTTTATTAACGAAGTGTCAAACTTTAAAAAAAAACGACTTAATAAGTCGTTTTTAATATAAATCTTAAAAGTACAAATCACAGAATCTAAAATTTAATAGCATATAATTACCTCAAGAGATTTTTTCTCCTAATTGTAACATACTTTTTAAAAAAAGATAGTCCATAGACAAAAAGTAATAAATCCAACATGTAGATTATCAGCACAATACTTGAAATATTTATTACTATAACTCAGTTCACCATATAATTACTCAAATCCCTAGCTCCCAAAATCCAAATTTTGTGATAAAATGTTATACAGAAATAAAATAATATTAAGGATGATATCGTCTTATGATGAATATGCAAAACATGATGAAGCAAGCTCAAAAGCTTCAAAAACAAATGGAACAAAAACAAGCTGAACTTGCTTCTACTACTTTCACTGGACAATCTGCTCAAGAGCTCGTCTCAGTAACATTTACTGGAGATAAAAAACTAATTTCCATCACTTATAAAGAAGCTATTGTTGACCCTGATGATATTGAAACATTACAGGATATGACAACTCAAGCCATCAACGATGCTTTAAGTCAAATTGATGAAGCTACTAAAAAAACAATGGGAGCATTCGCAGGAAAATTACCATTTTAAAAATAAAAAAATCTGGAACATAATTCGTCCAGATTTTTTTATTATAGCACTCAAAATTTTTTCCTAATCATCAAATAAGCCTGTCAAGTTCAATCCAGCAAATGGATTATTTAAAACACCTTCTTGCTGGTTGAGTAATGCTTTATTAGAATCCGATTCCAAGAAACTTTCATATACTTTAGCTGTCATTCTAGCATCTTCTAGACTATTGTGACTCTTTCCATCAAATCCTAAAAATTGTGCCACAGTATGTAATTTTAAATTTGCAATGCCATTTAACTCCATACTTCTTCGTTCGTAAGCTTCATCGAAAACATCAACAGCATATTGCTCAAATAACTTTAATCCTTTCTCCTCTAGTAAAGGAAGATCACTTTTTACCGCATTATAACCAATCAAAGGGCGTTTTCCAATAAAATTTGAAAAATCATTAAGAACCTTATCAATCTTTGGAGCTGTATTAATTTTATCAGATGTGATGCCAGTAAGACCATTGATAAAGCTTTTCAGAGGCATATCTGTATAAACATAGGTATCAAACTGAGCAATTTCTGTGTGTTCCTTAAATTTCACTGCAGAAACCTGTATAATATCTGTTCTATCATTGACAGTATTAAATTCAAGGTCAAAAGCGATATATTCTGTCAACTCTTCCATTATTTACTCCTCTCTATTTTAAGCTATAATGATAAAAAACATTATCCAAATCTAAAATTGGAAAATCATAAGGGAGTTGTCCCTTACCAATTTCTTGAAATCCCATATTTTGATAAAATTTTTGAGCTTGTAAAAGACTTGAAACTGTTCCTAGATAAATACTTGTAATATTTATTCCTTGACAATACGTCAAGCAAGTTTCCATTAATTGTCTACCTAATCCATAACGGCGCAAATCATTTCTAACGAACATCTTCTTTAGGGCAGATGCTCCATTATCCAATTTAACAAGGGCAATTGTTCCTGCTAACTTATTGTCATCATCAAGGGCAATCCAAAAATGGCCTGTTTCAAGATAATGACTGGTAATATCGAGTAGGTCATATTGTTCTTCAAGTCCAATAGCAAGACCGAACTCTTCTCTTTGAATCTTTAGGATAAGACGAATCACTTCATCCTTATACTGCTCACTATAGCTACAAATTTTCACTCTCATGTCCTTATCAAAAAGTTAGAGAAATTTCAAAGAAATCCTATCAGGTCATCTTACTCCAGCAATATGTCAACAGTATACTTAGAATAAGAAGAAACTGGGTAATAATCCCAGCTTCTGTTTATCTTCTATTTTGCCCCAAACAATCGACCCCAAAAGCCTTTTTTCTCGACTTGTGGTGCTTCTTCTACCTTTGTTTGAATTTCTTCAACTTCAGCTTTGGCTTCGTTTAGTTCAATTTGAAGACGCTTGGTATCTTCAATCGCAGCAAGAGTTAATTGTTGTTGTTGATCAAGTTGTTTGTCCTTTTCACCAATCTGTACATCCTTCACGCGCAACTGTTCATCTTTTGCAGCTAGTTGAACATCTTTTGCCTTTAGCTGCTCATATAAACGAGTAATCTCAGTATTTTTTTCATCAACTAGAATCTCTAATAATTCACGTCGTTTTGTCTCTTCATCAATCGGGTCATCTTCAAAAATCGTTTTTTTATAGATTTCTTCTAACTTTATTAAACCACTTCGTTTAACAACCGTAACCCCTTTCTCATTTTTCTCGAGATCTTCTTCAGGTAGGTTTTTGACACGATTATTAACGGCTTGGCGACTAACTCCTAAAATTTCAGCTAGTTCACTAACTGTCTTTTCAATTGTCATAACATCCTCTTTTTACTGTATTTTCTTATGAAAATAGTATCATAACTCTTTCATTCTGTCAATTTTTAGTTACTATACTAATTAAACAAAACGACTTCTACCTGACTGTCTTCAAGCTATGATATAATAGTTATATGAATACTTATGATACAATTATTATCGGAGGAGGACCTGCTGGTATGATGGCTGCAGTAGCCTCTAGTTACTATGGTTATAAAACCCTCCTAATTGATAAAAATAAACGCTTAGGCAAAAAATTGGCGGGCACTGGTGGAGGACGTTGTAATGTAACCAATAATGGTAATCTCGATGACCTCCTTGCAGGAATTCCAGGAAATGGTAAATTTCTTTACAGTGTTTTCTCTCAGTTTGATAACCATGATATTATCGCTTTTTTTGAAGATAATAATTGCCCCTTAAAGGTTGAAGACCATGGAAGAATGTTTCCTAAAACTGATAAATCGATGTCGGTCATCTCAACTCTAACAGATAAGATTTTGTCTTTAGGTGGCAGTATTAAAACTGCTTGTGAAATTGTTTCTGTAAAAAAAGAAAATGACATCTTTTTAATAAAATCAAGTGATAAACTCTTCACAAGTCAAAAGCTAATTGTTACAACAGGTGGAAAATCTTATCCATCAACTGGATCAACAGGTTTTGGACATGATATTGCAAGACATTTCAATATCGAGGTAACCAATCTTGAAGCTGCCGAGAGCCCGCTATTAACAGATTTCCCTCATAAACTCTTACAAGGCATATCACTAGATGATATTGTTCTTTCCTATAACAATCACCACATCAAACACGATTTACTATTCACCCACTTTGGTCTTTCTGGTCCAGCTGCTCTAAGACTCTCGAGTTTTGTTAAAGGTGGAGAAACTGCCCATATTGATTTTTTACCAGATATGACCTCTGAACAACTGATAAGATATCTTGAAAAAAATCGTGATAAAAGTTTAAAAAATGGTCTGAAAACTCTTCTACCCGAACGATTAGCTGAATTTCTATCGCAAGATTTTCCAGAAAAAGTGAAACAACTTAACCCTAAGCAAGTTGAAAAACTCCTTGACTTACTTAAACACTTCCCAATATCAATTACCGGTAAAATGTCACTTGCCAAATCCTTTGTTACAAAAGGTGGAATCAGTCTTAAGGAAATAAATCCAAAAACTTTAGAAAGTAAAAAAGTGCCTGGTCTCTTTTTTGCAGGTGAAGTCCTTGATATTAATGCCCACACAGGTGGATTTAACATCACTTCTGCTCTATGTACAGGTTGGGTTGCTGGAAGTCCACATTAGTAATACAATTTCAAACAAAAAAATAAGTAAGCATTAGCCTTGCTTATTTTTATATCCTACTAATATCTCATAAAACAACGGTCTCTTATGACAAACTTAAGATATCTATTTTATATTCTCTATTTTAAAAAAAGACCGCAACTTGCAATTGATGTTCATATAATTTCATGGACACGTTTTGGTAGAATAGTATCTAACCAAAAGAAAGGTCTAAATGCCACAACAATAGACACAAGAGTTCAAACAAAACATCGTTCAATTGCATAAATCAGGTCAGTCTGTTGCAGAACTTGTTAAAGAGTACGGTATTGCTAAGTCAGTAATCTATAAATGGATTCAACTCTATAGTAAGTCTGGAAACTCTCATTCTGAGAACATATCCCTTCATGAACTTCGACAAATCCGTAAGGAAATGGCTAAAATGAGGGAGGAAAATGAAATCTTAAAAAAGGCCTTAACGATCTTTGCGAAGAAATCATGAACTCTACCATCTTCCAAATGATCGATCATCTAAAAGCCACAAACCAAGTCAGAGAGATAAAGAAAATAAAATGCTTAAAAAGGAGATTATGACCTCCTTTTTTGCATCTGCCAAGCGGTACGGTGCTCCTAAAATCCATAAAGATTTGTTAGCAAAAGGTTATAGCTTTGCTATAAAAAGAGTTCAAAAGCTTATGAAAACATTAACTATTCATTCAATTGTACGAAAGAAATATAGACCTGTTTTATCTCCTAAGAAGGAAGGAAAAGAATATCCCAATTTATTAAAACGTGATTTTTCAACTGATAAAGTCAATGAAAAATGGGTAACAGATATTACTTATATCTATACACTGTCTGATGGTTGGTGTTATTTATCCAGCATCTTAGACCTCCATACTCGAAAAATCATTGCTTGGAGGCTTGCAAAGAAAATGGAAACACGACTCGTTATTGAAACGCTTAAAGATGCTCTGAGCACACGTTCAGTACGAGATGAACTCATTCTTCATTCGGACAGAGGGAGTCAATATACGAGTAAAGAATACAATGATTTCTTACAGAAACATGGCATTCAGCATTTCTATAGTGCCAAAGGTTCTCCATATGATAATAGTTGTATTGAATCCTTTCATGCTACAATCAAAAAAGAGTGTATCTATGTTGAAACTAATGTCGGTTACAAAGATGATCAGTCTTGTTACTCAAGTATTTTCAAGTACATTGAAGGATTTTATCATTCGAGAAGACGTCACAGTAAACTGAATTATCTTTGTCCAAATGACTTTGAGAAACAAATAGCTTAGTCTAAAAAACTCTTTCTTCATACAGACAAAACTAACTTTATCCGTATGAAAAAAGAGTTCACTTAAAAAATAATGAAGACTTGTAAATTTTTCTCCCAAAATATTGACATAAATCTATATTTCAATAAGTCTTAAAATGAAGACAGTAGCTTCAAAATAGTTACTGTCTTCTTTCATTTTTCTTAAAGACTTGATAAATGGTAGAAAAGATCCTACATTTTAAAAGTTAAATAAATCATTAAAATTTTCAGACATAGTAGGATGAGTAAAAATTTGATTTTTGAAATAAGTGTAAGGTATTTTATTATCCATAGCTGTCACAATCAGATTAATCAATTCTTCTGATTGTGCACCAAATAAAGTTGCACCTAAGATAAGATTAGTCTTTTCATCCACAACAACCTTGAAAAAACCTCTTAAATCATTATTAACATGTGCTCTTGGCATATTTGCAACATCTAATCTGTTTGCTTTGTATGATAAACCTTCTTTTTTAGCTGTTTCTTCATCAATTCCGACTCTAGATAATGGTGGATTGATAAATGTTGTTGTTGGGAAATACTTCCTATCTTTACTACTATATTTATTTAGTCCAGTAATATTACCATAAACAATTCTAAAGTCATCAAGTGAGATATAAGTAAATTGAGGACCACCATTAACATCACCAACAGCATAAACACCTTTAACGTTCGTTTCACAATAATCATTTACTTGAATTGCTCCACGTTCAGTAATAAATATATCTGTATTTTCTAAACCTAAATTTTCAATGTTAGGCTTTCTACCAGTTGCATATAATACAGCATCAAATTTAAATTCAGATTCAGATGTTTTTATAACAACAACATCCTTATAATCTTCCACTCCTTTTATTTGACTAGATAATTTAAAGACGATTCCTTGATTTTCAAGATATTCTTTTGAAAGCTCAGATAATTCTTTTTCTTCTCTAGGAAAAATTCTATCCATTGTATCAAAAACTGTAACTTCAGTTCCTAAATTTGCAAAAAGATTTGCAAATTCTAATCCGATATTACCACCTCCTATAACACCAAGTTTTTTAGGTTGATGTGATAAATTTTGGATTCCTGTAGAATCATAAGTTAATTTGCTTTCTGACAAACCAGGAATTGGAAGAACATTTGAAACTGCGCCTGTATTAATGATAATATATTCTGCAGATAATTGTTCTTTTTCACTTCCTGAACTAATTTCAATAACTTTATTTTCTATAAAAGTTGCAGATGCATTATACACATCGACAAACTTTTTATTAGATAACATATTAAAGTTCTTATTTCTTAATCGTTCTACAACAATTTCTTTTTTTTCCATAGATACATCAAAATCATCTCCTGATTTTACTGCTTGGATAAGAACTTTTGTAGGTATACAACCGATATTAATGCAAGTACCACCATACATTTTTTCATCTTTTTCTATAACAGCAACATTTTTACCGTCACTAGATAATTTTGCAGCTAAGGTTTTTCCAGCCTTACCAAAACCAATCACAATAATATCATACTTTTTCATATTCAACTCCTTAAACATTATTATAAAATAATAAATTTAATATATTTAATAAAAACATATCCTACAATTATAGTTGCAATCAATGTCTCTATATTTGCAAAATAACCGATATCAACTGGTAAATTAATAATTTTAGAACTTAATTTTAAAGACATCGCTGAAACAACCATAGGAAATGTAAAAGCAGCAAAACCTGGATTAAATTTTCTATTAATCAACTTGGGTAACTGTATTAAAACAAAAACATAAATTAATTGTGATAACGTCAATAATAATTTTATAAATACAATATTCTTATTATCAAATACTGTCATATAATCTACTAATAATAAAGAAATAGCTGCACATATTATAGTTATATTAGGAAATTCATGTTCTCTTAATTTCAAAATGTAAATTCTATAGAAAATTACAGGTAATAAAATTATTGTTGCAATCAATCCATAGTAAAATATAATTTTTTCAATTAAAAATTGACCCGTTATATTAATCATTAATCCTGATACTAAAATTCCAACATACAAAACTGACCATGATGGGTAAAGATGACAAATTTTAAAATTAAATATATATTTTTTTGTAAAATATATCATATAAATAATATTCCCCAAAAAAAATATCCACCATATAATCTTAGCTAAAACTAATGTCCAGTATCCAAATTTATCAAAAATAAGTATATATCCACTTATTATTTGTCCAGACATAAAATATGTTGTAAAAACTGAAGCAACTAATGGATGATTAAGCTGTATTTTCAAGGATTTATTTTTAATAATACTAACATTCAACCATATAAACAAATATATTCCTAACAATCCAAAAATATACCTATATATATTTGAATAGTTTGATAATAAATTACCTAAAGATAATAATCCTAAAACTAGACCTGACGTCACAATTGGTAGTTCTTTTTTCATCAATCTATTAATTCTTCTTTATCAAATACTAATGATTTTAATCTTGTCATTGCTTGTATTGAGTATTTTATTCCTTGAGTTCCAGCTCCAGATTTTTTTGAACCTGAAAATGGGAAATTATCTGTTCCTCTTTGTGTTTTATTATTATAATGAACAGTACCAACTTCTAATTTTTCAGCAATTGATACAAATAGTGGGAAATTTTTGGTAAAAATTGAAGCTTGTAAACCATATTCTGATTTATTAGATATCTCAATTGCTTCTTTTATAGACTTAACTCTAATAACTGGTAAAACGGGACCAAATGGTTCCTCCCATGCTAATCTCATATCTGTTGTTACTTTATCAAATAATATTGGACATATTAAGTTACCTTCACGTTTAATTTCAGTTAAAGGTTTTGCTCCTTTATCTTTAGCATCATCAACTAAACCTTCTACATAATCTGCTGCATGTTTATCTATTAGAGTTGTTATATCTGCATTTTCTTCTGGTAAACCTATTGTCAATTTCAAGACTTTCTGTCTTATTTTTTCAACTAATTCATCAGCAATACTTTCCATAACAAGAACACGTTTAACAGCTGTACAACGTTGTCCAGAATATCCGAACGCACCATCAATAATATTTTTCGCTGCATTATCTAAATCTGCATCTTCTAATACAATAGCAGAATCTTTACCACCCAATTCCAACATAATTGGTCTAATTCCTGCTAATTTTCCAATTCTTTCACCTACTTTAGTGGAACCTGTAAAGTTAATGAAATTTACTTCTTCATGTTCTACAATATAATCACCTATTTCTGAACCACGTCCTGTTATTGTATTAAATACTCCTTTAGGAATACCTGCTTCTTCAAAAACTTTTGCAAGAGTTAATCCAGAAATTGATCCTTGTGTTGGTGGTTTAAAAGCTACAACATTTCCTGTTATCAAAGCCGGTGCAATCTTCGATCCCGCTAAATTAATTGGATAATTAAATGGTGAAATTGCTAATACTAGTCCCACTGGCTCATGTTTAACCATAGCTAATTTATTCTTACTTGCCGACTCAAAACTTCCACCTTCAAGAATCTCACCTTCTAATCTAACTCCTTCTTCTGCTGTATAATCTATAATATCTGCAGTACGTATAACTTCAGCTATTGAAGATTTTAAACCTTTTGCTATTTCTTTAGAAAGTATTTCCCCTATTTTTTCTGCATCTCTTCTAAGAATTGTAGAAACTTTATGAAGATATTTTGCTCTCTCAACATAAGACAAAGATCTCCATGAATCAAATGCGTTTCTCGCAGATTCCATTACAAAATCAACTTCTTCCCTACTCATAGCAGGTACTGTTCCAAGTAAATCACCTGTAGCAGGTTCAAAAATTTCAATTTTATTTTTTGAAGAATGCCATTCGCCATTTATATAATTTTTTAAATCTTTCATATTATCCTCCTATTTTTATTATAATATATATTTTTTTTTGTGTCATATTTCCAACACGCTATCAAAAATTTTGATTAATTTAAATAAATCTTTTTCATTTCACATCATTTTATCAAACTAACTTAAAAGCGAATTAAGAAAATACCTGAAATAATTAAAATTAGTCCCAAAAAAATTCTATTATTTATAGGATTTTTTTTAACACCAAGTAAACCAAAATTATCAATAATTATTGCAATAAATATTTGTCCTAAAAAACCTAGTATTGTCGTTGTAGCTGTTCCGACTATTGAAACTACAATTAAATTAATTGTAACGAAACCTACACCTAAAACTCCACCCAAAAAATCAATAGGTTTAATTTTCTTTGCTTGTTCGTCAAATTTATAAATTTTAAAACTTCTATTTGTTAAAATTGTTAATATTGTTAAAATAACAAAGCCAACTAGAAAAGAAATAAATGAAGCTAGAAATGGTGAATGAATAATAACACCCAATTGATGATTTATAACATTTTGAATAGGTGGACAAAACCCAAATAGAATTGCTAAGGCAAGCCATAAAGATTTATTCTTTTTACATTTATTAATGTTAGCATCTTTTTTATTAAGTAGAATTGCACCTAAAATAAATAAAATTACTGCTAAAATTTTAAAAAATGTGAAAGGTAATTGTTTTATTCCAAATAAACCAAAAGAATCTATTATAAGTCCCATTATCAACTGTCCCATTAACGTCATTACTACAGTTAAAGAAGAACCAATTTTATGTAAAGATAATTGGTTGCCTGTTAAATAAACAATTCCAAGTGTTCCACCTAAAAACCAATGTAAATCTATTTTGTGATTAAATAATGAACTTGGATTAATTAAGTTAGGGTTAATAAATAAATTAAGTACTAATAAAAAAATAACACCAACAAAAAATGAAATATTTGATGTGTAGATTAACGAATGAGTATGCGAATTCAACTTAGAATTTATTAAAGTTTGCAATGGAATAAACATACCACCAATAATACCGATAATAAAAAATGAAACCATATCTTACCTTTCAAAATTATTTATGTATCTTTAAATATCATCATTATCTATTAATGATTTATCATATTTTAATTTTCATAAATACTAAACAAAAAAGTAGCCTAGTCTAACAACTCATAGTAGACTTGGCTACTTAATTAGTAATTTATTCTTTAAAATTTCCTTATTCTTTATTAAATTATTTTTAAGGTAATTGAATATATCCTTTTTGTTCAAGTATCAGTAAATCTGTTAAAGCTGACAAACTAAATAATGAAAATTCATTAAGATTTTCTTCGTCTAAACCTAACTGAGCTATTGATTGACCACAAACATAAATTTTAACACCGTTTTCGTAAAGTTTTTTTTCAACATCTAAATTAGGATTATCAATTCCATATAATTTATTATATAATTTATTATTTAAAGAAATGTCTGTTCCTTTACCACTTACAACAATTGCTACTTTAATTTTGTCTTTATCAACACCACTAACACTTAAAATATTCATTAATAATGAAACATGTAACAAATGTTCATTCACTGTATTAGGATCTAAATTGTCTTCAATACTAAAAATAGCTTTATATTCTTTATCTTTATCTGGTTGTAAATAAGCATCTTTAAAATAAACAACTTCTCCATAACCACTTATGACTGGACTTTCAAATTTATCTTTACACATTATAAAATCTCCTTTTATTACTTTAATTATATATCATATTAAATCTTTGTATTTTTGTTTAATTCAATATCTCTATCAATAATTTTGTGTAAACACTTAAATAGAATTTAGTAATTTATAAAATAAATACTAGTATTTTTTACTTATCAATTTATTGTCAAATTAATTTTTTATCCTCCTTAATTTTTATTTAGCAGCTAAATTATAATTTTATGTATTCGTTTTCAAAACCGAATTACAAAATTATTTTACTTTAAAAAAATTCTTAAGTCAAATATTATAAGTCAAATATTAAAAATATATTTTAAATCGTAAAATGAAGTTAGCCACCTTAAAGACATAAAAAAACAATCATAACATGTTAGACTTGTAGTTGCGAAAAAAAGTCGAAAGGATTCATGATGTTTTTTATCCCCTTAGGGTGGCTAACTTCATTTTACAATTTATCAAATAAAAAAACTTGATATTTAACCAGTAAAGTATTATACTAATATTTATTAACTGGTTAAATATTTAAAGGAGATAAAAATGGCAAAGAAATCAAAAATTGCAAAATATCATAAACAGATCAAACTTATCGAGCAATACGCTGAACTACGTCGTGAGCTTAAGGCTAAAGGAGATTATGAAGCCCTCCGTAAATTACCTCGTGATTCCAATCCTAATCGTCTTAAAAATCGCGATTTACTTGATGGACGTCCACACGCTTATATGAGAAAGTTTGGACTAAGTCGTATTAACTTTAGGAATTTAGCCTATAAAGGACAAATACCTGGAGTTAAAAAAGCAAGTTGGTAATATAAAAAAGAGTTGTTTCCCTCTTCAACTCTTTTTTTGCATGTATAATATTAAAAGGATATTCTATGAAACTTAATCAGCACAAACGTCAAACGATAACCCTCATCCTTTATTTCTTAGGAGTTTACGGTTTAAGATTGACTACCCAAACCTTAATATTATCACCAATATTAGATAAATTTCTATTTTACGGTAGACATATTATCTTCTTCCTAATAACTATTTGTTATTTTTATCGTAAAGAATATAGTCATCTATGGAAAGAATTTTTATCTAAATTTTGGAAAAATATCGGTCAAGTCTTTCTTTCTTATATAATTTTATTATCAGTAATGTTAGCATTAGCACACTTACCATTAGCAAGAGAGAGTAATTCAACTACAGTATTAAATCACTTCAATCCTAAAAATATCTTTGAAGTCCTTAGCCATTTTGTGGTTGTTTCTATCATAGGACCAATGAATGAGGAGTTAGTATTCCGCAAAATCCTTATTCCAACTCAACAAACTAAACTGAAAAGGTACTTTACTGTATTTGCTTCATCACTCTTATTTGGACTCATACATATCTTTAAATTAAAAGATTTACCAAGTATTGTGATTTATTTTTCAGCAGGATTAGTACTATCTATTATCTACCTTATCAAAAAGAATATTATTTTTTCATCACTCGCTCATATCCTAAATAATAGTCTCTTTACACTCATTAATTTAAAGAAACTTTAATAAAAAGCTCTCTATCTCATAAAAAGATTAGAGGGCTTTTTTATAAAATATGACTTAA
>JAUMZW010000021.1 GCA_030527925.1 Streptococcus sp.
CGAAGCATCGATAATCTGACCTGAATGAGCAATTAGACCTTCATCTGACAGATGAGCATAGAACAAATCAAATAATGCCTTTTCTTGTCCTGATTGCACCACTTTTTCACGATAGAGCCAGATGGTTTTAGCATCTGGGACTGTGTCTTCATCGCACCCCACAAACTGACGAAAAGAGAGGCGGTCAAGGAGTTGGTATTCCATGGCGTCGTCAGATAGGTTGTGGAGACGTTGAAGCAAGAGTACTTTGAACATCATGAGATAATCTAGGTGAGGACGACCACCACGACTGATGACTTTATCTTTACGACTGAATAATTCTGACAGTAAGGGAAGAAAAAGATTCCAGTCCATAACGGCATCAAGACGTTCTAAGGGATTGCCTTTTTCAGCTAGTTTTGACAAAATTTTTTCATCGTCTGTGAACAAGTGCATAACAGTTCTCCTCATTCCTTTTTAGTCTATTGTCTCATTTTTGGAGTATTTAGTGAGTTTTTAGAGGTGCCCATAAGTAATTATAAAAAATAAGTCTAGTCTATACTACTGGACTTATTTTTTTGCTAACGCCCCCATTGGATCTCATGATGCTAAAACTTTTGTTTTTTTGTAAGGAAGATAATTCTTTTTTTATCAAAAAATTCTTCTTCACAACTATTTGGTAACAATATTCATCCATCCATTTATCTGTTGCAACAAAATAGCCTTGATTTCCAACTTTATTCCCCCATGAATTTTCAACTTTCCATTTTATTGGTTTACCTTGCTTATCTATATCAAATCCAGTCAGTACCATAGCGTGTCTCATTAAACTCTCATAATAATCTAATCTACCAGCTTTGTTTTGTTTAAAGTGAATATCCATTCCACCTTCAAAATTGTAATTGTCTAAATCCAAAACACCTGTTTCTCTATTTGAAAATTGACCTACATCTGAGCCAAACCAGACTGTTTCACCTGTTTTTAATTGTGCTATGGCTAATTCTTTTAATCTTTCACGGCTTACATTCAAATATCTAACATCTGAGCTTCCAACTACATTACCTAACATTTCAACTGTATATGTTTCTCCATAAGGTTTATCCTCAGTTGGTGCGTTAATAATAGATACATAATCACTTAATGCAATATCGACGTATTTTTCATAGAAATCTTTTGGTGTTATATCACACTCTTTAATTAATTCATTTGTGCTATCTCTATACGAAAAATCAAACGTTTGTGGTGGTAACCCCAAGTTCATCCCAAAGTAATTAAAAATTTTTTGTAAATACTTCTCTTTTAAAGATTGTATCTCTTCAATATTTGCTCCATTTTGTACTAAGTCTCTTAACCCTTGTGCATCTTGTCTCAACAATTTATTTAAATATTTATTAAAAAATCTACTATTACTTGAAGATACTAATTCTGGATAGACTGTTTTAGGTACAACTCCATATTTTTGGAATAAAGCTACCACCATATCCCATTGCCCACCATCTTGTTGTGGAGTATCTAATAAAAATTTGACTTTACGACTTGATAATTCTTGATCAGCTGTCGCAATAATTTGCTCCATAAACCAATTTGATTTTTCATATTTATCCCAAAAAAATGTATGAGCTTGTGATAATTCAAAATCATCTAATTTAAATTCTGATATGATTTTATGCTTAAATGTATTTAATGCTGCAAAAAGCCAACATCTTCCTGATGCTTTTTGATTTGATACTTTATCACTTGTCACATTTATTGAAAAAACATGTGTATTTTAAAAGTCGATTCTCTAGTTTTTAGCATTTCTAATAATCCATTATGTGTAATCGCATCTTCTAAAATTTTGTATTTTATATTTGACTGATAATCGCTATAAATTTTTTTTGTAAATTCTTGACTTATTTCTCTCATCTACTCCTCCTTCTCTACTTATTAGTAGAATATTTAAAGATAAATATGTAAATTTCTAAGTTGTTTTAGAGAATAAAAAGCAATCAATTTTATTTAGATTGCTTTTTTATTTATTTCCAAAAATTGTCAAAAATTGAAATTGGTAAATGTCTTTTATGTTTCGTTTTGTTCCACCAATTTTCAATAATATTTTTTGATTTATCTGGTATAACTTTTCCTTCTAGATAGTCATCTATGTCATCATATGTGACTCCTAAAGCAACTTCATCTGCTAAACCAGGTTTATTTTCTTCTAAATCTGCTGTTGGTATTTTTTCATAAATAGATCTATCAGCACCTAATTCTGCTAAGAGTTGTTTTCCTTGACGTTTATTTAATCTAAAGAGTGGTAAAATATCTGCTCCTCCATCACCATACTTAGTGAAAAAGCCTGTAATATTTTCTGCAGCATGGTCTGTCCCAACAACTGCACCTGAGTTTGCTCCTGCAATAGCATATTGAGTGATCATTCTCTGTCTTGCTTTAATATTTCCTTTATTAAAATCGGAAATCTCAACTCCCGCCTCAACTAATGCTGCAACTTCTCCGTCAACAGCCTCTTGAATATTAACAGATAAACTAACATCTGGATTGATAAAACTTAGTGCTCTTTGAGCATCGTCTTCATCTGCTTGAATAGCATATGGCAGTCTAACAGCAATGAACTTATAGGATTGATCTCCAGTTTCGCTTCTAAGTTCTTCAATAGCAAGCTGTGCCAATCGTCCAGCTAAGCTCGAATCTTGTCCTCCTGAAATTCCTAAAACATAAGATTTCAAAAACTGATGTTTTAGCATATAAGCTTTTAAGAAATCAACAGACTTTCTAATTTCTTCCTTAGGATCTATTTTAGGTAAAACTCCTAATTCTTTAATTATGTCTTCTTGTAACATACTATACTCCTCTTTTGTATGCTTCGTTTCGGATTTTTTCAATCAAATTCATTTTATTATCCCAAACATCTTTTGCTAAATCAACTGGATAGTCTTGGGGATTTAAAACTCGTTTATATTCATCCCATAACTTATCAAATTCTTTTCTAGCATATTCTTTTATTTCTAATAAAGTTGGTAATTTATAGACCTGTTTACCATCTTGAAATACCGTAACTAATAACGGCACCGCCTCAAAGTTTTTTACAGTTTTATTTATATAAGTATACACCGGATGAAACATATACAGTTCCTTCATTTGATTAACATCTGTATCTGTAAAGGTAATATAATCACCTTCTGATTTTCCTTTTTCCAAACTAGTTATTCTCCAGACTTGTTTTTTCCCGGGAGTTGAAACTTTTTCTGCATTATTAGATAACTTGATAGTATCTTTCATATGACCATGGTCGTCTTCTATAGAAACAATCTTATAAACTGCTCCCAAGGCTGGTTGATCATATGCTGTAATTAACTTTGTTCCTACTCCCCAAACATCTATCTTAGCATTTTGCATTTTAAGATTTAAAATCGTATTTTCATCCAAGTCATTAGAAGCATAAATTTTAGCATCAGTATAGCCAGCCTCATCTAACTGTTGTCTAACTTTTTTAGAAAGGTAAGCCATATCCCCCGAGTCTATGCGTACACCAAGAAAATTAATATTATCGCCCATTTCCTTTGCAACTTTAATTGCAGATGGAACACCTAATCTTAATGTGTCATAAGTATCAACTAAAAAGACACAATTTTTATGTGTTTTTGCATAAGCCATAAACGCATCATAGTCATTTCCAAAAGTTTGGACTAAAGCATGGGCATGTGTTCCTGAAGTTGGTATTCCAAAAATTTTACCTGCTCTTACATTACTTGTTGCATCTGCACCACCAATTACTGCTGCCCTAGCCCCCCAAATAGCTGCATCCATTTCCTGTGCTCGGCGTGTTCCAAATTCCAAAAGAGGTTCATCTGCAATAACTGAACGGATTCTAGCTGCTTTTGTGGCAATTAGAGTTTGAAAATTTACTATGTTTAATATTGCTGTCTCAACCAATTGACATTGTGCTAACGGTCCCTCAATTTGTACAATAGGTTCATTAGCAAAAACTAAGTCTCCCTCTCTCGCAGAACGAACTGTAAGCTCTAATTCAAAATGACGTAAGTAAGATAAAAAATCAGATGGGTAATCTAAGGATTCTAAATATGCAATATCTTGATCCGAAAAACTAAGATTGTTTAGATAATTCACAATCCTCTCCAAACCGGCAAATACTGCATAGCCATTTTGAAAAGGTTCTTTTCTAAAATAAACCTCAAAAACAGCTTTTTTATCATGGATCCCTTGTTCGAAATAAACTTGCATCATATTGATTTGATATAAATCAGTATGAAGTGTTAAACTATCGTCCTTAAACATGGACATCTCCTTTATTTTGTTTCTAATATTATAACACATTCAAGATAATATTTAATTTTGAACAACTAAAATAAAAAACAGTAGATACAATCTACTGTTTTATTTTAAAATTTATAATGATTATATAGCCCAAAAACAATAATCCAAATAGTCGCACCTATAGCTGCTGGTAGAGTAGATGCTTGTAAGAAAAGTGAAATAAATACTAATCCAAAGAATACTAATGTAATCGGAGTTAAAATCTTATATGCTGGCATCAAGAAACCATCTGGCATAAACTCTTTTGATTGTCTAAATTTCCAATGGGCAAGCATTACTAGAACATAAATAGAAATGTAAACTCCTGATGAGGCTGATGACAATAAGGTAAAAGCATCAGAAATACCAGGAATAATATTAACCAAAGCAGAAGCCCCAATCAATACAGCAGAAAAAATAATTGCATAACTTGGAACACCCTGTTTAGATAACTTATTTAGTTTCAGAGTATTGATAATAGATGAAGGATTTTCATTTGCAATTTGGAAAAGATTTCTTCCAGTTGAATAGAGAGTAGAATTTAATGCAGAAGCTGCTGATGTTAAGACAACAAAGTTAACTAAAGCTGCAGCCCACTTAATACCTGCTAATTCAAAAACCATAACAAATGGTGATTCATTCGTTGGTAATTTTGCCCAAGGAAAAATTGACATAATAGCAATTAAAGAACCGATATAAAAAATAATAACTCGAGTCGGTATTTCTTTGATTGCTTTCGGTAAAACTTTTCTTGGATTTGCTGTTTCAGAAGTTGTAACCCCAACAAATTCAATCAATTGATATGCAAAAAATACCATTTGAAAAGCCATAAAAAACTTCAATACTCCATTTGGAAACATTTGAAAATGAGAGGTAATGTTTGATAAAGAAGCATGTCCACTTGTTGTTTTAAAATCTGTTAAAACCATGAATATCCCCGTTACAATAAGGGCGATTATGGCTACAATTTTAATCATCGCAAACCAAAATTCGGTTTCTCCAAACACTTTAACAGCGATTAAATTAACAGAACCAAGTATTGCTAAAAAGACAATTTGAATAATCCAAGATGGCCATGACGGGAACCAAAACTGAACGTATGTTGCAACAGCGGTTATCTCAGCCATACCAATAAAAATTAAAGAAATCCAGTAAGAAATCCCAGCAAATCTTCCCCACCCTGTACCAATATATTTACTAATAAAGCTAATAAAAGTATGCTGGTCAGGATCTTGATATAACATTTCTCCAATAGAACGCATCATGAAATACATAAACATACCTGTAATGAGGTAGACTAATATAATAGATGGACCTGTAAGAGAAATGGACCTTCCTGCTCCTAAAAATAAACCTGTACCAATAGTACCAGCAATAGCAATCAACTGAACATGTCGATTTTCTAAACCTCTAACCATACCATTTTTAGAAGTTGTCAAATCTTCTTTATCTTGTTTAGACATAGTTTCTCCTATCTTTGAAATTCTTTTTATTATATCTTATTACTGAATATTTAGCAAGGTCATACAAGTTTTATTGTATAAAACAGGACATCCAGTAAGCTTGAAATAGCTTACTGGATGTCCTATTTCATTATTTTTAGAAAATTTTAAAATTTATTTATTCATTTTCTAAAATATAGTGATAAACTGCTTGTCCAGCAATTGCACCATCACCTACCGCAGTTGTAATCTGTCTTAATTCTTTTTGTCTGACATCTCCAACTGCATAGATACCTTTAACTGATGTCTCCATCTTATCGTTTGTAACAATCCAACCAGATTCATCTGTAATTCCTAAATCAGTAACCATACCAGATACTGGATTAGTACCGACATAAATAAAGATTCCTCCAAATTCATGTTCTGAAACTTCTTTTGTTTTTACATTCTCAATTAATACACTAGAAACCTTGATATCAGTCCCTTTAATTTCAGTCACTACTGAATCCCAAATAAACTTAATTTTTTCATTAGCAAATGCTCTATCTTGCAATATTTTTTGAGCTCTTAATTCATCACGTCTGTGCACAATTGTTACTGACTTGGCAAACTGTGTCAAATAGACAGCCTCTTCTACCGCAGAATCCCCTCCTCCAATAACGAGTAAGTCTTGATTTCTAAAAAAAGCTCCATCACAGACAGCACAATATGAGACACCACGACTAGTATATTCTTCCTCACCAGGAACACCTAAAGGTCGATTTTTAGCACCTGTAGCAATGATAACCGTTTTAGCCTCTAAAACCTTATCTTCAGTATAAATACGTTTAATTACACCATCTGTTTCAACCTTTGTTACAATTCCATAGATGCTCTCAACATTAAATTTTTCCAATGATTCATGCATCTTCATGGATAATTCTGGACCTGAAATATGAGTATAACCAGGATAATTTTCAATTTCAGATGTATTATTCATTTGTCCACCAGGTGCTCCTTGTTCAATTATCCCAACTTTTAAATTTGACCTTGCAGCATAAAGTGCTGCAGTCATTCCGCCAGGTCCAGAACCAATTACTAAAGTATCATACATACAAGTACCTTCTTTCATTTTATGCTTTTACTATTAAAATAATTGCCATAAAGGCAAAGGATAATACTGGTGTTATCGCTAACATTATCATCAATAAATCATATAAAAACGCCTGTCTTTCCTTAGCAGTCTTATCTAACTTTCTTTTTATACGCCATCTACTCCACAAAAATGCAAAGATTAATACAAAAATCACTGAAAAAATTAGACCCTCTAAAAAAAATGTCAAAACATCTGATAGCATGAGTTAAATTTTATCCTTTCTATCAAAAATAAAAGCTGAATTTATTTCAACTTTTATTATAACATATCATCTCTAAATATAAGTTTTTGAGTACTTAGAAAAAAATTCTTTCGTTCTCTCTTCTTTTGGAGATTTAAAAATTTCTTCTGGTGTCCCTTGCTCTAAAATATGTCCTTTTTCCAAGAAAAGAACTTTATCAGAAACTTGGTAAACAAAATCCATATCATGACTAACTAAAACCATCGTTTGACCACTCTTAGCCGCATCCAAAATAGATTTTTCAACTTCTCCAACTAATTCAGGGTCTAGAGCCGATGTTGGTTCGTCTAGCAATAAAACATCAGGCTTCATTGCCAGTGCTCTTGCTATTGCTACACGTTGTTTTTGACCGCCAGAAAGATGTTTAGGATAATGATTTTCTCTATCTGACAAACCAACTTTAGAAAGTTCTTCCTTTGCAATTTTTGTAGCTTCTATGTCAGACATTTTTTTAACGATTTTCAACCCCTCTTTAACATTGTCTAAAGCTGTACGACGTTCAAAAAGATTAAATTGTTGAAAAACCATAGCGAGTTTACGACGTAAAGTCAAAATTTCTTCTTTTGTAATTGTTTGGAAATCAACCTTAAAATCACCAATTTCAATTTGACCTGAATCAGGCTCCTCTAAATAGTTCATACTTCTTAAAAACGTCGACTTCCCTGCTCCAGAAGCACCTACAAGAGCAACAACTTCACCTTTTTTAATTTCTAAATCAATACTATCTAACACTTTTTGACCAGAGAAGGCTTTTGTTAATTTTGTGATTTTAATCATTATTGTAGCCCTCCTGTTATAGTTGTTTGTGTTGTTTGTGGCTTGTCAATTTCCATTTTTTTCTCTATTAAACGTCCAAACTGCTCAATAATAATACTAATCACCCAATAAACCAAAGCAACAGATATATAACGTTCGAAATAGCGATAATCACTTCCACCCATTATTTGAGCTTGTGCAAACATTTCTACAATTCCTGCATTAAACGCAAGAGATGTTCCTTTCGTTAAACCAATGAGAGTATTTATCAAAGTTGGTGTTGCAACAACAGCAGCATTTGGGATAATCACGCGCTTATAAATTTGAATATTTGTCATCCCTAAACTTTTTGCTGCTTCAATTTCACCATTATTTACTGATAAAATTGCTGCCCTGATCGTCTCGCTTGTATAGGCAGCTTCATTAAAAGCAAAAGCTAGTATCGCAAATACAGAGGCTGGAATAGCGTTAATATTCCAGGATAATCCGTATTGTTGGTTTAAATATTTTAAAAAGAGTGGAATTCCATAATAGGTCAACATTAATTGAACTAAAATCGGTGTTCCTCTTAAAAAACTGACAAACACGGCTTGAATAGGATACAAAACCTTAACTTTATTAATTTTAACAACTGCGAATAATAACGCTAAAACCAAACCAAATATCGCACCAAAACAAGTTAAAATTAACGTTGTTGGTAAATGTTCTAAAATAGATGGAATTGCATCAAATACAGCCCGCCAACTAAATAAGCGGCCTGCTGGAATCTGTTCAACAAGTTTTTGATACCAGTTGACATTGGTAGTTAAAAAAAAACTATTCATACACTTTTAATTCTTTCTTCTCTTTTTTGTCATAGAATAGCATGACCATAATTTTACAATTATTTCAGAGAAGTTACAAAGTCTCCTCCAAAATATTTTTGACTTAATTTTTTAAGGGTACCATTTTTTTGTAGATTGTCTAAACGTTTATTAATAAAGTTTTGTAAAACTTTTCCTTCTTTATCCTTAGCAAAAACAAAATACTCTAAACCATCATTCTTAGTTCCTATAGTATCGGAGACTTTATTTACATTGACCTTAAATCCTTGATCCTTTACAACAAACTGAGCTGAAATAGCATCATATAAAATAAAATCTGTTTTCTTATTTTCAATATTTTGCAAACGATTCGAGAGACCTGTCCCATTGGAAACATAATTGATTGTGATAGGGGACTTATCTTGGTTATCTGCATTCCATTTTTCAAGAATCTGTGCATAATTACTCCCAGCCATAGCTTCTGCAGTTTTCCCCGATAACTCATCTAAGCTAGTGTACTTTGTTCCTTTTTCACTAACAATCGCATAATTTGACTTTGAAATGGGATTGGAGAATAGATATTTTTCTGCTCGCTCTTCATTATAGTTAAAGTCATTTGCCGCAATTTGATAACGACCTGAGTCTATTCCACTCAGAATAGATGAGAAAGCTACGGTTTGAAATTTTAATTGATACGTCTTTGAATCTTTAAAGACAGCTTTTAAAACATCAATATCGTAACCTCTGTACGAATCATCTTTTTTGTAAGTAAAAGGAGCAGTATCGGAATCTGTCGCAACAACTATTTCCTTTTTACTATCTGCAAATGCCAACCGAGTAGAAAATATTAATGCTATTGTTGATAATGTTATTGCTGCTATTAATTTTCTTCTTTTCATATACTTTCTCCTTAATCATTTGTATAGTTACAAGTCTAACAAGGAGGATATTATTTGTAAAATAGCATTTCTTTATCAAGTTGATAAGAAAACCTTATCACTACGTTTTAAATTAGAAGGTTTGTTTTTTTGCCTTACGTTCAGCTCTACCCTTAGCACGATTAGCTGCTCGCCTTTCTTTACGACGCTTTTCATCAACTTTCCACTGAATTTTCTTCTTATAGGCAGGCTTCACCTTCTTTTTCTTTTTCTTTACTAGCCCAATCATTTCTGTGTCTAGTTTTTCACGTGTCTTTTCACGATTTTGTCTACGGTCACGATCATAAGTATCTTGAAACTCATCATCTTTAATCACCTTAGAAATAAATGAAATACCTAATTTTTCAAGCTCACGGATATCTGAATCGTCACTTGGTTGATAAAGTGTAATGGCTGTACCAGGTAAACCATTACGTCCTGTTCTTCCTACACGATGAACAAAAAATGACAAGTCTTGAGGAATCGCATCATTAATAACATGACTTACTCCCTCAATATCTATTCCTCTTGCTGCTAAATCTGTTGCAACGATATACTCATAATCCATATTTTTAACTTGATTCATGATTCGTTTACGCTCTCTTGGAGGAATACCTCCATGTATTTTAGCAACTTTCAATCCATTGTTGATTAAAAAACCATGTAAATCATCTGCACGTTCTTTCGTATTTACAAAAATCATGGCCATATAAGGCTGTAAAATCTTAGCCATTTGTAAAATTTGAGAATTCTTATCACGACCTTTTGTTGAGATTAACCAATTATCAATTGTATCAGCAATTATAATTTTATTCTGAATTTTTTCGATTACAGGTTGTGTAAGATATTTCTTCAGGAAAGGCTGTAATTTTTGCGGTATTGTGGCTGAAAAGACTAAAATCTGAACATCTTTGGGTAAAGCAGCTGCTATCTTATCTACTGTATCCAAAAACCCCATATCTAAAGTCATATCAGCTTCATCAACAACAAATGTATGAGCTGTATGAACAGATAAATCACCTGATTTAACCAAATCATAAATACGCCCTGGCGTACCAATAACAATATGTGGCTGTGAAACCTTTAACTTTTCAATTTGTCTCAATTTATCAGTTCCACCGACATAATTAACAACTCGAATTTCTACTTCTGATTGTTCAGCAATTTGCTTAGTCGCTTGATAAATTTGTGTTGCTAACTCTCGACTAGGAGCTGTAATAACAACTTGAACACTATTATTTGTCTCATCTATTTTTTCAAAAATAGGTAATAAAAAAGTATGTGTCTTTCCTGAGCCTGTCTTAGACTCTCCAACTAAATCCTTTCCTTGTCTTACAATAGGAATCAAACGTTTTTGAACTTCTGTAGGTTCAAAAAAATTTAATTGATCTAAAGCTTTTTGGATATAGGATTTGAAATTAAAATCTTTAAATGACATGTTTTACCTCATTTTTCTTATTATTCATTATAGCATTAAAGGGAGAATAAAAGCAAAAACAAGGAAAGACTTCCTTGTTTTCTTAAAATAATACATTTTAACGATAAAGAATAACTAGAGTGATTAAAGAAGCGATAATACCTATGCTCCATAAAAAGATATCAACTTTCCACTCACTCCATTTTTCTCCCTTACCTGATAAGCCACCCAACTCTAAATGATGATGAAAAGGTGTCATTGCAAAAATACGTTTACCTTGCCCAGTCTTTTTCTTAGTATATTTAAAATACGATACTTGGAGCATAACCGAAGCTGTTTCAATTACATATACCAAACCTATCAATAATAATGTCCATTCTTGCCTTAAAGTAATTGAAATACCAGCTAATAAACCACCCAATGCAAGACTACCAACATCTCCCATAAATACTTTTGCAGGCTTATGATTAAATACAAAAAATCCAAGTAAAGACCCAATGACAGGTAATATAATAAAGAGGAGATTAAATTGTTTTTGTATAATAGCGATAATTGCATAGGTAATCAAACTAATGACAGATGCAATTGAAGCTAAACCGTCTATACCATCTGTTAAATTGACAGCATTTGAAAAACCTATCAACCATAGTAATACAAATATAAGGTAGAAAAACCCTAAATGTATTTGCCACCCAAAAACGTTTACCATATCAGTTCCACTTGGTAAGACATATACTACATAAAATACAATCCCACCTAATAACTGTAAAGATAACTTTTGGATTGGTGTAAGACCCTCATTAATTTTTTTAAATATTTTTAAGAAATCATCAATAAAACCTACAAAACCATAAATAATTAGAATAGCTGTAAGACCCCATATTGAACCAGAATGTTTTTCAATAAACAGATTGAAAATAGAACTAAGTAAGATTGAAATAAGAATAAATACAGTTCCACCCATTGTTGGTGTTCCTGCCTTTTCAAGATGTTGTTTAACATCTTCATGCATTTGTTGTCCACCAATTTTTTTGAGTTGATAGTAACGAATAAAATGTGGCATTGCAATTACAGTTAATAGAAAAGCAGCCACTCCTGCTATGATACTTAAAAGCATTTTAATCTCCTAATGTTAACGTTAATTTTTTTACTTTAGACAGGACATTCCCAGATTCTACAGACTGTTTGATAATCTTACCTGATTTTTTACCTTTAAATTTAACAGTAATCCCAGTCCATTCTGAGAACTTCTTAGCATTAGCTTTAGTCCATCCATACATATCTGGCATTGATTCAAGTTTATTAGTCAACAATAATAATTGTGAACCATCTGATAGTTTATCACCAACATCTTTTGACATTTTAGCGATCTTATTACCTGTTCCTAATATAATTGGATGAACTAAATTATTCCTTAACTCAAGAGATGTGGTTCCTGGACGTTTGCCAATATAATTTGGTAACTTATAACTTGTTGTCTTAGAGGTAGTTGAAACCACTGGTGTAGTCAAATCATCTTTTAAGAGTTCCGCACGCTCAAGCACTGGGTTCACAACATCTTGCCAAAAAATAAGACTGAAGTGCTCTGGTTGTTGCAAAGTTACATACATAATAAAGTCAGGATTATCTGAGGGCACCATTGCAACAACAGAGTTAATGGTATCATTTTGTCCTTCTAAATAGCCACCATGTTCAGTATCGGCAATTTGAGCTGTTCCTGATTTTACAGCTATTGACTCATTACCAACCTGAATAACTGGACCAGTTGTTGCAGTTTGTAGTGTTCCCCAATATGGGTCTGTTCCAACTGTTACCATATAATCTCTTGTTTTTTCAGCTGCAGTTTTAGAAACAGGATGACCAACAACCTCAGTTTTGGCAATTCTCTCTGACTTTGAATTTGGATCATAAATTTTACTAACAAACTGTGGTTCTAACATTTCTCCATCATTTGAGATTGCAGTAAAAGCTCTCAACATCTGAATTTGTGTGACAGCTACCCCTTGACCAAATGAACTCTGTGCTGAAGCTACTTCATTTCCACTAGGAAAAAGTCCTGAGCCCTCCCAAAGCATTCCAAAACGGGTTGGGTAGCCGAACTTAAACTTAGATAAATAGTTCAACCACTTATCCTCACCCATTTTTTGCTCTAGCATGGTCATTGCAATATTACTTGAGTGAGCAAATCCCTGGGCCATAGTTAGATAGTTTCCGGAAGTTATTCCTTCATTGACATCCCAGTCTTTAATAACTGCATCTGCAACTTGATAACTATTACTATAATAGGTTTCATTTGCCTTGAAAACTTTTGAATCAATTGCCGATGCCAATGTCATCACTTTCATCGTTGAACCTGGTTCATATTGGTTCTGATAAAGCTGACTAGTTGTCGAAGTCAGATCCTTATAACCTTCTAGAGTTTGAGCATTATAGGTCGGTCTTTCTGTTGTAGCTAAAATCTCACCCGTTTTTGCATTTACAACTGTAGCAGCTGCTAGCTTACCTTTTGCCTTGCCTTGAAAAACATCCATCTGGGTTTCTAGATAAGTCTGTAATGGTTCTGATAATGTCGTATAAACATCCTTACCATCAACAGCTGTCTTAGAAGATTTTCCTGTTCCTAAAAGTGGATTACCGTTTTTATCTTTTTGATAAACAATTGTACCATCTTGTCCAGCTAAAATATCATTTAAAGAGGCCTCTAATCCTGTTTTTCCAACTAAATAAGTCCCTGTCTTATCATCTAATTGAGCTAATCCAATAAATTGTGAAGCAAACTGTCCATTTGGGTACAACCTACCTGGACTTGCCGTAAAGCCAATTCCCTGAATATTAGCCTTTTCCATAGCCTTTTCTATTTCTGTTTTTACACTATAGGAAATTCCTGAACCTAATTTACCGAATGAAACTTGGTAAAGTCCTTCTTGAGCTAATTGTTTCAAAATCAACTTCTTTTTAATGCCTAATTTATTGTGTAAAATTTCAGCTACCTTATCAAACTGTGAGGTTTGAACATATAATTTCTCACCCTTAGCTCCAATATAAGTTTTTGAAATAATAGCAAAAACACTATATGTTGAAGAATCTTCGGCTAGAGGAATCCCATTTCGATCATAAATTGTTCCTCGTCTTGCTTGCACCTTGATGGTTTGTTGGTAGACATTTTTTGCCTCAGTAGAGAGTTTATGACCAAATTTTGTATCACTACCAATAATAATGACAAAATTAATGATAAAAACAAAAAAAATAATCACAGCAGTAATCATTAAATTTTGACCAGCTCGTTCTCTATTTTTTTTCGGCGTACGCCTGTCTCTAATAATATAGCTTAAAAAACGTTTCCATAGTTTTTTCATCTATTATTTTACCTTTTTTATATTGTCTTGTTGATTACTAAGACCTGCCTCTTGAGCAATCTTAGTAACCCTGTCACGATTGCTCAATTCATTAACTTCTTGCTTAGTATTTTCTAAAGTTGTCTGCGTCTCACTAATTTGGCTATTAATAATGTTAATTTTTTGTTGAACTTGGAAAATATTACTTTGCAAATAAACAATACTTATCGCAATAATAATAAGTGTTACAATCACTGAGCTATAAAATGCTTGTTCAACTCTTGAAAATCTTCTAATGTGTTTTTGAAGGACAGTAGCAATAGCCTCTGAACGTCTTGGATTTTTTTCACTCATTTTCTGATCCTTTGTATTCCTCGTAACTTAGCAGAATGTGCTCTGTTATTAACTGAGAGTTCTTCTTTACTAGGTAACACGGGTTTTCTATTCACTAATTTAAATTTAGGCTGCAATTCATCAGGTATAAAAGGCAAGCCTTTCGGAAGTTCAACTGTTGACGCTTCTTTAAAGAGTTGCTTTGTCAATCTGTCTTCCAAAGAATGAAAGGTTATTACCGACACCCTTCCGTCAATAGCTAACAGATCTAATGCTTGTTGGAGAGATTCATCCGCTGCACCTAACTCATCATTAACTTCAATTCTAATAGCTTGAAAGATTTGTTTGGCTGGATGTCCCTTCTTTTTCAACTCTTTTGCAGGTTTACTTGCCTTAATAATCTCTGCTAACTCTGTTGTTGTTTCAATAGGTTTTATCGCTCTAGCTTGCTCTATTTTTCTTGCAACTTGTTTAGAAAATTTATCCTCACCATATTTGAAGAACAATCGAACAAGGTCATGATAATCATATGTATTAACAACCTGATAAGCTGTTAACTCTTGCTCTTGATTCATCCGCATATCAAGTGGTGCATCTTTTTTGTAAGAAAAACCACGCTCCCTCTCATCTAATTGAGGGCTTGATACACCTAAATCATATAGAATACCATCAATTTCCGTAATACCATATTGAGCAATTGCAGATTTTAAATGGCGGAAATTTGATTTGATAAACGTCACTTGTCCTTTATCAATGTATTTTTTTAATTTAATTTTTGCATTATCAATTGCATTTTGGTCTTGATCAAAGGCATACAAGTGACCTTCTGGACCTAATTGTGATAATAAATAATCACTATGTCCTGCCCCACCCAATGTTGCATCAACATATATACCATTTGGTTTAACTACTAGCATATCAACTGTTTCATGCAATAAAACAGTGACATGGTGAAAATCTTTTGTCATAACTTTTATTTTATCATATTTTTAGACCGAAAGAAAAGTAAAAAAGCAGACCTATCACAATCCATAGTCAAAAATAAACTACCCATTATTTAAGGGGTAGTTTATTCGCATTATTTTCTAATCTGACCATTACCTGAAATATAATATTTACATGTCGTAAGAGCTTCTAAGCCCATTGGACCTCTAGCATGTAGTTTTTGAGTAGATATCCCAATCTCTGCTCCAAAGCCAAAAGCAAATCCATCTGTGAATCGGGTAGATGCATTAACATAGACTACTGATGAATCAATCTTGTCTTGAAAGATTTTAGCATGGGTTAAATCTTGTGTTAAGATAGACTCGGAGTGTTTGCTAGAATATTTATTAATCCAATCGATGGCTTCGTCAAGATTATCAACTACATTAACAGACATAATATAATCTAAAAATTCCATCCCAAAATCTTCCGACGTCGCAAGAATAGCTTGTGATAAATAAGAAAATGCACGTTTATCAGCTCTAAATTCAACTGGTTGTATGGGTTTCAAAGCCAACTCTAATTTTTTCAAAAATTCAGATGCAATATCTTGATGTAGAACTAAACTCTCAGCAGCATTACAAACACTTGGTCGTTGAGTCTTTGCATTGATAACGATCTCTACAGCCATCTCTAAATCTGCTGATGAATCAACATAGATGTGAACATTACCTAACCCAGTTTCAATAAAAGGAACTTTGGCTTTCTCCTTAACAGTCTGAATAAGTCGTGCACTACCTCTTGGAATCAAAACATCTATATAATCCGTTGCTCTCATTAGCTCCTCAGCTACCTCGTAACTCGTGTCCTCAACTAACTGAACGACATCAGGGGTGATTTGATGCTTCTCTAAAATTGTGCGAACAACTGTAATCAGAGCCTTATTAGAATTGATGGCATCTCTCCCACCTCTCAAAATAATAGCGTTATTTGTTTTAAAAGCAAGACTAAAAGCATCAATGGAGACATTAGGGCGACTTTCGAAAATCATTGCAATAACACCTAAAGGGACACGTTTTTGTAAAATTTCCAGACCATCAATATTAGTAAAACCTTGGATAACTTCTCCTATTGGATCCTTCAAATCAGCAACTTGATATAAACCTTCAGAAATTGCTTTTATCCTTTCTCTAGTTAAGGCTAACCTATCAATCATAATATCTGAGATACCATTATTTTTAGCTTCTTTTAAATCTTTTTGATTTTCAGAAATAATCGTATCGCTATTTAAAATTAAAGCTTTACCCACTTCTTTTAATAACATATTTTTCTCTTTTGTTTGTAAATCTAAGAGTTGCTTACTTGCTTTTCTTGCATTTTGTCCTAATTTTTCAATATATGTCATATACTGCCTCATCTTTCTTGAAATAATGTTCCTATATTCTCACCATCTAATGCTCTAAGGATATCTCTTGGATTAGCCCCATTCATTAAAATCATCTGACCATGATTTTCAAACATTATTTGAGCTGATTGAATCTTACTAAGCATGCCACCTGTTCCAAATTTACTACCTGCACCGCCTGCTGATTGAATGATTTCATCTGTAATCTCTGTGACGTGTTCTCTAAGCTTTGCTTCCTTATAAATTGTTGGATTTTTATCAAAAAGACCATCGATATCTGATAACATGATTAATAAATCTGAGTTAGTAATACTTGATACAATAGCTGATAATCGATCATTATCACCAAATTTTGTCTGATGATCTAGTTCATCTACACTAACAGCATCATTCTCATTAACAATAGGAACAATCCCTAAGTTTAATAAACTTTCAAAAGCATTTGTTACATTTGCAAGGCTTTCTGGGTACTCGATGACATCCCGAGTCAGTAATATCTGAGATACATGCGTTTGATAATGGGAAAAAACTTGCGAATAAAGACTCATCATCGCTACTTGACCAACGCTTGATACTGCTTGTTGTCTTGCAAGATCGGAAGGACGCTTGTCTAATTTCAACACATCCAACCCAAACCCCATCGCACCAGAAGATACTAAGATTACTTCCATCCCCTTATTGATTAAACTTGAGATAACAAAAGCAAGATTATCGATTTTTTCTAAATTAATCTTACCGTGTTTTAAGATAAGGGAACTTGTTCCTATTTTTATGACAATTCGTTTTACGGTCTTTAAATTTCGTTTCATAGATAAGATTATAACATAAAACTAGAGGGCTGATATACCCTCTAGTTTATTTTAAATAAATGCTACAATTTCTTCCAAAAATGAGTATTCATATAAAGATGATAACCTCCACAAGTAATTAGAACAATACTAAAAACTATAGCAGCTGATAAATAAGGGTTAATCCAATTTGATATCACTGCTATGACTGCATTTAATGCTACCATCAATATAATCAGAGCAAAATAAATCAACGAAAAAAACCACTGGTTTCTTCCCTTCATCAAAAGCTGTGTGGTATCCTGCCAATGAAATTCAGGATTTCTCACATCTTTGATAAAGTAATTTTCGGCAATTACATAACTGACTGCTAAGTAGGAAAATGAAAAACCTAAAAAGATTAAGGGATGATTTAATCTTAAAAATAAAGCAACAACTAGCCCAAAAACTAAAATTGGTAGGGTTTGTACAAAATAATGTAGCAATAGTTTTTGGTGTAAAAATGACTTTTCATTTATTGGAAGTGTCTTGATAAAGGCATAATTTTCTTTTTCAAGAGAAAGACTCACTCTGATAAAACTCATCATCATGGTTAAAAGCGCAAAAATAACTCCCATTGCAATACTATTTGCTATAAATTTTTCTTGATGTAAAATTACGTCTAAACCTTTGGTAAGAACTGGGGTAAGAAACGAAAAAACCATAACAACAGATAAAAAATATGCCTGTGTCAGTAAATTTTTATCTTTTAACGTACCTAGGTGATGTCTGATTAACACTTTAGATAAACTTTTGTCCTGATAAACTTTAGTTGACTTTGTAGTTGTATCTTTTTTCTGATAAAAACCAGTCTCAAAATAATTAGGCATGATTTTTTTAACTATAAAATAGACACCTAGAAGGCTAAGGAAGAACGGTAAAAAATAATTTAACAAACTTGAAAAACCAAAAGGATTTTTCATAACCTCATAAAAACCATCAAAGTAAGGAAGATGATATTGATGAATGGCATGTCCACTAAATCTTCTTTGGTTAAAAACATTTAAGATCCCAACACCTAGCAAAATAAAAATCATTGGAAGTAGGGTAAAAATTGTAGAAAACAAGGCCTTATACTTACTTCTTAAAATCAATTTACTACTATAATGATTTAAAATTAAGGACACAACAACTATCATGAGAGATATGGCGATAAAGTTAATTACTGCGAAACCAATACTGAGGAGAGAACCTGAAATTTGCCAGTATGCCACAATTAAAACAGGTAAAATTGGTAAAATAAAGGTAGCTCCAATAGATAAGGCAGAAATCAATTTTGCAGTAAAAATTTCTGACTGTCTAATCGGCATAGAGGCATATAATTTCAAGTCCTTGCTATCATAAAAAATACTATACATGGATGAAAAGAGTGACCCAAAGCTCATTAAAAAGTAGAGGCCTAACATTGAAGCCAGAGCTGATGAATCCTTCTTAAAATCATTATCTAGAAATAAAGCACTGTACGATATTGTTATAATTGCAATTGTTAAAAGATTTTGCCTAAGAACAGACTTATAGGGACTAAAATTAGGATTTTTCTTTTTTTCTTGTTTCTTTTTAATTGTAGATAAGGCAGATGGATTAGAATAAAGGATATTCACCTTCACCAACTCCCATATAATAGAACGTCTCATTATAGATCTCCTTCCTAGCTCTCATCATGACCTATCATAGAAAGGTAGATTGACTCTAAATCTTGGCCTGGATTTTGAGCACGTAAGTCATCCATAGTTCCTAAAAAAATGAGTTTACCTTTTTTTAGAATACCAAAACGGTCACACAATTGTTCAGCTACGGCTAAAACATGGGTAGAGAAAATAACAGTATGACCTGCTAGAGCATGCTCTTTCATCATTTTTTTAAGGTCAAAAGCAGCCTGTGGATCTAGTCCTGTTAATGGTTCATCTAAAATCCAAATATCAGGATTTATTAATAGAGCTCCAATAACAATAACTTTTTGTCGCATACCATGTGAAAAGCTATCAATAGTATTATTAATGAACTCTCCTAAATCAAATAATTCAATAAGCTCCTTTAAACGTTGCTCTGTTTCTGTAGAATCAACATCATAAATCTTAGCTAAAAAATGCCAATACTCATTTGCCGTTAAATTTAAAAAAATATCGGGTGAATCAGGCACGTAACCAATTTTTTTCTTGATTGAATCACGATTCAACTTCAAATCCAAACCATCTACAATGACATCCCCATAAGTTGCGTTAATGATTGAGGTCAAGATACTAATAGTTGTAGTTTTACCAGCTCCATTATGACCAATAAGACCAAATATTTCACCATCATTAATTTCTAAATTCAAATCACTCAAGGCTTCATTTTCACCGTAAATTTTTGAAACATGTTTAAATTCAATCATCAAAGGTACCATCCTTTATTGTGTTAATGTTATATAACAATTTTACTATATTATATTTCTTGACCTTTTAATTGTCAATAGAGTTTTCTTAAAACTTTAATCTTTTTTTAATAAAAAAAGATTAGTAAAATCCAATCTTTCAGACTGTAGACAAACCTACATATTATTTAAAATAAAGGGCCTAAGACACTATTAATAATTACTAATGAAATCCTTATAAATAGATTTACTTAAGCCTTTCTAAGG
>JAUMZW010000022.1 GCA_030527925.1 Streptococcus sp.
GTAGATAGTATTAGTAAAGATAGACCACATTGGTCTAAAATGACAAGGAAAATATACCAACAGGCTATAGGTTCTGATGGTGCAATGATTGTAGGTGATGTTAATACGGTAGCTAATAAAATCATTTGTTTGATTGAGACTTTAGACCTTGATCGTTTTATGCTTCATTTACCGATTGCTTCTATGCCACATGAAAAGGTTATGAATGCGATAAAATTATATGGGGAAGGTGTTGTCCCAATTGTAAAAGAGTATTTTAGAGAGTAATCAATCAAATCAATCGAAAAAAACAAGGAAATACGTTAAAATAGAGTAAACTATATAAAGGAGTTAGATTATGGCAACATTTATTGGAAAACCAGTAACATTTACTGGTAAGCAACTTCAAGTTGGTGATAAGGCTATTGATTTTACACTAACAACACCAGATTTAACTAAAAAATCTTTATCAGATTTTGATGGATATAAAAAAGTATTAAGTGTGGTTCCTTCAATTGATACAGGGATTTGTTCAACACAGACAAGAACGTTTAATAAAGAGTTATCTGAAAATGAAAATACTGTTGTGATTACAGTATCTATGGATTTACCATTTGCTCAAGGGCGTTGGTGTGGTGCTGCAGGACTAGAAAATGCTATTATGCTTTCTGATTACTTTGACCATTCATTTGGTAAGGATTATGCGCTGCTGATGAATGAATGGCATTTACTTGCTAGAGCAGTTTTGATTTTAGATGAAGAAAACACTATACAATATGTCGAATATTTAGACAATATTAATTCAGAGCCCGACTACGATAAGGCAGTTGCGGCGCTAAAAAATCTGTAAGCTGAGAATTTTTCTCAGTTTTTCTTTTCATTTATTTCAAAATATGTTAGTATTTAAATACTAAATAAAGAAAGGGAAAATTTTATGTTAAAAGGATTATTTTCTTTGAATGATTTAGTTACTTTTTTTAAAGGAAAAAAAGTATCTTCATATTCTTTAGAGGGAACTGTGTCTATTATAAATATCAGTGATATTGATGATAGTGGAATACAGTATCATAGGCTTAAATCAGTGGATGAGACATCGCTCAATTTAGAACGTTATAAATTGAAGGAAGGAGATGTTTTACTTTCTTCTAAGGGAACGGTTTTAAAATTAGCTGTTTTTGAGGAACAAAAAAAACCTATAATAGCTTCTGCAAATTTTACAATTCTTAGACCAAAAGATGATCGTTTGACAGGTTTTTATTTAAAATCTTATTTAGATAGTTTTGAAGGACAACAAGCACTTAAATCTGCAAATATTGGGAAAAACAGTATCAACATAAACACAAATTTATTAAGGAGTATTAAAATACCATTAATACCTAAAGTAAAACAATTATATTTGGAACAAACATATTTAAAGGGTATTCGTATTTATAAACAAAAACTTTTTAGAGCCAATCAAGAATGGGAAAAGGTACAAAATGAAATTAGGAAGAATATGTTTTAAGCATGAGTAATATTGAAAAAATCATTAAATTATTTCTTGCCACTATAATTGCCTATATTCTTGCCGATTTTTTGAAACTATCTTATGCAAGTTCTTCTGGAGTTATTGCGATATTAAGTGTCTTAGATACTAGAAGAACAACTTTAAAAATTGCATGTGAGCGTTTTTTATCTGCTATACTTGCTTTTTTTCTTGCTTATATATCTTTTGCTATTTTAGGGTATTGGTTGTTTAGTTTCAGTATTTTTTTACTTATTTACCTCACTTTGAGTTTTTTAGGGAAACTAAGTATTGGGATTGCACCTAGTATTGTTTTAGTCTTTCATTGTTATAATGAAAAAAGTATGTCGGTATCACTATTATTGAATGAATTTTCTTTGTTTTTTATAGGTGTCGGTGTTGCTTTAGTTATTAATATGTATATGAGGGATTACAGTAAGGATATTGAGCTTTACCATTTGAAAGTAGAAAAACTTTTAAAAGAAGTTTTATTGAGGTTTGCTTATCTCCTAAAAAAAGGAGATGGTACCAATAAAGCTAGTTTGATTATTCAACTTGATAAAATACTTAATGAGGCACTGGAGCTCGTTTATAAAGACTCAAAAAATCATTTCATTCATCAAACAAACTATCATGTGCATTATTTTGAAATGAGAAGGCAACAAAACGAACTGTTAAGTGAAATGGCAGTGGCAATGAATAGTTTTCAATTTGATGGTTCTGTTAAAGATACTTTAGCAGATTTACTCATTGAAACCTCCCATCAATTAAGTCAAGAGAATCCAGCATCGGATTTGTTAGAAAAAATTCATCAAACCTTGGACTTTTATAGAGATAGTGATCTTCCTAAAACTAGAGAGGAATTTGAATCACGTGCTGTCCTTTATCATTTACTAAAAGATTTAGAACGGTTCATCACATTAAAAGTTGAATTTTATAAACATTACCATTTAGATGAGAAATAGTTATGAATGAAATTAAATGTCCACATTGCAATACGGTTTTTACCATTAATGAAAATGAATACAACCAATTACTATCTCAAATTAGAGGAGTAGAGTTTGATAAAGAATTACATGATAGACTAATGAGTGAAAAACTTATTTTAGAAGAGCGCTCAAAGTATGATTTGGATAAGAAGCTATCTGAAAAAGAACAAACCATTCAGGAACTTCGTTATAATCTAAGTACCATTGAAAAAAATACAAATCATTTAATTCAAAACAAAGTTAATGAAAAAGAGCAGGAAATTTTAAAACTTGAAAAAACTTTGTCTGAAACATTAGCAAAAAAAGATCAAGATTTCCAGGAACAGCTATTGAAAAAGAATGAAGAATTATTGCAACTAAAAAATCAACTTGACAAAGTAGTTCTTGAGAAAGATGTTGAATTTGAAACTAAAACTTCAATTTTAAAACAAGAGCGTGATCAACTAAAAAATCAAATTTTACTTCAAGAAAAAGAAAATGAATTATCTATAACAACTGTTAAACAATCTTATGAAAATCAGTTGAAAGCTGCTAATGAACAAGTCGAATTTTATAAAAACTTCAAGGCTCAACAGTCAACAAAAGCCATTGGAGAAAGTTTGGAACTCTTCGCTGAAACAGAGTTTAATAAAGTTAGACAATTTGCCTTTCCAAATGCTTATTTTGAAAAAGATAATCAAATTTCAGATAGTCGTTCTAAAGGAGATTATATATATCGTGAATCTGATGAAAACGGTGTTGAGTTTTTGTCAATTATGTTTGAGATGAAAAATGAGGCCGATACAACAGCAAGAAAACATAAAAATGAAGATTTTTTCAAAGAACTGGATAAGGACCGTAAAGAGAAAAAATGTGAATATGCTGTACTTGTGAGTATGTTAGAACCTGATAATGATTACTATAATACAGGTATTGTAGATGTCAGCTATAAGTACGAAAAAATGTATGTTGTGAGACCTCAGTTATTTATCCAATTTATTGGTATACTCAGAAATGCTGCTTTAAGTAGCTTGAAATATAAACAAGAACTTGCGCAGATTAAAGAACAGAATATTGATATCACACATTTTGAGGAAGATTTAGAAGTCTTTAAAACTGCATTTGCTAAAAACTATACTTCTGCAAGTAATAACTTTAAAAAAGCAATTGAACAAATTGATAAAACCATTAAACAAATGGAAGCTGTTAAAGCTTCCTTAACGACTAGTGAAAATCAGCTAAGATTAGCCAACAATAAATTAGATGATGTCTCTGTAAAAAAATTAACCAGAAAAAATCCAACAATGCGAGAAAAATTTGAATCATTAAAACGATAGCATAGTATTAGATAAATCGTTAGAATATGCTAAACCCCTTAGAAATAGTTTTAAAGGGGTTTTAGCATATTCAAAAAAATAATCATATTTTTTAATAATTTTTTATGGCTATTGAACAGAACTGATTTGTATAATTCTTTTTTGTTTAATTTACCTAGTGTCTTTGGTATAATTGAGGTTATGATTAACGGAATTATTAATGTAAAAAAAGAAGCTGGAATGACTTCCCATGATGCTGTCTTTAAACTTCGAAAAATTTTAAGAGAGAAAAAAATTGGCCATGGGGGTACTTTAGATCCAGATGTAACAGGAGTGTTGCCGATAGCTGTAGGAAAAGCCACTAGAGTGCTTGAATTTATGACTGAAGCTGGTAAGGTTTACGAGGGAGAAATTACTTTAGGCTATTCAACAACGACTGAGGATGCAAGTGGGGATATTGTAGAGAAACAAGTTGTGAGACAAGGAGACATTTCAGAGTTTAGTATAGACTTGGCAATGGAAGGTTTCTTGGGGAGTATCGAGCAAGTACCGCCAATGTATTCAGCTATTAAGATTAACGGGAAAAAATTGTACGAGTATGCTAGAGCAGGGGAGGATGTTGAGCGTCCAATACGCCTTGTTACAATTTTATCTTTTGAGAGAACCAGTCCAATAATTTTTGAAGAAGAGAGATGTCGTTTCTCTTTTAAGGTTGCTTGCAGTAAAGGAACTTATGTGAGGACTTTGGCTGTGGATTTAGGACGTGTTTTAGGGATTCCAAGTCATATGTCGCAGCTAAAACGAACGGCTTCAGCAGGACTATTAATAAAAGATGCTCTAACATTATCAGAAATTGCAAATTTAGTAGCAGAGGATGATTGGAGTTTTCTATTACCAATTGAATACGGTGTTTCAGATTTGCCAAAACTATTTTTATCATTAGAAGAATTTCAAGAAATTTCATTTGGGAGAAGAGTTAAAGCGGTGTCAAATGAACCTACAGTTGCTGCATTTTATGAAGATAAATTAGTTGCTATTCTAGAAAAAAGAGAGAGCGAGTACAAACCACGTAAGGTTTTTAGAGTACAAGAGAATAATAATGATAATTAGAGAAATAAAAGATTATACAGATATTAAAATTACCAACGACTGTATTTTGGTATTAGGATACTTTGACGGTATGCATAAAGGGCATGCTCAATTATTTAGCAAAGCAAGGGAATTAGCTCAGGAAACAGGTTTAAAAATTGTTGTGTTGACATTCAAAGAATCGCCAAAGTTAACTTTTGCTAAGTTTTCACCAGACTTACTTCTTCATCTAACCTATCCTGAAAAACGTTATCAAAAATTCGAAGAATTTCATGTTGATGAATTGTATTTGTTGGATTTTTCAAGTACATTTGCAAAACTAAATTCTAAAGATTTTATTAAGGATTATATTTTATCATTAGGTGCCAAGAAAATTATTGTTGGTTTTGATTATAAATTTGGTCAGGATCAAAAATCAGCCTACGATTTGCAGGAAAGTTTTGTAGGAGATACCTATATTATCGATGAAATTGTAGATGAAGGTATTAAGATTAGTTCAACCCGTATACGTCAACTTGTAACAAATGGTGAGATTGAAAAGGCTAATCAACTTTTAGGGTATACGTATTCAACGCGAGGAATTGTCGTACACGGAGATGCAAGAGGAAGAACAATTGGATTTCCAACGGCCAATTTAGCAATGACTGACCGCACTTTTTTACCTGATGATGGGGTATATGTGACGGATGTTAAAATTGATGGGCAGTTATATCGTTCAATGACAAGTATTGGCAAAAATATCACTTTTGGAGGAACGGAATTACGGATTGAAGCTAATATCTTTGATTTTAATCAAGAAATTTATGGTGAAAGTGTTGAAATTTTTTGGTTAGCTCGTATTCGTGAGATGATAAAATTCACTAGTATTGATGATTTGATTAGACAATTAGAATCTGACCGCAACCTTGCGATAAATTATAAAAATGATAGCCAAGAGGCTTAAAATTTTGTATAATTAAACTAACATTATTATAGGGGCGGTTAAATGGTTACCTTATTTCTTTCACCAAGTTGCACTAGTTGTCGAAAAGCGCGTGCATGGTTGATAAATCATAAAGTTGAATTCCAAGAGTACAATATTATAACAAGTCCTTTATCTAAGGAAGACTTATTAAATATCTTATCGTTTACTGAAAATGGTACAGAGGATATTATTTCAACACGTTCAAAAGTATTTCAAAAGTTGGATGTAGATGTTGATGACCTTTCAATCTCAGATCTTATTAAATTGATAGCTGAGAATCCAAGCTTATTAAGACGTCCAATCATTATGGATAAAAAGCGTATGCAAATTGGTTTTAATGAAGATGAAATACGTGCTTTTTTACCACGTGATTATCGTAAGCAAGAGTTACGTCAGGCCACATTAAGAGCAGAAATAGAGGATTAACATGACAAAAAATTACAGTTATCCTCTTGATTTTACATGGAGCACTGAGGAAATCTCATCAGTGCTTTCTTTTTTGAATCAAGTGGAATTAGCTTATGAGACACGTGCTGAAGTCAAAAAAGTTCTACAGAGCTATAAGGCGTTTAAAACAGTTGTTAAGAGTAAAGCTGAAGAAAAGCAAATTGATAAATTATTTGAAAAAACAAGTGGTTATTCTAGCTATAAAGTTCTTAAACTAGCTCAATCTCAAGGTGAGGGGTTTATTAAAATTGAAAAATAAATTCCAGTTTGCAAAAGATTTGATTTATAAAGCAGGTGACTTTGTCCGAACGAAGATGTCTGATGATATTATCATTGAACAAAAATCACAATTCGATGATTTAGTAACAAATATAGACAAATTAACCCAGGAACTTATTGTTTCAGAGATAAAATCATCATATCCAAACGATGTATTTATTGCTGAAGAAGGTGATATAAAGCATTGTATTGATGATGGCAATGTTTGGGTGATTGATCCTATTGATGGGACTGTTAACTTTATTGTTCAACAAAGTCACTTTGCAATTATGTTATCTTATTTTGAAAATGGCGTCGGTCAATTTGCTTTTATTTATAACGTCATGGCTGATGAGCTGTACTTTGGTGGAAATGATTTTGGTGTTTACCAAAACGATAAACAACTGATGCCTTATCAATCACATGACTTAAAACGTAGCCTTATTTGTTCTAATAGTGAGATGTATGCTGATAAAAGGTTCGGTATCTATGAATTTTCTCAAGGAACTTTGGGAGTGAGAATGTATGGTGGTGCTGGAATTAGTATGACTTGTGTTTTGTCTGGTAAGGCTATCGCATACTTCTCATATATTCAACCTTGGGATTATGCAGCTGCAATGATATTAGGAGATTCTTTAGGATATTGCGTATTGACATTAGATGGTGAAAAGCCTAATTTTGTTCAGCGTCAGCGGGTAATGTTTATTCCTTTAGTTTTAAAAGATAGAATATTAGACTATGTAAATCCTAATAAAACAAATAATTAGAAACATATGAATATGCAATTAGAAGAGACATTTATCAAAAAGTACCGTCAGATATTAGGAGAGCAAGCAGACCTATTCTTAGCATCATTTAACGAAGAAGCTGTGTCTGGTTTTCGGACAAATCCTCTAAAAGAGCAGATTCATTTTGAATTTCCAAAGATACCACATACCAAATGGGGTTATTATGGGAAAATATCTGGAAAATCTCCAGAATATGTTTCAGGAATGGTCTATTCACAAGAACCAGCAGCTCAAATGGTGGTTCAGTCTGCTGAAATCAAGCCTAATCAACGTATTTTGGACTTATCAGCTGCCCCAGGTGGTAAATCAACTCATATTCTTTCTTATTTGAACAATACAGGTTTGTTAGTTTCAAATGAAATTTCAAAAAAAAGGAGTAAAATCCTTGTTGAAAATATTGAACGATTTGGTGCTAGAAATGTAGTTGTAATGAATGAAAGTGCTGAGCGTTTAGCAAGATCGTTTCATAAATATTTTGACGTAATTATCTTTGATGGACCTTGTTCTGGTGAAGGGATGTTTCGTAAAGACCCTTCTGCAATGACATATTGGACTGAGAGTTATCCATGTGAGTGTTCAAAGTTGCAAAAACAAATTATAGAAGATTGTTTGAGCATGCTTACTGATGGTGGACGTTTTGTCTATTCAACTTGTACATGGTCGAAGGAAGAAAATGAAGATGTTGTGAGTTGGATATTGGATAATTATCCTGAATTCAAATTGGTTGATGTCCCAAAAGTAAATGGAATGTCAGAAGGAATCGGTTTGCCACAAACGGCTAGAATGTATCCGCATCTTTTTAAAGGAGAAGGTCAGTTTGTAGCTGTTTTACAATCTTTAAAGACATCTTATAGTAGTTCGGTAAAAACAGGAAAATCAAATTTAACAAAAGAACAATTAAAATTATGGCAAGAATTTTCATTAGAAAATCTTTTAATTTCATTTGATGGGATTTATCAGGTTTTTGGTGAGGAGTTATATTTACTACCAAATGGTTTACCAGATCTAAAAAAATTAAAAATTGCAAGAAATGGCCTTCATCTTGGAACTTTTAAGAAAAAACGATTTGAGCCCTCATTTGCTTTAGGAGTAGCTCTAAAGCAAAAAGAAGTTGTTAATACAATTGATATTAATGAAGAGCAATTTAGGCAGTATGTGTCAGGTAATATCGTAAATTTAGATCAAGAATATCCGAAAGGCTGGTATCAGATATGTATTCACCAAAATGGTATTGGTTTTAGTAAAGTCGTAGGAAATACGATTAAAAATTCATTTCCAAAAGGGTTAAGGTTCCAATCTTAATATTCGTTGTACTTTTATATGGTATGAATAGATTGAAGCTGTGGGCTGTATTTTCTTAGCCTATATAAAAATAAAATAAGGAAAACAACATGAAAAAGAAAAAAAACTTAGTTTTGTTAGCCATGTCAAGTCTCATGATTTTTGCATTAACAGGCTGTGCTAGCTGGATAGACAAAGGTCAATCGATAACAAGTGTTGGTTCTACGGCACTTCAACCACTTGTTGAGGCATCCTCAGATAGCTTTTCACTTGAAAACGATGGGAAAATTGTCAATGTTCAAGGTGGTGGATCAGGTACTGGCTTATCTCAAGTTCAGTCAGGTGCAGTTCAAATTGGAAATAGTGATTTATTTGCTGAGGAAAAAAGTGGTATTGATGCGAGTAAATTAACTGATCATAAAGTAGCCGTTGCTGGTATTGCGGTCATAACAAATAAGAATGTGAAAGTTTCTAATTTAACAACGGAACAATTACGTAAAATTTTTACAGGCGAATACACAAACTGGAAGCAAGTAGGTGGTCAAGATTTAGAGATTGCCATTATAAATCGTGCTGCAAGTTCAGGTTCACGAGCAACATTTGATACGACTATCATGGAAGGTAAAGCTGCAAAACAGAGTCAAGAACAAGATTCAAATGGTATGGTAAAAACAATTGTTTCTCAAACTCCAGGTGCAATTTCCTATTTAGCTTTTGCTTATGTTGATAGTAGTGTGAAATCACTAAAATTAAATGGATATAAACCTACAGCTACTAATGTTGCAACTGATAATTGGCCATTATGGTCTTATGAGCATATGTATACTAAGGGTAAACCAACTGGTTTAACAAAAGAATTTTTAGAATATATGCTTAGTGATGAAGTTCAAAAAAATGTCATATCAAGAATGGGTTATATCTCAGTTAATGATATGCAAGTAGTTAAAGATGCTGATGGCAATGTCAGTAAAAAGTAAGGAGTAGTTATGACAAATAAAGAATTAGCAAAACAGTTGACTTCGCCTTCTAAAAATTCTAAATTGGAAAAGATTGGCAAGATAATCACATTTATGTGTCTCTTCTTGATTGTTTTCATTGTTGCAATGATTTTACTATTTGTTGCCCAAAAAGGTTTGTCTACCTTTTTTGTTGATAAAATTAACCCATTTAAATTTTTATTTGGGACAGAATGGAATCCTAGTGTTAAGGATTCTTCTGGTAAACCTTATCTCGGTGCTTTACCTATGATTTTAGGTTCCTTTATTGTAACCATTTTGTCAGCATTAGTTGCCACTCCATTTGCAATTGGAGCAGCAGTCTTTATGACTGAGATTTCTCCAAAATATGGTGCGAAAATATTACAACCCGTTGTTGAGCTATTGGTAGGTATTCCATCGGTTGTTTATGGTTTTATTGGCTTACAAGTAGTTGTTCCTTTTGTTCGTTCTATCTTTGGGGGAACAGGTTTTGGAATCTTAGCTGGAGTATTTGTACTCTTTGTTATGATTTTACCTACAGTGACCTTTATGACTGTAGACAGTCTTAAAGCTGTACCTAGACATTATAAAGAAGCGAGTTTAGCTATGGGAGCAACTCGTTGGCAAACCATTTGGCGAGTGATTTTAAATGCTGCAAAACCAGGTATTTTTACCGCTGTCGTCTTTGGAATGGCACGAGCTTTTGGTGAAGCTTTGGCTATTCAAATGGTTGTTGGTAACTCAGCTGTTATTCCGAATTCTTTGGTAACGCCAGCAGCTACTTTAACATCAGTGTTAACAATGGGTATTGGTAACACAGTCATGGGAACTGTCCAAAACAATGTCTTGTGGTCATTGGCCTTAGTTTTATTATTGATGAGTTTGGCTTTTAATATGGTCATGAAATTTATAACGAGAGAAGGTAAGAAAAACTATGCACGCTAAAAAACTTGATAAATTAGCAACTTTTATACTTTATAGTATTGCAAGTATTATCGTTGTTATCTTAGCTTCACTATTACTTTTTATACTTGTTAGAGGATTACCACACGTTAATTTTGATTTTTTAACCAAACGTTCATCTTCATATGAAGCAGGTGGTGGGATTGGTGTTCAATTATATAACTCATTCTTCTTACTAGTGATTACTTTAATTATCTCAATTCCCTTGTCAATGGGTGCAGGAATCTATTTATCAGAGTATGCAAAAGCGGGTCCTATCACTAATTTTGTGAGAACATGTATTGAGATTCTATCTTCACTTCCTTCAGTTGTTGTTGGATTATTTGGATATCTCATTTTTGTTGTACAGTTTCAATATGGGTTTTCGATTATTTCAGGAGCTTTGGCACTAACAGTTTTTAATTTACCAATGTTAACCCGAAATGTAGAAGATAGTTTACGAACAGTTCATCATACTCAACGTGAAGCCGGTCTAGCTCTAGGTATTTCACGTTGGGAAACCGTTGTACATGTTGTAATTCCCGAAGCATTACCAGGTATTGTCACAGGAATTGTTTTGGCATCAGGTCGTATTTTTGGTGAAGCGGCTGCCCTTATTTATACTGCAGGTCAGTCTGCACCAGCTTTGGATTGGTCGAATTGGAATGTGCTTAGTGTAACCAGCCCAATATCTATTTTCAGACAAGCAGAGACTCTCGCAGTTCATATTTGGAAAGTTAACAGTGAGGGAACTATTCCTGATGCTACACAAGTTTCAGAAGGAAGTGCTGCAGTCCTCCTTATCTTTATTCTTATCTTTAACCTATCTGCACGTTTTATTGGTAAGAAATTACACGCAAAATTAACATCAGCAAACTAAAGGAGAATTCAATTGACAACATATGATTGGACTCAAAAGCATATCATCACATTTCCATCAGAAAAAGTGGCATTAGAAACAAAAGATTTACACGTTTTCTATGGTGGAAAAGAGTCTATTAAAGGTGTTGATATGCAGTTTGAAAAAAATAAAATTACAGCATTAATTGGGCCATCAGGTTCAGGAAAATCAACTTACCTAAGAAGCTTAAATAGGATGAATGATACAATTGATATTGCGAAAGTAACGGGACAAGTTGTTTATGAAGGAATTGATGTTAACCATCCTAGCATTAATGTTTATGAAATGCGAAAACATATTGGGATGGTATTTCAAAGACCTAATCCTTTTGCTAAGTCTATCTATAAAAACATTACATTTGCTTATGAACGTGCGGGTGTAAAAGATAAGGTCTTCTTAGATGAATTGGTAGAAACATCTTTAAAACAGGCTGCTTTGTGGGATCAAGTTAAGGATGATTTGCACAAGTCGGCGTTCACTTTATCTGGTGGTCAGCAACAGCGTTTATGTATTGCTCGTGCAATTGCTGTCAAGCCAGAAATTTTACTGATGGATGAACCAGCTTCTGCCTTAGACCCAATCTCAACAATGCAATTAGAAGAAACTATGCTTGAGTTGAAAAAAAATTACACTATCATTATTGTGACACATAATATGCAACAAGCTGCACGTGCAAGTGATTACACAGCTTTCTTCTATTTAGGGGATTTAATTGAGTACGATAAAACAATTAATATTTTCCAAAATGCAAAATTACAGTCAACTAGTGATTATGTCTCTGGTCACTTTGGATAGGGAGGAAAATGATGACAGAACCAATTCTACGTGTTAGTGATTTGTCTGCCTATTATGGTAAGAAAAAAGCATTAAATAATGTTTCGATTGATTTTTATTCCAATGAAATTACGGCTTTAATTGGACCATCAGGTTCAGGGAAGTCAACCCTTATGCGTTCAATAAATCGAATGAATGATTTAAATCCAGAAGTTACATTAACAGGTTCAATCACATATAATAATCATAACATCTATAGTCCTAGAACTGATACCGTTGAACTTCGAAAAGAAATTGGTATGGTATTTCAACAACCAAATCCTTTTCCAATGACAATATTTGAAAATGTCGTTTACGGTCTAAGGTTAAAAGGAATTAAAGATAAGGAAATTTTAGATGAGGCTGTAGAGCAATCGTTGAAAGGTGCTTCAATTTGGGATGAGGTTAAAGATAGATTAAATGACTCAGCTATCGGTCTATCTGGAGGACAACAACAAAGGATTTGCATTGCAAGGGTTTTGGCAACGAGTCCTAAAATCATTCTTTTGGATGAACCAACCTCTGCATTGGACCCAATTTCAGCAGGTAAAATCGAAGATACACTTTATGATTTAAAGGATAAATATACAATGATTATTGTGACACGATCTATGCAACAAGCTTCACGTATATCAAATAGAACAGGCTTCTTCTTAGATGGTGATTTAGTTGAATACGGTCCGACTAAGGAAATGTTCTTAAACCCTTCACGTAAGGAAACTGAAGAATACATCACAGGAAAATTTGGATAGGAGATTTAAATGTTAAGGACAAAATTTGAAGAAGAATTAGATAAACTACACAACCAGTTTTACTCTATGGGAACTGAAGTGTTATCGCAAATCAATAAAACAGTACGTGCATTTGTAAGCCATGATAGAGAATTAGCAAAAGAAGTCATAGAAGATGACGAAAAAGTTAATGTTTTTGAAACAAAATTAGAGAAGAAATCATTGGAAATAATTGCATTGCAGCAACCTGTTTCTCAAGATTTAAGAACTGTAATTACAGTATTAAAGGCATCTAGTGACATTGAACGAATTGGGGACCATGCTTCATCGATCGCAAAAGCAACAATTCGTATGAAAGGTGAAGAGCGTATTCCTGCAGTTGAAGAACGTATTAATGAAATGGGTAAAGCTGTTAAACACATGGTTGAAGATGCACTTAATGCCTATATTGTTGGTGATGATAAGAAAGCTTATGAAATCGCTGCAACTGATGAATTAATTGACACTTACTTTAAAGACATTCAAAATTATACGGTGGAACAAATTCGTAAAACACCCGATGCAGTTTTTGCAGGAAAAGAATATTTCCAAGTGATTATGTATTTAGAGCGAATCGGAGACTATGCTCGAAATCTCTGTGAATGGGTCGTTTACTTAAAAACAGGAAAAATTATTGAGCTATAAAAAATAATAGGAATTAGTTTAACTTTGATATAAAAAATAGTAATAATTCATATTCTTAACTCTTTATCACTTACGATAGTTGATAAAGAGTTTTTTATTAAAATTATCAAAAATTTAAGTGTAATATCAACTATAATAAAGACTAAATATTTGTTTCTAGATGTAAGATAGCATTCATATTAGACTTATGGTATAATAAAGTGTTATATAATTTCATTAGATGAAAAGGAGTTTTATGAAAACTGTAGAACATTATATTGAAAAATTTGTTCCTGAAAATTACAATGTTTTTTTAGATATTAATCGCCAAGAAAAAGTTTTTTCTGGGAATATTGCAATTAGTGGTGAGGCCTTGGAACATGATATTTCATTTCATCAGAAAGATTTAACAATCCACTCTGTACTTTTAGATAATGAAATACTTAATTTTGAGATGGATAATAGTAATGAAGCTCTACATATTTCATTATCTGATACTGGAAGTATGACTCTTGTTATTGAGTTCTCAGGAAAAATAACAGATAACATGACTGGTATGTACCCATCTTATTACACTTTAGATGGTGTTAAAAAAGAAGTTATTTCTACTCAGTTTGAGAGTCATTTTGCTAGAGAAGTATTTCCATGTATTGACGAACCAGAGGCAAAGGCTACATTTGATCTTAGTCTTAAATTTGATCAAGTAGATGGTGAAATTGCATTATCCAATATGCCAGAGATTAATGAAGATAGAAGACTTGAAACAGGTTTGTGGTCTTTTGATACAACACCAAGAATGTCTTCCTACTTATTAGCTTTTGCAGTTGGTGAACTTCAGGGTAAAACAGCTAAAACGAAAAATGGTACTGAAGTAGGCATTTTTTCAACCAAAGCTCATCCTTTATCTAGTTTGGATTTTTCACTTGATATTGCAGTAAGAGTTATTGATTTTTATGAAGATTATTATGGTGTAAAATACCCAATTCCTCTTTCATATCATATTGCATTACCTGATTTTTCATCTGGGGCAATGGAAAATTGGGGACTTGTGACTTACCGAGAAATTTATTTATTAGTTGATGAGAATTCAACATTTAAGAGTCGTCAAACAGTAGCTTTAGTTGTGGCACACGAATTAGCTCATCAATGGTTTGGTAACTTAGTTACAATGAAATGGTGGGATGATTTATGGTTAAACGAAAGTTTTGCTAATATGATGGAATATGTTTCTGTAGATGCCATAGAACCAGAGTGGAAGATATTTGAAGATTTTCAAACGGTTGGTGTACCTTTAGCACTTGATCGTGATGCAACTGATGGAGTGCAATCAGTTCATGTTGAAGTTAATCATCCGGATGAAATTAATACCTTATTTGACCCTGCAATTGTATATGCAAAAGGGAGTAGACTTATGCATATGCTAAAACGTTGGCTAGGAGATGAAGCCTTTTCTAAAGGATTGACAGCATATTTTGAAAAATATCAATATTCAAATACAGTGGGGAATGATTTGTGGCATATTTTATCAACTACTTCAGGAAAAGATGTTGCATCATTTATGCATTCCTGGTTAGAACAACCAGGCTATCCTGTTGTTTCTGTTGCAGTAGAAGATGACACCTTAAAACTAGAACAAAAACAATTTTTTGTTGGTGAAGGAAAAGATAAAAATCGTATTTGGTCAATACCTCTAAACACAAATTGGGAAGGTCTTCCTGACTTATTTGATACAAAAACAATTGAGATTCCAAATTATACTGAATTGGCTAAAACTAACCAATCGAAAGGTCCATTATTATTAAATACCGGAAATACAGCGCATTATATCGTAAACTATAAAACTCAAGTACGTCATGATATTTTTGCATATTTTAAATCATTTGATGATATAACTAAATTGCAGATAATTACTAATTATATCTTATTAGCTAAATCTAGAGAAATTAATTTTGATATGTTGGTTGAACTATTACCAATATTAAAAGGAGAACAATCTTATTTAGTGTTAGATGGGTTAAAGCAAATTGTAACTAGTATTGGTATCTTTTTTGATGAAGACTCAGAAGAAAAAGAAGAATTTAAAAATATTATTAAGAATACTGTTGAGCCAGCTTACCACTCGGTTGGTTTCAAGAAAAAAAGTACTGATTCAGATGATGATGAATTAGTTAGACGATTAGTTATTGATTTAATGTTAACTGCAGATGATCAAGATATTGCTAAATCTGTTGATGCCGTATTTGAAGAATATCGCAATAATATTGAAAATATTCCTGCTTATTTACGTGTTTTTGTTCTAAATTATTATTTTAAAAATCATGAGACTACAGAGTTAGTTGATTTATACTTTGATACTTATATTAAAACAAATGATAGTAATTTAAGAGCTGAACTGGCAGCAGCATTATCACAAACTAAATCTCAGGAAACTTTAGAGCGCGTTCTTTCATCACTAAAAGATAAGGATATTATTAAGCCTCAGGATTTATCAATGAGATGGTATTTACCATTTTTATCTAATGAATTCACACAAGGCCAAATTTGGCAATGGGCACAAGATAATTGGTCTTGGATAAAACAAACTTTAGGTGGGGATATGAGTTTTGATAAATTTGTGATATACCCATCAAATGTTTTTAAAACGGAAGAAAGATTGGCTGAGTATAGTACTTTCTTTGAGCCGCAATTAGATGATATGGCAATTAGTCGTAATATTACCATGGGAATCAAGGCAATTCAAGCTAGGGTTGATTTGATTCAAGATCAAAGAGATTATGTTTATGAAGCACTGAAAAGAATTAATAAAAAATAAAGATTTTCTGATTTTAGAGTGTAAAAGGTCCTAACAAGAATTCTGTGAAAACGCTTGAGTAACAAGATTGATCATCTTTGTAGCCAGCATTGGTTTCAAAGATGATCGGTCTTTTTTGGTTGTAAAATGAAAGGTTTCGATGCAACTATTATCATATGGACAACCTTTAGCGCTATAGAAATGCTGAATGCCATGTTTCTGTAAGAATTCATTGTATTCTTTACTCGTATATTGACTCTCTCTATCTGAATGAAAAATGAGTTGATCTCGTACTGAACATATGCTCAGAGCATCTTTAAGCGTTTTAATAACGAGTTGTGCAAGCCTACAAGCAATGATTTTTCGAGAATGGAGGTCTAAG
>JAUMZW010000005.1 GCA_030527925.1 Streptococcus sp.
CTCATTCCTTTTTAGTCTATTATCTCATTTTTGGAGTATTTAGTGAGTTTTTAGACGTCCCCATATAAATAAAATTAAAAAATATTATTACTCGAAATATCCCCATTTCTAATAAAAATTTTTAACTTTGACACTCTTGCTTTTTTTTTATATTATATATAATAATAAAAAAAATTTAGGATTATAAAAATGATTGATACTCTAGTTGGCAAACGATTAAAAAGATTAAGAGAAGAATTACACTATTCTTTAGAAGATGTTTCTAGATTAACTGGCGTCAGTAAACCTAGTCTTAGCAACATAGAAAGAGGGACTACCTCCACCTCCATTAAGAATCTATGGAAAATTTCAAAAGGCTTATCACTCCCAATATCTTATTTTTTCACTGAAGATAATAACAGTTATGAGCTTGTGACACTTAATAAGCAACAAAAAATAAATTCTGAAAATGATTCAGTGGATATCTTTAACACATTTACATGGCAAACAAATGATAGTTTTGAAACATTTTTTCTTAACTTGAAACCTGGAGCTAAACATTCCTCCAATGCTCATGCAACAGGTGTAACTGAAATCATTATTACCACAAAAGGAATACTATCAATGTCCATTAACAACAACCTAATTCAAGTCAATGAAGGACAATTATTACGATTTAACGCAAATGTACAACATGATTATTTAAATCAATCTACCAAGGACTGTAGCTTTTTTTCAATCATGTCTTATCCTCATAAAGGAGAAATTTAATGGCCGTTTTTCTTGGCATTTTAGCCGCATTCTTTTTTTCAATTACCTTTGTTTTAAATCAAGTTATGGCATCAAGTGGAGGGTTTTGGTTATGGACAGCAACACTAAGGTTTTTAATCATGATTCCGCTATTTATTATCCTCATACGATTAAATAAAAAAAGGTCTCTTTTTAATGTTATTCAGGCACTGAAACGCAATCCTATCTCATGGATGATTTGGAGCCAAGTGGCATTTGCTATCTTCTATCTACCACTTTGCTTTGCTTCTACTCAAGCTCCAGGTTGGTTAGTTGCAAGTACTTGGCAAATTACTATCATAGCAGGTAGTATTTTAGCTCCATTTATTGAAATAGATCCTAAAAAAAAATCAGCAAGTTATTTAAGCGTTAAAGAAATATGTTGTTTTGCTGTTATTATACTAGGTATCATTATTATTGAAGCTCAACATTTTAGCATTTCTCCAGAACAAAATATTCCATTAGCTTTTATTAGTATTTTACTTGCGGCTTTTGCTTACCCACTAGGTAATCGTAAAATTATGCAACTCAATCATACTAATAATCCTTTAGATACAGATGAACGTATTTTGGCTATGTTAATTGCGAGTTTACCAACTTGGCTTGGTGGCTCTTTGATAGCCTATATTATTACTGGAATACCAACTACTAATCAAGTTTTCTCTAGTTTTATAGTTGCTCTATTTTCAGGATTCATTGCTACTTTTTTATTTTTTAAAGCTACTCAGTTAACCCAACATCACTTAAATAAATTAGCGACTGTAGAAGCAACCCAGTCACTAGAAGTTGTTTTTTCTGTTCTTTTAGGCATAATCTTTTTAAAAGATAGTTTTCCTAATTTGCTAACTTTTCTAGGTTTAAGCCTTATTATTATTGGTATGGTACTAAAAGTTTTAAAATATTAAAAAACTCTAACATTTAAAATGTTAGAGTTTTTTGTAAGATTAATACTACCGTCTTCCAAAAAAATGAGAAGCAACAATAATCACAATAGTAGAACCCAAAATAGATGGCAAAATTGCCATCCCAGCTAATGATGGTCCCCATGACCCAAAAAGAGATTGTCCAACTGAGGCACCAATTAGTCCAGATAAACAGTTAAAAAAACATCCCATAGGTTGTTTATCAGCAACCTTTGCAGCAATCATACCAATAACTGCACCAACAAATAATGACCAAATCATAAATTTCTCCCTATACAATATTAGGATAATGTTAAAAAACTCTATTGATTAATAGAGTCATTAAACATTAACTTTCTCCTACTTTACACGAGGTTCTTTGTTTTGATGAACAGATGACACATCTTTAATACTAACTTTTAGATTAATTCATTTATTAAGACCGATAAATTCACTAAAACCATCCTCAACAATCTCACCACTGATAAAAACTATAACTTTTCATTTAAATACCCTAGTATTTACAGTTGAATTCTTCATATATTTTTTGACATCAATTAATGTTCTAATATTGGATTCAAGTGCAGTTTTTTTAATTAAAAGATGATTATTCTTATCAATTTTAAACTCAGTATATGTTTTAGGATAAAACATATTAACAATCATAAATACAAGAAGAATGGCTAGAATAACTAAAGGAAGCCAAAATTGGAAAATATTTATTAATAACACTGTTATCAAAATTAAACTTGTAACAATGTAAAATATTTTTCCTTTTAAGATACAGTATTTCTTTATATTTTTTAAATTATACTGTTTAACTGCAACACGTGTCTTTAAAATTACCGGTATTTAACTCATTGAGAACAATTCTAATAACCCTACAAATTCATATTATCATTTGAGAATTGTCTCGTCAAATATTTACACTTTTGTTGTTCTCAATGCTGCTTGATAGGTTTGTTTCAATAACATAGTAATCGTCATTGGACCTACCCCTCCTGGTACAGGTGTGATGTAACTTACCTTTTGAGCAACTTCTTTAAAATCAACATCTCCGACTAATTTACCGTCTTCATTTCGATTCATACCAACATCAATTATGACAGCCCCATCTTTAACATAATCAGCTTTAATAAATTCACTACTACCAATAGCTACAATAAGAATATCTGCTTGCTTTGTGACTTTTTGTAAATCTAAAGTTCTTGAATGTGCTAAAGTAACAGTCGCATTTTTTTCTAATAAGAGTTGAGCCATGGGTTTTCCAACAATATTAGAACGACCCACGATTACGGCATGTTTCCCTTCTAGATTAATATTATAGTCTGAAAACATCTCCATAATACCTGCTGGAGTACACGGAACCATAATTGGCCTTCCACTCCATAGATGACCAGTATTTAAAGGATGAAAACCATCCACATCCTTTTGTGGATCGATTGCCATAATAATTTTTGTGTCATTAATATGTTTGGGTAAAGGAAGCTGGACCAATATACCATGTATGCTATCATCTGCATTATAACTTTCAATAACCTCTATCAATTCTTCCTCACTAATCGAATCTGACAAAACTCTAGTTTCACTTTTAAAGCCTACTTTTAGTGCAGATCGTTCTTTATTTCTAACATAAACTTGGCTTGCTGGATCATCACCTACTAAAATAACTGCTAATCCAGGTACAATACCATGATGCTCTTTCATTACAGATACATGTTTAGACAAATCTTCTTGCAATCTTGCAGCTAACTCTTTTCCATCAATTATCTTCATACTAAACTCCTTACAAAAATATCATCTCCTTATTATAACAAAAAAAGAAAGTTCATCACTTTCTTTTTATCTATTTAAAGATATAGGTAAATCATTATAAAACCTTACTTAAAAAGTCTTTTGTTCTATCTTCTTTTGTTTGTTCAAAGACTTCTAACGGTGTCCCTTCTTCAACAATATAGCCTCCATCCATGAAAATAACACGGTCAGCAACTTCACGTGCAAATCCCATTTCGTGCGTTACAATGACCATTGTCATACCTGACTTAGCTAAGTCCTGCATAACATTCAATACCTCACCGACCATTTCAGGATCTAATGCAGAAGTGGGTTCATCAAATAATAGAACATCAGGTCCCATTGCTAGACCACGTGCAATAGCAATACGCTGTTGTTGACCACCAGATAAACTTTGAGGGTAACCATCAGCCTTATCTGATAAACCAACTTGCTCTAGTAATTGATATGCTTTTTTCTTAGCATCTTCTTTTGAAATTCCTTTTGTTTTAACAGGTGATAACATAATATTCTGTAAAACTGTCATATTTGGGAAGAGGTTAAATTGCTGAAAAACCATTCCCATTTTTTCACGCATTTTAAAAATATCATTGGCTTTATCTGTGATATCTATACCTTCAAACTCTATACTACCTTTTGTAGGCATTTCTAAAAGATTTATTGTTCTCAAAAAAGTTGATTTACCAGAACCAGAAGGACCTATAATAACAACAACCTCACCTTTTTGAATTTCAAGGTCAATTCCTTTTAAAATCTCATTTTCCCCAAAATACTTATGAAGATTTTTAATTGAAATAATAGACTCTACCATCATTTATTTCCTCCAGTTCCTAATTTTGCTTCTAATTTTTTAAGTAATATTGATAATATGGTTGTTACGATTAAATAATAACCTGCTGCAAATAACAGTGGCGTTAAGGGTAAGTAGGTAGCACTTGCAACAGATTGTGCACCACTCCAAAGTTCCATAACACCAATTGTTTGTAACAATGAACTATCTTTTACAATAGTTATAAATTCATTCCCCAAGGCTGGAAGTATATTCTTAAATGCTTGAGGCAAAATAACATATCGCATCGTTTTAAGAGGTCTAATACCTAAGGAGTAAGCTGCTTCTATCTGACCTTTTGGTATAGCTTCGATACCTGCACGAACCACCTCTGAAATATAAGCTCCACTATTTAAACCAATTACTAGAATCCCAGGAACCAAACGGGTAAAATCCAAACTAAGTACATCAAAACCAATTGTCGGTAAATTATCAAAATGGAAAAAAGCAAACGAAATCATAATTTGAACAACCATTGGTGTTCCCCTAAAAATCCAAACATAAAGATTAACAAACCACTTCAATAACGTTATCTCAGTATTTTGTGCTAAGGCTGTTAATACTCCCAAAATGGTCCCAATAAAAACTACACAGGCTGATATCAGTAAAGTTACAACAACACCATCGTTAAAATAAGCAAAATATTTTGGTAAAAATGAAAAATCCATACTTGTCTCCTAACTTCTTTTAATCAGTATACTACAACTTGTATAAAAATACAATAAGATGTTTTATATTTATTTTTATTCATAGAAGCTTAATAAAAAAACTACTAGCTCAAAGCCGGTAGTTTTAATTAGTAAAGTAAATCGTAAATTTCCATAGCAATTAAGTCGATACTATCAAATGAATACGATTCACGTGCTTCCACATCACGTAAAGTAAAAATTGGACCTGTCTCTGCATCATTACTAAATGATACCTCAGCAACAACATTTCCTTCACGTTCAAAATTACGTTTTAAATTTCCTCCGTCAGTAGTCATTAACTCTAGACGGTTAATAATTCTCACTAAATGTGATTCCATGATTTCTCTCCTATTAGTTTTCTATTCTATACTATTTTATCACAAATCTAAAGAATAACCTACTAAAAATATATGAAAGTCACTACATACACCTTAAAAGATAAATAATTCCTAAAGGTAAGTTATTACATCTATGAAGTAAAATAGAGTCTTTTATCAGAACTTAACGTCTTTAATAAAGCATATAAAGTCCTAAACCTAACATTATATATACCAAAATTTCTTGCGGGTTCACTGCATGCAATACGACAATTATAAATGCACTTACCGTAGCTCTTATCCAAGCTACCGACTTTAGCATTAACCAACGTCTAAACAACCCTACAAAAATCAACTCTTCTACTATAGAGGAAATTACCACCTCTAATAGAAACATCAAAATCGTAGATGAAAGAAAACAATACATCATTCTTTCTTTAAAAGACAATAAGGTATTATCATTTGCTGTAACTGATGGTCCTTAAAACTTTAAATTTAAATATGAAAAAGCAACAACAAGATTCTTCAATATCATAAAATAACCAAAGATGATTAGAATATCAAGCCAGCCTATTTTCAGTTTTAACAGGCTTTCTGGTACAAAAATTCTATATTTTTTTATAACCTTCTAACAATGGAACAAAGAGAAGCAATATAGACAAAAAGTACTAACCACTTCATATGACTGACATAAGCATTTGATTGTCTTTTAAGATTAAAAGCTGTACATTAGTAGAATATACAAGAAAAGCAAGAAAAATTCCAAGTCCAATTTTTTTAGTATTAACATAAAAAATTCCTATTATTTATAAAATTTCAAATCATTAACTAAAGAGAAGATAAGAATAACAAGATGAATAAACAAGGTAATCAGAAAGGCCAACAGATCAAAATGTTGTGTTATCACGAAAATAAAGAAAAATATAAAATAGATTGCTGGAAAAACATAGTAGCATAAAAACATAATTGTATCGTAAGATGATTTGTATTCTTTTTCCATCTCCGCTTCGTCTAGTTGGAAAATATTCTCTTTTATGGATTTATAACTAATTTTATTAGGAAAAGCTATGCCTTTATCCATAATCATCTGTTTTAAAAATCTTCTATGCATTACTAAGAGTACAATCAAAACAAGGCTTTCTAAAAAAATTCTGATGTCATGAGCAGCGGCACTAAATAGCATTAAAGAAATCACTAAAAGTATTGAAATAGTTACCATTGAAAAAGACATTGTAAAATTATGCTGAAGAGTGCAATAATCACTTTCTGCCAACTCTTCATGAACATCAGTCATCTCCCGATGTATTCTTAAATATCTAATGCCATAAAAAAGAGTAAATAATATCAAAACAATCGTCAAGATGGTAAAAATAGTCCTTATGCTAGTAAACTGTGGTGTAGTGAATCCTATCAAAAGATAGCTCGAAAGATTGTTAAAGTTTTTAGAAATATAATCTGAGAAAAATCCAACTAGGCCTCCAAAAATCATCCATAAAATTGTTAAAAGTATTTTTTTCATTGTTATCTCCTATTCTTCTAAACTAAAGACATTCTCAACTGGTTCATTGAAAATCTTTGCGATGGTTAAAGCAATATAAATCGAAGGAAGGTATTCACCTCTCTCAATCAAACTCACCGTCTGTCTGGAAATATTAGCCAACTTTGCCAGTTGTGTCTGATTAAGCCCCTCTCTTGCACGAAGTTCTTTTAAGCGATTTTTAACTGACATATTCCCCTCCTTTGTTAACATCTTAATTGTATATGATTATTTACATTTTGACAACTATAATTGTCAAAAAAATGATAATTGTCAAAATTACGCAATAACTATAATTAAGGAAAAATGACACATTTGGTAAAAAACACTCCATTTCTTAATTGAAATGAAGTATTTTTTTAACGATATTTTTTCTTCAAACGATAAAAACCTGATGCTACATAAATAATCAAGATAGAGAGAATAATACTCAAACTTAGAAAAAATGAAGATTTAAACATATTTAGAAATGAAACAAGCCATAGAGGAATGAGAACCCCTAAACGTAATTTGATAATACGATTAATCATTTCAACCTTAGAAACTTTATCACTATAGATACTACTATCATTTTCATCAATACACGTTAGAGCTGGTCTTCTGAAGTAGGAAAAATTTTGACAATTATCAACATGTTGCCAACCACTATCTAAAAAGATTTGATAATAATCAGAATCTCGTTTTCTACGATTTTCAACAAAATCTAATTGATAAATAACATCACTTGGCTCAACTTTTTCAAAATAAAAGAGACAAAAATCTACTTTTAAAAATTTCCAACCCTTCTGATGCATTGCTCTTAAGTATTTTTCTTCTTTTTCAAAATCTGAAATCATAAAAATTTTAAACACTCTCTTTATTACCATTTTTCTTCTCCTTGAATATTATGATACATACGCTTAATGCGAGCTTTTTCAAGATTTAATACTTCTATACCAAGCTCAGTAATATGATACAGTTTTCTCTTTTCTTCTTCTCTCATAAAACGAATCAAGCCATCTTTTTCCATTTTAGACAAACTACCATACATGGTTCCTGGGCTAATCGTAAGCTCACCATTTGTCAATTCTTTAACCACTTGAGTTATGCCATAACCATGATTTTCATGTACAAGCGATAATAAAATATAAAAACTAGGCTCTGTCATGGGAACATAAATTTTTTTCAGTCTTGCACTGATATTGATGTTTTTCATAAAAAATAAAGTACCTTTCTTAAAAAATTTATTTTATCATCTTCAAAATCCAAAATGTTACCTTACTTTTTCCTGTTGTTAATATACTTACAGACAAATATAGTAAATAGAGATGAACCCAATGTTACAAGTATTGCCAAAAATCTTCAATCCATTTCAAAAAATGATAATGATATAAAAAATATACAAGGCTAGCGCAACGAAACTTCGATTAATCATATTGAACTCCTTACTCTAACTAATCCTTTACTTAACAGGCTAAATTTTAAATTTCCACCATATTGGTCTACGATATATCAGACTTCGATATAACTATATCATGGTTCGATACTATTGTCAAATTTTTAAAAAAAGATAATAAAAAATACCAACCGATTAGGGTTAGTATTTTCAAAAAATTATTTACTAATGTGGCTTGCTACAGCGTCTAATAGAGCTTGGATTCCTGAATCATCAGAGCCACCTGCCATGGCCATATCAGGTTTTCCACCACCACGACCTGAGACAAATGGAGCAAGTTCTTTGATAAGATTTCCTGCATGAACATCTTTTATCTTGCTAGCGACTAAAACATTCACTTTATCACCAATGCTAGCAACTAAGACTAGGACATCTGAATAATCTTTTTGTTTCCAATTATCAGCAAAGGTTCTAAGAGCACCTGGATCTGATACATCGATTTGACGAGCAATATAAGACACTGACCCAGCAGACTGCACTTCTTTAAAGACATCTCCTGCTTGAGCTGCCGCTGCTTTTTCTTTTAATTCTGCATTTTCACGTTGAAGTTCACGTAATTGCTCCTGTAAACTAGCAACTTTATGGGTTGTTTCTTTTAACTGTGGTGACTTAATTGTAGCTGAGATTTCCTTGAGAGCATCTTCTTCCTCACGGTAAGCAAGATAAGCTTCACGACTAGTTACGGCAAGGATACGACGTGTTCCAGAACCGATACCTTCTTCCTTCACAATCTTGAAGATTCCAATTTCAGAAGTGTTGGCAATATGTGTTCCACCACAAAGTTCAACAGAGTAATCACCAATTGAAACGACACGAACAGTCTTACCATATTTCTCACCAAACAATGCCATAGCACCCATTGATTTTGCAGTATCAACATCAGTCTCGGTAGTCACAACTGGAATGGCATTCCAGATTTGTTGATTCACTTCTTCCTCAATAGCACGAAGTTCTTGAGCAGTTACCGCTTCAAAATGGGTAAAGTCAAAACGTAGAAACTCTTGTTCATTGAGTGAACCTGCCTGAGTAGCATGCTCACCAATGACATTATGTAGAGCAGCATGAAGTAAATGAGTTGCAGTATGATTTTTCATCACACGGTGACGACGGATACGATCAACCTCTAAAACATAGTTTGTTCCGATAGCAAGGGATGCAAGAACTTCGACTTTATGTAATGCTTGACCATTTGGAGCTTTTTGTACATCTAAGACACGAGCAACAATATCTCCGTTTTGATTTTTAATCACACCATGGTCTGAAACTTGACCACCCATCTCAGCATAAAATGGTGTTTCAGAAAAAACGAGTAAGGCTTGACCCTCAGAGACTGCTTCACTTCTCTCATCGTCTACAACAATTACAGATAGAGAGGACTCTAAAATTTCTTTTTCATAATTAAAGGTTGATGGCTCCGTAATGCTTGATAAGGTCTCATTTTGCATTCCCATTGAACCACCTCTTACAGCATTTGCCCGAGCTCTCTCTTGCTGCTCTTTCATAGCATCTTCAAAACCTTTATGGTCAATGGTAAATCCTTCATCTTCAGCTAGTTCTTCCGTAAGTTCAACTGGGAAACCATAAGTATCGTAAAGTTTAAAAATATCTTTTCCTTCCAGAACTGTTTTACCAGCAGATTTTAAATCACCCAATAATCCATCTAGCATACTTGAACCGGCATCAATAGTGCGTGCAAAAGTTTCTTCCTCACGTTTAACAATCTTTTCAATAAACTCACGCTTTTCCAAAACTTCCGGATAGTAGCTTTCCATAATTTTACCAACAGTTACAACAAGCTGGTATAAAAATGGTTTTGTAATTCCTAAGCGACGTCCGTGCATGACGGCACGACGCAATAAACGACGAAGGACATAACCACGTCCCTCATTACCAGGAAGTGCACCATCACCAATAGCAAAAGATAAGGAACGAATATGGTCTGCAATAACTTTGAAACTCATATTATCACCGTCTTGGTCATATGTTTGACCAGAAATTAGTTCAATTTCTTTAATTATTGGTAAAAATAAGTCTGTTTCAAAGTTTGTCTTTGCACCTTGCATAACAGCCACTAAACGTTCTAATCCAGCACCTGTATCAATATTTTTATGAGGTAATTCTTTATATTCAGATCTTGGAACTGAAGGGTCAGCGTTATACTGAGATAAAACAATGTTCCAGATCTCAATGTAACGGTCATTTTCAATATCCTCTGCTAACAAACGAATACCAATATTTTCTGGGTCAAATTCTTCTCCACGGTCATAGAAAATTTCAGTATCTGGACCTGAAGGTCCAGCACCAATTTCCCAAAAATTATCTTCAATTGGAATTAAATGACTTGGATCCACTCCCATTTCTACCCAACGGTTAAACGAATCTTTATCATCTGGATAGTAAGTCATATAAAGTTTGTCTTTTGGAAAAGCAAACCATTCTGGACTTGTAAGTAACTCATAACCCCATTCAATAGCTTCATCACGGAAATAATCACCAATTGAAAAATTTCCTAGCATTTCAAACATAGTATGATGACGAGCCGTTTTTCCGACATTTTCTATGTCATTTGTACGAATAGCCTTTTGCGCATTTGTAATTCTAGGATTTTCAGGAATAACTGAACCGTCGAAATATTTTTTTAATGTTGCTACGCCTGAATTAATCCATAGTAGTGTCGGATCATTAACTGGAACAAGATTCGCTGATGGTTCAACAGAATGACCTTTTGATTTCCAAAAATCAAGCCACATTTGACGCACCTCAGCACTAGACATATACTTCATTTTTTTCTCCTTAAATTTATTACTCAAAAAATAACGACAAGCTCATCAACGAAGGGCGAAAAACCGCGGTACCACCTCCATTCAATGAACTTGTCATTCTTATTAATCTTTAATTTTTTTAACAAATAAGCTGCACCTTTTTCTAGTTCTCCATGACTTTCAGCAACCGCCACTTTTCTAAATCAAACCATTGAAAAATTTTTCTTATTTCTTGTATTATACAGTTATTTCAACAAAAATGTCAAGTTTTTCATACAAACCCTTAGTTTGATGCTTCCTCAGTAGATGAAGCATCAGTATTAGCTTCTTCGCTTGAACTTGATGTATCTGATGCCGCTTCACTTGAACTTGATGATTCTGATGATGCTTCACTTGAACTCGATGAAGTAGATGATGAACTATTAGTTGAAGCATATTGTGATAAAATTCCAGCAAAAGCACTGTCTTTAATCTTAACATTAGCTTTCGATAGAGCTTTTGAAATCACTTGATTTTGGAAGTTAGTATCTTTAGTTTTTTGATTAATGATAATCTTTTTCAAACTCGATTTATAAGTCTTCCAATCAGCATTCTTTTCAGTCTTATTTGTCACCTTAACAATGTAATAACTTGTTGTATAAGTTGATGAATCAAGAACAGAAATAACATCTGAGATACCATCTTTGTCTAATTTAAAGGCTGCTGACATAACATCCGTTGGTAAGCTTGTACCTGCTGAATCAAACTTGTATTCAATTTTTTTATCAGATTGTGTTGTTTTATCCTTAGCAATACTTGAGAAATCTGCCCCTTCTGCTTTAACCTGTTCTAAAACAGACTTAGCAGTATCTTCTGAATCTAACTTAATAACTTGTGTTGTCACTTCTGGAGTATAGCTGTCATATGCTGCTTTATAATTAGCTTCAGTTAACTCTTTTTCAGCAGCTTGTTTAACTGCATACTCCACTAACATTGTGGTGCGAATTTGTTGTTTATATGTTTCAGCAGTCATCCCTTGTGCTGCTAAGGCACTTGAAAAAGCTGAACCATAACTTTCTGCAGTTTTTTTATAAGCTGCCTCAACATCAGAATCAGCTACTTTTTTACCGTATTGTTCTTCAAATACTTTAGTGAGTACTAAAGTTAGCATAGATTGTTGAGCACTTGTTGTACTTTTAATTTCTTTATAAAAATCTGATACTGTAATTGTATCACCTTTCATTGTTACTAATTTCGTATCTTTACTTGTTGATGAACAAGATGCAAGAGTTATTGCCGACACTAAAGTCACCAATCCTAATGCTAGTTTTGAACGTTTTTTCATTTTAAAAACTCCTTTTAATATTAACCTTATCATTATATCACAAATTCTTAACTTTGACTTAATCAGGAAAATCAATCATATCACTATTTTTACGTAACATTAAAATACCATCACCTAAAGGTACTAAACTTGCTGTCAAATCAGGATGATTTAAGGTCGCATCAAATAACCTTTGTAAGCCACGATAAATAGTTCGTTGGCCTCTTCTAACCTCTAAAATAGGTTTAGCAACATCGCCACCTTGAAAAATATCATCAAGAATAACTACACCGCCTTTTTTGACATGCTTCAAAACTTCAGGTAAGAATACGATGTACTTTGACTTAGCCGAGTCCATAAATACAAAGTCATACATCTCTGTTAATCCTGATAAAAGATCTACAGCATCACCTTCAACCAATGTAATTTGGTTTCTAGTATCAAACTTCTCAAAATTTTCCTTAGCAAAAGCAATCATTTCTTCGTTTCTATCGATTGTTGTTATCTTTGCTTCTGGAGCATTTTCAGCCATTAATAAAGCTGAAAAGCCTATTGCAGTACCTATCTCTAAAATGTTTTTAGGTTGTATTGACTGTAATAACCATCTAAAGTAAGAAACTGTTTCATGTGGAATTATTGGAATATTCTCTTTTTTGGCAAATGCCTCTAACTCAGCTAAAAATCCCGTATTTTGTTTTTGACGTTCACGCATAAAATCGACAATCTCATCCTTAACAACCGGACGCCTCATATTGTGATTTGCATTTTTACTATATGATTCAACCATAATCTTAATTATAAACTTTTTTATATAAATTTTCAAAAGTTATTAAAACAATAAAAACAAGATGAAAATTTTATTCATCTTGTTTCTTAACTCTTATAGAAAGTTTAAAAATCTATTGATTTTCACGCTCGTTTATTGGCCGTCTCAACAAATCATTTTTCAACCACCATGCAATCCCCAAAGCAAGGGTATATAAAATGGTAAAGAGCAATAACGTTGTTACATAGCTACCTGATAGCTGATAAGAAATTGACAATAACATCGGACCAAATAAAGCTGCCATTGCCCATGCAGTAAGAATGTAACCATGTAGAGCTGCCAGTTCCTTCGCTCCAAAAACATCACTGAGATAGGGCGGAATAAGTGAAAATCCTGCACCATAACAGGTCATTAAAATTGCCATTGCAGTAATAAATAAAATTGGAATATGCAGAAACATCAATACAAGAGACATCGCAATATTAACACTAAATAAAACTATAAAGGTTAGCGGACGTCCAATATAGTCGGATAATCCAGCCCATAAAAGCCTACCAAAACCATTAAAAATCCCCATTAAACCAACTACGACAGCTGCTTGTTGAGCAGACATCCCTACCATATCTTGAGCCATTGGTGCTATTACCGAAATTAAACCTAACCCACATGCAATGTTAATGAAGAAAACAATCCATAAAACATAAAAATGATATGTTTTAAGAGCTTCATTTGCTGTCATTCCTGAAGTAAGATCTGCTTTCTTCACGTCCACAACACGACTAGCCAATTCACGACTTTCATCTGAAGTTGGTCGTTTAATAAATTGAGAGACTATAATCATAACTAGAAAATAAGCTGTTCCCAAAATATAGAATGTCTCAACCAAACCTTGATGACTAATTAAATATTGAGCAATTGGACTCGTCAATAATGAAGCAAAACCAAAGCCCATGATAGCTAACCCAGTTGCTAGTCCTCTTTTATCAGGAAACCATTTAATAATTGTTGATACAGGAGTAATGTATCCTGCACCAAGACCCAGTCCACCCAGGATACCATAACCTAAATAAAGCAACCATAATTCTTTTTGAGAAATTGCAAGACCAGTAATAATATTTCCTGAAGCATACAAAATAGCGGATACACTTCCGGTTATTCTTGGACCAAATTTTTCTACTAATTTTCCCATATAAGCTGCTGAAATTCCTAAACAGAAGATAGCCAAACTAAAAGCAAAAGCAACTGATGACTGATCCCAATGAGTTACTTTCATTATGGGATTACGGTAAACACTCCATGCATATGTAGAACCTAACATAAGATGTAGTAAAACACCCGCAGTAGCGACAAGATAACGATTTGTTTTCTTCATTTTTTCCTCCGTTTAAAAAATGTTAGGTTTTCATTATAACAAACTCAAATAAAACAATAAAGAAATAAGCTTATTTTATATAAATACGAATATTATTTCGTTTTTTCCTCAAAATGTTAACTTATTTTTTATTTCTAATAAATCATTTATAAATGTATTAGATGGACTATCCTCTTGAGTTAAATTAAAAGAACCAATGTGAGCTTTTTGAGCAACTTCAAGGTCTAATTTCCGATCACCAACATAATAAGTATTTTCGGGATTAAGTTTATATTTATGAATAAGATATAATATAGCTTCAGGTTCGGGCTTTCTTTTAAAACCAGAAATACTAGTTAAAACTTCCGTAAAATAGGAACGAATTCCAAATTTTCTTAAAACTTCTTCAGTTGTCTTTCCTTTATGTGTATACATAAAGTGGCGAACTCCAAGTAAACTCGTTAACTCAAGAATTTCTTTAGCAAAAGGAAGCAAAGTAATCTGGTCATCACGTTTCTCTTGCTCCTTAACAAAACATTGGTTAAGTTTAGGGAGTGGAATGTTGTATTGGTGAGAAAGTTTTCCCAACAACTTTCCAACTGACTCTCTTTTCACAAAGTCAAGTGTACTCTCTTTTTCAAAAGAAATAGCAAAGTTTTTATAAAGTACCTCCAGTGCTTCACCTATTGCTTCGTATGAATCAATCAAAGTGCCATCTAAATCCCAAATTAAAGCTGGTTTTGAAAAATAGGATTCCAAATCAATTCGATATCCCTTAATGACATGACCTGAATTGTGCATTTCTTTTTCTAAAACCCCACCGTGTTTTTCTATAACTTTCTGACTTGCTAAATTATCAAGAGCTGTTGTAATATAAACTGATTTATGACCTTTTTTAAAAAATTTGACTAATGCAAATCCTAATAACTCAGTCATAATCCCTTGATTTCTGTAGTCTCTATCCACAATATAACCAATTTGACCACCATTAGTTGATAAATTACCTACTAACTCCCATCGACAAGAAATCTTAGCGATAATTTTTCCATCTTTAAAATAAAAGTAATGTGTTACAGCTGACCAATTCTCATCTTTTTTTGCTAGTTTATCTTCTTGTAATTTCTTAAAATAAGTTTCAAAATCAGTCACTTTTTTAGGTGTGAAAAATGTATTCCCTTCATTTTTTTCTTCCCATAAAGCAGTATTAAACTGTAAAAAGGCTTTTTTATCAGATTTTTCTAATTCACGAATTTCTTTCATCTTTTTCTCCAAAAAAGGGATAACTCTTTATTATGTTACCCCTGATACTTATATATATAATAAATTTAAAAAACTAGTTCAAAAATTATTTGTAGACTCCTTTTTTTACCAAGTCTTCAAATTCATTTAATCGATTTTCAAAAACTTTAAAAGCTTCCTCTAAATAAACTCCATTTGTCATATCAACACCAGCTTTGGCGATAACATTCAAAGAATAATCTGAATTACCAGATTTCAAGTAATTTAAGTACTTGTCTTTATCTTCTTGACTGCCATGAACAATTTTTTCAGCGAGATAACTTGCTGCTGCAAAACCTGTTGCATATTGATAAACGTAATAATTATAGTAAAAATGTGGAATACGAGCCCATTCAAACTGAATAAAATAATTATCATCCTTAGATAAACCATAATACTTCTCGTTTAATTCAGCATATGTCTTTGTTAAATAATCGCTTGTTAATACCTCTCCAGCTTGGTCTGCTTGATGAATAAGGTGTTCAAACTCCGAAAACTGTGTTTGACGAAACACTGTACCCTTAAAACCATCTAGATAATGGTTTAAAATAGCGAAACGATCTTTATCATTTTTAGCTTCTTCTAACAATGTTTCAGTCATTATATTTTCATTAGTAGTTGAAGCAATCTCAGCTAAGAATAAACTATAATCTCCATACACATAGGGTTGAGTCTCACGTGTGAAAGTTGAGTGTAAACTATGGCCTGTCTCATGAACAAGTGTGTATAGATTATCTAGGTTATCTTGCCAGTTTAACAACATAAAAGCGTTTGTATCATATGAACCGCCCGAATAAGCTCCTGAACGTTTCCCTTTATTGATATGAACGTCTATCCAACGTTCCGTAAAAGCACGATGAACACGCTCTGCATAATCCTCACCAAATATTGATAAAACTTTTTCTGATTTTTCTAAAGCTTCCTCGTAAGTAAAACTCATATCTGCTTGTGATAATGGTGTATAAACATCATACATTCTTAAATCATTAAGACCAAGGATATCTTGACGTAATGCCACGTAACGGTGTAATAGAGGTAAGTATTTATTCACTGTTTCAACCAAAGTATCATAAACACTCTCTGGAATAAAATTAGCAAAGAGAGCTGCTTGGCGAGCACTTTCAAACTTATGTACACGAGCATTGTAGTTTTGCACTTTTACATTTGTTTGTAAAGTTTTTGCATAAGTGTGTTGATATTGTTCATAAACACTATATAAAGCTTCAAATGCTGCCTTTCGTACATCACGATTTTTTGATTCCATAAAACTAATAAAATTACCATGCGATAGTTGAACTTCCTCACCATTTTCATTTATAATGGTTGGAAAAACAATATCAGCATTATCTAAAATTTCAAAAGTTTCACCAGCAGCTCCAAAAATCTCATGTGCACCTGCTAATAATTCTTCCTCTGCTTGTGACAAAACATGCTCTTTACGTCTTGAAATTTTTTCAAAGAAATGTTTATAGGCTTTTAATTTGGGTGTTTCTTCATAAAATGATTGCAATTCTGAATCAGATAATTTCATAAATTCTGGATCATAAAATGAGAACACCTCGCTAAACTTAGCGTATAAAGCATTTGCTTTAGCTTGATATTCTTGGTATTTTGCCACAGTTGTATCTTGGTCATTTTTCATTGATGCATAAACGTAAACTTTCTCAATTCGACGTGAGAGAGCCAAAGATTCTTCTGTAATCTCTAAAAGTGAAATACTTGAATCTAGCAAATGACCTGCAAAACGTTTTGCTTTTTCAACCTCTGAATTTAACAATGATACTTCATCTTCCCAAAATTCATCACTTTGAAAAATGGTTGTTAAATCCCATTGATACTTTTCCTCAATACTTTGACGATTATCTGACATAGCAAACTCCTTTTATTTACATTAATCTCATATAGTTTACCATATTAAATCCAAAAAAACTAATCTTTTCTTAAATATATAAAGGAACTTTAAGACTTATAATCATAAAAAAATGGTGATGATATCGTTACTTTGTTACAACACTTATTAGAACTATAATACCGACTAAACGACTCGTATAAATTAGATAGATCATCTTGTATTTGACAAAAACCAACATCATTTTTAGGAAAACTTAAAAAAGGATAGAAGTCACTATTTTGTTTATTCAAAAGATTCTCACCATTCAAATATGCACGCTCCTGTTGTCGCAACCAATATTGATTTCCATAATATAATTGCTTTTGAATAAACAATCGAATATCTTGTCTTAGGTAATAATCAAGTTGCTGTATCTTTTTTTCGCTAAAGGGATACCTCAAATACTTCAATAAGTTTTTGTCAATAGGAAACTCTTTTTTTAAATAATGACATATACCAAAGGTATCAATCGTAATCAAATACTTCAATCTTAAGGTATCTTTTTTTAAATCTAATTCCCAAATATAGAAACCTAAACATTTTGAAAAATATAAAAAATGTTTATGAAGTTCCCTAAGTCTGTCTTTTAACCATAATTTCTCGCCTAAAAGCCAGAGAACATAATAACCATGTTGACGATAAGTTTTAGTACGTTGTTCTAACCTTTCAATCGTCAATGAACTACATTGAACCTCTAAAATAAGATGACGATTCACCATAATATCTGCAATTTGCCTTCCTTGACAACATATTTTCTCAACATGTACTTCCTCAGTCAAAACCAATGATTGATATAGTTTAGCTTTTAACATTAAATGTTCTTCTGACTCTCTCTCATAAGAGTAAGGACATAATGATAAAGCATGGTGATAAAAATGATGCAGCCTTTTTTTACCTTTTTTTAGACCGACCCGTTTTTCACATGCTAAACACCAAAATGAATCTTTTTCTAAGCATCCTTCTAAGCTATTTACAATTTCATCTTTTTGATTTCTAGCAATAAACATTTCTTCTCCTTACTTTTAGATATTCGAAAAAGGCTAGAATAATCTAGCCTTTTTTATCTATTTATCTTTAAATAATCTGAGATATTCACCATATCCTTTTGCTTCAAGTTCGTCATAAGGAATAAATTGTAAGGCAGCTGAATTAATACAATATCTTAACCCTCCTTTATCTTGTCGTCCATCACTGAAAACATGACCTAGATGAGAATTAGCATATCTACTTCTAACCTCAATACGATGCATCCCATAAGAATTATCTTGATGATTCGTTAGACTTCTATTTTCTATTGGCTTCGTAAATGCTGGCCAACCACAACCAGATTGATATTTATCATCAGAAGAAAATAAAACCTCTCCACTTACAATGTCTACATAAAGACCTTTCTCAAAAAAATTATCATATTGCCCTGTAAAGGCAGGCTCAGTAGCATTATGTTTTACGACCTGATAAGCTAAATCTCCAATTCGACTATGTAATTCTTTATCTGACTCTTTTAGCATAATAATATCCTACTTCTTCCCTTCATCATCCATACTTAAGACAGATAGGAAAGCTTCTTGTGGAACTTCAACAGAACCAATTGATTTCATCCGTTTTTTACCTGCTTTTTGTTTTTCTAACAATTTACGTTTTCGAGAAACATCTCCTCCGTAACATTTGGCAAGGACATTTTTACGAAGAGCTTTTATATCTGAACGTGCTACAATTTTTTGTCCAATTGCTGCCTGAATTGGAACTTCAAATTGTTGTCTTGGAATAATTTTTTTCAATTTCTCAACAATAATTTTACCACGTTCATATGCAAATTCCTTATGTACAATGAAACTCAATGCATCCACCTTATCACCATTTAACAAAATATCCATTTTAACTAATTGTGATTTTCGATACTCTGAAATTTCGTAATCAAAACTTGCATACCCTCTTGTGGATGATTTTAATTTATCAAAGAAATCAAAAACGATTTCAGCTAATGGGATTTGATAGATAACATTAACACGATTATCATCTATATAATCCATTGTAACAAAATCTCCACGTTTTCTCTGAGCTAGTTCCATTACCGCTCCAACAAATTCTTGTGGTACCATAATTTGAGCTTTTACGAATGGCTCTTCTATGCTTTCTACTTTAGTAGGATCTGGAAACTCTGATGGATTTGAAACCTCTAGCATTTGCCCATCAGTTGTATGGACATGATAAACAACAGATGGAGCAGTCATAATAAGGTCGATATTAAATTCACGTTCTAGACGTTCTTGAATAACATCCATATGCAGAAGACCTAAGAAACCACATCTAAATCCGAAACCAAGAGCTTGAGACGTTTCAGGCTCAAACTGAAGAGAGGCATCATTTAATTGTAATTTTTCTAGAGCTTCTCTAAGATCATTGTATTTATTAGATTCTATTGGATAAATACCAGCAAATACCATTGGATTCATTTGTTTATAGCCAGCCAATGCCTCTAGAGAAGGATTTACTGCCAGAGTAACAGTATCTCCAACACGTGTATCTGCTACAGTCTTAATTGATGCCGCAATATAGCCAACATCTCCTGTTGCTAGAAAATCTCTACCAACTGCCTTAGGTGTAAAGATACCAACTTCAGTAACATCAAATGTTTTACCATTACTCATCATCTGAATCTTATCACCTGGTTTTACAATCCCATTAACAACTCGAACTTGAAGAATTACCCCTCGATAAGCATCATAGACAGAGTCAAAAATGAGGGCTTGAAGTGGCTCTTCAATATCTCCTGTCGGAGCAGGTACTTTTTCAACAATTTGTTCTAAAATCTCTTCAATTCCTATTCCAGCTTTAGCAGATGCTAAAACTGCTTCACTTGCGTCTAATCCAATGACATCTTCCACCTCTTGGCGTACCCTTTCTGGATCTGCAGCTGGTAAATCAATCTTATTAATAACTGGCAAAATTTCAAGGTCATTGTCTAAAGCTAAATAGACATTTGCTAAAGTCTGAGCCTCAATTCCTTGGGCGGCATCTACAACCAAAATTGCACCTTCACAAGCTGCAAGAGAGCGAGAAACCTCGTATGTAAAATCGACGTGCCCCGGTGTGTCAATTAAATGAAAAATATAAGTCTCTCCATCTTGTGCCGTATAATTTAATTCAATAGCATTTAGTTTGATGGTTATCCCTCGTTCTCGTTCTAAATCCATGCTATCTAATAATTGAGCCTGCATCTCACGACTAGATACCGTTTCAGTTTTCTCTAAGATACGATCAGCTAACGTTGATTTCCCATGGTCAATATGTGCAATAATCGAAAAATTACGAATTTTTTTTTGGCGTTCTTTTAATTCTTGAATATTCATTTATCAATCCTATATTTTTTAGTTACTCTTAATTATATCAAAAAAGGCAAGTCTTTGCTTACCTTTCAAACTAACTATTATCTTTAAACCAAAGTGCAATCTCTCGTTCTGCAGACGATTGAGAATCCGAACCATGAACCACATTTAATGTAGCTTGATTAGGTAAAGAAGCACATGCTAAATCGCCCCTAATTGTCCCAGGTAGGGCATCCTTAGGGTTAGTTGGACCCATCATTGTTCTCCAACTGCTGATAACTTCTGGACCTGAAATAATGCCAACTACTAGTGGACCTGAAGTCATTGATTGTTCAACTTTTGGAAAAAATGGTTGATCCACCAAATCTTTATAATGCTCTCTCAACAATGATGAAGAAGCATGTCTCAACTCTAATTTTTCAATTATAAAACCCCTTTTTTCAATACGTCCTAAAATTTCTCCAACTAATCCCCTTGCTACACCATCCGGCTTAATTAAAAATAGTGTTTTTTCCACGTCAAACCCTCCATTCCTCACTTATTTTACCATATTTTCTTCCTTTAGAGATACAAATATCTAACTATATGTCAGTTTTCAGAAAAAATTAACATTCTTTCTATTTTATATTATTTTCATAAGGATTTAGACTTTACATCTTTTTATAAAAGTGGTAGAATAATTGTATAAAAATAAACACATCTACTTATTTATGTTAGGGATTGGCCTAACGTCTCTACAAGACACCGTAATGTCTAACAATAAGTAAGCAAAAAAGAGCTTGCTTTTTGACGATTTCTTATCGTTAAACCATCATCATTGGTGATGCCGCAGGCTCTTTTTTGTTTTCTAAAAGAAAGGAAATCATGAATTTATTAGAAGAACGTATCAATAAAGATGGTGTTATCTTAGGTGAAAATATTCTAAAAGTTGATAGTTTCTTGACTCATCAAGTTGATTTTGAATTAATGCAAGAAATTGGAACAACATTTGCAAAATTTTACAAAGATAGTCAAATAACAAAAGTTGTTACAATAGAGGCTTCTGGTATTGCACCAGCACTTTATACTGCTCAGGCATTAAATGTCCCAATGGTTTTTGCAAAAAAGGCAAAGAATATCACAATGACAGAAGAGATTTTAACAACAGATGTTTATTCATTTACTAAACAAGTCACTAGCCAAGTTTCAATCGCAAAAAAATTTATTGACCCCAATGACAAAGTCCTAATCATAGATGATTTTTTAGCCAATGGACAAGCTGCCAAAGGTCTTATTACATTAATTAGACAAGCCGGAGCTCAAGTTCAAGGTGTTGGTATCGTTATCGAAAAATCATTTCAAGATGGACGACAAGTCATTGAAGATTTATCAGTAAAAGTTACTTCATTAGCACGTATTCAATCATTTGAAAATCACAAAGTTATTTTTAGAAAGGCAGACGCTTAAAATGACCAACTTTAAAGAAGAAACACATGGAAGAGCAGCACTCCTTGGTCTACAACATCTTTTAGCCATGTATGCAGGTTCAATACTCGTTCCAATTCTAATCGCTAATTCCCTACACTATTCTTCTCAACAATTAACTTATCTTATCTCAACTGATATCTTTATGTGTGGTTTAGCCACTTTTATGCAACTACAACTTCATAAACATTTCGGAGTCGGTTTACCTGTTGTACTAGGATGTGCTTTTCAATCGGTTGCCCCTCTATCGATTATTGGTAGTACACAAGGCTCTCAGTATATGTTTGGGGCTCTAATCATTTCAGGTCTATATGTTCTCCTAGTCGCAGGTATTTTTTCAAGGATCGCTAATTTTTTCCCACCGGTTGTCACAGGTTCTGTTATTACAACTATTGGATTGACCTTGATTCCTGTTGCTATTGGAAATATGGGAAACAACAGTGATAAACCTACGATCCAATCCGTATTACTAGCATTTTTAACCATTTTAATTGTATTAGGTATTCATATATTTGCTAAAGGATTTATTAAATCAATTGCTATTTTAATTGGTTTAATCGGAGGAACACTCATTGCTACAACTATGGGAATAATCGATATATCTGCTGTTGCACAAGCACCTGTCCTTCATATTCCTCAACCCTTCTATTTCGGAGTACCAAAATTTGAACTAACTTCTATTTTTATGATGTGTATCATCGCAACTGTTTCGATGGTTGAATCAACCGGAGTTTACTTAGCACTGTCTGACTTAACTGACAACAAACTCAACTCTAATCGTATCAGAAACGGCTATCGTGCTGAAGGATTAGCAGTCTTATTAGGAGGTCTTTTCAATACATTTCCTTATACAGCTTTTTCTCAAAATGTTGGGCTTGTCCGTATATCTGGTATCAAAACTAGACGACCAATCTACTATACTGCTTTATTTTTAATTATTCTTGGTTTAATACCAAAATTTGGAGCACTTGCTCAAATGATTCCAAGTCCTGTACTTGGTGGGGCTATGCTTGTCCTATTTGGGATGGTTGCTTTACAAGGAATTCAAATGCTTAATAAAGTTGATTTTGCAAAAAATGAAAATAACTTTATTATTGCTTCAATTTCAATTTCCGCTGGACTAGGTCTAAATGGTACAAATCTATTTAATAGTTTTCCCGAAACATTCCAAATGTTTTTATCTAATGGTATCGTTATAGCAACCTTATTTGCTGTTATTTTAAATCTAATTCTTAATCGTCGTTAAATTTTAAAAGTCGCTATCTACTATAAATTAAACATTTTTCTTAATCTTTTCATATTTCATTTGTAACAAAAATACTTAGGAACTATCTGACTTAAAAACAAGTCCACTAAATAAAGTTTATTCACTAATTGAGTTATCAAATTGAAATAAAGTAATATTTTCATTATAAGATTACTACTTATAAGCTAAACATATAAGACTGAATCAATATTTTTTAGATAAATAGCACATAAAAAACCATATTCTGTACTGTATCGTAAGAATATGGTTTTTTATTAAGATAAATGGCAAGAATAAACGCAACACTTACTCTAACTCATCCACTAGAGCTTCATAAGCAGTTCTGTAAGCTAAATATTTTCTTAGTCGGTAATTGATATCATATAAGCCCTTGTTCAAAGTCTCATCAGAGATGACAGCTAAATCTGTTTTCTTTGGGAAATATTCTCCTAGTAAACCAAAAGTTCTCGTATCTCTGCCTCGTCCAGTTTCTCAAAGAATTGTTTGTCAAACATGATAATCCATTCATCACACAAAATCTCATCTTTCCGAATAACCCTGCTAGACAATTTATTTTCGTTCACATATTCTTTGATTTGCTTTTCATATGACACAAATCAGTCACAATCCGTCAACTCATAGTTGAGATGCAACCTGCTCGTGTCTATATCTTTGTTTGAATGATTTTCAAAAACACGTTCATTATGCCGATAAGCACCACCAAGATTTCCTGCCTTCATTTTTTACATTCTTGCAACCATATAGCTTATAACTTTAATTCTCCTTAAGGGGTCATTCGATTAGCGAATGACAGTCAAGCCGACAAGTTTATTGCTTGCCTAAATACATAACATCTTATCTAGTAGTTTTTAGCACATTTTCGGCTCAACTTCCACATAAAGTATAACGCATTATACTTTACTTCGTAAATGTCCGGTCTTACAGACGGATAATTCGCTATAAAAGAAAAGTAGCGATATACCAAAAATGACTAGTTGGACCGTCTCGTTATTATTTGATTAAATTATTAAATTCAGCTACGATTTTCTTTTATTTTCACCACCAAATATAGTATAATGAGAGCGGATACAAAATTTTATGTTGGAAAGGATAAATCACAAAAAATATAATATCTAAAATTCTAAATAAACTTAATTTATAACACAATCATATTTGTACAAGGAGGTTCATTATGAAAAAATCAATAAAAATTATTTCACTCTTTTTAACAGTAATTACTCTTGCTTTTTCTGTCTCACCAAGTATATCGACAGTATACGCAGCTGAAAAAGCACAACAAACTTATCAGTATACACAACAAGATATAGAATCTTTAACAGCTCTTTCAGGAATTCTTTTAACTCTAACAGGTATATCAGATATTAAGGACTATTGCTTTGGATAAACAATTGTTATCAATAGGCTTGAATATAATTCTAATAGTAATTCTATACATATCTCATCAACAAAAAAACAAAATATCTGACCAACTAACAAAACTGTTAATCGAAAAAAAAATTCCCAAAAAAGAACTAAAAGATATTGATAAAAATAATAAAATTAATGCTATAAAATCGATAAATCAAAAATATAAACTAGGAATCAAAAATTCAACAAAGATTTTTGAATCGCTAGATTAAACCCAAAAGGAATGAGCGAACAATCAACTCGTTCCTTTTCATCACTTCTCTTCACCTACAACTTCTACTGTCTCCATATCGACACTTCGCCCATACTTCGGTTCTTGATAGACCGCATCAAAATATAATCTCACCAAACCAGTATGCGAGCGAACAACCTCGTTCTCAACTTTCATACTCGGAACTCCATAGTTTCTACCATTTTGGAGAACAAATCGTTTATGTTCACGCATATTAGCAAGACTAATGGTTTTATACCTAGTCTATATGAGCTTCTATCAGCCTTTTAAAATTATATCCAACTTTTTATCAATGCTATCTAGTTTTGTGATAACATCTTTCAATTTTTCTTCACAGTCCCATTGACTAGACCTCAAATCACAAATTTGGTTCATCAATTTACTCTCGAAAGTCACCGAGTAAAACTCATTATCCTTCCTCAAACTGTTTTTAGTTGTATATATTCCTGCAAGGGTAATATATACTTTCCCATCTTTTTTAAAACTTTCTTTTGCATTCATTTTTCGTTGATGATATTTCACTACCGCTTTGGAAATTTTTAATTCACTGGAAACTTCCAACATTGTTTTTTCCGTCTGTTATCTCTTCAATCATTTTTAACTCCTTATTTAACTCACGCAAGCATAGCATGTGGTAAATTTATCTGAAGAATAAAAATAGACATCAAAGGTAATAAGCAGTATAATGAAAACGGATATATGAAGAAGTTTCTGGTTTTAGAAAGGAAAAATTAAAAAAATGAAAAAAAATTTATAAAATTATTGCTACAACTTATAAACAAAAACCATTATTTAAAGCAATATTGGTATTTATAATTGAGACTCTCACTACCTTGAGCATACCATTTATTTATAGATTTATTATGAACTTTCTTAATTTATAACTCCTCTATAGGTCTAATATTCTATATTATAAAATTTTACATGGCATACAAAATAATAAAAAAACACCCCAATCGTTAGATTTTTCTGTCTAACTTTTGGGGTGCGGTTCATTTTAATGCTCTATTTATTTTTTATATAGTCTATTAGTTCTGTAATTAAATCCGTTCTTAAAAATGGCGTAATAAGATAGATCCCCTTAAAATGAACCATCGCTTTATCAATCAATTTTTTACTTTCATCAAGTGCTAATTTCTGACAAGCTTTCTTATCATCCTTTATCTTTTCAAGTTTAGATAAAAATGACTCAGATAAATTAATTCCAGGAACTTCATTATGTAAAAAAATAGCATTTTGGTAACTTGTAATCGGCATAATACCTACAAAGAAAGGTTGGTAATACGGTTCTGTTAATTGAGCTAAACCTTCAATAATACTCTCTTCAAATATTGGCTGAGTTATAAAATAGTCAGCTCCAGCAGAAATTTTCTTTTCAATCAATCGATTACTGCGTGATAAATTTCTAATATTAGGGTTAAAAGCTGCTGCTACAGTAAAATTCGTTTGTCGTTTTAGGTTAGCACCACTATATCCCTGACCTTTATTCAAGGTTTTAATCAAATCAATCAATTTAAAGCTAGTGACATCATAAACACTAGTAGCACCAGGAAAATCACCTATCTTAGAAGGGTCACCTGATACTGCTAAAATATTATCAATTCCCAAAACATCCATACCTAAAAGGCGAGATTGAAGACCGATTAGATTATGATCACGACATGCTAAATGAAGTAAAAACGGAGTATCAATTTCATCCTTTAATAACGATGCCATACTCAGATTACAAATACGTGTTTTTGCTAATGAATTATCTGCTAAAGTAATTGCTTCTATTTGACAATCATCAATAGTATGAACAGCTTTTTTAAAATTTTCAATATCTAATGTTTTAGGAGGATCAATTTCCACTATGATAGTAGTTTCCTTCTTCACTCTATCAACAATTGTCTCTTTAGATGGTGTTTTAATAACTGAATCAGTTAAATTATTTGAAACATTTACTACTTTTTTATCAATAGGTTTAAGATGTCTTATAGCTTTTTTTACAGCCTTAATATGCTTAGGAGTTGTACCACAACAACCTCCTATAATTCTAGCTCCTTCTTGAACTAGTGCTTTAGCACTATCTCCAAAATAACTCGCATTATCACTAAAACCATAACTAGATTTACTACCATCATCAACTATCGATAACAAACTCGCATTAGGATATACTGCTAAATAAGTTTCTGCAAATAAGGGAACTTGTTCTAAAGATTTTATCATATGATGTGGACCTAGGTGGCAATTCAAACCAATGACATCTGCTCCATTAACGACCAATTGGCTAAAAATTTCTACTAAAGGACTACCATTTGCTACTATACCTGGTTCATGTAAACTAACATTGGTCAAAATCGGTAATCTTGTTAAAGGTCTAACTCTCTTTAAGACAGCTAAAAGCTCATCTGTGTCATAATAAGTTTCAAATAATAAACCATCTATTACTTCAGAAGCCAACAAAGCATGAACTTGCTCTAAAGTCTCCTCAATAATTTCTTGTAGACTTAAATTGCATTGTTTTAACCCTCTTGTTGCACCTATAGTTCCAAGAACAAATGTCCCATCACCTGCAACCTCTCTAGCCAATTTTGCACCAGCTAAATTAATAGCATGAACATCATCCCCAAAACCATAAGTTTTCAGACGTGAACGCTTTGCACCGTAAGTATTGGTTTGAATAATATCTGCTCCAGAATCAATATAAGCTTGATGTATGCTTTTAATTTCTTCTGGATGAGACAAATTATAGGCTTCATAACACTGGTTCAATCCATGTGAATAAAGTAATGTCCCTATCGCCCCATCAGCTACTAATAGTTTCGTTTTTAAGGTTTCAAGTAAAGTAGCCATTGGATTTCCTCACTTATAGATTTAATTTTGAACGTACTTCTTTAGTTGCGACAACAAGTGTTTCCAAAGCTGCAATTGTTTCTGGCTCACGTCGTGTCTTCAATCCACAATCAGGGTTAACCCAAAATTGTTCAATAGAGAGTTGTTGTAGAGGACGTTCAATATTTAATATAACTTCTTCTTTACTTGGAACACGAGGAGAATGGATATCATATACACCAAGTCCAATTCCTAATGGATATGTGGCTGTTTCAAATGATTCTATAATATCTCCATGACTACGACTTGTTTCAATGGAAATAACATCTGCATCTAAATCCCTAATAGAATCAATAATCTCATCAAATTTAGAATAACACATGTGAGTATGAATCTGTGTCGTATCAGCTACCGATGATGTTGCAATTCTAAATGCTTGAACAGCATCATCAAGATAAGATTTTTGCTTAGCTTTGCGAAGAGGTAATCCTTCACGTAAAGCTGCTTCATCAACCTGAATAATCGGAATCCCTGCATCCTCAAGCAACTTAATTTCATCCTTAATCGCTAATGCAATTTGGTTGAATAAAGTCTCTCTTGAAATATCCGTTCTCTCAAACGACCAATTTGTTATGGTAATTGGACCTGTTAGCATACCTTTCACAGGTCGATTTGTTAGACTCTGTGTATATACAGTTTCATCTACAGTTAATGGTTGAATATGTTTAACATCACCGTAAATAATCGGCGGCTTAACAGCACGTGAACCATAAGATTGAACCCATCCAAATTTTGTAGTTGTAAAACCAGCTAACTTTTGACCAAAAAACTCAACCATATCAACACGTTCAAATTCACCATGAACTAAAACATCAATATCTAAATCTTCTTGAATTTTTACCCATCTCGCAATTTCAGATTTGATAAAGTTTTGATACTCAAGATCAGAAATATCACCACGCTTCCATGATAAGCGGACACGTCTAACTTCTGGAGATTGTGGAAATGAACCAATTGTCGTTGTTGGTAATAATGGCAATCTCAATTTTTCTTGTTGCAAGCTATAGCGTTCTTTAAAAGGCAAATGACGTTTTTTTGCAACATTATCTAAGGATTCTAAAGCAACATTTCTAAAGTCAGCTGCCTGTAAGGCATTATAAGCAGAAACATGCTTATCATAATCTTCTGACCCTTCTCCTTCAATATGAGCTGCTAATAATTTAAGTTCATTTAATTTCTCATCTGCAAATGCCAAACCATTTTTAAGAGTTGCATCTAAATCAGTCTCATGTTTTGTCGTAACTGGTACATGTAATAATGAACAAGACGGTTGTAAAACTAATCGAGCAGTATGATCTTTTAATTCTGTTAAAAGACTTTCTAGACCTTCAAAGTCAGCACTCCAAACATTACGCCCATCAACTACCCCTGCAAAAACCTCTTTGCCTTGGAATAAATCAGCTAATAAAGCTATTTTATTATCCTCAAGTCCATGAACAAAATCCAAACCAAATGCAGCAACTGGTAATTCTGAGATAGCATGAGCATCAATTAACCCTTCAAAGTAAGTTTGGAAAATCAACTTAGCTTCTGGTACCTCTTTTGCAAAATAACTATAAACATCTTTAGCCAATGAAAGATAATCTTTACCTTCATCTGTTACAAAAATCGGTTCATCAACTTGGATATAAGAAGCTCCAGCAGATACCAATTCTGTAAATACTTCCTTATAAAGTGGTAAAAGTTGATTAACAGCATTTTTAAAATCTAAGACGCCAGATGATAAAGCAACATAAGTAATTGGTCCTGTGATAACTGGTTTTGCTTTATCACCAACGACTTCTTTTGCTTCCAAATAAAGGTCTAGAAGACGTTTATTATTAATTCTTGGACTAACATTTGTCCACTCTGGTACAATATAGTGATAATTAGTATTGAACCATTTTTTCATTGAAGAGGCCACATGATCTTTATTACCACGTGCAATGGCAAAATATAAATCTTGGTCAAGCTCACTGTCTGAAAATCGTTCCGGAATGATATTGAATTGAACTGATAAATCAAGAATTTGATCATATAGTGAAAAATCTCCTACAGGTATAAAATCCAAACCTGCATTTGCTTGTTTTTCTAAAAAGTCTAATCGTAATTTTTTGGCTTCTCTTTCTAAATTATCCCTTGTAATATTATCAGCCCAATAAGATTCAATTAATTTTTTCCATTCACGGTTCTCTCCTAAACGTGGGTATCCCAAACTCGAAATCTTTACCATAGCTACCTCCTATATGACTATATTTTAATGTAATAGCCTTTTGTTTTTTATAGTCCTAATTTTACACTAATAACATCAATGTTTACAATAGATTTTAGCTTTTTATCTTTTTATGCTTTGATATAGCTAAAAACTAATTAGATTGAATTATATATAGTTAATAACTATATATAATTCAATACTTCATTAATTTAATCACGATAAAATAAAAAAGGTTGAAGAAAAAATCCATATTGAATTTTTTCTTCAACCTTAATTATAACTCTTAAGAATTATTTTACAGCATCTTTTAGAGCTTTACCAGCTTTAAACGCTGGAACTTTAGATGCAGGGATTGTAATTGGCTCTTTAGTTTTTGGATTGTGTCCTTTACGAGCAGCACGATCACGTACTTCAAAGTTACCAAAACCAATTAATTGAACTTTTTCACCTTTAGCAAGAAATCCCTCAATTGCAGCTAATACAGCATCTACTGCTGCAGCTGAATCTTTTTTTGTAAATTCAGTAGCCTCTGCTACCTTTGCGATTAAATCTTGTTTGTTAGCCATTTAACAATTCCTCCAAAAATATAATGAGCTCAAAGCTCTAACATGTATTATCATATCTAAAAAATGCTTTATGGTCAAGTATTTAGCGCTATTTTAGTTGTTTTTCTTATAAAGATCAAAAGTAATTTTATCGTTAATTAAATCAACAGTTTTTGCTTTTATAATTAGCTTTTCTTTGATCTTAATATTTTGTAAATTAATATTAATAACTGACTTTTTAGGGATAATCTCAACAAAATCTGGTAATTTTACACTTGATTTAATATATTGTAAAACCTCGCTTTCAGGTAAAGATAAGGTCCCTACTGTAAAAGAAGTAATTTTAAGTTGAATAGCACCTGTTTCAAGTCTATAGGGCTGTAAATAAAGAGATAAAGGAGTTTTATATCCTAATAGTGTGTAGGTTGTCTCAAATAAGATCCCTGAATTAGTAATGTATGTTTGATATTGTGTGTTTGAAGATTGATAATCCACCAAATAACTATTAATAGCTGTATTTAACTGTTCTTTAGTCGTTACTAATGTCCCTATTTTTGTTGTTGCAACTCTTTTTGTTTTCTTAATCTGCGTTAAATCACTTGGTTTTTGAAGTAAGCGACTTCCAATCAATACGAAAAAGCCACAGTTAACAGCAAATAAAACGATAAAACCCCATTTCCATAGGTTATTTTTTTTGCCAATTTGATTTTGTTTCATTTAATTTCTCCATAATGGCATTGGACATAATTTGGTAGCCAATAGTGTTGGGATGAAAATGGTCTTCCGAAAATAGAGCATCATTGATGACACTTACCTGGTCACCTGATGTTTGTACCACTCCTTCTTTACCATCAATTCCTTTATAAAGTAATTGATTTATCGGAACAAAATAAACCGATTGATAGGTTTTTGTAAGCGTATCTGTTGAATCATTCCAATCATCAATAATATCTTGAATTTTAGTTATCTCTGGAAAATTGAGATAAAAGGGGTTATAAACCCCTAAAATATAGATTGGAATATCTCTTTTTTCATTCCTAACACTACCAATAATACTCTTTAAATTTGCAATATAAGTGTCATTAGCTTTTTTAAAAGCTTCCTCATCAATTGTTGTAAAATCTTTACGAAGAACAGATAAGATATCATTTCCACCCACAGTTAATGTAACAAAACGAGAGTTTTTTACTTGCTTTTTTATTTCTGATTGAGATTTTAACCTATTTAAAATTTGTTGACTTGTATTACCAGATACCCCAAAATTTTTAAAGTTAACCTCTAGATTATAGGTTGCCCCTAAATCTTGAGCAAGCAATGAAACAAAGCCTCCTTGATTGGTTGAATCTCCAACCCCTTCTGTTAATGAATCTCCAATTGCCACATACTGTATCTTTTTTAATTTTGAAGATAGAAACTCTGATTTTTTTGTTACAATATTCGTTTTTGGTATCATTTTATCGACAATAAAATAAGTAAGACAAGCAATAGTAACAAAGACAACTAATATTTTTAATATAGATCTAATCTTCATAATGTGTCATAATTGCAAATACATTTTCACCTGTATGTGTTTGTACAGTAGAACCTGTCTCAAGAACACTAATCGGAGCATTTAAAACCTGTAATTTCTCTCTTAACTGCATAGCATAATCTTCTGTGCCACAATATGAAATCCCAATTTCTTTAATTTTACGGTTCTTATTTTGTTCAATGAAGTCATCCAACCATTTAGAAAATGTTTTATTACCACGGCCTTTAACCACTGGCACTAATTCATGATTAATAAGTTGCATAATAACTTTTATATTTAATAGTGAACTAATAAGTCCTGTCACTCGACCAATTCGACCACCTTTTACGAGATTTTCTAATGTGGAGACGCCTATAAATAAACTCGTATTTTTCTCAACTTCTTTTATTGCTTCAAGAATGGTTTCTTCATCTGCACCTTCTTGAGCTAATTTTGCTGCTGTTATCACTTGGAATTTCATCGCTTGATCAATAAAACCTGAGTCAATAACATGAACAGGAACCCCAGCTAAATTTGCTCCCTGTCTTGCTGCTTCTACAGTTCCTGAAAGACTATGGGTTAAGTGTATCGAAATAATCTTATCGACACTTTCATTAGCAATACGCTCATAATTTTCAGCAAAAAGACCAACTGGAGGTTGACTTGTTTTCGGTAAATTCTTACCTTCTTTCATCATTTGTAAAAATTTTCCAGGTTCCTTTAAATCATTATCAGAATAAAGTGTTCCATCAATCATAACTGATAAAGGAACTACTGTAATATCTAATAATTTTATCAACTCAGGTTCAATAGTAATAGATGAATCCGTCACAATTTTAATTTTACTCATCAAATGTAATCCTAATCTTTTTTATATATTTAATATTATATCAAAATTTTAGTGTATCGTAAGTACATGACAGTTCTTTCTATGATTTAATTTCTTTTATCTATTAGTCTCATTACTATGGACATGTTCTTTTTCTTATAAGAATAGTAAGATAAAAACCTTCTCAATATGGATATTCCATAGAGAAGGTTTTAAAAATACTTTTTCTTTATAATGCTCTATTTGTTTGATAACAAAAGCTTTGCCTGAGTAATTGCTGATTCAGTCAAATCATTACCAGCAAGCATTTTAGCAATTTCATTAATTCGTTCTATTTCCGTCAATAAACGTACTGTAGACACGGTCTTATTATCATCACTTCTTTTTTCAATAAAATATTGATAATCAGCGATTGCAATCACCTGAGGAAGATGTGAAATTGCTAATACCTGAGCATTTTGACCAATTTTATGTATTTTTTGTGCAATAGATTGAGCAACACGTCCTGAAACTCCTGTATCTACTTCATCAAATACTATACTCGTCTTATCCTCTCTCTGTGAAAATGCTGCTTTAATTGCAAGCATCAGTCTTGATAATTCTCCTCCAGATGCAATTTTAACTAGAGGTTTAAAATCTTCTCCAGGATTAGTGGAAATATAAAATTCTACAACTTCATTTCCTTTTTTATTGAATTTTCCTTTAGTAAACTGAACCTTGAAGTCAGCTTTTTCCATGTATAAGTCCTTAAGTTCTTGCTTAATATCTTGTTCCAACTTTATTGCTAAGGAATGTCTAGCCTGGCTCAAAGTATTGGCTATTTGAACAAGTTCAAACTCCAACTCTTTAAGTTTTTTTTCATCCTCCGTTGAACGGGTTTGAGAACCTGAAAAAAGATGGTATTCTTTATCAATTTGCTCTTGATAGGCTAAGACCTCATCAACACTACGACCATATTTTCTTGTCACCGTAGCAATGATGTCTAATCTTGACTCAATTTCATAAAGTAAACTTTCATCAAAGTCAAGATTATCAACTAAATCATCCAATTGTTTGACAACATCTTCTAAAACATAATAACTATCTGACAAAGCATTAGCAATCTCTTTATAGCTAGTGTCATAAGATTCAATAGACAACATGTCATTCATAGATGAGCGAACATTTGACAAACTTGAAAATTCTTCATTATCTAAAACAAGAAGAGCATTCTTTAAAGTATCAGCTATATGTTTATGGTTTAACAACTTATCACGCTGTTTTAATAATAAAATGTCTTCTCCTGATTTTAAATTAGCTGCTTCAATTTCAGCTAATTGATAACCAATTACTTCTAGCCTCGCCTTATGTTCTTGTTCATTGGTTTGTTGGTCAATAACAGACTTTCGTAAAGATTTATACGCTTGAAAAGTATCTTGGTATCTTTTCTTAATCTTATCAAATTCCTTATCTCCAAAAGCATCTAGTAGATAAAGATGTTGACTAGCTTTCATTAAAGCCTCTTGATCGTGTTGACCATGAATATCAACTAAATATTGACCAACTTGACGTAGAACTGATAAATTGACCATTTGTCCATTTATTCGGCTAACACTTCTTCCATTTTGAAAGATTTCTCTACGAATAATCACATCATCTTCATAATCAATCCCATTTTGAGATAGGATAGCTTTTAACAATTGATTTTTTTCAACAGAAAAATAACCTTCAATCTCAGCTTTAGATGCTCCATGTCTAATAATTTCTGTACTTGCTCTACTTCCTAACATCATGTTCATAGCATCAATAATTATTGATTTACCTGCGCCAGTTTCTCCTGTTAAAACTGTCATTCCACTTTCAAAATTTAGTGAAATTTCCTCGATAATCGCAAAATTTTTAATTGAAATTTCTAATAACATGATTGCTCCTTAAAATTAAATACTAGGGTCCCAACTCTGTAACTCTTTGAAAAGATAGTCAGATGCTGCCTCATCACTAGCTAACACCAATAAACTATCATCATCAGTTAAAATACTAAAAATATAAGAAGTATACTTTTCAAGCATAACGCGTTTCATCAGCATACTATTTCCAGGAACCACATTAAGATGTAAAAAGCCCTTTGAGGGATACGTTGATTGTTTGACGTCAATAATCGGATTTTTGATTTGTTTTGGTGTGATGCAAGTGTTGTCTATTTCTTTTGAAATACCATAAATATAACGCCCATCTTTATTAGGTATTTTTACAATGCCAATTTCGTTCATATCTCGTGAAATTGTTGCTTGTGTGAAACTAGCATTTTGCTCTTTCAATATTTCTAATAAATCATGCTGCGTTTCAATTTCATTTGATAAAACGATTTCTTTAATCAGTTGTAACCGTTCATGTTTCTTCATTTTTCCTAAACTCCTTATGAGCTTTATCAACAATTTCTTCTACATTGATAAAAGACTCTATTTTTGCTTGTTCTGATTTTTCTAAATAAGCCAAAAATTCAATATTTCCATGGCCACCCTGTATTGGTGAATAGTCCAACCCTTTTATTGAAAAACCAGAAGATACTGCAAAGTCCATCACTTTTCCTAAAACTTTTGAATGAACCCTTGCATCTTTTATTATTCCATTTTTTCCGATTTGTTCTCGACCAGCCTCAAACTGAGGTTTAATCAAGGCAACAACTTTCCCTTTCTCTTTTAAAATATTCGACAAAGGGTGTAGTATAAGACTTAATGAAATAAAACTAACATCAATAGAAGTAAATTCAGGCTGACCAAATTTAAAGTCTTCTAGTTGGGCATAACGAAAATTATACTGTTCCATACTTTCAACTCGTGGGTCTTGCCTTAACTTCCAAACTAATTGATTTGTGCCGACATCTACGGCATATACTTTTTGTGCACCAGATTGCAACATTACATCTGTAAAACCACCAGTAGAAGCTCCAATATCAAGTGTTAATAAGTTTTCAACCGAAATATTAAAAACACTTAATGCTTTTTCTAATTTTAAGCCACCCCGACTGACATATTTTAATTTTTCACCTTTTAACTTGAGTTCAACATCATCATTAATTTTCTCACCTGGCTTATCGTAACGTTGGCCATTAATAACTGATACTACTAAACCTGCCATTACTCCACGTTTTGCTTGCTCTCTTGTCTCAAACAGACCTTGTTTATAAGCTAAAACATCAACTCTTTCTTTAGGCATTTAATCTCAATCCTTCTATCAATTGTCGAACTTTACTACTTTCAAAGGTTATACTTTCCTCTAAATTGCTGCAAATATCTAATGCTTTATCTAATGAACGATTTAATAAATCATAAGATTTGTCTAGTCCAATCAAGCTTGGATAGGTAAGTTTCTCTGCTAAGATATCCTTTTTAGGGGTTTTTCCTAAATTAGCAAAATCAGCTGTTATATCTAAAATATCATCTCGAATTTGAAAGGCTAGGCCTACTAATTGTCCCATTTCCACAAAAACCGCTGTATAGTCATTAGATAAATCAGAAATTATAGCCGCTGCTAAGAATGGATAACAAAGTAATTGACCCGTTTTATTTTTATGAATCGCTTGTAAGGACTCTATCGAAAGTTTCTTGCCTTCTGCTTTCATATCCAACATCTGACCACCAACCATGCCATAAGTACCTGAGGCATAAGATAACTCTTTTATCAAACTAACCTTTATCCTATCTGGAATCTCAGCTTCGGCTATCAAACCAAAAGGATCCAAAAATAAACTGTCCCCAGCTAAAATAGCGGTTGCTTCATCAAATTTTTTGTGGTTAGTTAGACGTCCACGACGATAGTAATCATTATCCATTGCTGGTAAATCGTCATGAATTAAGCTTCCAGTGTGAATCATTTCTATTGCTGCCGCTATTTTTAAATATTCTTCTGTGATTGGATAGGATAAAGCTTCCAATAAATCCAGTAAAATTATAGGTCTTATACGTTTTCCACCACCTAATAGCGAGTACAAAATAGCATCACTTAAATCTTTTGAAACAGGGAATTTATCATAATATTTTTCCAAAACAGTTGTCAGTGCTTGTATCTTATCCATTAATTTTCCATCTCCACCTGACTACCATCTTCTTGTACTACTTTTACCAAAGTTTTTTCTGCATCTGATAAAGTAGCTTGTAACTCTTTTGAAAGTTTCATGCCTTTTTGAAATTCATCAATTGCTTCTTCTAAAGCGACATCACCATTCTCTAATTTTGCAACAATATTCTCAAGTTCCTTTAAATTTTCTTCAAATGTTTTTTTCGATTGTGACATGTTTAGCCTCCACTTCCACTTTTCCATTTTTTAGCTGAATGCTTAATAATTCATTTTCTTTAATGTCTCTAATGTCTGAAACAATGTAGTCATTTTTTGAAACAATTGCATATCCACGCGCTAATATACGATTAACATCAAGGGTTAGCAATGTTGTTTGCAATTTTTCAAAATGATTTTGGTTTTGCTTATAGATATTAGAAACCTGATTAATCAAGTAGCGTTCTTCTTGTGCAATTTTCTCTGTTAAATGGTTTATTTTAGATGGTAAATCATACGCTATAAGTCTTTGTTTTAATAATTGATGCTGTTGTTCAGACACATTTACTTGTTTTTGAACTTCTTGTAGCAAACGATTTTTAAGATTATCTAATTTTAACAGATAGGAATCATAGAGACGCTCAGGTTGTCTAAAAATAACAGACTGATTTAACTTATCTAAAAATTCTTGATAGGTTTTAATACGCCTTATTGTAGCTTGTTGCATTCTTGTCTGACAATTTGAAAGAAAATCAATACAATCCATTTTAGTAACTGATGTTGCGAGTTCAGCTGCTGCTGTCGGTGTAGCTGCTCGACAATCTGCTACATAATCAGATAATGTAACATCGGTTTCATGACCTACACTTGAAATTATTGGTAAGCGTGATTCAAAAATAGCATGGACCACAATTTCTTCATTAAAAGCCCACAAATCTTCAATTGAACCACCACCTCTTCCAATAATTAGAACATCTAAATCCTCAAAAGTATTAGCACGCCTAATATTAGTTGCAATTTCTTGACTTGCCCCTTCTCCTTGTACCTTAGTTGGAAAAAGAAGAATTTCAACCCCTGGAAAACGCCTAGAAACTGTTGTAATAATATCCCTTATAACTGCACCTGAGGGACTTGTTACCACCCCAATCTTCTTAGGGAATTTAGGTAAGGCTTGCTTATGAACACTGTCAAAAAAACCTTCCTTTGCTAAGCGATTTTTTAATTGTTCAAACTGAAGGGCTAGTGCACCTACACCATCTGGATCTACCTTCTCAATAACAATAGAATAAGAACCATTTGGGGCATAAAGCTGAATACGACCAATAACATTTATCTTCATCCCTTCTTCAAGGTCAAAGCCTAGTTTTTGATAAACAGCTCCCCATATTGTCGCCTGAATAACACTCTTATCATCCTTAATTGAAAAATATTGATGATTAGGACGTTTTCTAAAATTAGAGACCTGACCTGTCAAAAAAACTCTTTCTAAGTAAGGGTCCTTATCAAACTTCAACTTAAGATATTTTGTCAAATCAGATACCGATAAATAATTGGTCATATTGCCTCCCTTCATTTTGATAATTCTTTTTATTATACCAAAAAAAAGATAAAAATACGATGTTCCTGACACTATGTCTTTATCAAAAAACACTTATAAAAAATATAATAATTTTTCATTTTATATATTATATTATTTCAGCCTTTTTTCAAACAATTTTGTTTTTAAAAAAACCTCTATTAGTCATTTTTAACTAAAAAGAGGTCTTTTATCTAAAGTTAAAATATTTCATCAGCAAATTCTTTTGCTAATTGGCTGATACGATGTTTTTTAGCGCTATCGATAGTATTTCCTAAACTCCGTGCTTCCCATTTTTCATTATCCAGATTGTCAGCCGAATAAAAGAAATGCAAGTGTTGAATCTCTCTAAATTGGCAAAGGGCAGCTACTGCTGAACATTCCATATCAACACAAATAGCACCTTTATTTTTAAAATATTCTAGCTTACCTGATGTTTCTCGGTAGATAGCATCCGTTGTCCAAACTTTTCCTTCTATATATGAAATTTCTCTATGCTCTAAAAAGGATTTGAATCGCTTTTGTATCGTATGATTTAAGCTTATCTCTTGTGATTTTTCAGCATAGTGATAGCTTGTTCCCTCATCTCTAAAAGCATGTGTTGGTATAATGATTGAAGTTTCTTTTATGGAACGGTCTAATACCCCACAAGTCCCAAAAATAACAAGATTTTTCATCCCCATTGCAATTAAATCTTCTAAAATCGCCACACAAGCAGCTGATCCAACATAGGAATTAAAACAAACAAATGCCTTGCCTTTATACCAATATCGATAAATTGGAATTTCGAGATTAGCAGTTGAAGTCCTAGCAATCTCTTCGTGCTCAACAGAATCTAGAAAATTAGAAGATGTTTTACGTTCAAAGCAGCTGATGACAGTTTCTGGAAAATTAGGAATTTTAGCGACTAAATCATTAGGATTAATAATAGCATCACGGTCTGGATCAAATCTCAACATTTCTGTACTCCTTGTCGTTTTATCAATTATACCACAAAAGACTACACGCTAAAAAACCGTGATTTGAAATGCTTTTTTCTCACTATCTCGTGGTTTGATGATAGAAACATTTGCTTTATCCATAAAATAATTTGACTCATCCAGACTGGTTGATAAACCACTCCATGGTTCTAGAGCTATAAATGGGCCATGATTTGTTGTTGTCCATAAAATTAAATTTGGTAAATCCTTAAATGAAACTGTTAAACCATGAGAATGACGGCTTGATTTTAAGCTAACTTCACGAGAAGTAAGCTTATCAAGTGTGATAGCATCTTTTTCAAATAAAGTAAAATCAAGTGGAACAGTTCTCGTGTGACTTAAAAAATCATGACGGCTTAGCACATCAAGTAAGCCCGTCTCTGGGAATTGTGTTGGAACTGTTGTTGTTTCTTCTTGTTCAAATTCTAAATAATAATCAGTATAATCTTCCCCCTCAAATAAAGGACAATTAAAGGCAGGATGACCTCCAACAAAATATGGTAAATCTTCCTTTTCTTCTAAATTTTCAACCAAAAACTCACAGGTTATGCTAGAATCTCTTAAAGTATAAATGACATTTAATTTAAACTCATAAGGGTATTTTTCAAGAAGTTCTGGTGTTGATCTCAATGAAAAACGAATTGACTCCGATGACACTACTTCCACCTTAAATTCTTCCTTTCGAACAATACCATGTCTCGGCATATGACCTATGATTTCTTGCCCATCTTTTGTAAAAATAGCTTGATCATCACGAATGCTCCCGCAAATTGGAAAAAGAATAGGAGCTTGAGAAGACCAATATTCCGGATTGCCTTGCCATAGATACTCAATTCCATCATTACTTTTAAGAGAAGTCATTGCTGCTCCTAAGGTCGTAAATTCTACACGAAGGTAGTCATTTTCAATTGCTAACACCATTTTGTATTTCCTTTCAAAAAGACAGTAGAGTAGCAAACAGCTACCCTATTATCTATAAATATTTTTCACAACTAATCGCTAATAATACCAGTTTCAGAAATTTTTTTATACCAATCTGCACTCTTTTTAGGATAGCGTTCTTGAGTATCAAAATCAACATAGAAAAGTCCATAACGTTTTTCATAGCCATTTGACCATGAGAATACATCCATTAGAGACCAAATAAAGTATCCCTTGACATTTGCCCCATCTGAAATTGCATCTGATATAGCCTCCAAATGTTGTTTGACATAATCTATTCTTGCATCATCATAAACAGTATTGTCGACAAATTCATCTTTATAACCTAATCCGTTTTCAGTGATATAGATTTTGTGATAATTAGGATAATCTTTGACAACACGCATAATTTGATCATACAATCCTTTTGGATATATAATCCAATCCCAGTCTGTCCTTGGGATATCAACGTCAAAGGCTCTTTGCCCAATCCCTTTCAATTGATACTTAGAACCCCCTTTATTGCCTTTTGAATTATGGGTAATCTCAGTTTCACCATCATAAGATCTCATCCAGTCACTCATGTAGTAATTAATTCCCAAAAAGTCATTTAAATCCTTAGCTGCTTCTAAAATTTCAAAGTCTTCTTCTCGTAAATTTAATTGTCCACCATTAACTGATAAAATATGATTAACGCCCTCCATTGTCTCATCAGAGTAATGACCAAGAAAAGTTGCATCTAGAATAAAGCGGTTGTGAATAATATCTTCTAAAAAAGTTGCTCTAACATCCTCTGAGCTATTAGGGTCAGCTGGATATTTAGTTGGGAGAGCGTGAACAACACCAATTTCACCATGGTAAGCTTTTTCCTTAAATAGACTCACAGCCCTAGCATGTGCTAGCATCATATTATGATGAGATTGGAATAATTTTTCAAAATCATACAGAATTCCTGGTGGAAACTTCCCTACCATATATTGCCCATCTCCAATAGGGCCAATTTCATTAAAGGTGGTCCAATAATTCACTTCTGAAAATTCTTCAAAACAAAATGCAGCATAATTAACAAAGTGGTCAATATTCTCACGATTTAGAAAATCACCATTTGAATGAAGAACTTCTGGAGTATCAAAATGATGGAGAGTTACAAAAGGCTCGACATGACGTTTATGACACTCTGCAAATAAACGGTGGTAAAAGTCAACACCTTTAGGATTTACTTCTCCAAAGCCTGTTGGAAAAATACGAGACCAAGCTATAGATATTCTAATCCCATTTATCCCATATTCTTCTGCTAATTTTAGGTCAACTGGGTAACGATGATAGAAATCACTAGCTGGCTCAGCAGTATACCAATAATTATCTTCAAGGTATTTATCCCATGCAACTGGTCCTTTACCATCAGTTTTTGTAGCTCCTTCAGCTTGATATGCTGCCGTTGCTCCGCCATATATAAAGTCCTTAGGTAATGTCTTAACCATACTTACTCCTCATCTTTAAATTGTGCTTGTACAAACTCAAGTGAACCTTTACCATCACGAGTTAATTTGATGTATTCAGCTCCTTCAGTTTTAGCTAACTTTATACCTAATTTATCTGTCTCTTCTTTCATATCAACATAATTCGAAGCAACTTGTGGTGCTAAAACAACCAATTGATACTGTGGTAAAATTTCACGGTGAGCACCATAACTTCCTGCTGCTGCAGTAACTGGAACATCATACTCTTTAGCTGCTTTATTTAAGGCATTTGCTAATAGACCACTTGTTCCACCACCTGCACAGAGAACTAAAACATTAGTGGGTCTATCAATAATTTTATTTTGAGCATTTTGTTTTTCAAGACTCTTTTCAATAATAGCATCAGCTTTAGCTGTATTAAATGCTCCAGAAACTTTTTCTTTTAGACTATCTTGGCTTGATTGACCTTTTTTCTCTTCTTCTAATATTTGTTCATCATAAACTTTTAAGAATGGGTAGTAAATAATAATATCAACAATAATTAAAACAATTGCTAATAGGAAGGATAGTGGAGCAAGTGCTGTACCTAGAACAATCCCTAAAGGTGCTGGTGTTGTCCAAGGTAAAACAATTGTAAAACTATTCATACCAAGAACATCAACAAAGATTTTCATAATCCATACGTTTACAATTGGAGCACCAACAAATGGAATAAAGAAAATAGGATTAAGAACTAAAGGTCCACCAAAAAGGATTGGTTCATTTACCCCAAAGAAAGTTGGAATAACAGATGCTCTACCAATTGCTTTGTTTCGTTTTGATTTACATAACCACATAAACATGAATGGTACAACAAGAGTCGCACCTGTTCCTCCCATAGTAACAATAAAGGTTTGTGTGATTGGTGTTAAGATTTTAGTGGCATGCATACCAGCATGAACCATTTTGACATTTTCTTCCCAGTTAGCATAAGAAATTGCAACAATCAATGGCTCTACAACAGATGGTCCATGGATACCAACAAACCAAAAGAATGCATAAGCACCAAAGATAATACTTAACCCAATGTAACCATCAGTCGCATTAAACAACGGAGCAAGTATCTTAGCAATTGAATCTGCAAAGCTTGTTCCTAGGGTATTACGAACTAATAAATCTAATCCATACAGAATAAAAATCGAAAGAGCAAAAGGAAGAACATCTTTAAATACTTGAGCTATATTTGGTGGAACTTCTTCAGGAAGTCGAATAGTAATGTTTTTCTTAATACAGAATTTATAAATATTAACAGTAATAAAAGCAGCAATAAAAGCTGATAATAGTCCTCTAGTTCCTAATGCACCATTTGAAATTCCATCTTTGATAGGATCAGCTGCTAAGAGTAAAAGACCACAAATTGATGCAATCATTGTTGATAAAAAGTTAATCTGATTAGTGCTTTCTAATTTCCTATTGATAGAATCTGTTAGAGATTTGGCTGTTGTTCCCGCTACAAGAACAGCCAAAAATCCCATCGTATAGTTATAGGGTTTTGTAATAATTGCTTGGATATTATCTGGCCATTTATATCCCCAAATATTAGGTACATAAGCAATTAACAAGAAAACACTTGAAAATAAAACAGCTGGCATACTTGCAATAAAACCATCCCTAATAGCTCTAAGGTAAATATTTCTAGAGAATTTTTCAAACATTGGTTTTTGCTTTTCAATTAGAGCAATTAATTTGTTCATTTTTCTTCACTCCTTTTATATAATTCAATCATATGTTTCATCATATCTTTTAACAATAGAGTTGTCATAAGATGGTCTTGACCATGCATCATAGTTACACTATAAGATAAATTCTCTCCTGAAGCTTCTTTTTGTAAAAGCTTAGTCTGAGCATGATGAGCCTCCACTATACATTCATTTGCAGCTTCCACTAATCTTTCAGACTCGTCATAGTTTCCATCTTGAGCTTGTTTTAATGCCTCGACTAATTTAGATCTGGCTTCTCCAGCAAATGCTACAATTTCAAACCCTAATAGGGTCATTTCTTCTCTATTCACTCTCTTTTCCTCCTTGATTTAATAGTCTTTGGATGTGAATGATTAAATAAATGTGTTCATTAGGATTAAGAGGGTATCCAAATTTTTCCACAATAAGTTGACAAATTTCAAATCCAATTTGATAACTTTTTGGATAAGCTTGTTTTAAATTTTCATCAATTTCTAACATCTTAACTTGTTGTTCACAACTCCCTAGCCTATCTACAAAATAAGACAAATGTATCATCAACCTATCATAATAATTTCGATTATCTTGACACCGTTTAATACCATAATCAGATAAAAATTTTCTGATTAATGAAATAACATCAGTTTTTGAATATTCCTTTTGTTTTATATCCTGTCTAAAATTATCTTTAGCATTAATAAAATGCAAAGCAATACGACCAATTTCATCTTCTGGAAAAATTACTTCTAATTCTTTTTCTAAAAAATCAACACAATTTCTACCAATTTCATACTCCAAAGGATGGCTGTATTTAATATCAGGAAGTTGACTTTGCAGATAAGCTCCTCTTAGAACTGCTTGATAACTAGCATATATATGATCAGTTAAGGTCACATAAATATATTCTTGAACTGGATAATGGAATTTTTCAATAACAGAGTTAATGTATTCATATGAAATCGTAATAAAATCAATTGGAATATCTTTTAAAAGGATTGAAAAATTTTCCTGAGATTCTTCTGTTTTTAAATAAAAAATTTTCTCAACCTTTGAAGTTTGAATTAAGTCTCCTTTCTTTTTTTTAAATGCAATGCCTAATCCCATAACAATAGCTTGATTTGTATTTTCTTTTTTCACTATCGCAACATTATTATTAAGCACTTGTACAATTCTCATCACATCAACTCCTTTTAGGATGTCTACACAAAAAGACCATAAACAGACTAAGCATTCCTCTTAATCAATTTACGGTCTTGCCTAATCGAATTAGTCACAATCCACTTTATTTAACCTATAATTATATTATATATAATAACTTAAATTATCGCAAGCGTTTTCTTATAGTTTTTCATGCCAAGGACTTGCTGTTCTTTCAAGAACTTCATTCAATGTTTTAATATTAGTTGCACCTTCGTCTTTCAACCAAGCCCTTGCTGCTTCTTCACCCTCTTCAATATAGACAGGTACTGAACCTGACCAGGTTGCACGTCCACATAAAACTCCATTAAATTTTGCACCAGACTCATGTGCAAAAACTAAAGTATCTTGGAAGAGTTTAGCTGATACTCCTGCACTAAGATAAATAAACGGAAGTGGTGTCGCAGATTCTTGTTCTTTAAAATGAGCAGCTGCTTCTTCTTTTGTATATACAACTTCACCTTGAGCAAATCCTTCAACAAAATTCATGTTTACTGGTACTTCTACTTTAAGCACATCTATTCCAAAACGTGGGTCAGAGAAAACACGCATTGCTTCATTAACTTTACGTGGTTTTACTTTAGCATATTCCACACTTGAATTATCAGCAATTGTTTCATCGTAACTTAAAATTTCCAAGAAAAACGGAATATCCTCAGCTTTACATTCTGATCCAATCCTTTCAATATAAGCTTGTTTTTGGACATTAACTTGAGCATCCCCATCCACATCATAATAAAGTAAAAACTTGATAATATCAGCACCAGCTTCTTTTAAGCGTTTAACTGACCATTCAACTAAGCAATCTGGCAAACGACTAGTAGAAGTTGCATCATATCCTGTTTTTTCATAAGCTAAAAGTAGTCCCGCTGTTTGAGCACGTACTTTAGAAGCTGGAAGACCATATTCTGGATCTAACAGTATTGAGGAAGCAAAAGGAGTCAATTCTTCTGAAACGATTTCTTTTAAGCGCTCGATTTGCTCTACTGATGGTTCATCTGATTGATGTTTTGCCATCATACGTTTTAACGCTCCACGTTGGTCAAAAGCCAATGCAGAAATAATACCTTTATCATCACTTACTTTTTCTAAATAGCGTCTCTTTGCTTCTGTTAATGTCATTTTATACCTCTATTACTTCTATTTTATTAAATAAGTTATTATAGTTTTCTAAATTTACTTTTCCAGTTTCCTTTTCCTGAGTATTCAACATTCCCAAAACATTGCCTTTTTTAAGTAATTCAATATCACTAACCCCACAAGCATAAGCAGAGGCAATACCCGCAACTGTAGAATCACCTGAACCTACTGGATTAACTACTTCTATCTTTGGGATATTTACCTGATAAAACTTATCATAATGCTTTGCAAATGCTCCTTTAGCTCCCAATGAGACAATTACCCATTCTACACCTTCAAACAGAGGATTACTTAATGCTGATTTTAAACAAGCACTATCACCTGTAATTTCTCTGTTAAGTAGTTGTGATAACTCCTCTGTGTTAGGTTTAATCACTGTTGGTTTTTCAGTAGATAGTAAAGTTTTTTCCAAGGATTCACCTGAACTATCTAAAATAACTGGTAGATTATGATCGTTACACATACTTATCATTTTTGCATAATAATCACTTGGCAAACCTTGGGGAAGGCTTCCCGAAATAACCACTAACTCTAATTTAGGAATTAGATATAACAAATCTTCTAAAAAAAGAGATGCTTCAGTACTAGAAATGATAGGACCTTTTTCTAAAATTTCTGTTTGTTTTCCATCATGTAAGATAGCTATACAATTTCTCGTTTCACCTGATATCTTAGTAAAGGCATGTTTGATGTCTAACTTATCTAATCTTTCTTCTAAATACTCGCCAATTTTGCCACCAATTAATCCCGTTGCAAGTACCTTATCTCCAAGTTGATTTAAAACTCGTGTAACATTTAATCCTTTACCACCTGGTGTTTTATGTGTTTCTATTACCCTATTCACAGTATCTAACTGAAAACGATCTAACTGGTAAGCAATATCAATTGACGGATTCATCGTCACTGTTAAAATCATAATGAACTCCTAGTCGTGATACTCACCACGATCCCATTTTTCAAGAAATTCATCAAAGAAATGGGGATTTGTTTGTCCTTGATTTAGAGTTTCAACATGTGAAATCTTGTCAATTAAAACTTTATTTTCAGGTGTTTCTTTATATTTTGCATCAAGAAATGCATCTATAACATCACACATAAGTAACTCGCCAGTAATTTTACCACCAAAACCTATGACATTAGCATTCAATTCCTCTTTGGCATACAAGGCAGATGTCATATCTCTAACCAATGCAGCTCTAATACCTGCAACCTTATTGACAGCATTCGTTATCCCAACTCCTGTTCCACAAATACAAATACCGAGTTCTGCTTCCCCCGCTACAACTGTCTCTCCTACCTTTTTACCAAAGATAGGATAGTGAGTTCTAACATGATCGTATGTTCCAAAGTCTAAAATCTCATGTCCTTTATTTTTTAGATAATCAACAACAGCCATTTTTTCATCTGTAACAATATGATCACATCCAATAGCAATTTTCATTTTATTCTCCTTTAGCACATTTTATTTAACATATCCACACGAATTTGATGACGTCCACCATCATAATCGCCTTCTACAAAACCTTTTACAATATTTTTGGCAACTGTTTTTCCAACAATTTCAGAACCAATAATAAGAATTCTTGAATTGTTATGACCTCTAGTCATATAAGCAGAACGTTCATCTGAAACAACTGCAGCTACCATACCTTTAATTTTAGTTGCTACCATGAAGCTACCTTGACCAAATGCATCTACAACTATACCCAAATTTTTTTCTGACTTATCAACTTCTTTAGCCACTAGCAAAGTTGTATCAACAAAATCACGGTCACAAGCTTCATTGACATCAATTACTTCTTGATTTGATTCAATAAGGTAAGCTTTTATATATTCTTTTAATTCTTTTCCTGCTGAATCTGCACCAATTACAATAGCCATAAAAAACTCCTCACTTAAATTATAATTAAATATTAATATATTATTTATACTTTTATTATATCTCTTTTTTTTATGATGTCAATATAATTTGTTTAGTTTTGTTTACATTTTTTTATTTTTTTTGTTTGAAATGCGATTTTTTGTTTAAAATTTTGTTTTTTATTTGAATTACAAACATTAAAATGTTACTATGGATTTAAAAGATAGGTAGGTTTAGCATATGTTAAAAAAAGAAAGACAACTTGAAATTTTAAATATGGTTAATCAGTTTGGGACAATCTCTGTTGCTCAAATCGTTAAACAACTACATGTCTCTGATATGACAGTACGTAGAGACTTTGATGAAATGGCCAAAAAGAATCTCATTATCAGGACACATGGTGGGGCTACAAAATTAGAAAGTTCAGACCATGAAAAATCTCACCTCGAAAAACAAGACCTTCAAATCAAAGAAAAAAAGGCTATCGCCCTAAAAGCAGTTGCCTTAATTGAAGATTCTGAAACTATTTTTTTAGGTCCTGGTACAACCTTAGAACATTTGGCTTCTTTACTGTCAAATAAAAAACTTCGTGTAGTTACAAATAGCCTACCTGTCTTTCATTTATTGAAAGATAGCAATAATATTGATCTCATCCTTATCGGAGGAGAATATCGAGATATTACAGGTGCTTTTGTCGGAAGTACATCAATTAAAAGTTTATCCTCCCTGCGCTTTTCCAAAGTTTTTGTAAGTGCAAATGCCATTCGTGAAAATGCGATTTCTACATATAGTGAAGAAGAGGGCAATCTCCTTCAATTAGTTCTAAATCAAGGAATCGAAACCTTTCTAGTTGCAGATCACACCAAATTCGGAAAATTCGACTTTTATAATTTTTATAATACTAAAGACATCGATCATATTTTAACAGACAACAAAATTCCAAAACATTATTATAATTTTTTTGAGGAACAGCTCATTTTAGTAGAAACAGATTAAAAAAACTAACCCAATAATATAGGTTAGTTTTTTTGTTATTTACTTTCTTTTAATAATGCTTGAATCGCCTTAATTTGTAACTTTGCGGCTTCTTTAGGATTATTACGTATCAAATTTGCCATCATTTTTGCCGTGTCAGGATTTTTAGCTGATGTTTCTTTCAATTTTGGTAGGGCTGATTTCAAAGACTTGGCTTCTTTGGGGCTAAGTACCATCCAAGTTTCTTTAGGAACTAAAACATCAACTTCTTGTGAAACTAACTCGTTATTTTCGCCACCAACATTAAAGAGCAATTCATAAAAATGGTTCTTCCATACATAACGTTTTGTCTTAATTGAGACCGATGCTTTATCTGTGTCTACTAACTTATAAGATGACGATTTTTTTACCGTTTCCGTCATTTTTTTCTTATTAGGTACAAAATGTGCTGTCGGATCTGCCCCTTCTTTATCACGATAAATCATAACATACCGCCCTGATTTTGTACCAATTTCTTTAGCAATCATTATTCCAAAAGGCTGACTTGTGTCTCCTGATGAGTATATTTGTTTCGTTAAAACAGTTGTTTTAACTTCCATACCTCTATGGTTGACGAAATGGTCTGTCAAAAGATAAATTGAACTTCCTAATACAAATAGCGAAAGTGTCCCTAAAACATATCTCAATAAAGGCTTAGATAGATACATCCAAGTTGCAAATGTTAAAACAGTTGCTAATATTATAATTAAAACAATCATGTTAAATCTTTCCCTCCTTTTCAACAACCTTACCTTTTCTTAAAAATAGAGCTACTATAATTCCAATAAGAGCAAATGAAAACCCTAAGGCAAAGGAAACATGAAAACCATCTAAGCTAGCGTTTAACATTTTTTTAGCATACGAAATAGGATCTGCTGCTAATAAACTTTTTGCTGGTTTGTTGGTATTAATTATATTTTGTGTCACACTTGATAAAATTGCCACCACAATAGCTGATGCAATTTGTCTAACCGTATTATTAGCTGCTGTACCATGTGCTGCTTCTGAAGGCGGTAAGGCACTCATAGCACTGGCAGTCAGTGGCATCATTACCATTGCAATTCCAAACATACGTACCGCATATAATAAAGTAATATAATGATCTACCGTATCAACTGTTAAAAAGACAAATGGAATTGTCCCTAAAGCTAATATTGCAAAACCAACAATAGCTAAACGTCTTGAACCGACTCTATCATAAACCTTTCCAGATATTGGACTAACTAGTCCCATCATTAAAGCTCCTGGTAGTAAAACAAGACCTGAATCCAAAGCTGTTAAGCCATGAACATTTTGAAGATAAAGAGGTAACATCATTTCAACCCCCATCATTGCCATCATAGATAGAGCAATTGCAAGTGTTGTTAAGGAGAATTGTTTAATTTTAAAGACACGAATATCTAAAAATGGAACTTCCATCTTTAATTGACGCAATACAAATAAAGCAATAACAACTATTCCAATGATAATAGGTAAAATAACCTTTGTCATATCTGACCAGCCATGACTTGCAACATTGGTAAATCCCCATAAAAATGACCCAAATCCAATAATAGATAAAACTAGAGATAATAAATCTAATTTAACATGACGATTAATAATAACGTCTTTAATAAGAAAGGGCGTTAACACAAAAGCTAGTATTATAATACTACACGGTACCATAAAAATTGCTCTCCACGTTAAGTCCATTCCGAAGATTTCAAAATTTTGTTTTAGTATCCAACCTGCAAGTGTTGGACCAATTGCAGGGGCTAAACCGACAACTAAACCATTGAGTCCCATCGCTGCTCCACGTTGTTCAGCTGGGAAAATATTAACAATAACAACTTGCATTAATGGCATTGTAACGCCGACTGCACAAGCTTGTATAATTCTTCCAATTAAAAAATTGTCCAATTAGATGTTGGGGCTAAAATATCAAGAAGTAAGCCGCTGACCAACACCCCATAAGAAATAAAGTATAACCATTTTGTCGAAAAACGTGTCGCCAAAAAGGCTGAAACTGGAATCATAATGCCATTAGCTAATAAAAAATAAGTTGTTGCTTGTTGAGCAGTAGCCAGACTAATATTAAAACTATCCATCAGAGTTGGAATAGCTGTCCCTAAACTGGTCTGATTTAACACACCAGCAAATGTAGCAATCAGCAATAACGATACCAAAGCCGTACGATTGTAAGATTTTCCATGTATATCTTTACTTGACATATCACATCTCCATTCTATAAATTAACACTTCTTGTTACGCCAAGGTGTTGAATACGAAAACCATAAATTAACACGTTTATCTGCTAATTTACTAAAAGGATATATATCCTTTCCTTCTTTGATTAACATGTCCTCTAAATATTCCCTTATCATCCATACATGAGAAGGATTAGGTGAGGACATTTCTAGAACATCATTTATTTCCTTAGATGATAATTCTGTATCTGCTTCTATTTGTTTGACTGGATATCCTAATCGTTTAAAATTTTCTTGTAACTCTAATGCAGTTGCCTTCATTTCTCGAGCTGTTAACATGTTATTCCTCCACAATCTTTTCTAATAAATCCATTAGTAAAATTCTCTCTTCATCATTTAAATTTTTTGTTAATTGTTCATCTAATTGTTGACCAATAACATACATTTTTCCCTTTAATTCTCTACTCTTATCTGCTAAACCAATCACTTTACTTCTAGCATCCTTAGGATTTGGTTTTCGAATAATGAATCCTTTTTTTTGTAAATTCTGCAGAATTCCTGTTACTGTTGGATTAGTCATTGAAAAATAAATTTCTAATTCACGTTGAGTAACGGTAAAATCAGAAAAATGGAAAAGATACTTTAGAATTTTTAATTGAGTACTTGTCATCTCATAATTCGATAAAATACGATTAGCAACTTTATCAAATTTTAAATTTGCACGTTTAATTAAGATTGAAATATTTTTATGATTAGGCATATCCCCCTCACTTTCATAGGAAACTATCTAATAATAACATAGCTTCCTATATAAATCAACCACTACAAAAAAATATTTTTATACCTACAACTTTTAACTCCAGTAAGTATAAAAATATTTTTTTCATATTAATGTCTTAATCACATAGTTTCTCCAAAGCAAAAAGCATACTATTGATCCACAGACTAATCAAAACCGTCAAAAGGATTCCCCAAGCCAACTCGTACTGGTTCATTGATCTAAGTCCTTCAAATAAGATAAGACCTAAACCACCTGCATTTACAACTGAAGCAATTGTTGCAATTGCTACGATAGAAGTCGCTGCAAGACGAACTCCTGAAAATATTCCCTTTTTAGCTAAAGGTAATCTAACTTGTCTAAAGATTTGAGCTTCAGTCATTCCCATCCCAAATGCAGCTTCAATGAGTTCTTCAGAAATGCTATCTAAACTTACTAAAAAACTTCTAACAAGGATATACTGGGCGTATAAAACTAAAACAGTAATAGCTGTGATTTTACCAAGACCCAGTAATGGAATCAATAAAGTAAATAAAGCAAAGCTAGGGATAGAATAAATAAGAGATAAGATATAAACTGAACTCTCTTTTATCCTAGGAAAGTTAACTAAAATGACAACCAAACCAAGGGAACAAACAATTGCTAAAAGTAAAGACACTCCAGACAAGACAAGGTGCTCAACAAAAGCTAAAATTAATTTACTTGAGAAGAGCCTAAAATACTCAATCATATTGTTCACCCCAAAAACTTTCCTCTTCTTTAACTGTCTTAATCAATCGTTTAACAAATTCTGTTTCTGGTTTCTTAATAATAGCTCTTGGAGTATCGAATTGGCAAATTTTTCCACTATCCATCACCATCACACGATTACCCAGTTTAAAAGCCTCTTGAATATCATGAGTGATAAAAATAAAGGTTTTTTCTGGATACTTCTTATGAATAGCTAACAACTCTTCTTGTAAATCATAGCGGGTAATTGCATCAATCGCTCCAAAAGGCTCATCAAACAACATCACATCAGGATCAGCTGCTAATGCTCTTGCAACTCCTATACGTTGTTGTTGCCCTCCAGATAAGGTCAATGGAAAACGTCCCGCATAGTCGTCATAAGGTAAGTGAATTAAATCTAATAGCTCTTTAACGCGTTTTTTTGTTTTTTCGTTCTCCCACTTCAATAATCTAGGTACAAGACTTATGTTTTCTTCTACTGTCATATGGGGAAATAGGGCTATCTGTTGTACAACATATCCAATATGACGTCGAAGTTCAACAGGATTATATGTTTCAATTTCTTGTCCTTTGAAAAAAATACTACCTGAATCTGGAAATATCAAACGATTAATCATTTTTAATGTTGTTGTTTTACCTGAACCAGATGTCCCTAAAATAGTAATAAATTCGCCTTTATTGATTGTAAAACTACTATCTTTTAAAACAGTCTCAGACCCAAAATTTTTATTCACTTTAGAAAATTCAATTATTTTTTCCATTTGTTTTTCCTTCTAATGATAAACGTGTATAAAATTCCTTAGCAACCTTTTTATAGTCTTTTCCTTCCACATCAACTTGAGCATTTAAACGAGTCATAGTCTTAGTATCCAAAGCCTCTGTTACTTTCTTTAAAGCTTTTTCTAAATTGGGATACTGTTGGAGAGTTTTATCTGAAACAATTGGAGCCAGATTATACGGTGGCCAAAACAACTTATCATCTCTTAAAAGCGTAAACATCTCAGTCTTCACAAGTTGACCTTCTGTAGTATAAGCGGGTGTAACATCTGCTTGATTCGATTCTAATATTCGATACTTCAAACTATTATCATATATAGTTGAGGAAGACCAGTTAAATTCACCATAAACTTTTTTTATACCTGCCAAACCATCCTCTCGCTTATCAAATTCACCTTGAGAGGCAAATCTCAGTTTTCCAGCATGCTTTTGTAAATCACTAATGTTATGTATCTTATATTTCTTAGCTAAATCAGTTCTTATCACCAAACCTTGACCATCATTTGCACTAGAATAAGGTAACCAGGTCACGTGGAAATGTTTAGCATAACCTTCCTTGACTTTTTCATACACCTTATCAGGATTAGTCTCCATTTTTTCTTTTAATATTGATAAGAGTCCTGTTCCAGTATATTCAGGATACATATTGATTTCGCCTTTGATTAGTGCTGTATGAATCAAAGAACTTGACAAATTCTGTACACGTTTTACTTGATATCCATTTTCCTCTAATGAGAGAGCATATAATTCAGATACGATTAAATTTTCTGTAAAATCTTTTGACCCAATCTTAATGGGCTGGCTATGTTTATAAGCTACCTTATCTGATAAATTACTTGAGTAACAAACTAAACTTATTAAAACTAAAGCTGAAAATATTAGATAAGTCAAAGCTATAATCCTTTTATGAGACACGTTTTTGCACCTTTCTAATAACATAATCAAAAATCAGCATTACAAACAAAGATAAGGTAGCCACACTAACCCCACCAATAACCAATAAATCAAATCGATACAATCCAAGACCTGTAAAAATTAAACTCCCTAAACCACCGGCTCCAATATAAGTTGCCAAAGTTGCACTAGCTATGATTTCAATTAATGCGATTTTAACACCATTTAACACATATGGTAGAGATAAAGGCAAGATAACTTGATAAAACATTTGCCAATTAGACATCCCTAAACCCTTAGCTACTTCCAAAAAAGCATCATCAATACTTGAAAAACCAGTAACTGTATTTAACAAGATAGGAGGTAAGCCCAAGATAACCAAGGCAATAATCGCAGGTAAATTCCCAACCCCTATAAATGGGATTAAAATAAATAAGAGACCTAAACTTGGAATTACTCTAAGACTTTGAATAAAAACCTGTGACAAATACCTCATAAAATCTTTCTTATAACTTAATAAAGCTAAAGGAAAAGCAATAAGAAAGGCTATTACTAAAGAAATCACACTCAAACCAAGATGCTGCAATAATGCCAACCAATATTCTGCACTATTTGTTTGAAAATAATTTACCAACTGTTGGAACATTTTTTTCACCATTCATAATCAATATTTTAATTTAATATATACATATTATAACGAGATTACAAATTGAAGTCAAATGAATGAATTACTAAACATTAGAAACTAAAAGAGAAAAATGCCTGTAAACAAGTATTTCTAGATCCTATTAACTAATATCTTAAGTTTACTTTACGAAAATTTAAGTTTTTTATATAATAAATTTAGGAGGAAAACAATGAAAAAATTAGTTTTAAGCAGCATCTTAATCGTTGGTCTATGGTCAGCTACTACAACATCTGTTGAAGCAAGTGGTCCAAAAGTTCCCTATACACAAGACGGGATTACTGCTTTATCAAATGAAGCATCTGTGAATATGATTTCAATTGATGATATCAAACAATCCCTCGAAGGAAAAGAACCTATTACTGTAAGTTTTGATATTGACGACACCCTACTCTTTAGCAGTCAGTATTTCCAATACGGTAAAAACTATATGACGCCTGGAAGTTTTGATTTTTTACATCAGCAAAAATTCTGGGATTATGTTGCTAAACAAGGTGACCAAGATTCTATTCCAAAAGAATATGCAAAAAAATTGATTGCAATGCATCAAGAAAGAGGAGATAAAATCGTTTTTATTACAGGTAGAACGAGAGGATCAATGTATAAAAAAGGTGAAGTTGATAAAACTGCAAAAGCGTTAGCAAAAGATTTTGATCTAAAAAAACCAATTGCGATTACTTATACTGAAGATAAAGCAGTAGAGCCTTATAAATACGATAAATCTTATTATATTAAGAAAAACAACTCACAAATCCATTACGGTGACAGTGATGATGATATTCATGCAGCTCAAGAAGCAGGTGCAAGACCAATCCGCATTCTAAGAGCACCTAACTCAACTAACCTACCTTTACCACAAGCAGGTGGTTATGGTGAAGAAGTCTTAGAAAATTCAGCATATTAAAATTTACAATCCATAAAAAATAGATGAGTTAAAGATGTAATCTTTTTATCTCATCTATTTTTATAGTTTAACCCATCATAAAATATAACTTATTAGAAAACTCATCATTTCTTTTTTTAAACTATGATAGATTTATCAAAAGTACAAAAACACTTTGGAAATTATACGACTTTTTGAATTCAAAAATAATCCCATACGACTTATTATGAAAAGTGACTAAATCATCATTCGAAAGCAACATATAAGACAATCTTATAATATCAAAAATTTGATTTAAATAAAAAGATATCCGTTGAATAATGTTCCTCAACGAGCTATATTTACTAGAGTCTTCTAAACTCTTGGCATCATCTTCCAAAGTTATCGCATTTCAATGTTGTCTTTTCAAAAAAACAGATTACCTTTCGGTAATCTGATTTTTTCTATCCTCTACGACGTTTCTTAGAAACCATTCCTAATCCTAATAAACTCATTCCAACAAAGAATAAACTACTTCCTTCTTCCCCAGTATTTGGTAAGGAATCGCTGCTATGATAACGTTCCATTCTACTATATATTGGCATCTCAACTTCTGTACTTACCCCTTTATCTTGTCTCATTGATTCCTTAGAATCTTTGGAAGGGGTGATTTCCTTACCTAGTTGCGAAGGTAAGAAGGAGCTTTGGTAGGAGTGAGTATTGGTTGAGATTGTTCCATCAGTACCTGCTAAAACTTCTCTACTTCCTACCTCTACAACCTCATCTACTGCTTCCTTAGTGACAAGTGATGGTAAGTCTTGACTTGAGATTACATTGTCTCCAACCTTAACTACTTCTTTTACCAATAAACGTTCACCTAACTCACCTTTTACTTGAACATAACGCTCTCCTTTTGGTAAGTTGGGATTGACTTGCTCAATAGTCTTATAAGCTATTGATTCACGACTTAGGACTAGCTCTGGTTTGTTTACATAGACTGCTTTTGCTCCCCCAGTCGGAGTGACTTGTGAAACTACTTCTTGTGTACCAACTTCTACAACCTCATCTACCGCTTCCTTAGTGACAAGTGATGGTAAATCTTGACTTGAGATTACATTGTCTCCAACCTTAACTACTTCTTTTAACAATAAACGTTCACCTAACTCACCTTTTACTTGAACATAACGCTCTCCTTTTGGTAAGTTGGGATTGACTTGCTCAATAGTCTTATAAGCTATTGATTCACGACTTAGGACTAGCTCTGGTTTGTTTACATAGACTGCTTTTGCTCCCTCAGTCGGAGTGACTTGTGATACCGGAAGTCCAATAACAGGTAAGTTTATATACACCTTTCTACGTTTTTGAAAATCAGTTTTATTATCATTAGGATTAATAAATATTGCTTTATAAGTATTATCCTCTGTAAAAATTTGCTCAGGATTCTCCCAGAAAAATCCATCTGGTAAATTTACCTGGCTTAATTTATCACCTATATGAGCTGATAATGTATTTGGAAGTACTGTTAAAAGTACCGATTTTCTGGTAACTCGTTGTGTAGGAGATAAATTTTCACTCAACTTATCACCTAAAGGTATTGCACTATAATATAAATTATAAACACCAGGCTTTAACTCAGATAATTTATTTTTTTCAGATGAATTCAAGATAATGTTTTTAACCTCATTTCGCCCATCAGATGCACCTGAATTGATAAACATATATTCATTATCTATTGAAAATTCTACATGATGTTCGTTCGAGTTAGTTTTTACCCCATCTAATAAATCTGGTATTGTTCCCTCTACAAATGTAACATCCTTTATTCCTTCAATACTAGGTTGTTGCTTATAATAATCTTCCATTTGAGTTTTTTGTTCATCAGATTGTAACCAGCGAACCCAATCAATCTTAAATTCTGTACCATCTTTTGCAAGAAAGTCACCAGCATCACCAGACCAATTTCCTCCAGCTGCTAAATTGAACTGAATATAGTGTGGTCGATTAAATGCCAATTTAATAGCTTCTCTCCGTCCCTTATCTAATTTATCAAATTCTATACTACGAAAAACAACATCATCTACATACCATTCCAATTTATCTTTTGTCCAATTAATTCCAAAAATGTGGTATTTATCATAAAAATCTTCTGATAATGTTAAATTTCCTCCAACACGTGTTGGAGCATAAGTTCCATCTTTATCACCATCTTTTGATTTTGAATAATAAAAATGTGGAGTACCATATGAGATACGATTACTGTTACCGTAATGGCCTTGTTCACCCATCTCTGTTCGTTGATTTGTCGGTGAACCAACCAATTCCATAATATCAATTTCCCCAGTAGACGGCCAACCATATCCTTGTTTACCATCTATTCGACCATCAATAGGAAAGTCAGCTCCTAATGTCCAAAAGGCAGGGAATACTCCCTTTCCTTTAGGAAGTTTAGCTTTAGCTTCAATACGTCCATACAAAAATTCTTTCTTTCCATGAGTTCTAACACTTCCAGAATTATATTTTACAAGGCGAGCATTATTTCCTAATCTTTCAGTGTTTCTATATTGATCTTCTTTAGGACGGTCAGTTACTTTTAAAACAAGATTCCCATCTTTTAGTGAAATATTATCGGAACTACTACTATAATGCTCTTGCTCGTTACCTCTAATATTACCTAATTCATAGCCCCAAACATTTTGATCAAGTACTTTCCCACTAAAATTATCTTGCCATACAATACTATATTTTGTGTTATCAGTAACTTTTAAATTGTCAAGATATACATTTGTATTAATTGTACTCTCACTATTGGGATTTTCATCCCATTTTATTAAACCTAAACTTGTTTTGTTATCTACTGCTACAAAAGAAATACTTTGTCTAGACCATTTCCCTATGGAATCTTTCATTTCCTCAACAGATTTACCCCCAGGTATAGTAACTTGGCTACCATTTTGAGAAATTGATTTAATATCAAAAAAAGCACCTGAAGGAACTACTCCATCTGGAACTGCAATATAAACATCTGCAGTAGCAGTATATGATTTACCTTTTTCAGTATTTATATCAAACAATAAAAAATCATTGGTGGTACTATCTTTTGTTTTAGCAACAATATCCCCCTCTATATTTAAAAAATAGTTTCCTTTATCCTTATCTCTATGTCTAATGGTGTTAGGATTACTTGAGACATAATCATTGGAATTAAAACTTGAATTTGATACTAAATTTAAATCTAAAATTGGATCACTCTCTGTAGGAGAATCTGGATTATTGATGTCAGGACTACTTTCAGATGTATGATTATCTATTTGATTAGTAGTTAATGAATTACTAGTTTCGTCAATTAATGATTCAGAATGTGAAGAAATAGTTTCATCTGCAAAGACAGACTGGGTTACTAAAAAAGAAGAGGCGATTAAAACTGAAGCTGTTATTGACTTTATTTTTCTAATACTATAGACACTTTTCTTTGGATATTTAAACATATATAACTCCTTCTAATAACAATAAAAAGTATCTTATGAAAATTATAAAAATAAGATACTTTTTTAAACTAATAAAATTTATTATGATTAAGCGTTTTGTTTATCAGCCATCTTAATAAATGGAATATAAACAAGTGTTCCTACAAGAAGACAAACTAATGAAAGAATAATAGCTCTCCAATCAAATGCTGTTGAGAAGAAACCATATAAAACAGGTGGCATTACCCAAGTTACATTTTGTGTTACAGGTGAAACTAGGCCTAATGAAGTAGCTAGATAAGATACTATAGCCATTAAACAAGGACCTACAATGTAAGGGATAAATAAAATTGGATTTAATACAACAGGTAGACCATAATTAACTGGTTCCCCAATATTAAACAATACTGGTGCTAAGCCAAGTTTTGCTACTTCACGATAATGACTATTTCGAGATTGTAATAAAATCGCAATAACTAAGGCTAATCCATCAAACCAAACAAATGCTCCAAAAGAACCACTATTCCATAGATATGGAATGGCTTGACCATTTTGATATGCTTCAAGATTGGCAAGCATCGCTACTCCAAACAACCCTTCCATAATAGGGGCAAGTACATTACCGCCATGAAGTCCAAAGAACCAAAATAGTTTGTTTAATAAAACCAATAAAATAACAGCAAAGAAGCTTTGAGATAAACCTAAAAGTGGTAATTGTAATACTTTATAAATCCACTCAATAAATACATCGTGACTAATACTATTAAAGACATATGTAAAGATTCCTACAACATACATTGCTAAAAATCCAGGAATAATTGACATGAACGGTTTCATTATTGCTGGTGGAACTGAATCTGGCAACTTAATAACCCATTTTTTATTCATTGCTTTACAGAAAATAATAGATGCAACAAAACCAACAAATATAGCTGTAAAATAACCTCTAGCATTAATCTGTGCACCTGATAAGGCACCACCAATCGTTACAGACAAATCATGACCAGACACCTTTAAGCCATCTACTCCTTCAACTAGCTTAGCTAGTCCAGAACCAAGTTTATCTGGCAATGTAAAGGTTTTAGTAATACTATTATCAATAGAAATTACAAATGATGCTAAAGCTACCAAACCTGATGATGTTGTATCTGACTTATAAATTTTAGCAATATTAACACCTAAACAGAAAATAAACAATAATGAAACAATAGGAATACTTCCTTTAAAAATCAAACTATTGATATCTACTAGCCATTGGAATGTTTTTGTAATTTGTGTTAAATGAAATTGATCTGGTAAATCAACCAAAAATGCATTAATTAAAAGTGCTACTGAACCTGTCATAATAACAGGCATAGTACCAACAAACGAATCTCTCAAAGCTACTAAAAACTTTTGATTACCAATTTTAGCAGCAATTGGAGTTAACTTTTCTTGTAAAATATCTAACCTAGAAACCATATTTCTACCTAATCATCTTTATTTTTTAATTCTTTATAGACATCAACCAGTTCTTTTGCCAAATCGACAAAACAAATAGATGTCATCAAATGATCTTGACCATGAACCATTAACAAGCCTACTTTAGTCCCACTGCCATTTGCCTCTTGAGTAAGCATATCAGTTTGGGAATGGTGGGCAAGATTTAGTGACTCTTGTGCTTCTTTCAACTTATCATCTGCTAAATCAAATTTTCCTAATTTAGCAGCCGCAATGGCTTCCATAGCACAGGATTTAGCTTCACCACCATACATAATAAGTGACATAATGGTTTGTAATTCTTCTTCCTTATACACTCTAAACTCCTTCTAAGAACTGAGTCGTTCTGCTAACTCTAATACCTTAGGGCCGTTCATCATGCCATAATCAGACATTGGAATCGAATCTACAGGAATACCCTTATCTGCAACTTTTTCCTTAAATTGATCAAGCATAAATCGAACTTGAGGACCTAAAAGTAAAACATCGATTTTTCGACTATCTAAAATATCATCTGCCTCTGTTGCAGAAACTGCAAAAATTTCTCTCTCTAGGCCCTGTTCTTCTGCTGCTTTTTGCATCTTAGTAACTAATAAGCTCGTGCTCATTCCAGCTGCACATACTAACATAATTGTTTTTGTCATTTTAAACCTCCCTAACGATTAATTGAACGTGCTACTCGTGATACCGTATGACGAATCCCTCTAATAGCTTTACTCATTGCAAAAATATTTTCAACTGGTGCAACTCCGCCGTAACCTGCATCTCCAATATGTTGAATGTCTACACCACAAATTTTATTTCGAATTGCAATATCTCTTATCATATCTGGATCAGAACTTTCCTGACTAGTACCAATTGCACTTAAAACTAAACCATTTCTTTGATGGACAAATTGGACAATATCCTTAAGTTCAGCATCAGAAAAACCTGGAACTGTACCAACAGCAGGAACTAAAATAATATCTGCTCCAGCTTCTAAAAAGGAAATAACCGTCTGTTCATCAATTAAGGCTTCATTTACACCCGCACCATGCATCTTTCCAGCAATAATAAGACCACTAAAATGTTTTTTTGCTAATGCAACTGTTTCTACAATAGCCTTGTTACTAACACCAGTTCCTGGATTTCCTGTTAAACAGATAAAATCAAATCCCAACTCTTCTACACGTTTAAATGTCTCCTCACTAGCTTGGCGACCTTTGGAAATCTGTTCTTTATCTTCTAACATTTCAGCTTGTAGATCAACAGGTTCCAAATTAACACCAATAGGAACTCCTACTAATTTATGTAAACGACTCACTATCTCCTCTGTTGGAGCATCCAAGCCACAAATTCGTGATTCAAAAACATCAACAACATTTAAGAGAATTAAATCTGCTCCAAACGCTTTTGCAATTTCAGCATTTGTAACATCTCCAATAAAAGTTTCTCTAGTTGCAACATTTTCAGATAATACAACACGCCCTTCACTGGCCTTAATACTATTTTTTAATTCTTCAGAAGACATTGCCAATATCTCTGAACTATTAGCACTAATTAAACGTTTCATTCAACTAACCTCTATTTTTCTTGTTCTTTATAACGTTTTTCTAAAGTTAATACGAAAGGAAGATATAACAAAACGTCTAATACAATTAAAATGAATTGAAGAATAGATGCATTAATACTACCTGTCGCAAAGAAGCCACTTATAATAGGTGGAGTTGTCCAACCTGGATCAGCATAAGTTAAAGGAACGATACCAGAGGACATTGCTAACCAAGATATAATCAGATTCATAGCAGGTGCTAAAACAAAGGGAATAAATAACAGTACATTTAATACAACAGGTACTCCAAACATTGTTGGTTCATTTATATTAAATAAACCAGGGGTAACTGTAATAGGTGCTAGAGCTTTCATTTGAGCACTGGCTTTTTTCTTTCTAACAATATAAGCAATAGCAAGAACTAATCCAATAGTCGCACCACCACCACCAATGAAAACAAAATTATCCATAAAGACATTTGTAAAAATATTAGGTAACTTTTCTCCAGCCTGATGTGCGACACGGTTAGCATCAAGGTTTGCAATCCATATTGGTTTTACGATACTATTTGCGATATTACCACCGTGTAATCCAACAAACCATAGTAAGCTATTAATAATAACAAGGAAAAATAAACCAATGATATTATTTCCAATTAAACCAAGCGGAACTCCTAATACAACTTGTGCAACCTCATGTAGATTAGGAAGATGTGTTGCATCTAATAGAGCATAGATAAATAACCACAATGAAATGATAACTGCCCCAGGTATAATGGCACTAAAACTTTTTGAAACAGCAGGTGGAACACCATCTGGCATTTTAATTTGAATATCGTGATTGATAAACCATTGGTATATATAACCGTTAATCAATCCCAATACCATAGCAATAAATAAACCTTTAGAAGCCATATAGGCTGTAGGTAATCCTTCTCCTACTTTATTCGCTATAAACGGTGTAACTGCTATAAAAGCAGATAAATTGATGATTCCTGCTGCAATACCATCCACCTTATATTGTCTAGCCAAACTATAAGAAATACCAAAACTAGACACAATACCAATTAAACCAAAACTACTATTAACGCCTTTCCATAAATAGCCTGCAACACCAATTTTTCCTAAATAAGCTTCCCAACCTGGTATAGGAAATGCTGCAATAATCATCATAATTGAACCAACGATGATTAAAGGGATAGAATACGTGATACCATCTCGAATAGCAACTAAAAACCTATTATTACCAAGCTTCATTGCCACAGGAAGTAATTTTTCTTGAAGAAATTTATCCATGACTAACTCCTTTTTTTATTGTTAAATCAAAATATATGTTTTTAAGCGCTTACATTATATCTTTAGTTATATTTTATTATTTATTATTACCTATGTCAATATATATTGTTTTCTTTTTAATTATTTTTTATAATTAATTTAACTATTTTAGAAAGAGGAAATTTATGACAGCTTCACTAAAAATCAAGCTCTAAAAGCTCTTATTTTAGAAACAATTTATGTTAATAAAAAGATTTCTCGTATTGACATTTCTAAAATAACACACATCACCCCATCCACAACCAGTTTACTTACCGCAGAGTTATTAAATGAAAAAAAAATAATTGAATTAAGTAACTTTAAATCAAATCAGGAACACGTTGGTAGAAAAAAGATTCTACTGACAATTAATCCTAGTCACTCCTTTTATCTTGGCTGTGAAATTACCGAAAACTATTTTACATTTACCATAGGTAGCAATACCGGTATCACTATCGCACATGAAAATAATGACATTACTAAGGAAGCTATTCAAAAAGAAGGTAGTATTCTTTTTATCAAATATCTGAAACAATTTCTATCTTTGCACCAAGACTACGACATAGCTGCCATAGGTATTGCCATACCAGGTCGTTACAATCCTAATTTTCAAACTATTATTACAGATAATCTACTCTGGAAAAATTTTAACTTAAAAACTATACAAGAAAACCTACCCTATCCTGTCTTTTTTTCAAATAATGTTAACTGCATGGCTATTTTTCAGCGATTACTTACAGATGAAACTAATAACGAAAACTTTATTTTTTTCCATTTTAAAAGAGGGATGCATTGTTCATATATGTACAATGGCAATATTTACGGTAGGAACAATAATATTATTGGCGAAATTGGACACACGATTGTATCTTTAGAAGGACCTTTATGTACCTGTGGTAAGCGAGGATGTCTCCAGACCTACTTAGGAGAATCCTATCTCCTAGCTAATGCAGTAAAAATTGCTCAACATTTTCCCAATTCAATTTTAGGAGCCATTTACAAAGAGCAACCTAATTTAAATTTGGAACATCTTTTACTGGCTTATGATTTAGGTGACACTATTGTTCATACCTTATTAGATAATGCTATGAAATATTTAGCACAGTCTCTTTTTAATCTCAGTATCCTAATTGATAGCAAAAAAATTTTTCTGCATAGTCCATTATTAGTTAATAAAAGACTAGCTAAAAACCTACAAGATAATATCACAATTGAACCTCAGTTATTGCAAACACAGATTTCTCCATTAATAGAAATTATACCCTATGACATATACACAGGTGCTAATTCAGCAATTGCCTTAGCTGTGGGCTCCTATCTTCTTGGACAACCAAGAGATTAGTAGTATTCATTTTATAATATCAACTAAATTCTTCAGGAAAATGACATATACTTAAACCATAAAAAACATATCCTAGAAAAGGATATGTTTTTTTATTAACAATAGGGATATTTAGGGAAAGAATTATGTTTTATCAGTAGTCGCAGATACATTTAAGTCTAGACAGCATTAAAATCATCATTTAGATATCTAGAAGGAATGACGTAAATGTTTAAAAGCACATTTGGTTCGAGATGAACTCATTCTTCATTCAGACAGAGGGAGTCAATATACGAGTAAAGAATACAATGATTTCTTACAGAAACATGGCATTCAGCATTTCTATAGTGCCAAAGGTTCTCCATATGATAATAGTTGTATTGAATCCTTTCATGCTACAATCAAAAAAGAGTGTATCTATGTTGAAACTAATGTCGGTTACAAAGATGATCAGTCTTGTTACTCAAGTATTTTCAAGTACATTGAAGGATTTTATCATTCGAGAAGACGTCACAGTAAACTGAATTATCTTTGTCCAAATGACTTTGAAAAACAAATAGCTTAATCGCAAAAACTCCTTCTCCATACTGATAAAAATAACTTTATCAGTATGGAGAAGGAGTTAAATAACATAATAATGCAAACCTTAATTTTCTCCCAAAATGTGTCTAAAATATTGACATAAATCCACATTACCATTTGTCCTGATGTCTATTCTTCCTTCTACATGTTTTTACTCCTAAAAATAAAAAAGCGAGAACACTTATCGAAATGTTCTCGTATTACTTTGATATAACTAATATTTGTGTCTTCCGCAAACAGGTGAGATAAAAATGCTAACTTCAATCTCCTTTTTTGGACTTTTTTGAGTCCTCCTCAATCATCTGAAACAAATACATAAAATCAAGAATTCTCAGCATTCCTTCCTTTGTAGTTTCACTACAGCCTCGGTCCTTGCTGTATGAGGAAACATATCTACTGATTGAATATAATGAATATCATAAACTCTACTTAATTTAACTAAATCTCTAGCCAATGTTGAAACGTTGCATGAAACATATACCATTTTCTTGGGCGTAAAGGTTAAAATCGTGTCTAATAATTTATCATCTAGGCCCGTTCTTGGTGGGTCTACAATTAAAGCATCAGCCCAATAACCTTCTTTATACCATCTAGGAATAATATCTTCTGCTTTCCCCGTTTCATAATGCGTATTTTCAAAGCCCATCTTTTCGGCATTCTTTTTAGCATCCTCGATAGCTTCAGGTATAATATCCATTCCTCTGACCGATTTGACGCGATTTGCAAAAGCAAAACCAATAGTTCCTACACCACAATAGGCATCAATTAAATGTTCTTCTCCTGAAATATCCAAGGCTTTAACAGCTTCATGATATAGAACTTGCGTTTGCTGTGGATTAAGCTGATAAAAAGCTCTTGGCGATAGTGAGAAGTGGTAATCCAAAACTTGCTCATCAATAGTTTCCTTACCCCATAAGATATTGGTTTTTTCACCATAAATCTCACTTGTTTTCCTAGTATTAAGATTAAAAGCGACCGTGACAATTTGAGAATATTTTCTTATCAGCTCCGCAATAATATCAGATAAATCTAAGACCTTACTGGAAATAAAGATAACTTGAACTTCTCCGCTAGATTGGGCACGACGAATCATAACTGTCCTTACACCTTGAATTTTGCGTTCATTATATATAGGTAGTTTATATTTTTTTAATAGATGACTGATATCATTAATAATAGCTTGAGTTATCTTGTCCTGCACTAAACAATCCTGTAATTCAATCAATTGATGTGTTCCTTCAGCGTATAGACCAGCTTTAACCGATTTGCCAATAGCACGTGTCTGAAACTGTAGTTTTGCTCTATAATGTTGAGGTTTTTCCATACCAATTGTAGGTCTAATCTCATAGCTTTCATAACCTTCTGGTTGAAATTTTTTTAGAGCTTGTCTAATGAGCTCAACCTTATACTCAAGTTGTTTGTCATATCTTAGATGCATGATCTGACATCCCCCACATTCCTCATAAATATGACATTCAGGCAAAACACGAAATTTTGAAGATTTTTTTACTGATAATAATTTAGCTTCTGCAAAATTACGCTTAACTGCTGTTATTTGACAAAAAACTTCTTCACCTTTTAAAGCTCCTTTAACAAACACAAGAGTTTTTTTATAAAAACCAATACCTTCACCATTAATCCCCATTCGTTTAATACGTAACGGAATTTTTTGTTTGATTGCAACTGACATTTTAAATCTCTTCCTCTTTATTCTTTTCTTATTTTAACATTTTTTTAAAGTTAACTTCTCTTTTATGCTAAAATAAAACTATGAAAATAACAAAATTAGAAAAGCAAAAACGTCTCTATCTCCTACAAATTGATCAAACAGAAGAACTTTACATCACAGAAGATACCATTGTTCGCTATATGCTCAGTAAAAATATGGAAATAACTGAAGAGCAACTCACTCAAATTAAAATGTTTGCTCAATATTCTGAAGCGAAAAATTTTGCCCTGTACTACCTTTCCTTTAAACAACGCACAAAAAAAGAAGTCACTAACTATCTCAAAGAAAAAGAATTTAATGATTCAACGATAACACAAGTTCTAAAGGAACTCGAAACGCAAGAATGGATAAATGAAGCACGGTATGTAGAAACATACCTTAGACAGAATTTATCTACTAGTGATAAAGGACCATATGTCATCTTACAAAAACTAAAAGAAAAAGGTATTTCTGAACATCTCATTACTGCTGAATTAGAGAAGACGGATTTTTCAGAACTTCTTACAAAACTTATTACTAAATATGTAAAAAAGTACCAACATAAAGTTCCTAAAAATAAGCTTTTCCCCAAAATTCAACAAACCTTAACACAAAAAGGATTTCACTACACTGACATCAATAAGCAACTCAATAAAATAGAACTTGAAGATAGTGAGGATACTCAAAATCAACTGTTACAAAAAGAACTCGTAAAATTATTAAAACGGTATCAAAGAAAGTACTCTGGCTATGACCTCAAGCAACATCTTATTCAAGCATTGCTACGAAAAGGCTTTAACTATGATGATATCAAATCAACAATCTCCCAAATAAACCTGTAAAAAGATCAATGATAAACTTTGGTCTTTTTTTTTTCGTCCAATTGATAGCAATTAAAAGATACAAGGAAACATAACTTATAAAAGCTCACTTTAAAAATTTATATCAATAAAAAAGAGGCCTTACTAAATTTGCCTCACTCTTATATAGCAGAGAGTAGATTTATTAACAATGACATTAATAAATCCACTAAAATATAAATTATTTCGTTGAACCTCTCTGGATAATACCATGATGAAGTAAAATCTGCTTCTCTTCCAACTCTTCTTTATTCATTATTTTAGTCAGCATACGCATACTAACAGCACCCAAATCATAAATTGGCTGACTAATTGATGATAAATTAGGTCTTGTGTAACGTGTAACAGCTGAATCATTACTTGTAATAATTTCAAAATCCTCTGGAACAGATTTACCTGCTGCAAACAGGCCATTTAATAGACCGGCAGCTAGACTATCCTCAGCAACATAGATTGCCGTAGCACCTGACGAAATAATACGTTCGGCTAGGGCAAAACCATCCTCATATTTATATTTAGACTCAAAAACGAGACCTTCTTTAAAGGATAATTTGTTATGCTTTAAACCTTCTTTGTAACCAACTAAGCGAATTTTACCATTAATATCATCCGTTAGAGGACCAGATACAAATGCTATTTTTTTATTATTCTTAGATAAAATGTCAACGGCCTCTTTAACTGCAGATTTATAATCCACATTAACACTTGGTAATTGACCTTCTAAATCAACTGTTCCAGCCAAAACAATCGGTGTTCTAGAACGTGAAAATTCTGCTCTAATCTTCTCACTTAAGTGATGCCCCATAAAGATAATACCATCTACTTGCTTAGCAAAAAGAGTATTAACCACATTGACTTCTTTATCATCATCTTCATCACTAGAAGTTAAGACAATGTTATATTTATACATAGTTGCAATATCATCAATTCCCTTGGCTAACAGAGAAAAATACGAATTTGAGATATTAGGAATAACAACACCAACAGTTGTCGTTTTCTTACTTGCTAAACCACGCGCAACAGCATTTGGACGATAATCTAATCTATCAATAACTTCAAGAACTTTCTTCCTGGTGTTTTCTTTAACATTTTTATTCCCATTGACAACTCTACTAACAGTAGCCATTGATACACCAGCTTCTCTTGCGACATCATAAATAGTGATTGTATCATCAGTATTCATTTTCACTTCCCCTTCCTTTATTTACGGTATACTTACTCTTTATTTTACCATTTTTTGGAAACACTTTCAATCATAAATCATCCTTCCTTTCATATTTAATAAGACTTTATGACTGAAAAATTAATGAATGATTATTCTATCATAAATAATAAATGAATTGCTAATAGAAGACTTGATTTTTTAAGTTTTTTTTGAAAAAATAGAATCACTATAGAAAGAAGGTTAAATATGACAAAATTAGACCAAATAAGACAATTTTTACAGGAGGAAAAATCATCCCTTGCTATTTTCTCTGACCCTGTCACCATCAATTATCTAACAGGTTTCTACTGTGACCCTCATGAAAGACAGCAATTTTTATTTGTTTATACAGATAAGAACCCATACCTTTTTGTTCCAGCTCTAGAAGTAGACCGAGCTAAAAGAACACTCTCTTTTCCTGTTTTTGGTTATATTGATTCAGAAAACCCTTGGACAAAGATAAAAAATGAACTCCCATCTACAAAATCTGAAAATATTTTTGCAGAATTTGATAATTTAAACGTTTCAAAATTTAAACATTTAGAACAAGTATTTACAGGATATTTTAAAAATCTTACTCCATATATTCAAAATATGAGACTCATTAAAACTCAAGACGAAATCGATAAAATGTTATTATCCGGCAAATTTGCTGATAAGGCAATGCAAACGGGCTTTGAAAACATTTCACTTGATGTCACAGAAACTGATATTATTGCTTCCATTGAATACAAGATGAAACAAATTGGAATCAATAAAATGAGCTTTGATACAATGGTTCTGACAGGAAACAATGCGGCAGATCCTCATGGTATTCCTGGTACAAACAAAATTGAAAATAACGCCTTGCTTTTATTTGACTTGGGAGTAGAACACCAAGGTTATATGAGTGATATGACACGTACCGTCGCTGTGGGTAAACCAAATCAATTTAAAAAAGATATTTATGCTATCTGTCTTGAAGCTCAATTAACTGCGCAAGATTTTATCAAACCCGGTGTTACAGCTAGTCAAGTTGATGCAGCTGCTCGAAATGTTATTGAAAAAGCAGGTTGTGGTGAATATTTTAATCATCGTTTGGGACATGGAATAGGAATGGATGTGCATGAATACCCTTCTATTATGGAAGGAAATGACCTTATTATTCAAGAGGGGATGTGTTTTTCTGTTGAGCCAGGAATCTATATTCCTGGTAAAGTTGGAGTTCGAATTGAGGACTGTGGCTATGTTACTAAAACAGGATTTGAAGTCTTTACAAAGACTAGTAAGGACTTACTTTACATCTAAAGTCTTAATAAAAAAGAGTATTATAATGCTCTTTTTTACATCTATCATATAAACATTTTTATAATTGCCAATCAATTTTAAAAATGTTTGAAAATTCTATCTTTTTATGGGATAATATTTTTATCATACATAAGGGGAGATAAAATGCTTAGAGAAGATATTAAAATAAATGATAATACTAAAAAATTCAGTAAAGAATTAGAGGATATCTTACAAACCATTTATGATCCTGAAATCGAGCTTGATATTTATAATCTAGGTCTAATTTATGAAATTCTTATTTCTAATGATGGACATTGTGATTTTGTAATGACATTTACAGATGCAAGTTGTAATTGTGCTGAAACCATGCCTCCAGAAATTGTTGAAAAATTAAAAACAATTGAGGGTATTAATAGCGTTACTGTACAAATTGTTTGGAATCCTGTTTGGAAAATGACACGCATTAGTCGTATCGGTCGTATCACTTTGGGGATAAGCCCAAGATAAAACAAATGACATAACAAAGATATGTCTTAGAATATAGACAAACCTATATATTATTTAAAATAAAGGGTATAATACCCGACTAACCATTATCAATGAAAATCAATGAAAACCTTATAGATAGCTTTACTGAACTATTCATAAGGTTTTTTAATATTTTGAAGTAAAGAAAAAGATTGAAGAAAATTGTCACAAATGGGACTTTTTCTTCAATCTAAGATATACCAGAGTTATGTCTTTTATATTATCTTTATTTTTTTCCTGTCTCTTCAGGTTTCCAAAAGTCTGTTACTGCTCCTTTAGATGCAGATGATACAATATGAGCATATTTACCAAGTACCCCACGAGAATAAAGTGGTGGCAATACAGTTTCTTCCTTACGACGTTCAATTTCCTCATCAGAAACAGCCATGGTGATTTCTTTAGTATCTTGGTCAACAGTAACAATATCACCTGTTCTTAAGTAAGCAATTGGTCCTCCTACTTGTGCCTCTGGTGCGATATGTCCCACAACTAAACCATAAGTTCCACCAGAAAAACGACCATCTGTTAAAAGGGCAACTTTGTCTCCTTGTCCCTTACCAACAATCATTGATGAAAGAGATAGCATTTCTGGCATTCCTGGACCACCTTTAGGACCTACAAATCTAACAACTACAACATCACCATCAACAATTTCATCACTAAGTACTGCTTCAATCGCCTCTTCTTCAGAATCAAATACTTTTGCTGGACCAACATGTCGACGTACTTTAACTCCTGACACTTTAGCAACTGAACCCTCAGGAGCTAAATTCCCATGAAGAATGATTAATGGACCATCAGCACGCTTAGGATTTTCAAGTGGCATAATAACTTTCTGACCAGGAGTTAAATCCGGAGCATCAGCAAGGTTTTCAGCCATCGTCTTACCTGTACATGTTATACGATCACCATGTAAAAAGCCATTTTGTAAAAGGTATTTCATAACTGCTGGCACACCCCCAACATTATATAAATCTTGGAAGACATATTGTCCAGATGGTTTTAAGTCAGCTAAGTGTGGTACTCTTTCTTGAATAATACTAAAGTCATCTAGAGTAATATCGACATTTGCAGCATGAGCAATTGCTAATAGATGAAGTGTTGCATTTGTTGAGCCACCTAAAGCCATAGTTACAGTGATAGCATCTTCAAAAGCCTCTCTGGTTAAGATATCAGAAGGTTTAATCCCTAATTCCAACATTTTAACAACAGCACGTCCTGCTTCCTCAATATCGGCCATTTTTTCCTTAGATTCTGCTGGATGAGAAGATGAACCAGGTAGGCTCAGTCCTAATACCTCAATAGCTGTAGCCATAGTATTTGCAGTATACATTCCACCACATGCACCAGGACCTGGACAGGCATTGCATTCAATCTCACGTACTTCTTCTTCTGTTAAATCCCCGTGATTCCATTTTCCAATCCCTTCAAAAACGGAAACTAGGTCAATGTCTTTACCATTTAAATTACCCGGAGCAATAGTTCCACCATAAGCAAATATAGCAGGAATATCCATATTCGCAATAGCAATCATGGAACCAGGCATATTTTTATCACAGCCACCAATTGCTACAAAAGCATCTACATTATGTCCACCCATAGCTGCCTCGATAGAATCTGCAATAATATCACGTGACGTGAGGGAAAAACGCATTCCTTGTGTTCCCATAGCAATTCCGTCAGCGACTGTAATTGTCCCAAATTGTACTGGCCAAGCACCAGCTGACTTCACACCTTCTTTAGTTAGTTTTCCAAAATCATGAAGATGGATGTTACATGGTGTATTTTCAGCCCAAGTTGAAATAACACCAACAATAGGTGTCTTAAAATCTTCATCTGTCATACCAGTAGCACGAAGCATTGCACGGTTAGGTGATTTTACCATACTATCATAAATACTGCTACGATGTTTTAACTCTCTTAGGGTATCTTTAGTTGTCATTCAGGGACCTTCTTTCTGAAATGAGTTATCATCAAATATGCTTATATTGTAGCATATTTTTTCATAATTTTCACTATTTTTCAATAATGATTCTAAAATATATAATTTTCTGACTTTTTGATGAACTAAAAAAGAGAGAAACTCTCTTTTAGCGACTATTATAATTTTTTAAAGTACGTGCTATATCTCGATTTTGCTCACGTCTTTTTAATGATTCTCTCTTATCATAGTCATGCTTACCTTTTGCAAGACCAATTAAAATTTTAGCAAATCCATCTTTCAAATAAACTTTTAAGGGAACCAAGGTCATTCCTGTTCCTTTTAATTCATTTTGAAGACGTTCTATTTCCTTTTTCTTTAATAAGAGTTTACGAGTTCTATCTGGATTTTGATTCCAAATATTGCCTTGTTCAAATGGTGAAATATGAACGTTGACTAACCAAGCTTCATTATTCTTAATTTGTGCATAGCCATCCTTTAGCTGTATTCTAGCTGAACGAACACTTTTTATCTCAGTACCTGTTAAAACAATTCCTGCTTCAATAGTGTCAATAATATTATAATCATGACTAGCCTTTTTATTTTGTGCTAAAAGATTTCCTTGACCTTTTACCATTTTTATCTCCTTTTCGTTTAGAAGCTTTAGAAAGCTCCTTATAAAATGGTTTCCGTGATGATTTTGCCTTTTTATCCTTTACTGATGTAGAGTGTAAATCTTTAGAAGTATCTTTTGTCTTTCTTCTAGACGGGCGTTCTGACTTCTGAGATTTGGAAATTTTCTCTATCACGTCAAAATCACTCGGTAAATATGAAAAATCAATATCTCCTGTTTCTTTATCAGCTTTTTCAAGTTTAATTCTAATTTTTTGACCAACTCTGAAAACTTTACCAGATTTTTCACCTTGTAGGGTCAATGTGCGTTCATTAAAATTATAATATTCAGGAAGTGTTGTAATATGTATTAGACCTTCAATTGTATTTGGCAACTCAACAAATAAACCAAATTTTACCACACTAGCAATTATCCCATCAAATTCTTCCCCAACATGACCTTCCATATATTCTGCTTTTTTCATCGCTTCAACAATACGCTCTGCATCAATAGCACGTCTCTCAAGACTGGAAGTTTGGGTAGCTATTTCTGGAATAACTGATTTAAAGTGATCAATACTTTCTTGATTTATTGTATCATATTCACGAACCAAACGGTGAACTAATAAATCAGGATAACGTCTAATTGGACTTGTAAAATGTGTGTAGAACTCTGCTGCCAAGCCATAATGTCCATGATTATGCTCGGAATATCGTGCTTGTTGCATTGAACGTAACAACATCATTGCTAGTACATCACTTCCAGGCTCATTCTCAATCTTTAACATAAATTCTTGCAATGCATTTTGGGTCATTTTGTTTGCAGTTCCATGAATTTTTATACCAAAAATACTAGTATAATCAATGAATTTTTGTAATTTTTCAGCCTTTGGCTCTTCATGAATACGGTAAATAAAAGGCAAGTGTTTTTTTGTAAAATACTCCGCTACTGTTTCATTTGCTACAAGCATAAAAGATTCTATCATTCGCTCAGCAATTCCACGTTGCCTCAATACAATATCAGTTGGTTTTCCATTATCATCAACAATAATTTTTGCTTCACTTGTATCAAAATTTAAGGCACCACGTTTTAAACGCATCTTTTCCAAAATAGTATGCAATGCAACCATTTGATGGATACTCTCTAAAATGTCTTGATATTTTTCACCAAGTTCCTCATTACCTGCAATAATTTGGTTTACATCAGAGTATGTCATTCGATGGGTTGTTTTAATAACTGTCTGTGTAATTTGTTGATGAATAACCTTTCCATTTTTATCAATCTCCATTATACAAGACTGTGTTAAACGATTAACTTGAGGATTTAGGGAACAAATCCCATTTGATAAACGTTCTGGCAACATTGGTACAACTCTATCAGTCACATATACCGAGGTGCCCCTACTTAAAGCCTCTTTATCTAGCTCTCTACCTTCTTTAACATAATATGATACATCTGCAATATGCACACCAAGTTCAAAATTACCATTATCTAAAGTTTTAATATGAACAGCATCATCTAAATCCTTTGCATCAGCTCCATCAATTGTAAATGTTATCTCTTTACGAAAATCAACACGACCAATCATGTCTTTTTCAGAAGGCTCATCAGGAAACTGATTAGCTTCATTAAGAACAGCTTCTGGAAAATGTGAGACGATATCCATTGACTCTAAAACTTCTAAAACATCTATACCTGCATCATCTTGATGTCCCACAATATCTCTAACAGTACCAACAAAATAATCATGGTGTTTATTTGGATACTTTAAAATATCAACCTTTATAATTTCAGTTCCAGTTAATACAATAGGTTCTTTTTTTATATAAATAGGTTGTTGGATTTTTTGGTTTTTAGACTTAATAAATCCTGCATATTTGGGCTTTTCTTCTGAAAACTGGAATTTTCCAACAACTGTTTTTAAAGAATGCTCAACAATATTGACAACTCTTGCCTCTGCAGCGGTTCCTTTTAGCTTATCTGCTACCTTTTTAACAACAACTTCAACTTTATCTCCATCAATTGCATGACCAACGTCATTACGACCAATAAACATATCCTCTTCATCAGCATCAACTGTTAAAAAACCAAATCCTGCTTTATTTGCTCTAAAAATACCTGTAACTGTTACTTCTTTTCTTTTACTTTCTTTTGGGCGTAAGAATAAGTTTCCAGAATCATCAAATCTAATTTTTCGTTTACTCTCCAACCATGATATTTCCTTAATTAAACTTGGAAAAGATTTTGAACCTGCCATATCTAATGCCTTTGCCAAATCATTAACACTAGTCCTACCATGTTCAGTTAAATAAGCAATTATTTTTTCTCTCATAATTTCCTTTATCTATATTTATATGATTAATCTATCAAATTTTACCAATAAAAATAAGCTAGACGATTGTCTAGCTTATCATTATTTACTTGATAATACAACAAGGATTAATGCAATTACTAACCAAATGAATACTAGAATTGCTGTAAATCGTTGCATAAATGCTTCAAATCCTCGAGCTTTAGTTCTCTCAAAGAGTGCTTCTGAACCGCTATTATCAAAAACGTTACTACTCGGATTTTTTTGAGGTTGCATAAAAATAGCAATCACAATAAAAGCTGACAACACAAGCAGTATGGTTAGTAGTAAGCTATACATTTTATTTCCTCCACTATAATAAACTCATTTTAACATATTTTCTGTTAAGATTCAATATGGGGCATTATCTTTCTTTCTTTTGGACAATATTTTAAAGCCTCAATTTTTTCTGGATGACTTTGTTTATTTTTACTTGTCAGATAATTAATACTTCCACAAGAACAACACTTTAGATTAATCTTTACTCTCACACAATTTCCTTAACCAATAAATATTTTTTAAAGTTCATAAAACTCCATAAAAAATTAAATAAAACTACCCCACTAGTTACAAAAAACACTGAGCGATATCCCATATGTGTTGCCACAGCAGAACCTAAAAATGGACCGATAACTTGTCCAAAATTGGTAAACATTTGATTGTAACTGAAAATTCTTGATATCCCTTCTTTAGGAATAATTTTTGTTAATAATGAATTGATACTTGGCATTAAAGCTCCCGTTCCAAAACCATATAAGAAACGCAATAAGCCAAGTATTAGTGGCGTATTAGCCAGACCACACAAGACATACATACAAAAACTATAAAACAATGCTATCAGAAGTAATCTGTGGTTACCAATCCTATCTCCAAGTTTACCTAATTTAGAACTACTTAACATACTAGAAAATCCCATTGCTGAAACAATAACTCCAGATACAAATAACAATTTACCTGACTGGCCTAAATGCCTAATATATAATGCTAAAATTGGAGAAACGGACTGGGCAGAGATTTGAATAACCATACTAGTCACAAATAATCCAATTAAAATTTGAATATTATTGATTCGTTTAAATACCTCACTAATAGGCATCATTTCGGATTTTTTAACGGGTTCGAAATCTTCCTTAATAAAGAACATTGTAATCAAGGTACAACAGAGCAAAATGACTCCGACTAAAAGAAATACTGTACGAATTCCAAAGAGTTCTGCTAAAAAACCACCTAATAGTGGACCTATCAAAAAGCCACCCGTTGCTCCTGTTGACAATGTTCCTAAAGCATAACCAGCCCTATTTTTAGGTGCTTGACTGGCTATAAGTGCTGTTGAATTGGGGATGTAGCCTCCAAACATACCGTTGATAATTCGCATAATTAAGAGCCACTGAACATTTGGTATAAAAGCCAAACCACCCATAGTAAAAGTCATCATAAAGCTAGCCCGAACCATCATCGGTTTTCTACCATAACGGTCAGCTAATCTTCCCCAAATTGGGGCAACCATTGCTGAAGCTAAAGCTGATAGAGAAACTGCTAAACCTGAATACCATTCAACTTGATTTTTAGGTACACCTAATTGCTCAACATACAAAGGCATAAAAGGCATGACTAATGTAAAACTAGCGGCCGTAAAAAAATTGCCTAACCAAGCAATTTTTAAATTATTCTTCCAATTAATTTTTCCAATACTTTGCGTATTTATAAGTCATCACTTCTTTCTATTTCCTTGATTATTATAGCATATTTTATCTAAAAAATCTTGAAGTTGAATTTTGGTTTTAGAAAAATCAAATTGGTTATCAATAACAACATCAGATAAATGCTTTTTCTCTTCAATTGATAATTGACTACTAATTCTAACTTTTGCATCAATTTCTGAGAGGTGATTACGAATCATGAGACGTTGGCATTGAATCGATTCTGGTACATAAACTAGAACTACTATATCAAACCATTTTTCAAAATGTTTTTCAAATAATAAAGGAATATCTAAAAAAATAATATCGTATTTCTTTAGGAGTTCTTCTTTTTTTTTCCACAATTCTTGTCGAATAATCGTATCTTGTAATTTTGATGACAACTCCAATCCATCTGGAAGTGAAAAAATAAGATCTGCTAATTTTTGACGATTGATTTCTAAATCATCTTGTAAAATATCAAGACCAAAAAATTCAACTAAGATACGATATAATTTACCATCTTTTTTTTGTAACTCATGAACAACAGCATCAGCATCAATGACGGGAAATCCTCTTTCTGTAAGATAATTTGCAACTGTTGTTTTTCCAGATGCAATCCCACCAGTTAAACCAATCACTTTTTTTCCTAGCATTTTTGACACTTCGGACAGAAATGTGTCCCCCTTCCACCTAATTTCATTTTTTCAATCATATGAGCACAATCAGGACAAAAGTTACCCGACTTTCCATAAACATTTAGGTAATTCTGCATCTCTCCATTTTTCCCTAAAGCATTCCGATAAGTTCTGATACTAGAACCACCTTTATCAATTGCAAAGTTTAAAAGACGAATAATACCACTATGCAATTTCTCTACCTCGTTAGAAGTCAGTGAACAAGATATCCTTTTAGGATGAATCTTAGCTACCCACAAAACTTCATCAACATAAATATTACCTAATCCAGTAACCACCTTTTGTTCTAATAACAAAGATTTAATAGGTTTTCGTGATTGCTTTAAGGCGTGTTTGAAAACCTCTATTTTAAAATCTGGTAAGACTGGTTCCGGCCCCAACTTCTTAGTATGAAAAAATTCCTCTAAATGTTCTTTTAAACAAAGTTCAAAAGTTCCAAATTTTCTGACATCCTGATAAACCAAAGTAGAGCCATCAGTTAATCTAAAGTAAACATGGAAATGTTTATTATCAGGAACCGTATCCCTAAATAACAAATATTTTCCTTCCATTCTAAGATGAGAAATCATTACATACTGATTTAAATAAAAAAGCAAGTATTTTCCTCTCCTAGATACGGAATGAATCATATTTCCAGTAACCTTACTAATAAAATCACTTAACTCATGATGGACCATTTTGGGAACCCTAACTTCGATGGACTGAATGGTTTTTTTACTAACTAATTTATCTAAACCTCTTCGAACATTTTCAACTTCTGGTAATTCTGGCATCCTGTCACCTCCTTAATACATTTCTAAAAATATTTAGATGACAATTGACAAAAACAAGATTTCAATTTATCATTTGAAATCTTGTTTACTATACTACGACATTAGTACTCTTTCTCATTATAGCCAAAGTCAGCTAAATCTAATTTTTTATCACGCCAATTTTTCTTGACTTTAACCCATGTTTCTAAAAAGACTTTATCCCCTAGCATTAATTCAATATCTCGGCGAGCTGTTTGTCCGATTTTTTTAAGCATACTACCTTGTTTTCCAATAATAATACCCTTTTGACTATCTCTCTCAACCATAATCGTAGCCCTAATATGAACTTTATCTGTGTCTAAATCGCGTTTCATTGATTCAATGACAACTGCCACTGAATGAGGAACTTCTTGCTTAGTTAAATGTAAGACTTTTTCACGTATCATTTCAGAAACTAAAAAACGTTCTGGATGATCCGTAATTTGATCTTCTGGAAAATATTGAAATCCTTCTTCTAAATTATCTTTCAAAAGCTCGATTAAACGATTGATATTATTCCCTTGTAAAGCCGAAATCGGAATAATTTCTTTAAAGTCCATTTGACTTCTAAAATCATCAATTTGCTCTAACAATTGGTCTGGATGAACCTTATCAATCTTGTTTATCACCAAAATAACTGGAACGTTAGCAGCTTTAAGACGCTCAATTATCATATCATCGCCTTTACCACGCTTTTCATCTGCAGGTACCATAAATAGTACCGTATCAACTTCCCTTAAAGTACTATATGCTGCATCAACCATAAAATCACCCAATGCAGTCTTAGGTTTATGAATACCCGGAGTATCAATAAATACAATCTGCTCCGTAGCAGTTGTATAAATCCCCATAATTTTGTTTCTAGTTGTCTGAGCTTTATCACTCATGATAGCAATCTTTTGCCCCATCACATAATTTAAAAAAGTTGATTTTCCAACATTAGGACGGCCCAATATAGCCACAAATCCAGATTTAAACGACATCTTCTCTCCTATTTTCTATTTAATGAAAAATTAAAGCCCATAGTTTGGGTACAAAAATTAATAATCCCGTTAATAAAGCATATACTGATACCAATAAAACAGCACCTGCTGCCATATCTTTTGCTTTTTTAGCCAGAAGATTAAAGTGATAATCCGTTGCCAAATCAACAACACATTCTATGGCTGAATTAATAATTTCAAAAGCAATTACCAAAAATATACTCAATAATAAGAATATCCACTCTGTCACAGAAATGCGAAATAATACACCCGATAGAATAGCAAATATAGCTGATATGACATGATTTCTCATATTTGCTTCTTCTCTATAAGCCGTTTTTATTCCTGTTAACGCAAATTCCATACTAGCTGTTAAAGTTCTATTTTTCCATTTACGCTTTGTATCATTTTCTTTTAAGTCCATATGCAGTCAAAATTTCTTCTTGTAAACTAAACATTTCTTCTTCTTCTTCAGGTGCGTAGTGGTCATAACCATTGATATGTAAAAAGCCATGAACAGCTAAAAAGCCCATCTCTCGTTCATAAGAATGACCATAATCTAAAGCTTGTTCTTTTGCCTTATCAATAGAAATAAACAATTCACCAATATAAGCATCAAACTCATCCAGCATCTCTTGTAGTTCCGGATTCTCTTCCAAATCTAACTCATTAACAAGAACTGGAGTTTCTGGTCTGTACTCTAAACTGATAACGTCGGTCGGTCGGTCGGTATCACGATATTCCAAATTTAACTCATGGCTACGTTCATTAGTTACAAAGGTAACAACCATCTCTTTATTTTCTTTACCTGTTTTTTGAGCAGCAAATTCTAACAGATCCATCGTTTGTTTTTTTATTTCATCTGAGACTTGTCCAGTCTCATCAATCATTTCAATATACATAACAATTCCTATCTTCTAATCATCTCATTATATCACAATTTAAATCAAAAAGCAGACAAAGGTCTGCTTTCGTTAGCTTTTAAAATACTTCTCTTTTGTATAATAGTAATGACAAAGAGTAACAATTCGGCTTGGATTTTTAGAGTCTAATTTTGCATAAGGTTCCTCATGAGAAAAAGCAAAACCTGATTTTTTCATTACTGAACCTGAAGCTATATTTTCCTTATCATGTTTCGCCACTAAACAATTTAAACCTAATTGATTAAAGGCCAAATCAACTAGAGCTTTTAAAGCTTCTGTTGCGTAGCCATTATTCCAATATGATTTATTTAAGCAATATCCTATCTCAGCTCTCTTAACACTAATATTCCAATGATGAAAATCAATGGTTCCAATAAGACGGCTCTCATCTTTTAAAACAATACCATAACGTCCTAAGGGCGAGTTAAGATAAATCTCTGCAATATTCTTTTTTGTTACTTCAATTGTTTCATTTACTGGAAATGTAAATCTTAAATTTTCTATATCTGATGCATACACAAACATATCCTCTGCATCAGTCAAGGTAACTGGTCGTAACAATAAAAGTTCAGTCTCAACTGTACGATACTGTGCTAATAACTCAAAAATGGATTCCATACCACTAACTCCATATTATACTAATCAATATTAACAGGAATGCCTGATGGAATATTTTCACAAAACCACTGAGCAACCGTTCTTGACATCCTAACGCAACCATGTGAAACAGGTGTGCCTAAAGCATCAGCCTCTTCTTTGATCTCATTGCCAAATTCATCTGTTGGAACACTGTGAAAAAGATAGATCCCATGTTCTTTAAACGAAACCCAATAACAAGCACCTTCTCCTGAGTCCTTATTAAAGAAAAAATCACCTCGTTCCTGCTCAATTACAAAGTGACCTCTAGGTGTTGGACTATCGTTTTTTCCTGTTGAAACGACAGTGGAGTACAGTACTTTTTCCCCTGATAAGATTTGCATATTTTGATCTTCAATATTGACATGTACAGATAAATTAGAATACTGAGATAAATCAGGGAATGTGCTAATACTATTTGAAGACGGCTTACCATCTTTAGCCAAATTATCTAATGCGTTTGATGACTTAGCTACAGCACCATTTTGACTATCTAATGATTTTCCTTTGCTACTGTATTGATTCTTAGCATAACTTATTCGGCTTTGCTTTACAGTGCTATCATGTGTTCTAAAAGACATATGATGGTCGTAACAAACACCAGCAATTACACAGCTTATAACTAGAAAAAAACTAATTTTTTTTTATCATATCATTCACCTTAAACGATTAATTGGAAACAGCATAACAGTTTGCTAAATTAGAAATTAACATTAACCTTCAAACACTTTATCTTCATATTTTCTTAAACTAAAGTGATTGAAGAAAACCATTTTTCTTCAATCACTTAGATATACTTAAGTCCAGTTAATTTAAAGGTTTAAGAAGTTCATTTTCATACGCATTAATAATCTCTGCTACTACGGGATGTCTAACGACATCCTTTGCTGATAAGTGAATAAAATCAATCTGTTTTATGTTTTTTAACTTTTCACTGGCATCTATCAATCCTGATTTAACATTTTTGGGTAAGTCAATTTGACTCGTGTCTCCATTTACAATCATCTTTGAGTTAAATCCAAGTCTTGTAAGAAACATCTTCATTTGCATAATTGTAGTGTTTTGAGCTTCATCTAAAATAACAAAAGCGTCATCTAACGTCCGACCACGCATGTAAGCTAAAGGTGCTATTTCAATAATTTCTCGGTCCATTAAGCGTGTTGTCTGTTCTTTACCTAGTATCTGATAAAGTGCATCATATACTGGACGTAAATATGGGTCAACTTTCTCTTTTAAATCACCAGGTAAAAAGCCTAAACTTTCTCCTGCTTCTACAGCTGGACGTGTCAAAATAATACGTTTAATTTGACCCCTTTTAAGTGCTGTAACAGCCAAGGTTACTGCTAAAAAAGTCTTTCCAGTCCCTGCAGGACCTATTCCAAAGACAACATCATGATGTTTAACACTATCTACATAGGTTTTTTGACCCAAAGTTTTAACACGAATTGATTTCCCGAAATGATCCTTTATAATTTCTTCTTCATATAAAGCCACAAACTTATCAATTGTTCTAGCATTTACCATAGATATTGCTGTAACCACATCAGATGTATTAATTACCATACCTCGTCCTACTAAGACCAAGAGGGCTTGAATGGTTAGTCTTGCTTTCTCAACATTTTCCTCATCCTTACCCAAAATTTGAACACGCTCAGTCCTAGCATGGATAATAACTGACAGATTTTCTTCAATCATTCTTAGATGACGTTCGTTACTGCCGAATACTGCCAACATGTCATCTGGATGATGCAATAAAATTTCCTCAGAATAATCTTGCAAATTTTTCTCCTTCGCATTTCGATGAGTTTATTATATCAAAAAAGAGGTGGGGAAAACAGTACCACCTCTTAAAATTTATCCTTACAAAAACTATTTTTCAACAATTGCCCAGCTTTGAGGTACATAAACAGTTGATTTTTTTGAAATCAAATAATGACTATCATCAAAATCAAATAATTGCTCATAGCCTTTGTTTTTATAAACCCATTTTATTGTTTTAGTAATAACTTTAGCCTCTTTTATTGTATTATTTTGACGAATATAAGACGACATTTTTAGACTCTTTAATTTTTGTTTAAGGTCTGGTTTGTAATGTACACTAGCAAGTTTATCCGAATTGGAATCTCTAAAAATTGCAATAGTGTTATTTTGTCCAACTTGTTTAGTTATAATCATTCCCTTGTCAAGATTCATCGGAGAAGCTGTATAAATCAAACTTTCCTTAGTTGTCACTTCCTTTTTCATACCGAAATTTTGAGACATGTTTAAACATAGCAAACTAATGTTGAATATCACTCCAAATGTTGTTAAAATTCCTAAAGTGTATCTAAGCCATCTCTTCGAGATAAATAACCAGCTTATAAAGACAAGTATTGAGAGTATTAATATAATCCAAATAATCATTTTACAGTCTCCTTTTTAGAATTCAAGCAAAAGATAAGAACAATTCCAATAATTGCAAATCCTAAACTGATCGTAAAGGCACTAATGAACCCATCCATTGAAGCATCTAAAGTCTTAGAAATATAAAGCAGTGGATCTGAATGTTTCAATGATGATGACGGCTTATTGGTGTTAATTACATTTTGTACGATACTCGTTAATAAAGCGACTACAATTGATGAAGAAATTTGTCTTATAGTATTATTTGCAGCTGTTCCATCACTCAATTGTTTTTTAGGCAACGCTGACATAGCCGATGTGGTTAGGGGCATTAAAACAGTTGCAACACCAATCATACGCAATGCATAAAGAATTGTAATAATGAGTTGTGGAGTTTCTGCTGTCAAATAAAGAAAAGGAATCGTACCTAAAGTTAGTAAGCCAAAACCAACAAAAGATAATCGCTTAATACCTACTTTATTATAAAGTTTCCCTACAATTGGTGATACTAATCCCATTATCAAAGCTCCCCACATAAGAGCTAAACCAGAATCAAGCGGCGTTAACCCTCTAATATTTTGCAAATAAGTAGGCAGCATCATTTCTACACCGTACATTGCCATAGTCGCAAATAAAACTAAAAGTGTTGGTACTGTGAAGTCTTTATGTAGAAAAACACGTATATCTAAGAAAGGAACTTCTAGTTTAGTTTGTCTAAAGGCAAACAAGACTAACATTACGATACCACTTACAATAGGACCGATTACAGATATGAAATCATCCCATCCTTGAGAACTAACATTGGTGAAACCAAATAAGAATAACCCAAAACCTATAGTAGACAGACATAAAGATAATATATCTAAATGAGTTTTTTTCATTGGTATTATATCTTTAATCGTAAATGGTGATAAAACAACTGCTAAAATAATAAAGAGTAACGGAGCAACAAATATGCTTGTCCAATCATTAGATAATGTCATACCAAATATGATATGTTTTTTTTCAAGAATTAAACCTGTCAAAGTTGGTCCAAAAGCTGGAGCCATCCCAACAACTAATCCCATCATCCCCATAGCACCTGCTCTTTCATGTTCTTTATACATGTTAAGAATTACAATTTGCATTAGAGGTAGTATAATCCCAACTCCAATACCTGTAATAACACGACCAAGAACGAAGATCCACCAAGAATCTGCATTTTGTGGTGTCATTACAGTTAGTACAACTCCCACTAAAAGCATGATATAAGCTGATACATGGAGCCATTTTGTTGAAAAGTTATTAGCTAAATAAGCTGAAATTGGAACCATAATCCCATTTGCTAATAAAAACCATGTGGTAGCTTGTTGAGCTGTTGATAAATTAATATCAAATGCTTTCATTAAAGTAGGGAGAGCAGTTCCTAAGGATGTTTGCATTAGTGAACCAGCTATTGCAGCTAGCATCATTACAGACATCACAAGAAAACGATTGTAGGGTTTTCCATGCGAATCTATTTGTTTCATAAGAAATCCTTTCTAAAATTGCAACAAAGTGTTACATTTGATAGACTATATTATAAGCAAATAAAAACTAAGATAAAACTACAAAACACAACAAAATGTTGCATTAAGGAGAAAAATGACAAAAAAAAATAGAACTCAAGAAAAAATCATGAATTCTTTATTAATATTGATGGAAAGAAAACCGCTTGAACAAATTTCAATGTCAGAAATTGCTGAAAAAGCTCAAATCAATCGCACAACGCTTTATCGCCACTTTGAAGATAAGTACCACATCATTGAGGAGCGTGAAATCTTATTTTTTTCAGAATTTGCTGCCAGTTTCAAAACAAACTATCAACAATCTCTTTCCGAACATTTAGAAGACAGAAATCAAAAACTCATACAAACCTTAAAAGTCATTGAAAAGCATCGCTTCTTCTTAAAGATTATGCTTGGACCAAACGGCGAAATGTCTTTTAACACACAACTGCAACAAATTTTAAAAGATATTTTTTATAAAAGAGAAACATTAGTCAAAGAGGTTTTTACAAATTTAGATATCACGCTTACCCAAGTCTATCATTCACAGGCACTAATAGGAATTATCAACTATTGGGCTAATCATGACGATTTAGATCTTGTCTACATCTACAATTTTATCTCAGACTATACCTCAAAAATACTCGTAGATTAGTGGGATAGATAATCTTCCCATATCTCGTCGAACTGACCTAAAGAAAACGAAAATGAGGCATGTTCTTCTAAATAACTACTAATCTCATTAAAATCACTACTTTGTTTCGGAAAAGTCGTTTCATCAAAAACATGATCTGCTAATAGCGCAACTGGACTTGAACTCTTAGGATTTCTTTGAGTCATCAACCAAGTATAAAAAGATTTTCTCATAAAACCCTCCTCTTACATATATGAATAAAAAACTTAATATCAAAATTAAGTTTTTTATTAATTATAGCATGTTTTATTTTAAATGTGTTCCTGTGGCATCTTGACTAATTTTGCCAGCTTTCATCAAACCACCCAAAGATTTTTTAAATTGACCTTTTGAAATTCCAAAAATTGACTTTATATCTTCTGGAGATGATTTATCATTTAAGGTCATAAAACCTCCCTTATTTTCTAAATAAGTTAAAATCATCTGAGCATCATTTTCAAGCATCTCAAAAGACCTTGGTTTCAATGATAAGTTGAGTGTTTGATCGATTTCTCTATACCCAATGACACGAACTTCTAGTTCTTGCCCTAAACGTGGCTCAGTATATCTCTCATTTGGATGAATAAAACCAAGCATGTTATTTTCTGGCAGATAAACAAAAGTTCCAGATAATTTTAATCGATAAACAATAGCCTTAAGATTTTGATTTTGCATATTATTATAAGCTCGACCTGCCATTTTTTGAAAGACTTCTGGTTCTGCTGGTTTACCCCAAATACGTTCTTTCTTATCTACGATAAGATGAAGGTAAAGTTTATCACCTTTTTTAGGCCATAATTCTTTCATCTCAGGGAGCACATCTAAAGATACAACAATATGTTTATCTGGTAGGCCTGTATCAACAAAAATTCCCAAATCTCTTCTAACTTCTGTGACTTCTCCCCAACCATAAGTCTCACGTGAAGCCGACACAGATTTAGTAGTTAGACGTAAGCGTTGTTTCATATCACTATATACAAAACCTTTAACCATATCCCCAATTTTATAAGTACCTTCATCTTTATCCAAAGCAAATGTAAGTCCATCTTTTTGAACAAAATAAAATGTACTATTTTCATCTGTAACCATTGTAGTTACCCAAGTTGCTAATATTGTATCCATATATTTTCTCTTTTTCTATCTAAAAATCATGATTTCGTAAAAGAAACTCAGTTGCTATAGCGACCGAGTTTTCCATTCTTAAACTTCTAACAATTCTTTTTCTTTATTTGCAGTCATACTGTCTATATGTTTTACAGCATCATCTGTGGCTTTTTGAATATCTTTTTCTAATGATTTTAACTCATCTTCAGATATTTCTTTATTTTTTTCTTGTTTTTTAGCCTCATCCATAGCATCACGACGGATATTACGAATTGCTACTTTAGCATTTTCTCCAACTTTCTTAACTTCTTTAGCTAAATCACGACGTGTTTCTTCAGTTAAAGCTGGAATAACCAAACGGATTACAGAACCATCATTACTTGGCGTAATACCTAAGTCAGAAGCATTAATTGATCTTTCAATCTCTTTTAATGATGACTTATCAAAAGGTGAAACCAGTAGCACTCGTGCTTCTGGGACAGTAATTGAAGCCAATTGATTAAGTGGAGTTGGAGCTCCATAGTATTCAACTTGTATACGATCCAATAAACTTGCATTTGCACGACCTGCACGAATACCTGCATATTCACGCGCTAATGATTGAAATGAGTGTTCAAAACGTTCATTTGCTTTATCAATAATTACATTTGCCATTTTTTCTCTCCTTATTCTGATTTCTTATTTGAAACTGTTGTTCCAATATTTTCTCCAAAAACAACACGTTTAATATTTCCTGACTCATTCATATTAAATACGACTAGATCAATATCGTTATCCATAGATAGCGTAGATGCAGTTGCATCCATAATTTTTAAACCACGCTTAATAACTTCTACATGAGTCAATTCATCAAATTTAACAGCATTTGCGTCTTTCTTAGGATCTGCATTATAAACACCATCCACACCATTTTTGGCCATTAAGATTGCATCTGCTTCAATTTCAGCTGCACGAAGGGCTGCAGTTGTATCTGTTGAAAAATATGGTGAACCAATTCCAGCACCAAAAATAACAATACGATTTTTCTCTAAATGACGAAGGGCACGACCACGAATATAGGGCTCGGCAACAGATTGCATTGCAATTGCAGTCTGTACACGTGTTTCAACACCTTCTTTTTGAAGACTATCTGCCATTACCAACGCGTTCATTACTGTTCCTAACATACCCGTATAATCTGCCTGAACACGATCCATTCCTGCCTCAGCAGCTGGTTCTCCTCTCCACAGATTCCCACCACCAATAACAAGGGCTATTTCGACACCTGAGCCATGCACTTCAGCAATCTCTTTAGCCATTTCTTGAACAACTGGTAAATTTATACCTACACCTTTTTCACCAGCTAAGGCTTCACCAGATAATTTGATTAAAATACGTTTATATTTTGGTTCCACTAGTCTTACTCCTTAATTTGTCTGTACTATTTTACCACAGTTTGCTTATATTTTACAGTATCTTTAAAAGGGAAAGTGAAAAGTTTTTACAAAATTCGCTTAAATCCTTTAAAACAATTAAATAATTAGTACATTGATCTTATACTATTCTATTTCTTTAATAACCCTAAATCGTACTTCCATGATAAAATTCGTTTAACAGATTCATCAATTCTATTTTCAGAAATTTCACCACTTGCTATTTTTTCTAATAGATAAGGTATCTGTATTTGATAAGATGAAGATAAGATTAAATCATTTCCCGCTGTAATGACTTGATAGGCGGCTTCCTCTTGATTGACAAAATCTGCCAAACCTGCCATATCTAAATCATCACTCATTATCACCTTATTAAAGTGGAGATCTTTACGAAGTATTCTATTAATTTTAGGTGATATAGAAGACGGTACATTATCAATTTCTGTTAAAATATTATGAGAGACTAAAATACTATCTGAGCCTGCTTTTATTCCAGCCTCAAATGGTTTAAAATCTATCTTTCGTAAATCATCTAACGAACGATTATCCTGAATAATTGAATTGTGAGTATCACCATTTTCACCATATCCTGGAAAAAGCTTTAAGGTTGAACCAAAATGAACCTTATCAAGAACCTGAACAACTTGCTTGATATAATGGCATGTTTCTCCAACATCTTCTCCAATAGTTCTACTATAGATAAAAGAATTAGGATCAAAAGAAATATCTGCAACAGGAAATAGACCTGCATTAATTCCGACAGATTTAAGTAGCTCAGCTTTTAACTCCACATCTGAAGTAACTGCATTAATACCACCATTTTGGTAGAGAGCCATTGGGGATTGAAAAGGAAAATCAAGAAGGGCACTAATTCGAGTTACCACACCTCCTTCCTCATCAGAACCAATTAATAATGGAATTTTTGATACTGACTGATAGCTTTCAGTTAGTTCTTTTATACTCTCTAAAGTTTGACCTTCAAAATCTTTTCCAAATAGAACATACCCTCCAAGATGATAAGTTTGTAAATCTTCAACTTGGTTATAATATGGAACTCTTGCCCAAAATAACTGACCAACTTTCTCATCAAGGGTCATTTCAGATAATATACTATTAATTAGTCTATTTTTTGTCTTTCTTGGCTTATTTTTGTAACATTATTTTTTTTAACACGGCTATCTACATGATTTTTATTCCTATCGATTGTTAATAGTAAAATAACACTTAAAATAGTTAAAAAAAGACAACTAAAAACCAGATTAACACACCTTTTCATAGTAGAAATATTATAACATGCCTTTACTATAAAAAACAATTAAGGAGTTCAATTGAAATCCTCACGAATATATAATTTATCATATTAAAAAGACTAGAAACAATTTCTAGTCTTTACTATTATCTTATAGTGAATTTGTATCAACCTTAATACCAACACCTTGAGTTGTTGTGATTGAAAGGTTAGTAATGTATGTACCTTTTGCAGTAGCTGGTTTAGCTTTAACGATTACATCGTGGAATGCTTTAAAGTTTTCAACTAATTTGCTATCTTCAAATGACACTTTACCAATAAGTGCTTGAACGTTACCAGCTTTGTCAGCACGGTAAGTAATTTTTCCACCTTTAGACTCTTCAACTGCTTTAGCAACATCCATAGTTACTGTACCAGTTTTAGGATTTGGCATTAAATTACGAGGTCCAAGAACACGTCCTAAACGTCCTACTACGGCCATCATATCTGGTGTTGCAATTACAACATCAAAATCTAGCCATCCACCTTGGATTTTAGCAACAAGGTCATCTTCACCTACAAAGTCTGCACCAGCAGCTTTTGCTTCTTCTGCTTTAGCACCACGTGCAAATACAAGAACACGTGAAGTTTTACCAGTACCTGCTGGTAAAACCATTGCACCACGGATTTGTTGATCCGCTTTTTTAGTATCAATGTTAAGGTTGTAAGCAACTTCTACAGTTGCATCAAATTTTGCAAAGTTAGTTTCTTTTGCAAGAGCTACAGCTTCTTCTACACTGTATGCTTTTGTGCTGTCAATTTTTTCAAGCGCAGCACGTAATTGTTTGCTTTTTTTAGCCATTTTAATCTTCTCCTTGTAATGTGGTCATATCGATTTGATTTAAAAATCTCCCACGTCACTCATCAAAGTTTGATGAAGTCTTGCGGGTTTTGGGAGTAACTATTAGTCAGTTACTGTGAATCCCATAGAACGAGCAGTACCTTCAATCATACGCATTGCAGATTCAACAGATGCAGCGTTTAAGTCTGGCATTTTAGTTTCAGCAATTTCTTGTACTTGTGCACGAGTAACTGTTGCAACTTTAGTTTTGTTAGGCGTACCTGAACCTTTCTCAACACCTGCAGCTTTTTTCAATAGAACAGCAGCTGGTGGAGTTTTAGTTACAAATTCAAATGATTTATCCTCATATACAGAGATAACTACTGGGATAATCATACCAGCTTGATCAGCTGTACGAGCGTTAAATTCTTTAGTGAATCCCATGATATTGATTCCTGCTTGACCAAGTGCTGGTCCAACTGGTGGAGCTGGTGTAGCTTTACCAGCAGGAATTTGAAGTTTAACAATTTTTTCGACTTTCTTAGCCATTTTAAAAATCCTCCTGTTGTGGTTCTTTCGGTAATTAAGAATTTTTACCTCCCACAGATATGCTAAATAGCATACTTATAAAGTATATCCTTTTTACAAATAAAAAGCAACTCATTTCCCTCATTTTTTATAATCTACCTAGAATTTTTTATATTCTTATAAAATCATATAATCATTTAAAAGATTTTGAAGAATTACAAAAAGAATATAAGTCCCATCCTTTACAAGCTAGTTGTTTCGTTATAAAATAGTCTTATGATAATCTTTAAATTAATTGCAATTCTTTTTCTTATTTTTACACCTTTTTTTTCACAAATTATTGTAAAAGCTTTTGGATTGAAGCGTGTTAAAATTCGTTTTTTAGACCTCGCATTTGTCTTTTATTTTTTGGAATTTATTTTAATCATTTCCCATTTTTCGCTTGAATTTCTACTTCCTTACTATTTTCTCTTTTTATCAGTAATATCACTTGTTATTAGCATATTACAAGTGAAAAAAAATAAGGAATTTACTTATAAAGGCTTTTTCAAAGTTTTTTGGAGAATTGGTTTTTTTTATTCACTGCTTGCTTATTTTTCATTAGTAATAACATTATTTGTTATTTAAACTATCCCTCTATAGTAATAAAAACCCTTATTTCATTTTTGAAATAAGGGTTTTTATTATTGTTTACTCATTAATACTCGTCTTGGTTTAGTCCCTTCTGCAGGTCCTATGACTCCTGCTTCTTCTAACTCTTCCATTAACCGAGTTGCTCGGTTAAAACCAACTGATAAACGACGTTGTATCATTGAAGCACTTGCCTTTTGCGTTTCTAAAACCAATTGCTTAGCTTCTTCAAATAAAGGATCTCCTTGTTGGCTTGTATTCTCTGTCCCATCCTCTGCTTCGACAATATCACCTGGATCAAAATTATCATCGTAATCAGCCTCAGATTGTGCTTTTATGTAATTCACAATCCGTTCAACATCATTATCAGATATAAAAGAGCCTTGTAATCTAATAGGATGATTTTCTGTTATGGGTTTAAAAAGCATATCTCCACGTCCTAAAAGCTTTTCAGCACCATTTTCATCTAAAATTGTTCGACTATCAGTTCCACTTGAAACAGCAAAGGCAATTCTTGAAGGAACATTTGCTTTTATTAGACCAGAAATAACATCTACTGAAGGTCTTTGTGTCGCTAAAATCATATGTATTCCCGCTGCACGTGCTTTTTGTCCTAAACGAATAATCGCATTTTCAACTTCTTTACTAGCAACCATCATTAAGTCTGCCAATTCATCTACAATGACAACAATTATTGGTAAGGGAATTTGTTTTTCTTGAGAATTTTTATTATAATCATAAATTTTTTGATTATAATTTTCAATATTTCTTACACCAAATTTACTAAACAGTTCATACCTGTTCTCCATCTCGTCAACAACTTTCTGTAATGCTTTACTAGCCTTTCTAGGATTAGTCACCACAGGAATAAGTAAATGTGGAATATCATTATAAACAGATAACTCAACCATCTTAGGATCAATCATAAGAAATTTAACTTGATCTGGTTTTGCCTTCATTAAAATACTAGCAATAATACCATTAACTGCAACAGACTTTCCTGAACCTGTGGAACCAGCTACAAGTAAATGTGGCATCCTTGTTAAATCAAATGTTTTTACACTACCATTAACAGCTTTTCCCAATGGGATTTCTAAAAGATTTTGAGGACTTGTTTTTGATTGTTCCCAGAGTTCTCTAAATGAAACAGTAGCTACCTCTGAATTAGGAACTTCAATACCAACTAATGACTTACCTGGGATGGGAGCTTCAATACGGACATCCTTAGATGCTAATGCCAATGCTAAATCATCTGCTAAATTGGAAATTCGATTAACACGAATACCAACAGCAGGTTTTACTTCATATTTTGTTACTGAAGGTCCAATCTCTGCTCGCTCAACCTTAACATCAATTCCAAAACTCTTAAAAGTATCTTCTAACAAAATGATATTTTTTCTTACCAGATACTTCTCTTTACTTTGTCCTTTTGATTTATCTGGTGCAAACAATGTAATACTGGGGAGCTTATAATGAAGATTTTTTAAAGAAGGTTCTTTTTCTTCTACTTTTTGAACAGTTTTTTCCGTTTCTATTAGACGAACGGTTTCCTTTTCATCATCAAATAGGTTATCATCTAAATCATAGATGATTTCCTCATCTGTATCAGACAGGCCACCCATATTTTCAGAAAAATAATCTATTTCATCAACAATTTCTCCAGTTTCATAATCAACTATGACATGATTAGGCTTGTTTTCATCACTCACCTCAATAACATTTGAAGTAAGTTCTTCTTTTTCTAATTTATTTGCTTCATCTGATAATCGTCTTTTTTCTCTTTTTAAAAATCGCTTTTGTCTAGAAATTTCAATTTTTTCTTGAAACCATTGCATACCTATCGATATAAAATGAATAATGTCTGTCATTTCCCATGGACTCATCAAATAGCATCCTAGTAAAATAAAAATGCCACCAATCATAAATGAACCAATATTAGAAAAAAGAAAAGCGATTGGTGTATAAATTAATGCACCTAGATAACCACCACCTACGAAATGTGAAACTTTTAAATGTATCAAGTCAGCTAATAAAAGCTGTGTGGTCATCGAAAAAACAGGCTTATCTTTTAGGGCTGGATTGGAAAATAAAATTGCATGCCATTCAATCAACAAACCTATAAATGTGGTGACAAAACCAAAAACTAAACCATCATATTTATTTAATTTTTTAAACCCAACTAAATAAATCAATACCGAAATCATAGCAGGATAGGCTAAACCACCGACTAAGATACGAATAATATTATAAAGCGTAATCCCAAATTTACCCAATCTGATCATAGCAAAGAAAAAAATAAAGAAGAAAATAACGCTTATCATTAAGCGTTTAACTGCTTTTTGTTGTTCAATTTCTTTTTTGGTTAGCTTCTTTGTAGACCTTTTCTGATTCTTAACTTGTTTTTTTCCCATAATTTTATTATAGCATGTTTTACAGTTTTCAGTAATTTCAACTTTTGTGATAAAATAATATCAGACACAGGAGGAAACTTTATGAAAAAACGTATCGGCTTATCTATTATACTTTTATCTTGCTTATTTTTAGGAGCTTGCCAGCAAATGGATAAAGCAATTAAAGGAGAAGATTATGTCGCATCAAGTCAAGCAAAAAAGGAACAAGAAAAATTACTACAAGCAGATAGCAACTCTTTTCCTCAACTCAATAAAAAAGTGGGAAAAAATGAGGCAGAGGTTATTATGCACACTTCCAAAGGTGATGTCACAATCAAGTTATTCCCAAAATATGCACCTTTAGCTAGTGAAAATTTCCTAACACATGCAAAAAACAATTATTATAACGGTCTTAGTTTTCATCGAGTTATCTCAGACTTTATGATTCAAGGAGGAGATCCTAAGGGAGATGGAACTGGTGGTGAATCAATTTGGCACGATAAAGACAGTAGTAAAGATTCAGGTAAAGGCTTTGTCAATGAAGTCTCACCATATCTCTATAACATTAGAGGGGCACTCGCGATGGCTAATGCAGGAGCAAACACAAATGGTAGCCAATTCTTTATTAACCAAAATAGTAAAGACCAATCACAATCAACTTCTGAAAATGCTTATCCAAAAGCCATCATTAAAGCTTATAAATCAGGAGGAAATCCTAGCTTAGATGGAGACTATACTGTCTTTGGACAAGTCATTGATGGGATGAGTGTAGTTGATGACATTGCCAAAACTCCAGTAGACGATAACGATAAACCAACAGAAAATGTGACAATAATTTCAATAGATATTATAAAAGACTATTCGTTTAAATAAAAATAAAGCACAGTTGAATAAATCAACTGTGTTTTATTTAATTCTCATTTTTAAGGATGAAAACATAAAACAAATTGTAAAAACAACAGTTAAGGTTAAAACAATGCTGGAACCAGCTGCAATATTAAATGTGTATCCAAGATATAAACCAACAACAGATGTTAATGCTCCTATAGTTGAAGAAACAACAATCATTGTCTTTAAATTCTTTACAAATAAATATGCAGTAGCTGCTGGTGTAATAAGCATTGCAACAATTAAAATTGTCCCTACACTTTGCATAGCTGTCACAGCTACTAAGGTTAGTAATCCCATTAAAAGATAATGATAAAATTGAACCTTATAGCCCATTGTTTTTGCTAAAACAGCATCAAAAGAAGTTAACTCTAATTCCTTATAATAACAAACAATAACCACTAGCACAATTACCGCAACCAAAACTGTTAACCATTTATCAATATCTTGAACAGCAAGAATATTACCAAATAAAATATGAAATAAGTCTGTCGAACTATTAGCTACTCCAATCAAAATGACTCCTAAGGCTAAAAAAGAGCTAAAAGTTATCCCTATAGCTGTATCAGCTTTAATAATACTGTTTTCTTTGATATAGGTTATGGTGACTGAGGCAAGTAGACCAAAAATAATAGCTCCAACAAAAAAATTAACCCCTAGAATAAATGATAATGCTACACCTGGTAAAACAGCATGTGAAATGGCATCTCCCATTAACGATAGAGAGCGCAAAATGATGAAACACCCTACAGCGCCTGAAACAATCCCTATTATCAGAGCTGTAAAGACAGCATTTTGTAAAAAATGATAATGACTTAGGCCGTAAAAAAATTTAAGAAACACTATCTCCACCTCCAATAAATAATGTATCACCATAAGCTTTTTTTAAATTAACAGGGGTAAAAACCGCTTTTGTATCACCATAAACAATCAAATTTTTATTAAGAATAATAAGTTTATCAAAATAGTAGCCTACCTTACTTAAATCATGATGAACAACCAAAATCATTTTCCCTTGTTGGCATAACTCTGTTAACAAATTTACTATGATCTGTTCACTAACAGAATCAATACCAACAAAAGGTTCATCTAAAAACAGATAATCTAAATCTTGTATAAGACACCTCGCAACTAGCATCCGTTGAAATTGCCCCCCAGACAAGGCTTTTATAGAACGATTCTTATACTCAAGTAATCCTACCCTATCTAGTACCTCATCAACCTTTTTCCAATCACTTTTTTTCAAATAGCGAAATAAACCGACCTTCTTATACAAACCCTGTGATACACAATTAGAAACCGTCATCGGAAAGTCGTTATCAATAGCAGATTTTTGTTCAACATAGGCAATACTTCCACCTACATGATTTTTATCCGAAATTACAATTTTGCCGGTATGGGGAATTAAGTTCAATGTCGCTTTCATTAAAGTAGATTTTCCTGCTCCATTTGGACCTATAATCCCAATAATATGTCCCTTTTCTAGCTGTAAACTGATAGAATCCAAAGCTAGTCCTGTCTCATAACTAACTGATAAATCTTTTATATCAATCATTTCATTTCCTCTTCACTCAAACATCTTTACTGAGATAACCCTTCTGCAATTTTTTCTAAATTCCATTTCATCATTGTATAGTAGCTATCTCCTTCATCACCTTTTTTAGCAATTGAATCTGTAAAAATTTTAGAATATATCGGTATCCCTGTTTCTTTAGAAACAGATTTCATAGGTCTATCATCTACACTAGACTCAATAAATAATGCACTAGGTTTTAACTTATTTAACTTTTCAACCAAATCAGTAATTTGACTAGGTGTTCCTTCTTCCTCAGTATTAATTTCCCATATATACGCTGACGGTATATCATAGGCTTTTGAAAAATACTTAAAGCAACCCTCACTTGTCACAATTAATTTTTTTGACGAATCAATTGTATTAAATTTTGTCTTAGCTTGTTCATCTAGCTCTCGTAATTTCTTTAGATAGTCTTTACTGCGTTGTTCATAAAAACTTTTATGCCTACTATCCTTCTCAGATAGTAATTTAGTAATATTCTTTACATAGATAATCCCATTTTCTAGATTTAACCAAGCATGTGGATCTTCTTTCCCTTTTTCATTTTTTCCTTCCAAGTAAATAACATCAATCCCTTTACTTATAGCAAAATAATCCCTATCTTCTTTTTTATTCGCATTTTTTACTAATTTTGTAAACCAAGCATTACCACCAGTTTCTAAATTTACTCCGTTATAAAAAATCAAATCAGCTTCACTCGTTTTCTCAACGTCTTCGGGCAAAGGCTCATACTCATGCGGATCTTTTCCCACTGGTACAATACTATGCAAATTAATTTTATTTCCCGCAATTTCTTTTGTCATATCAGCTAAAATCGAATTTGTAACTACAACATTTAACTTTCTATCAGAACTAGCAGATTTCATCTGAGAACGACAACCAACTAATACTATTACAAATAACATCATAATAATAACTAAAAATTTTTTGAATTTCATAAAGTCTCCTTTTTATTTTTGTTAAGTATGCTTAACTTTTATTTTAGGATATCCTTTTTTTATTTTTTTGTCAATACTATATTAGTTTTTGTTATAATAAAAGTAAGGAGAAATCATGACCCCAAATAAAGAAGATTATTTAAAATGTATACACGAACTGACAGAAACACATGAAAAGTTAACGAATAAAAAAATAGCAGAAATGATGGCTGTTTCCCCACCTGCTACTTCTGAAATGCTTAAAAAATTAATAACTGATAATCTCATTGTTAAAGACAAAGAATTAGGCTACTATTTGACTAAACAAGGTCTACTGCTTGTTTCTGAACTTGTCAGAAAACATCGAATTATTGAAATATTTTTAGTCAATCACCTTCACTACTCTATCAAAGAAACACATGAAGAAGCTGAAGTCCTTGAGCACACTGTATCTACCAACTTTATTGACAAGTTAGAAGCTAGTCTTAACTTTCCAAAATTTTGTCCCCATGGAGGGACTATTCCTCAAAAAGGAGAGTTTTTAATTGAAAAAAATCATATCAGACTATCTCAAATAAAACTTTTAGGTACGTATACTATAAAACGTGTTATTGACAATATTGACCTCTTACAATATCTTGATAAACATGACCTATCTATAGGACAAAACGTCTCTCTAACTGCTATAGATTCTTATGCTATGACCTATACTTTAACTTATAATAATAAAGAACTAAGCATCCCTGAAAATATTGCAAAACAAATTTTTGTCAAAGCAATTTAAAAGAACGCTACCTATCATTCTTCCATAGAATAATGATAGGTAGCGTTCTTTTATCGTTATCATTAAGAATCTTATAATATCTCTAAAAACTTTAATAATACTTGAGCAGACTGTTGACCAGCTTGAATGATGAATTCATCAAATGTGATATTAGCATCATGTTCAGCTGTATCACTCATTGCACGAACAACCATACAAGGTATGTTTAACGAATAGCAGGCTTGAGCAATAGCTGCTCCTTCCATTTCTACAGCTAAGACTTCTGGAAAATGCTTTTTGATTTGATCAATTTTATCTTGACCAGCAATAAAACTATCTCCTGTTGTGATTAAACCTATTTTATAAGTTTTATGATTCCGTTCTAATGCTTCTTTAAATATTGAAACAAACTGTTCACTAGTTTTAAAATAAAGAGGTTGTGCAGACATTTGGCCATAAGCATAACCAAAAGCAGTTAAGTCAACATCATGATAGGCTAGACAATTTGCAATGACAATATCCCCAATTTCCAAGTCTTTTGCAACTGCTCCAGCAGAACCAGTATTAATAATAGCTTCAACTGAAAAAGAATTTACTAAGACGGCAACACTCATAGCAGACATCACCTTACCTACACCAGACTGAACCAACACAAGTTCATGACCTGAAATCCTACCTGTGTAATACGTGTGACCTAAAATCACAGATTCTTTTAAATTAGGTACAGCTTGTTTCAAAAGCTGTAATTCCTGCTCCATTGCAGCAATAATTCCAATTTTCATCATTAACCTCTATAGTTTTATAATAGCATAGACCAATAGTACAAGTAGACAAACAACAACAAATAAAATAAGATTTAATTTCTTCTGAAACTCATTGCGCTTACTATTTTCAAGACGGCGACTCTTATAAGGAATTTCAGATTCATCTCGTTCAAAAGATTCATATTCGGATGCTGTTGAACCTATGACTGGTAAAACTTTGGTTTCTTCCAAATCATACTCTGATGGATTCTTATATTTAGATTTTGCAATGATTTCATCAGTTAATAAGGGTTTTCCCATTCTTATTTTCCTCCAAAATGAAGACCATAATACTGAATTGCCATAATTGTTTTTGCATCTTTAATTGTGCCATTTTCTACCATACCTAAGCACGTTTCATAGTCTAATTCATAAAGCTCAATTACTTCATCATCATCCATTGGTAATGGATGATCAACTTTATAAATATCTTTTGCTAAATATAATTTTATTTTTTCATTACAAAAGCCAATTGAGGTGTAAAACTCATATAAGAAAGTTAGTTCTCCAGTATAATCCGTCTCCTCTTCTAACTCCCTAAGAGCTGCTTCTTTTTCACTACCAGACTCACCGACTTCTAACTTTCCAGCTGGAATTTCAAACGAGACATCCTCTATTGCCTTACGATATTGTTTAACAAGAATAATCTTATTGTCAGATGTGACAGGTAAAATAGCAACTGCTCCATTATGAAAAACCAATTCACGCTTAGAGTGTCCTAACCCATTTGGTAATTCAACATCATCAATAGCAACTGTAAAAATATGACCTTTAAAAATTTCTTCACGATGTATGGTCTTTTCTTCAAAATCCATAATAACTCCTTATTGTTGGTTTGGATGGTGCGGAAGTTTCAATGCATAACCATTTTTGGTCACTTGACGACTTCTTGCAATAGCAATTGCATCTTTGTCAATACTCTCATTAACAACAGACCCCGCTGCTGTTAAGGCATTTTCTCCAATCGTAATTGGGGCTAATAAAGTGGAGTTACTTCCAATGAAAGCATTATTACCAATTCGAGTAGTATATTTGTTTTTACCATCGTAATTAGCCAAGATAGTCCCAGCTCCAAAGTTAACATTTGAACCAACAATCGCATTTCCAATATAAGTCAAATGACCAGCCTTAGTTTCCTTACCAACTGTTGAACTTTTAACTTCTACAAAGTTTCCAATATGGACCTTATCTGCTAAACGTGAACCTGGTCGAATATGTGCATAAGGACCAACAGTTACATCATTTAAAACGACAGATTCTTCGACCATAGAATGCGTTATTGTAGTATGTTCTCCAATTTCTGAATCAACAACATAGGTTCCTGAAGTAAGGTGTGAAAAAGCTCCAATTTTGGTTTTACCTTTGAGTGTAACATTAGCCTCAATCAAAACTTCTTCTGCTATTTCAACATCGCTATCAATATAGGTTGTTTCAGGGTCTGTAAAACTAACGCCATTTAACATGTGTTTACGATTGATACGTCCTCGCATAATCTTTTCAGCATGACTTAGAGCAACCCTATCATTAACGCCTAGGCTCTCATCAAAGTCATGTAATTTATAAGCTCCAACTTTCTCACCTTCAGCTTTAAAGATACCAATAACATCTGTTAAATAGTATTCTCCTTGAGCATTGTCTGTTGTGATATTTTTCAAAGCTTGAAACAGACGCTTATTATCAAAAACATAGGTTCCTGTGTTAATTTCTCTAACTTGTTGCTCAAAATCTGTCGCATCTTTTTGCTCAACAATTTTAACAACTTCTCCATTTTGATTTCGAATAATACGGCCATATCCGAAAGGATTTTCAGCTTCAGCAGTTAAGATTGTTGCAACATTACGATGACTTCTATGGTACTCTAATAAGCTTTGCAAACTCTCCCCAGTAATCAACGGCGTATCACCTGCAATCACAAGTGTTTGACCTTCTAAATCAGCCAATTCTTTTTCTGCCATCATAACAGCATGACCTGTACCTAACTGTTCAGTTTGAAGAACAAATTTGGATTTTGAACCTAATACTTCACGGACAAGTGTAGCCTTATGACCAATGACACTTACTATCTTAGATGCTTCAATAGCTGAAACACTACGAAATACATGTTCTAGCATGCTTAATCCTGAAACCTTATGTAAGACTTTAGGTAAGTCAGATTTCATACGTGTCCCTTTTCCTGCTGCTAAAATTATTGCATAGTTATTCATAATTCATACATTCCTATCTTATAAATCTTTTCTATTATATCACAAATTGAGTCAGACTTCTTGACCTATTCTAAAAATCGATTTTCCTCATCTAATACTGACATAACAGATTTACTATGCCCCATCAATCTTTCAAATTCCTTAAAATCATTTTCTTCAATAATCTTCTGAAAGTTTTCAAACTCTGATCTCATACGGTGTTTTTTAGAGGATTCCTGATAAGATATGCTCTTTTTCTCACGAGTATTCAAATTAAAATGTCAAGGTCATTTATTGGACTTGTGATCTCCATCCATCCTTCTTCCCCTTGTATTTTAGAGAAAAAAGAAGAGCTAGAATCTTTTGCTGCAATAAGTACAGCCTTGAACATCTTATAGTCTAGAATCAAAACACCTGATGTATCCACATTCTTTTGTAGTGTTGAATAATATGAAATTACATGGGGCAAACCAAATAACCCCACTACAAAATGAATATTGTAAATATTCAAATCTTTCAATGCACCACCACTTTTTTTGGCATCAAAAACGGGTAAAATTTCTCCATTTTTAAAAGCGTCATAACGAGAAGAATATTGGGAAAAATTAAGCTCTACTAGACGAATCTCCCCTAATCTTGATAAGTTTGATTTAATAAGATTATAGTTATTCTGATGGATTGTTGTTATTGCTTCAAATAAAAAAATATTATTTTCAATGGCTAATTTTTCAAGAACAACAAGCTGATCCAAAGTATCCGTAAATGGTTTTTCACAAATAACATGTTTTTTATGTTGTAAAGCTTGTTTTGCATATTCAAAATGTAAATGGTTCGGAAGTGTAATATAGACCGTATCACAGGATTCATCTCTTAAAAGCTTATCAAAATCATCATATACACTAGAAATATCAAATGATTTCGCTAAGGATTGAGCAGCAGGCAAACTTTTTTTTGATGACAGTAAAGCTGTAATCTCTATTCCAGAAATTTTCTTAAGCATTGGTAAAGCCTCTTTTGCAATCATGCCTGTTCCTAAAATTGCTAATTTCATCGCATTTCCTCAATACTAAAAACACATTCAAATTCTTCAAGAACTAATAGACTATCTTCTGTAAATGATAGGCCGGCTTCTTTGTAATAGGGGCTAAAAAAGTCCAAATGGACTTTACGCCAATACTCTAGACTCCTATAACCCTCACCTTCTTTGAAAGCATGCTCACTTGAAACTTGTCCAAAAGCAACCAGGTTAACTGCTATCGTTTTTATAATACAAATAGCATTATTTTTACTATCTAATACTACATCATACGAGCCAACCATTGGTAGAGGTTCATTTTCTAATTTATATAATTCATATCCTGATGATGTAGCAGTTTTAATATGAAGCGATACAAGAGAAGCAAGTAAATCAGGAGCTCCACCAAATTGAAATGAACCAAATTTGTCAGAAATATCTGGATTAATTTTCTTGTATGCCGCCCATAAATCAATAGCACTTACTTTATGATTTATCATTATTTTAAACTCCAACCTCCATCAATTTTAACAATCTCACCTTGCATTGAAGCTGCTTTTCCAGATGATAAAAACAAGGTTAAGTCAGCTATTTCACTAGCTTCTGACCACCTGCCAATAGGTGTCTCATTTGCAACCCAATCAGCCAATCCTCCCGGCTCAAAATCAGCCTTTGTCATGGCTGTTTTAACTGCACCTGGGGCAATACCAAAGACTTGAATATTATCCTTAGCATAGTCAAGTGCTAATTGTCTTGTAAAGCCAGCAAGAGCATGTTTACTTGTCGTATAAGCTATACCACCACCACCTGCCATGAATGATGCAATGGAGCACATGGTAATAATTATACCTGATTTTCTCCTGACCATACCTTCTAAATAAAATTTGGTTAAACGAATTGCTGAGAAAAGATTAATATCAATAAGATTAGCCATCTCATCTAAATCTGTTTCTAATAGTGGTTTATAAGCATCTAAAATCCCAGCAGTTAGACATAGAATATCGACAGACTTAACTTTCTCAAATACTGAGCTTAAATCATGACGAAGATCACAAGAAATAAACTGAAAATGACCACTTAATTTAGGTTTTATCCCTATATCAACACCATAAACATGATAACCTTGTTCTAAAAACAACTGTGCTTGAGCTAAACCAATTCCGCTTGAAGCACCTGTTATCAAAACTGTTTTAGTCATTTACTTCAACCCAATCAGTAGCCAAGATATCACAAGGAGTAGGACTCCACATCGAAAAACCTTCTCCTTCACCAGAAACATTTATTAAAAAATATGGAGTTGCAGCTAACATTTGACCATCAACAGTAATCTCATCAAAAAGCTGAACATAATTTTCAGCACCACTCCATCCCGTACGAACATACTTTCCTTTTAATTTCAATCCTGGTAAAATCTCTTCAAATGTCATAACTCTTTCTCTCTTTCTTGTAAATAGACTTATAAAATTCTGAAATATAAGCAATTAATTTTTTAAAAAAATCTTCAATTTCAAAAAATAGACTATAATACCATATTATAACTTAATTTCAAATTAATAGTTGAAAAAATTTTTTTATTCCACTCGATATTAATATTTCTCTATTCTTAGAAATTAAAATTCCTTCAATATCTGAGTTTTTTTCAATTACTGTCATTACATCAACATTAGGTAAACCAAATAACCTTGTTGTCCAGACTTCTCCCATTACTGATAAATCTGAAATAATTGTTAAGCTTAACATTTCTGTTTCTATAGGATAACCTGTCTCTTTATTAAAAATGTGATGATATCTTTTATTATTTTTTTCTAGATACCGTTCATAAATTCCAGATGTTACTAATGATTTTTCTTTTAAATTCAATATTCCTATATTTCCTCCCCTTATACTATAAGGATTCTGAATACCAATTCGCCACAAACTATCTCTTTATTGTGTATTTTTTCCACAGAATAGAACATTTCCCCCAAGATTTATTAAAGCAAAATCAACACACTCATTTCTTAAAAAATTTATTATTTTATCTGCAATATATCCTTTAGCTAGAGCACCTAAATCAATTTTCATTCCTTTTTTTGCTAAATAGATACTTTTTCTGTCTTTATCTATAATAATATCTTCTGGATTAGACACAGATAATGATTCTTTAATTGTTAAATCATCTGGAATATGAGCATCTTTAAAACCAATGCGCCAACTTTGAATAAACGGACCTAATGCTATATTTAAATTACTTGGTTGTTCTATACTATGTAATTTTCCTAAAGTAATTAAATCAAATAATTCTTCATGAACATTTAATGGTTTTTCACCTGCAAGTTGATTAATTATACTTAACTCGGAATTATTATCATTTGCACTAAATCTGTTATTATATAAAAATAAGCGTATGAAAACTTCTTGCATTAGCTCCTCAGCATTATGAGATTGAATAATAACGTCAATAGTTGTTCCCATCATTTTAATACTTTTTCTTAAGTACAATTCCTTGCCTCCTTCTTTAACAATAAATAACTAAATATTCTGATTAAATCAATTCTTACTCATATACTAACTTAAAATATTTTTATTAATCTACAATTTTACATGAATATAACAAGTGGCAAAAAGCAAGATAAAACTCATTATCTTGCTTTTTATATTCATCTAAAATTTTAATTTAAATCATACTATATAAAGAAAAATTGAGCAACTATAACTACAACAATAAGAGATAAGATGAAACCAACGTTGCTTACAATGAATGCTTCCTTAAAACCATGTTTAAAATCTAATCCACTAACACTATTGAAAGTAATAACAGCACCTGATTGTGGGACTACTGTTAAAGCTCCACCACCTATAACAACAACTCTATGGATCACATCTGCAGGTATACCCATTGCCAAATAAGGGCCAACAAAATGAGTAACTACAGTTCCGATAGCACCAGATGCAGCCATTACAGCTGACAAAATCGCTGTTGTAATAGCTAAACTAATTAACGGTGGTCCAGGAATTTTTAATAAAGCTTTTTGAACACTACTAAATGTAGGAGCACTGGCCAAAACAGAACCGAATGCAACAGCACTAGCAGCACCAAATGCTGAAGAAACAGCACCCATCGTACCATTATTTATGACCTGCTTTTGATTATCAATAAAATTCCTAAATAGTAGTGAACATAAAAATATTGAAGTAGCTAACGCAATAAGAATAATATTATTAATCTTTGGTAACCCCATTATCAATAAGATTAACACAACTAGCGGAGTAATACTTGTTAAAAATGAAGGTATATTTTTTGAAGAAGTCTTTTCATTTTGCTTTTCTTCTATAATAGTTTTTCCTTCTAAATAACTATAAAAATGCTCTCCATTTGAAATACTTTTATTTAGTGCATATTTCATATACCATAATCCAAATACTAAAATTACTATTGTTCCAACAATTCCTAAAATTGGAGCTGCCATCAAAGTTGTACCTAAAACACTTGTAGGTATGGCATTTTGAATTGATGGTGAACCTGGAATCATTGACATTGTAAAAGTTCCTGCCCCCAAATAAAGAGGTATTGAAACTAAAGACCAATTGATATCTAATCTCTTAAATATTGGTCTAGCTAATGGAATTAATGTAAAAAATACAACAAAGATACTAATACCACCAAATGTTAGAAGTGCACCAATCAATGTCAGAGCAACCAACACTCTATATGGACTTTCCACCCCTATTTTTTTTAATAACGTTTCTGAAATTGAAATTGTTGCACCACTCTTATCCATAAATTGACCTAAAATCGAACCCATTAGAAATATTGCAAAATTTTTAATCAAAAATCCTGCTAAACCCGACATATATGAGTGTTCTTGACCAATTAATGAATCAAATAAGGCCATATGGTTGCTAATAATAATAATAAGTGCGGACAATGGAGCAGCAATCACCATATTTAATCCCTTAAAAGATAAAGTTATAATTATAATTATTGCTAAGGCCAATCCTATAGTTCCAATAATTGCCATTCTAATCTATCCCCTTTCACTAGATGCAATTTCTCCAGCTAGACGTCCGAAGGTAAAAATATCTGCTAAAGCATTTCCACCAAGTCTATTTCCTGCATGAATACCGCCAGCAACTTCTCCAGCGGCAAATAAACCATCAATAATTGAATTATCCGGTCTTAGAACATGAGTTTCCTCATCTATTTTTAAACCACCCATAGTATGATGTGTTGCTGGACTTCTGGGTGTAGCATAAAATGGCGGAATCTCTACTTTATAATTGAATGATGTCTTGTGACATTCCGGATCCACTCCTGTATCAACATAACTATTATATTTTTCAATTGTATCTTTAAAAATTTCTGGATCAATATTAATTTGTTTAGCTAACTCCTCTAAAGTATCTGCTTTATAACATGCCTTATTCTTAATATCATTTTCTAGCTGCTCATCTGTTGAACAAAAACGTGTTTTTGCAATTTGTGAATCTGAAATATTATAAATTACTCCGCCTTGTTCAAATAGAGATCGTGCTAACACATCCCTTGATGCATATTCATTAACAAATCTCTTTCCTTGTTTATTAACAAAGACAAAATCAGATGGTGGACAATCAATACCGCTAAATATTTTCCCAGTAATTGGATCAGCACTAGGCATCAATTGTACAAATCCCATATCAACTAAATCTGCACCTACTGCTTTACCCATTTTTATTCCATCACCAGTCAAGGCTGGTGAATTTGTTGTTGGAATAAATTCTGGTAAATCACCCCAATAATTATCATACTCCTTAACCATTTCGTAATTAGCAGCAAAACCTCCAGTTGCCATAATGACACCTTTAGTGGCATATATAGTTAAATCCTGTTCACCCTTAGTAGCTTTTAAACCAATAACTCGTCCATCTTCTACTAATAATTCTTTTGCTTCACACTCAGTTATAATTTCTCCACCATGTGACTCAACATATTTTAATAATGGTTTGATATATCCATAACCCTCAGATTCTTTTGGCTCCCTAGCTCTTCTCCAACCTGCACCAACTGGTTCCGTAACGTTTTCTTCATCAAAATCAACACCTTTTTCACGAAGCCATTCAATAGTTTCTAATGCATTTTGACCTAAATAATTCACTAAATTAAAATTACCATATGTAACTTTACCATTTAAATCATTTCGTTTACCACCAAAATAAGTTTGCATTATATGAAGATTTGGTGAATCAAATAGATAATCTTCTCCTCTATCATTAATATTTTCAAAATACGCTTTAATTTCAATCTTTAAAGATTGAAATACACCTAAATATTCTTCAGGGATTTCACGTTCATCCGTATGATATATTTTTTCAAGTGTCGGCACCTCACCAGCAAATTTTCTAAAATGGTGTTGCCATTTAGGATCTGCTGCATTAATTTGTCCACCTGTTCTTGTTGTATTTCCTCCTATAACAGGGAATTTTTCTAAAACAATAACTTTAACCCCTTTATCCAATGCTGATACTGCTGCAGAAAGTCCAGCACCTCCCGTACCAACAACAACTATATCGGTACTTTTTTCTACATGTTTTTCACCTACAAATTTAGGTTTATATTTTGGCTTTCGTTTTAATATTTCTGGATCTGAGCCCGCTTCAATTATTGCCTCACTAACACCATCAATAATGCCTTGACTAGTAACTGATGCTCCCGAAACTGCATCAACATTTAATGTCTGACCCTTTACAATTGAATCAGGTATCTTGCTAAATACAACTGTTGCTATACCTTCAGTCTCTCCTGATGTATCAATATCAATATTCTCAATTTTATCATCAGATAAAGTAACCTTCATAGGCAGTAATCCATTATGCCCTACAGCAGATACTTCATAAATCCCGGGTTTAAATTTTACAGGTTCCGGCTCACTAAGTTGACTAACAATATTTGTAAATCGTAAAAATTTCCTAAAACAAATACTTAAAAAGGCATCAGTTTTACGATCTTTCAAATTATCATACTCATCAAATGCTTGCTGAATATGTCCAAGTAAAAATTCATTTCCAGGCATTACAATACAATTCACACCAGGTGAATCTAGAATTTGTTTTAAATGTAATTGTGCTCTAGAAGAACCCTGTACACCAGATGAACCACCGACAATCATTACAGGTTTACCTTCTAGGGGATGAATTTTATACGAAAACCACTCTATGACACTTTTTAAAATAGCTGTAACAGAATGATTATGCTCAGGACAACTAAATATTACTCCATCTGCTTCTATAATTTTATTTGCTAAAGTTTGAATAGACACACATTCAGTTTGATCATCAGATTCATTAAAAAGAGGTATATCATCAATATCACAAACTTCAATTTCAGCTTCTTGTGCAAATTTTTTTGACATGTAATTTAATAATCTTCTATTGTAAGAATTTTTATCATTTGTACCAACAATACCTATAAATTTCATCTTATTCTCCTTCAATATATTTTTCCATAAGAGATTCAAATGAATCATCACTCATACTATCCATAATTTTAGACATTTTTGTGAATTTAACAAATTCGTTAAAACAATAGTCAAGTTCTTCTACTGATTGAGTATCAATCAGATTACCTTCTTCATCAAAAGCTGTAAGCACTTTACCTAATAAATATTCATTTCCAGGCATTACTCTAGCTTCAATATTAGGAGCATCTAAAATTTGTCTCAAGTGGGCTTGTGCTCTTGATGAACCTAATGACCCGTATGATGCACCAGTAATCATTACTGGCTTCTTTATTAAAGGCATTGAAACATATGATAACCATTCCAAAACATTTTTTAATGCTGCTGGTATCGAATGGTCATATTCTGGTGTACTAATTATTACACCATCTGCTTTTTTTATTTTTTGTATCAATTCCTCAACTTCAACTGGAGCAATTCGTTCTTCTGGTTGATCAAAAATTGGAATTTTTACAATTTCTGCTATCTCAATGTTAGCACTTGCTTTAAAATGTACTTTCATGAATTGTAACAGCTTACGATTATACGATAAATCTGCATTTGTCCCTACTATGGCTAAGTAATCCATCAAAAAAACCTCCTGTTATATAACTAATTATTACATTATACTTTTAACATATTGAAAATTGAATGTCAAATTCAATTTATTTAAAATTTATAATATAAGCAAATAGCAGAGTATTCAAGATTTTTTAAAAACAAAAAAATAATGTTATAATCCTTTTTTATGGTAAATATTTAGTTAAAAGATAGACTAAAATATTTTGTGGATAGTGTAAAATATCTTGTGTCAACACAAAAATAAACAAATCGTGTATAGTAGAGTTACCAAACATCGATAGAAAGATTTATTCCCATGACTCAGTTTACCATAGAATAACTGACAAAACCTTTTTTAGAATATAACACACTTGTTCTTAATATACAGATAGTTTATTTATCACATCTTATCTTAAATACAAGCTTATAAAAAGGATTGGTATTACCAATCCTTTTTATCCAATCTGACTACCATTTGGTACATTTTTGTCAACCGTAAGAACTCTTAATTTACCATCATGTTCGGCTGACAAAATCATTCCTTGACTTATTAGTCCCATCATTTTACGTGGTTTTAAATTTGCAACAATTTGTAATTTTTGTCCCACTAATTCCTGTTCGTTAGGATAGTAGTTCGCAATTCCAGATAAAATTTGACGGTCTTCGCCATCACCAGCATCCAATCTAAACTGTAAAAGTTTTTCAGAACCTTCAACACGTGTAACTTCCTTAACTTCTGCTACTCGTATTTCTACTTTGTCAAAATCTTCAAATTTAATAGCAGATTTTTGATTAGACAATTTCACTTGAGATGGGTCCCATTTATTATCAGTAACTGTAACGCCACCCATTTGTTGTTTAATATAAGCAATCTCTTCTTCCATATCTAAACGTGGGAAAATAGGTTCTCCTTTTTTCACGACTGTAAGCCCATTTGGTAAAGCTGATAACTCAAGATTTTCTAAATCATATTCAGCTGTCATTCCTAATTGTTCCATAATTGCATCAGATGTTGTCATCATAAATGGATGAATCAGATGAGCAACCACACGAAGACTAGCAGCCAAATGACTCATGACAGAAGCCAACTGCTCACGGTCTTCTTCATTCTTAGCAAGCATCCATGGAGCTGTTTCATCAATGTACTTATTGGTTCTAGCGATAATATTCCAAACTGCTTCTAAAGCACGTGGATAGTCTACAGCATCCATGTATTTATGGTAGGCAAAATCATTTTCAGCAATAACATTTGTTAAATCCTCATCAAAATCAGTCACACTTTCTTGATAAGATGGAATCACCCCATCAAAGTATTTGTTTACCATAGCAACTGTTCGATTCAAAAGATTTCCTAAATCATTTGCCAACTCATAGTTGATTCGTCCCACATAATCCTCAGGTGTAAAAGTTCCATCACTTCCAACTGGTAAACTCCTCATCAAATAATAACGAAGTGGATCTAAGCTGTAACGCTCCACAAGCATTTCTGGGTAGACAACATTTCCTTTTGATTTTGACATTTTACCATCTTTCATGACAAACCAGCCATGAGCAATTAGACGATCCGGTAATTTCACGTCCAACATCATGAGCATAATTGGCCAGTAAATGGAATGAAATCGAAGAATATCTTTCCCAACCATATGAAAGACTGTTCCATCCCAAAATTTGTCAAACTTTTCATGATCTTCTTGACTATAACCAAGTGCAGTGACATAGTTTAATAATGCATCAATCCAAACATAAACCACATGTCTTGGATTAGATGGAACTTTCACCCCCCATGTAAAAGATGTACGTGATACAGCTAAATCCTCTAATCCTGGTTCTATGAAATTTTTAATAATTTCATTCATACGTCCATCCGGTTGAATAAAATTAGGGTGTTCATTAAAGAATGCCACTAATTTATCAGCATATTTACTAAGACGAAGGAAATAAGATTCCTCTGATACCCACTCAACCTCATGTCCACTTGGTGCAATCCCACCAATTACTTTTCCTGCTTCATCACGATAAACTTCTTCTAGTTGACTTTCTGTAAAAAACTCTTCGTCTGAAACAGAATACCAACCAGAGTATTCTCCCAAATAAATATCTCCTTGAGCTAAAAGACGTTCAAAAACATCAGCAACCACTTTTTCATGATAATCATCTGTCGTACGGATAAACTTATCATAAGAAATATCTAGGAGTTCCCATAGTTCCTTAACTCCCTTGGCCATACCATCGACATAAGTCTGTGGAGTAATACCTGCTTCTTCAGCTTTTTGTTGAATCTTTTGACCATGCTCATCTAAACCTGTTAAATAAAACACTTCATGGTTCATCATGCGTTTATATCGTGCTAAAACATCACAGGCAATTGTTGTATAAGCTGAACCTATATGTAATTTCCCCGAAGGGTAATAAATCGGTGTTGTAATATAAAATGGTTTTTTTGACATTTTAATTCCTTTCAAGGCTAATGAAACCTTATTATTTTTAAAATTTAACGCTTCTATTATAACATAAATTAGAATATGAATTTTAAGAATCATTCTTTTTTAAATATTATTTGAACACAACTATCGCCTTGACTATTATTTTTTGATAAAATAATAAAAAATGGAAAAAGGATAAGATATGAAATTAATCTCTTGGAATATTGATTCCCTAAATGCTGCCTTAACGAGCGATTCAAAGCGTGCACTTTTATCAAGAAAAGTCATTGATACGCTCTTAACCTATGATGCTGATGTCATTGCACTTCAAGAAACTAAATTATCTGCAAAAGGACCAACAAAGAAGCACCTTGAAATTCTTGAAAATTACTTTCCAAATTACACCTGTGTTTGGCGTTCATCTGTTGAACCTGCACGCAAAGGATATGCAGGAACCATGTTTCTCTATAAAAATCATCTCAAACCAACTGTTTCTTACCCAGAAATTGGAGCACCCTCAACAATGGATTATGAAGGACGTATAATAACCCTCGAATTTGATAAATTTTACGTTACTCAAGTATATACACCAAATGCCGGTGATGGCTTAAAACGTATAGAAGAACGTCAAGGGTGGGATCTAAAATATGCTGATTATCTTGTCACGTTAGATAACGAAAAACCTGTTCTTGCAACAGGAGATTATAATGTTGCACATCATGAAATAGACCTAGCAAATCCTTCTTCAAACCATAATTCACCTGGTTTTACAAAAGAGGAACGTCAAGGTTTTACTAATTTGCTGTCTAAAGGTTTTGTTGATACTTTTAGAAAACTACATGGAAATATTCCAAATGTCTACTCTTGGTGGGCTCAAAGAAGTAAAACGAGTAAGATTAATAATACTGGTTGGAGAATTGATTACTGGTTGACTAGTGAACGCATTTCAGATAAAATTATAAAATCTGAAATGATTGACTCTGGAGAACGCCAAGACCATACTCCGATTTTACTAGAAATTAAAATTTAGTCTATCAAAAAACACCTATTTTAACATAGGTGTTTTTTGATTATAATTCTCCATAAGACGTGCGATAACCAATTTGAACAACTTGATTGTCCTGAACAAGTATTGGACGTTTAATTAACATTCCATCAGATGCTAATAATTCTGCAGCAGCTTCAATTGATAAATCGGCTATTTTATCTTTCAAGCCTAAGAATCTGTAACTTTGTCCACTAGTATTAAAAAAATTTTTTAAAGGAAATTTTCCACTTTTCATCCACTCTTTTAATGTTGAAGCTTTAGGAGGATTTAACTTGATATCAACAGATTCAAAATTAAGACCTAACTGTTTTAATTCTGCTTTCGCTTTTTTACATGTTGTACACTTTGGGTACTCATAAAATGTATACATTCTATTTCCTTTCTTTTCATTGGCCAATAACCACTCTTTTTTTTCAACACCTGCTACATAGCCTGTCAAGTGACCTTCAGACGAAACAACTCTGTGACATGGTACAACAATAAGAAGTTTATTCCGTTTAAGAGCACCACCTATAGCCTGTGCTGAGCGACAACCTATCTTATCAGCAAGTTGACCATATGTCACCATTTTACCATAAGGAACAGCTAAAACCTCTTTTAGCACTTGTTTTTGAAAAGCAGTTCCGTCTATTCTCACCTTTAAAAAGGGAGCTGAAACATTTCCTAAAAAGTATTGGTCAAACCATTCTATAACCTCTTTCAGAATAGGATGTTCAATCTCTGAATTATCAGATTTAGAAAAACATTGCAATGATTCAAGAAACCTAACCTCAGTTAATGCTGAATCATCTGCAACTAATTCTAAATTCCCAATTGGGGAAGAATAGATCACTCTCATTACACTTTTTTTATTAAACGAACACGAACAATATTATCACTATCATCGAAAGATTTAACCAATGAATTAATTTTTTCCTCATCTGTTTCATCTAAATCTAACAAAGTATAGGCATAATCACCTTTTGAACGATTAATGATGTTATCAATATTAATACCTAAATTAGATACCGCAGTTGAAATATTCGCCACAATATTTGGGACATTACGATTGATTAATGTAATTCGATATGGTGCTGTAAGGGCTTGATGGACATTGGGAAAATTCACAGCATTAGTTATTTCACCAGTTTCTAAAAATCGCTTAATGGTTCTAGAAGCCATTATTGCACAATTTAATTCTGCTTCTTCAGTTGAACCACCCAAGTGAGGAAAGACTGTAATCCCTTCCTTATTCAATAACGATTCTGATCCAAAATCCGTAATATAACGTTTCACTTTACCTAAAGAAATTGCTTCAAATAAATCTTCTTGTCGAACCAATTCAGCACGCGCGAAATTGATTAATGTCACATTATCTTTCATACTTGAAAACGCTGAAGCATCAAACAAATCTTTTGTATCAGGTGTTAGAGGTACATGAACAGTAATAAAATCAGCCTGCTCGAAAATTTCTTTTAAATCACTAACACGTTTAACATGACTTGAGATACTCCATGCTGTTTCGATTGAAACAAATGGATCATAGCCAATAACATTCATTCCTAAACGACGTGCATCATTGGCAATTCTAGCTCCAATGGCCCCTAACCCAATTACTCCCAAAGTCTTTCCGTAAATTTCAGTACCAGCAAACTGCTTTTTCCCAGCCTCAATTTGCTTTGGAACATCTTCTCCAAAGAGTGTATTTACCCAAGCATTTGCCGAAATATAATCTCTTGCTGATAATAACAATGAAGCAAGAACTGCTTCTTTTACCGCATTAGCATTCGCCCCTGGTGTATTAAAAACAATTATACCCTTCTCAGTGGCATCTGAAATTGGAATATTATTTGTTCCCGCACCAGCCCTAGCTATAGCTTTTAAATTGGAAGGAAAATCGACATCATGAAGATTTTGACTACGAATGATATAGGCGTCAGGATTTGATGACATTTTATCATCAATCAAAAAGTCAGAACCAAATTCACTCAATCCAATTTTATTAATATTATTAAATGTCTTAATGTTAAAAAGCATACATTACACAAAGGCTAGATCACTAGCCCCTTTCTTTTTTATTTTTACCGTAATCATAGAAAAAATCATATCATTTAATCTACAAAAACTATGAATTCTTAGTTTCAAATTCCTTCATGAAGTCGATCAAATCAACAACTCCTTGTCTTGGAAAAGCATTATATAAGCTAGCTCTCATTCCACCTACTGAACGATGGCCTTTAATATTTTTGAATCCTCTTGCATCAGCCTCGCTAGCAAATTGAGCATCTAACTCCTTACTCGGTGTTGTAAAAGGAATATTTGCTACTGAACGATCAGTTGAGTTTTTTAAAGGGCTTCTGTAAAACGAAGATTGACTAATAAAATTATATAATAAGCTAGATTTTTCACGATTAATTTTTTCAATCTCATCAACACCGCCTAATGATTTTACCCATTCAAAAACTAATTTCGCAATATAAATACTATAAGCAGGTGGCGTATTATAAAGAGATTCAGCATCTGAATGAATTCTGTAATCAAGCATACTTGATAAGATAGGCTCATCGTTTAACAAGTCTTCACGAATAATAACTACCGTTACTCCTGCTGGTCCGATGTTTTTTTGAGCACCAGCATAAATCATACCAAATTCTTCAACATTATATCGAACAGCTAAAATATTAGACGACATATCTGCTACAATAGGTACACCATTCGTATCAGGAATATCATAAATTGAAGTCCCTTCAATAGTGTTATTCGTCGTCAAATGGACATAAGCTGCATCTTTATCAATAGATTCCACATCAAATTCTGGAATACGGTCAAATGACGTCTCTTCACTAGAAGCTAGTAAAATAGGGTCAAAAGGAATTGTTTTTGATAACTTAATAGCCTCTGTATATGCTTTTTTTCCCCAAGAACCAGCAACGAGATAGTAAGCCTTTTTACCTTTTGCTAAATTCAAAGGAATCATACTAAATTGAAGCGAAGCTCCCCCTTGTAAAAACAATACTTTATAATTATCAGGTATAGCCATCAATTCTCGTAAAGCATTTTCTGCATCCTTAATTATCTCTTCAAACTCCTTGGAACGATGGGAGACTTCTAAAACACTCATACCACTATTTTTATAATCAAGCATTTCAGCTTGTGCGGTTTGTAATACTGTTTTAGGTAAGACTGCAGGACCTGCAGAAAAATTATAGATTGTCATAAAAACCTCCATTCTAATTCTACGATTATAGCATAATTTTCTGAATTTTGTAAAGATTCTTCTAAATAATACTGTTTACTTTATTTAATATTATGTTATAATATTAAATAAAAAGATAATTATGATTAAAGAATTTTGTGCTGAAAACTATAGCAATCTTCCCCATTTAACGTCACATGACATCCAACGTGTTGAACTATGCGACAATTTAGCAGTTGGAGGAACAACACCGAGCTATGGAGTAATTAAAAAATCAGTTGAATTACTCCATCAAAAAGGAATACAAGTATCTACAATGATAAGACCTCGAGGTGGAGATTATACCTACACATCAGATGAAGTTGAAATTATGTGTCAAGATATAATATACGCTAATCAATTAAATAGTGACTACCTTGTTGTTGGTGCTTTGACAAATCAAAATACACTAGACTTAGCAATACTAAATCAATTCATTAAAACTGCTACATCAGCTAAATTTGTTTTTCATATGGCCTTTGATTTAATTCCATTAAATCAACAAAAAGAAGCATTAGACGATTTAATCAATCTAGGCTTTAAACGTATTTTACTAAATGGTTCAATTGATAGGAATAATGTTTTAGATAATCTTAATCACCTCAGAGACCTTAATACCTATGCTAATAATAAAATTGAATTAATGGTAGGTGGAGGTGTTACTTTAGAAAATTATCAAGAAATTGTGAAAAAAACAGGTGTTGCAGCTGTTCATGGAACTAAATTAACTAAGCTCCCTTAAACTCAAAAGATACTAGTATGTTCTACTAGTATCTTTTTCTTTATAGAGCATCTGCGTCAGTCTCACCTGTCCTAATACGAACAACTCTATCTATTGGTAAGATAAAGATTTTCCCATCTCCAATTTCTCCTGTATGAACAGATTTAATAATAAGATCAACAATTTTATCAACCATTGCATCAACAACTATAATTTCAACCTTTACTTTTACTAATAGAGTTGGAACAACTTTTTGCCCACGGACGTACTCTGCAAAACCTTTTTGACTCCCATACCCCAATACCTGACTAACTGTCATACCTTTTGCAATATCACTTTTTGAAATGGCCTCTTTTAAATCTTCTAATTTATCAGAACGAATAATGGCTTCTACTTTTTTCATTGACTTCTCCTAAGAATCTAATCCCATAAATGTTGGATAAGCAGTCTCTTCATGTTCACTATCATCAAGTCCAATCGCCTCTGAACGTTCATCAACTCGTAATGGCATTAACTTGCCTATCCCTTTTATAATAACATACGATACTAAACCTGACCATAAAATTGTTACAATTATAGCTAAACTCGTCACTAAAAATAAATGCGGATTACCATATATTATCCCAATATTTGATTTATCTAAGGCTAAATCTGGTGTGGTGAAGATAGCAGTAGCAAATCCTCCAAAAATACCACCAATACCATGGCATCCAAATGCATCTAAGGCATCGTCATAAGCAAATTTCTTTTTTAGAACTGATATAGCAAAAAAACAAATTGGGCTGACACAAAAACCTATAATAAATGAACTCCATATTGAAACAAATCCTGCCCCTGGGGTAATCGCAACTAAGCCAGCAACCATACCTGTTGAAGCACCAACTAATGATGGTCTTCCAATCATTTTTATTTCAATCAACATCCAAGAAAGTAAAGCAGATGCTGCAGAGACATGCGTAGTAATCATAGAATGTATAGCCAAATGATTTGCTGTTAGACTGGAACCAGCATTAAACCCAAACCAACCAAACCACAATAGACCTGCTCCCAATAAAACAAAGGGAATATTGTGAGGACGATACTCAAGGTGATGAAAATCCCGACGTCTTCCAACAACAATAGCCAAGACCAATCCAGTAATACCAGAAGTAATATGTACAACATCACCTCCAGCAAAATCAATTGTTCCAAGTTTTGCAAGAAAACCTTCATCCCAAACCATATGAGCAAAAGGATAGTAGACAAATACTGACCAAATAGTCGAAAAAATAATAAGTGGTAGAAAACGCATTCTACCTGCAACTGCTCCTGTAAGTATTCCAATTGCAATAATGGCAAACATCATCTGAAAAATTGCAAATAACAAATCTGGAATTTGTAATCCTCGTGTTGAACTGGTCTCACTAACCCCATTTAAAAATAAATGTTCTAAATTTCCAAAAATCTTTCCTTCACCACCAAAAGATAGCGAATACCCCATAATTAACCATAATAAAGAGGCTATTGCTAGAGGCATAATAACCATCATCATTGTATTGATTACATTTTTTCGTCTCTCTAAACCACCATAAAAAAATGCTAGTCCAGGTGTCATTAAAAAGACTAGGGCTGAACAAATGATAATAAAAGTAATTGATCCTGTATCCATTCAATACCTCCTTTTTCTATGAAGAGTATTATATCATAATTTTCAGAATATTTGTTCTATTTTTTACAATTGAATTTTCTAAAAAAAGAGTCTTTTAAGACTCTTTTAATTATAGGTTACTTCTTTTCATGATAGGCTGTGTATAACTTTTGACGATTAAAATGATATTTCTTAGCAACCTCTTTAATAGCTTGATTTGGTTTGATCTGATTAGCTACCAAATTATGAACTAAATCAATTGCATCATCTAAACTAAGGGAATTCTCTTCAATATCTTGATAGCCCTCAACGATAATCAAACATTCACCTTTAATCTGGTTCTCATATAAATATTCTAAAATCTCTGAAATTTTACCGCGAAGATACTCTTCAAAAAATTTTGTTAGCTCTCGAACTAAAACTACTTGACGATCACCATATACAGATTGCATGAGAGACAAAGTATCAGAAATACGGTATGGAGATTCGTAAAAAATCTGAGTTTCAGGATAATGAACTTTACTGGTAAAAAATTCTTTTTGTTGACCTTGTTTTCTAGGTAAGAAACCATAAAAAATATGAGGTTGGGGTACAATCCCACTAGCAATTAATGCTGTAATACCTGCACTTGCACCAGGTATAGACACAACTGAGATTCCATCTCTAATCGCTGCTTTAACAAGATCATGTCCAGGATCAGAAATAGAAGGCATTCCTGCATCAGAAACTTGTGCTAAAGATTGACCTGACTTTAATAAATCCAGTAAAAAAGGGATTTTTTCATAAGCATTATGTTCATGAAAACTCACTTGTTTTGTTTTTATATCAAACTGTTTTAACAATAATCCAGTATTTCTAGTATCTTCTGCACAAATTAAATCAACTGATTTTAAAATTGAAATCGCGCGTGGTGTCATATCTTGTAAATTACCAATAGGAGTTGGTACTAAATAAAGTGTTCCAGTATTTAAGGTATCTTTGAAACTCTTTTGAACCTGCATTTTCCCCTCTATTCTCTATCAAAAATCTGCATACAAAACATGCAATCTTCATTATCCTCACGTCTTTGACCATAAAAATGACTACAAACATGAAATCCATCTTTATAGATAGCAAACAAATGCTCATTAGCCTGTTTTACTGTTTTTTTTGTCACTGGTTTTGCTTCTATTCGTTGTAAATGTTCTCTTAATTGAGAAATTTCTAAGCGATAACGTGTATTTTCTTCTAATAATTCATCAACTTGTTTTTTTAAGGATTCAATATTTGATAATGTTTCCACAAGATTATCCGAAAAATGCTCAAATCTATCAAACAATTCTTTTTTATCTACCATAAAAATCCTCTCTAATTATGATTTCGCTAATGTTAATACCATATACTCTAAACTATTTTGGAAAGTGACATGAGCCAAACACATTTCTCTTGCTTGATACAATTTTTTTAAAATTTCTGGTGTCTTAACATGATACAAATCCTTTTGACATAGTATAACTAATAGTGAAAAACAAAGTGTTTGCTCTTCCTTATCTAAAATAAAGCTACTTAACTTAGCAACTTCCAAATAAAGAGTAGGTGAAGTATCATAAATTTTTTTTAAAAATCTCTCACAACGATCAATGATATCTAGAATTCGTTTTTGTGACAAAAAATGTTCTAATTCCAATGGAGTTTGTGCTAATTCAGCTAAAATAAGGGCTTGGGATTTTAATAAATCTGACTGTAAGGATCTTTTTATCAAAAATTCTTTATTTTTAGGAAAACGAATAATTTGTGTTCTACTTCTAATTGTTGGCAAAATATGATTAAAGTCATCTGTCAATAATACGATATAAGATTCCGACGGGGGTTCTTCAATAAATTTTAATAAAGCGTTTGCTGCATTGGGATGCATCTTATGAGCTTCTCTAATAATAAAAAATTGAGCTTTTCCTTCATAACCTGAATGCGAGAACTCTTTGAGTAATTCTCTAATTGTATCAGTTTTAATAACTTGACCTACAGGATCAACAATTTTGACATCCGTGTACTCTTCTTGTTCAATCAAACGACAAGCACGACAAGTAAGACACGGAAGTTTTCCATTTTTATTTTCACAGAAACGACTTTTAGCTATGTACAAAGCCATATCAAAACTAGCAAAATAGCCTGAAAATAAATAAGCATGACTTACTCTATCAACTTCAATTGCTTTATTAATTTCATCAAAAATCTTAGGTTGTAGCTCTTCTAACTGCATATTTACCCTTTATTTACATTTATAAAATTAAGGAGCAACTGTTTCGTCTCAGACAAAACAGTTGAAAAGTCCTGACTGGCATCAACTTTGATGATTCGATGACTTTCATCCTTTAGTAAATTTAAATACCCATTGCGCACACGATGATGCATATCAACTTTTTCCAAATCAAGACGATTGACCTCACGATTATCATTTTCTTCAATTCTTTTTAAGCCAATTTCTGCAGAAACATCAAATAAAATGGTTAAATCTGGCTGATAATTTTCAATCACAAAATCGTTTAACCAAGATATACTATCCTTATCTAAACCACGACCATAACCTTGATAAGCTACTGAGCTGTCAATAAAACGGTCTACAAGAACAATTTCCCCTCTAGCTAAAGCCGGAATAATTTTTTCAACTAAATGTTGACGTCTAGCAGCAATATATAAAAGTAATTCTGTTTTAGAGTCCATAGCTGTATGATTAACATTTAAAATAACGTCCCGAATACGCTCAGATATTTCAACTCCGCCTGGCTCTCTAGTTATTATAATATTACGACTTAATTCTTCTTGTAATAGAGGCTTAACTGCTTGTAAAATACTAGTTTTTCCAGCCCCATCTGGGCCTTCAAATGAAATTAAAATACCTTTAGTCATCTTATTTCCTTAAAATTATTGTAATACCATTCTACCAAAAAAACTTAAAAAAAGATAACACAAAAAGAATACCTCCTCATAAGAATTTCATAAAACAGCCTTACATTATAGTAAATCTAGAATATTAAAAACCTTTCTACATTATGTAAAAAGGTTAAGTTCTTAAAAAGATTTTGCGTGTGTTTGAGAAATAGATTCTACTTCAAACCCTAGTTTAACTAATTTTTCTTCAAGTTTATTTGCATCGATTTTACCATCAACTTGAATCTCAATAATCACCTTATTGTTTTTACGGGAAGCAGTGACAGCTCTCTTAATGTTTAATCCTTCATTAGTAATAGTATCAACAACCTTTGATAAAGAACCAATATTATCTGCCGTCAAAACGCTAATTCGCACTCCCTCTTCACCATAACCAGACACTTCTAAAAAAGCTTTAAAAACATCTTTATCTGTGATTATGCCATAAACTTGATTATTATCTACTACTGGTAATACACCAACTTTGTTTTTCATCATAATATACACAGCATCTTCTAATGAATCATACTTAGAAACAGTGATAACATCTTTAATCATAATATCTTTTATTTTAGTTTTATTTAAAAGATAGTTCATTTCATATATTGAAAGGCTAGTTGCTTTAGAAGGTGTAGCCTCAGCCATCGTTCCCTCAGTTACTAGACCGACCAATCTATCATTTTCAATAACTGGTAAACGTCTTAAATTTTGTTCTCTCATAATATCTGTTGCATGGGCAACAGTTGTCTCTGGTGAGATAAAAACAACTTTTTTAGTCATAAAATCTTTTACTGGCATATCAAATAAACCTCCTTATATCATTTTATTATATCATAACTTTATAATACTAATAATGGATCTTTCTAAAAAAGAAGTTGAAAGATTCAACTTCTTTAATCTACCCACCGAGATAAGCTTTTCGAACTTCATCTGAGGTAAGTAACTCTTGACCTGTACCTGATAAAACTATCTTTCCTGTTTCTAATACATAACCACGATTGGCAATCGATAGCGCTTTATTTGCATTCTGTTCAATTAATAAAACAGTTGTTCCTTGTTTTTGAATGTCTTGGATGATATCAAAAATTTCTTGAATAAAAATAGGAGCTAATCCCATTGAAGGTTCATCCAATAATAACAATTTAGGTTTACTCATTAAGGCACGTCCCATAGCAAGCATTTGCTGTTCACCACCAGATAGCGTCGCAGCGTCTTGGTTTTTACGTTCTTCCAAACGTTCAAAACGGTCAAAAACCATTTTCATATTCTTTTGGTTTTCTTCTCGATTATTATTTAAAAATGCACCCATTTCTAAATTTTCAAGAACTGTTAAACCTGGAAAAACATGACGTCCTTCTGGAACTTGAGAAAGACCACTTGCCACTATTTTTCGAGCAGGAACCTTATGGATTTCATTTCCTAAAAATGATATCGTTCCTGAACTTGGACGAACTAAGCCTGAAATAGTTCTTAGAATAGAAGTTTTACCTGCCCCATTAGCTCCAATAAGAGTGACAACTTCACCTTCATTCACCTCAAAACTAACATCTTTGACAGCCTCAATTGCACCATAGCTTACTGATAAATTTTCAACTTTTAACATTATGCTTCTCCTCCAAGATATGCTTCAATAACACGTTTATTATTTTTAATTTCGTTTGGAGTTCCATGAGCAATTAAGCGTCCATACTCTAATACATAGATCCTCTCAGTTACTTCCATAACCAGACTCATATCATGCTCAATCAGAATAATGGTTATACCGAAGTCTTCTTTTATTTGTCTAATTAAAGCAGTTAATTCAGCAGTTTCTTGAGGATTCATACCAGCAGCTGGCTCATCTAAAAATAAAATTTTCGGTTCCGTCGCTAAAGCACGAACAATCTCAAGACGTCTTTGTTGACCATAAGGTAAATTCTTAGCTAACGTCTGTGCATCATCTTGTAAATTGAAAATACTGAGTAATTCCATTGCTTTTTTATCTAATTTTTCTTCATTAGCATAAAATTTTGGTAAGCGTAAGAAAGATGAAAAAATATGTGGATTTTTTTTATTTCCCATGCCTATTAAAACATTATCTAATACAGACATATTTTTAAACAAACGAATATTTTGGAAAGTACGTGATAATCCTAGTGAAGCAATTTTATAAGGTGTCTTATTATTTAAAATAGTGCCATCCAAAGTTACTGTTCCCTCTGACGGAACATATACGCCCGTAAGCAAGTTAAATAAAGTTGTTTTACCTGCTCCATTAGGACCAATTAAACCAACCAATTCACCTGAATTAAGCTCCATTGTGACATCACCAACAGCAGTTAAGCCTCCAAAATTTTTAGTTAAGTTTTTGACTTCAAGAAGTGCCATACTTATTTGCCCTCCTTATTTTTTGAAAAGAATTTTGACAAAAATAATTCTTTTGTTCCTAATAGACCACCTGGTCTAAATACCATTACTAAGATTAAAGCTAACGAATAAATAATCATGCGTAACTCTGAAAAATTTTGTAAATACATGTTTAAAATACCTAGAACAATTGCAGCTACAATAGTACCTGTAATAGATCCTAATCCACCTAGAACTGCTATGATAAGGTAATCAATTGATTTTAAAATTGTAAAATCTTTTGGAGCTACAGCACCAATATATCCAACAAATAGCGAGCCAGCAATCGCAGATACCATTGCTGCAAAAACAAATACAATAACTTTAATTTTTGTCGTATTAACCCCCATAGACTCTGCTGCGATTTCGTCTTCTCGAACAGCCAAAACTTCACGACCCATTGGACTTCTCAAAAAGTTAGTCATCGATACCGTAATGAGCACAACAAATATAAATACAACTGGCCATGTCGTATATTGTAAAACTCCAGTCATACCAGCTGCACCATTTGTTAAATCACCACCATTAATAATAGCAATACGAATAATCTCAGCAACACCTAAGGTAGCAATTGCTAAATAGTCTCCTTTTAGGCGAAGTGTGGGAATTCCTACAATAATGGCGATGACAGCAGCAACAACTGCACCAACAATCATTGAAATGTAAAATCCAACATAGGTCGGCATTGTCTTAGTTAAAATGGCAGTAGCATATGCTCCTATTGCCATAAATCCAGCTTGTCCCAAAGAAAATTGACCTGAGAAACCTAGGATTAAATTTGTCCCTAAAGCCATTATGATTGAAATACCAATCCCCATTAAAATTTGAACGTAGTAAACACCTAATAGTCCTGTACTAACAAGAATTGAAATGATTGCATATGTAAAAATAATAATTGCTAACCAAGCCAAAATAGGTTTTATATTTTTTTTCATTTTTTACACCTTTTCCTTAATATTTTTACCTAAAATACCTGCAGGACGAACTAGTAAGATGATGATTAAAATAGCGTACACTACTGCATCACGATAGCTTGATAATCCAATCGAGACAGAGAATGTTTCTAATAAACCAATAATAAATCCACCTAATGCAGCACCTGGAATAATACCAATCCCTCCTAATACTGCGGCAACAAACGCTTTAATACCTGGAGTCATACCCATTAGAGGTTCAATTGAATTATAGTAAAGGCCAATTAAAACACCTGCAGCACCTGCAAGAGCTGAACCCAATGCAAAGGTAAAACTGATTGTAGAATTAACGTTAATCCCCATCAACTGAGCTGCGTCACTATCAACTGAAACAGCACGCATTGCTTTTCCCATCTTAGTTTTTTGAACAATGTAGGTTAAAGCTAACATCAAAACAATAGAGACACCTAGAATCGTTAATTGTACATTTGTTACTGAAAATAAACCTAAATCATAACGTATTGTCTTAAGAGCTTGTGGAAATGCACGGACATTCGCACCAACGAAGTAAACCATACCATATTCTAATAAGAAAGAGACACCGATAGCTGTGATTAGGTTAGCTATTTTTGTTGAATTTCTCAATGGACGATAAGCCAAAAATTCTACAATAACTCCTAGAAAAGCTGTAATTAACATTGTTAAGACTAAAGCTACGAAAAAGTTTAAATGGTAAGCACTAATCAGATAATAACCAATAAATGCACCCATCATATAAATATCACCATGAGCAAAGTTGATTAACTTAATAATCCCATAAACCATGGTATAACCTAGAGCTAATAGAGCATAAACACTCCCCAAAATTAACCCATTAACAAGTTGTTGAAGCATATTTTTACCATACTTTCTATAACATAATAATATCTGGGAAGGCTTTGTCCTTCCCAGACTTGTATTTATTTAACGTTCAATTATTTACTAATTTCAACAGCTTCTGCTGTTTTTTCTTGACCATTATCAAGACCAATCATGATAGCTGATTTAATAGGATTGTGTTCTTTATCAATCGTCATTTTACCAGTTACACCTTCAAAGTCTTTTAACTTAGCAAGATTCGTTTTAATATCTTTTGATGTTTTAGCACCATCAGCAGCTTTTGCTACCATGTAAACTGAATCATATGCCAATGCAGCAAACATATTAGGTTCTTCACCATATTTTTCTTTATAAGATTCTACAAATTTTGTTGATTTGTCTGATAAACTAACTTTCGTTGAGTATCCAGATACATAGTAAACATTAGTCGTGTTAGCTGCTCCTGCAGATTCAATAAACTTAGAATCTGCAAAACCATCAGGTCCTAATATTGGTTTGTCAATTCCAAGCTCACGCGCTTGTTTAGTGATTAAACCTGTCTCAGTATAGTACCCTGGCATAACAATAGCGTCAAACTCTTTACCTTTGATCTTAGTCAATGCCGCTTGGAAATCTGTATCTTTAGATTGGAATGTTTCTTCTAAAACAATTTCACCCTTAAATTCTTTTTTGAACTTATCAGCAATTCCTTTTGCATAGTCACTTGATGAATCATAATATAATACAACTTTCTTAGCGTTTAAATTAGCTGTTGCATATTGTGCTAACACTTGACCTTGGAAACTATCTTGGAAAGTTGAGCGGAAAATATATTCATTAACTTTACCATCTTTAATAGTTAAAGTATCTTGCGTTCCAGAAGGAGTCACAAGTGGTATTGCAGAAGAAGTTGTATTTGGAGTAGCCGCAGCTACTGCTCCTGATGTCGCCGGTCCTACAATAGCATTGACTTTGCTTTGTGTTGCTAAGTTAGTAGTTACTGTAGCAGACTCTGTATTATCAGATTTGTTATCTTTAGAAACAGCTTCTAATTTTTTACCATCAACACCACCATCTGCATTGATTTCCTTAATTGCTAAATCAGCACCATTTTTTTCAGCTTGTCCATAGGCAGCAACTGCCCCTGATAACTCTAAGTTATAACCAACTTTTATAGTATCGCCAATTTTATTACCTTCTGAACTAGAAGAGGAACCTGGTGCTGCTCCACAAGCTGCTAACATAAGTGTACTTAAGAAAGCAACTGCCGATAATGCAAATCTTTTCTTCATGATTTCTCCTTAAAATTCTCTTAAAAATGATATACTACTAAGAATACTGAATTATCAGAAAATTGTCAAGACTTTTTATTTTTAATTTTTAGCGTACTAGATTTCCAACAAAATTTTGGTCAATATTTTCTAACTGAGAATATTTTACAGCTTTAATTATCTTATTCTTTTTTAATTCTGAAACGATATTAGCTGCTCTGCTCTTATTAACATACATTATTAAATAACGCATTTTTCGTGAATGATAAATAACATCCCCGTAATTCATAACTTTTTTACTATCTCGATTATAGTAAAGATATATTATCAGGCCAATACGTTCCTCTAATTCTAACATCATGTTCTCCTCTAGTCTTTTTAAATATTATATCATATTCAAATATCTAAATAAAAAACTAGAGGAAACCGACTACCTCTAGTTTTTTTAGTTATTTCAGAACATTATTTTCCATAATTTCATCAATAAATCCATATTTTAATGTTTCTTCAGCACTCATCCAATTATCTCGTTCAGCATCAGCGTGAATTTTTTTAATCTTTTGACCAGAATTATCAGCTAAAATCTTTTCTAGCTTTTGGCGTGTTTTCAATAAATGTTCAGCTGCAATAGCCATATCAGTTTGTTGAGTACCTCCACCAGTACCACCCATAGGTTGATGAATCATATACTCTGCATTTGGTAACATAAAACGTTTTCCTTTTGTTCCACTTGAGGCAATAATTGTCCCCATCGAGGCTGCCATCCCCATTACAATTGTTTGGACGTCAGATTTAATAAAATTCATGGTATCAACAATTGCTAAACCTGCCGATACTGAACCTCCTGGTGTATTGACATAAAGGTAAATATCTTTTGTATTATCTTGTGCATCTAGGAATAATAGTTGGGCAATAATTGAATTTGCCATATTATCTTCAACCGGACCTGTAAGCATAATAATACGGTCTTTTAAGAGACGTGAATAAATATCATAAGAACGCTCTCCACGACTAGTTTGTTCAATAACAACTGGAATCATTAAATTCTCCATTTCTTTTTCTAATAGTACTATTATATTTTTTTAGTCAAACAAGGTCAAATAAAAACTTTCTAAATAGAAAGTCCTTATTTCTTATTTTGTCCCAAACAAACGGTCACCTGCATCTCCTAAACCAGGGACAATATAACCATTTTCATTTAATTTCTCATCTAGAGCAGCAGTATAAATATCAACATCAGGATGAGCTGCTTCTAGAGCTTGTACACCTTCTGGTGCAGCAACTAAGCAGACAAATTTGATGTTTGTTGCTCCTCTTTTTTTAAGTGAGTCAACAGCTAAAATCGCTGAGCCACCTGTTGCCAACATTGGATCAACAACAAAAATTTGACGTTGGTCGATATCCTCTGGTAACTTAACTAAATACTCTACTGGCTGTAGTGTTTCTTCATCACGATACATTCCGATATGACCGACTTTTGCAGCAGGAGTCAGGCTTAGAAAACCATCAACCATACCAACACCTGCTCTTAAAATTGGAACAATCGCTAATTTCTTCCCTGCCAATTGTTTTTGTACAGTCTTAATAATTGGTGTTTCAATTTCAACGTCTTCAAGTGGAAGATCTCTTGATACCTCATATCCCATAAGCATCGCAATTTCATCAACAAGTTCTCTAAAAGCTTTCGTTGGTGTATCTGTACGTCTTAAAATTGATAATTTGTGTTGGATTAATGGATGTGAAATAACTTGTAAATTTCCCATTTTTTTACCACTTTCTATAATGTAATTCTTTCAATATTATATCATAAAATACCTAATAAAGCTGTTTTATTTCCCAAAGACACTTGAAATTCGATAACAAGCCTCTTGAACGATTGATAGGGGAGCTGCAATATTTAATCGGGCAAATGATTTTCCCTCTTTCCCAAAAGTAGCTCCGTCATTTAAAACGACTTTCCCTTCATTCTTTAATTTTTCTGAAATTTCAGGTTGTAAAAGATTGTAGTCACTAAAATCCAGCCAAATAAGATATGTCCCTTGAGGTTTCATAACTTTAATCTTAGTGTTTTTTTCCAAATAATCAACAGCAAATATGATATTTTCTTCTAGAACACCTTTCAATTCTTCCAACCAATTTTTTCCTTTAGTAAATGCTGCCATAGTCGTTAATAAACCAATTGCGGGGACTTCATGTTGGTTATTCATTAGTTGACGATTTTTAAATAGCTTTTTATAATATTCATTTTCAATGATGGCAAAACTATTTTTAGTTCCAGCAATATTGAATGTTTTTGTTGCTGAACTTAAAATAATCGAAAATTCTTTAAAAGATTCATTAACAGTATTAAATGAATAATGATGATGACCAAATAAGACTAAATCTTGATGGATTTCATCTGATACTAGGATAACACCATATTTTTGACACAATTTACCAATTCGAATAAGTTCTTCTTTACTCCAAACACGCCCACCTGGATTATGAGGGTTACAAAGAATGTACATTTTCACTTGATATTGAACTATATCCTTCTCTAATTGTTCAAAATCAATTTCAAACAGACCATCTATATTAACTAGACTGTTTGTTATTAATTTTCTTTTATTTAATCGTATACTTCTAGCAAAAGGGGGATATACTGGGGTATTTATCAAGACAGCATCATTTTTAGCAGTCAAAGCCTGTATACAGGTTGAAATCGCTGGTACAACCGCTTCAATCAAAACTATACTATCCTTAGCTATTAAATAATCATGTTCATTAAACTCCCAATCAATAATAGATTGATATAATTCATTTGATGCTTCAGGATAACCATAAATATGATTTGTTGCATAATCTATAACTGCTTCTCTGATTTCTGGACATGGCAGAAAATCCATATCTGCAATCCACATTTGCAATAAATCTGGTTCCTTATCATTATCCTTCCATTTAGCAGTATGTTGTTTTAGACGATTTGGAAAAGTTGTAAAGTCGTATTTTGCCATAGTGCCTCCTCTTAGCTTAAGGCTTGTTTTAAATCTTCAATTAAATCACTGATTCCTTCAATACCAATTGATAAACGTAATAAATTATTGGTTAAACCATAAGATTCCCTAATTTTCTGCGGAATATCAGCATGAGTTTGTGTCGCTGGATAGGTGATTAAACTTTCCACTCCACCTAAACTCTCTGCAAAAGTAATAAGTTTTAACTTATTTATAATTGATGGGATACGTTTTTCATCTGCTACACAAAATGAAATCATCCCACCTTTACCTGTATAATAAACTTTTTCCACATGATCAGAGTGACACAAAAATTCCACTATAGCTTGTGCATTCTGAGTCGAGCGTTCCATTCTAATAGCTAATGTCTTTAATCCTCTCATTAATAGATAACTGTCAAATGGTGATAAGGTAGCTCCTGTTGTATTTAGATTATAAAAAAGCTGTTGATAGATCTCTTCATTATCAGTGACAACTACTCCAGCTAAAACATCATTATGTCCTGATAAATACTTTGTAGCCGAGTAGACAACAATATCTGCTCCTTCAAGGATTGGTTGTTGATAAATTGGAGTGTAAAATGTATTATCCACAATAACCTTAATGCCTTTTTGATGTGCTAATTTTGATATCAAGGCTATATCAAACTCAATCATAAGGGGATTAGTTGGCGTCTCAACATATAAGGCATCATAACCATTCGTTAATTCCAATATCATATCTTCTTGAGAATTAACATAAGTAAAACTAAAACGACCTTCTTCTTCTTTTTGATGAAACCATCGAAACGCTCCACCATATAAATCTCTACACGCTAATATCTTTGCACCTTTCGGGAGAATTTCCATTGCTAATACAATAGCACTCATACCAGAACTAGTTGCCAACGCAAAGTGAGCACCATCAATATTTGCAAGTGTTTCCTCTAGCTGACTACGTGTTGGATTTTTAGTTCTCGTATAATCATAACCTGTAGATTTACCAAATTCTGGATGTTGATAGGTTGTTGATAAATAAATAGGACTAACCAAAGCTCCTGTCGTTTGTTTATCTGAATTAACCCCACTTCTCACAAGTAACGTTTCTAGTTCCATCTGACGTTTCATAAAAAATCCCCCCAAAATATATAGTAATACTATTCTAACACTAATTTTAAAAAACGCCTATTTAATCATAATAAATAGGCGTTTTTATTTTAGAAATCTAAATGTAGTCTTTCTCTTAGTCTTTTTGATTTTTCACCAAACATTTTATCTAATAATCGCGTTATCAAAGCTAAAGCACCGTAAATCACAACTGCAATTCCTCCAACAATTACAAGATATAAAATACTGGTGAAACGTGTTACTTCTGGTAAAAATAAATGAACAATAAATTGACCTAAGAGTGTGAAAATTAACATAATTAGAGTAGTAATCACGACCAATAACATCGTCCTATTAATCTTTATGACATTGAAGCTAGTAATCTTTTGAATTCTACGATACATTAAAACACTTGGAATAATTAAGGCAAATGTAGTTGATAAAACAGGACCATACGCATGGAAGAAATAGATTAATGGCACTTGAAGTAAGATTTTGACTAAAATTCCATAGCCGAAATATAGAATGGCCTTTTTATTTTCAAATAAAGCCTGTAACATTGGAGCTAAAATCGTATACAAGGCTAAAAATATCGTTTGAATAAGTGAAGCAATGAATAATCCTAAAGCCAAGGAATCTGGTTTACCATAAAACAATGTATATAATGGCTTTGATAAAACAACAGAGGCAACAATTGCTGGAAACATAAAAATCAACAACATTTGTACATTATTTATGACTAGACTTGCTGCCGCCTTTTTATCATTTTTCACAAAATTTTCAGTCAATAATGGAATACCAACTCCAGCAATTGCAGTTGCAACAGCAATTAAAATCATGGTAACCTTACCGGGATTAGTTGAAAAATAAGCAAACATTACTTTTAGTTGTACATTTGAATAAGTCGTAAATAGTGCCATAGTATTACCAAAAGTGAACTGGTCTATCAATTTAAATAACTGAATTGCCGATCCCGTTACAATAAATGGAATTGCTTCTTTAATTGTTTCAAAAATTAAAGACTTGGTATCTATCGTAATATTTTCGGGTTTTGGACCCATCATTGCACTTAAAAGTCGATATTTCCATAAAAAATAAAATAAAACAGCTAAGCTAGCAAACATACCGATAAAAGCTGCAAATGTGGATTGCGTAACCGCAGATACATAGTCTTTTGAACCAATATTCATAATAAAAAATGTTGTTAGTAACATCCAAATCACACGAATAAGTTGTTCGGCAACTTGACTCATTGCATAAGGCTTTAAATTGTTGAAACCTTGAAAAAAGCCCCTTAAAACACTCATACACGGAAAAACTAAAACTGCTAAAGTTAAACTTCTAAGAACAGGTATCAGCTCTTTACCCCCACGGCTCAAAAATGTGAAAAATGGTGAACCTATATACATAATTAAGGCAAAAATCGCGCCAAGAATAATCATAAAATGAAAAATTTTACGAACTAAGTATGTACTCATTTCTGGTTGACCTAGGGTATTATATTTAGATACCTGTTTTGCAACAGCAACTGGAATACCAACAGTTGATACTAGTAAGAATAGGGCATAAATTTCATATCCCATTCCAAATAGAGCATTAGCCTCAGGTGCATGTTTCCCCATCCATGCATACCAAGGAATGATATAGACAGCACCTAATAAACGACTAATAAAGTTTCCTGCTGTTAGCCAAGCAGTTCCCTTTAACATCTGTTCTTGTTGTGTTATTTTTGATTCATTTTCTGACATGTTTTTATCTTTTCCTTTTAGACTTCAATTTATTATAAACTTTTACTCAAGACTTGTAAAACCTCAACTTTAGGTCTAAAATAGTCTTATGATAAAATTACAAACACTTATTGATATTTTAATAACCGATAACAATTTTAGAGAAATTGTTCACCAAGATAACTACTTCTACTCCTGGGAAACTAACACTATATTCTCAGGTATTACTTACAATAGTCAATCAGCTACAAAAGGAGATCTTTTCTTTGTAAAAGGTCAAAATTTTAAAAAAGAGTACCTCGATATAGCTATTAAACAAGGAGTTACTTTTTATGTCAGTGAAATAGACTACCATGCTGATATACCACTAATCATGGTTAATGACATCAAAAAAGCAATGAGCTTGATTGCAATGGCTTTTTATAACTATCCTCAAAAGGACTTAAAAATCATTGCCTTTACAGGAACAAAGGGTAAAACAACCGCAGCTTATTTTACCTATAATATTTTAAATCAACAACATACAACTGCCATGTTCTCAACAATGAATACTACTTTAGATGGTGGTGCAACACACTTCAAATCAGCACTCACTACACCTGAAAGTTTTGAACTCTTTAAACTGATGAGAAATGCAGTTAATAACCAATGCCAATATCTTATTATGGAGGTTTCTAGTCAGGCTTATCTTTTAAATAGAGTTTATGGTTTAACTTTTGATGTGGGTATCTTTTTAAACATCAGTCCTGACCATATTAGTCCTATTGAGCATCCCACTTTTGAAGATTACTTTTATCATAAAAGACAACTTCTACATAATAGTAAGCATTTGATTATCAACAGCCAGTCTGACTATTTCAGCCTTTTATCTCAAGAATCTAGAAAAGTTTCACACGAATTTTATGGGAAAGATACCTCTAATAAAATTGTTGATTCAAGTGCCTACTCTTTTAAAACAAGCGGAACTATTAATGCCGAATTTGATATTAAATTAATCGGAACTTTTAATCAAGACAATGCTCTAGCAGCTGCATTAGCTTGCCATCATTTAGGAATTTCTATCGAAGTTATTAAAAAAGGTATTGCAAAGACAGTAGTTCCTGGCCGAATGGAAATCTATACTCAGCATAATAACGCAAAAATATTTATTGATTACGCACACAATGGTGACAGTCTTGAAAAATTAATTACTGAAGTGAAGCTACATCAAAAAGGAAACATAATTCTAGTCATTGGTGCAACTGGTGATAAAGGAAAAAGTAGGCGAAAAGATTTTGCAACAGTCATTAATAAAAAAGACAATCTGACCGTCATTCTTACAGCAGATGATCCAAATACAGAAGATCCTGAACTAATCTGCCGTGAAATTGCTAATCATCTTAATAATCCTCCGCACATTGAAATTGATCGAGAAAAAGCAATAAAAAAAGCCTTATCATTAACACATAATGAGCAAGATGCTGTTATCATCGCTGGAAAGGGAGCTGATGCTTTCCAAATTGTTAATGGTGAAAAAATCCCCTACCTAGGTGATAAAGAAGTTGCTTTAAAATATTTATAATTATTCTTGATAATTTATTTTTTCTCATCTAAAATAGAATGATTATTACTACTATTTCAAACCATTCTAAATACACCTATTTTTTCTAAAAAAACTCTAAAAAAGGCTAATAACAGCCTTTTTTCTATGCTATAATTAATAAAATTTTTAGAAAGGTAGCTTAATGACAGCAATAGACGCACATAATATTTCAATAAAATATTCAGAAAAATTCATTATCAAGCATCTTAACTGTTCTATTCCAAAAGGAAAAATTACGACAATTATAGGACAAAACGGATGTGGAAAATCAACATTATTAAGAAGTTTGAATAAGCTCATTCCAACTCATTCTGGTAGTATTATTATTAATGATGAATCTATTAATAGATTTTCCCAAACAGCATTAGCAAAAAAATATCATTTTTACCTCAAGGACAAGAAAACCATCACGGAGTAACTGTCTATGAATTAATTTCCTATGCTAGATACCCCTATCAAAATTTTTGGGGGCACCTAGCACATAAAGATAAAGAAATGATAGAATGGGCCATGACTTTTACCAATATTCAGCATTTGAAAAATGTGACTATAGATTGCTTATCAGGTGGTCAACGACAAAAGGTCTTTTTAGCATTAGCATTAGCCCAAGATACAGAAATACTACTATTAGATGAACCCATTACTTATTTAGACCCCCGTCATCAGCTAGAAGTTTTAAAACTTTTAAATAAACTAAATAAGCAAACGAAAAAAACTATTCTTATGGTTTTACATGATATCAATTTAGCTTCTCGTTTTTCTGACCATTTGATAGCTATGAAAAATGGAACTATCATGTTTCAAGGAACTTCTTGGGAAGTCATTAATCAAACTATGCTCAAAGAAATTTTTAATATTAAAGGAAATATCATACTTGATGAGATAACCAAACGTCCAGTATTGCTATCTTACGATATATAACCCATGGAGAACATTATGAAAAAACTATTACTATTAACATTAACTCTTATTAGTATCTTCACATTAGCAGCTTGTCATAATCAAAACAATAAATTAGCGACAGAAACTTCAAAAAATATATCCTCTATGCCAAAGATTAGTGGATTTAAATACTATGGCAACATACCAGAATCTCCAAAACGTATTGTTAGTCTTACCTCCACCTATACAGGTTATTTACAAGAACTAAACTTTAATTTAGTTGGTGTTAGTTCGTATGATAAGAAAAACCCTGTTCTAAAACAAGTGGTCTCAAAAGCCAAACAAGTTTCAGCAACTGATTTAGAAAGTATTGTGGCTTTAAAACCAGATCTCATTGTACTTGGATCAACTGAAGAAAATATTGGCAAATTATCTAAAATTGCTCCCGTAATCTCCATTGAATACGGAAAAGAAAATTATTTAGAACTCCTAAGTGATTTTGGTAAAATTTTCAATAAAGAAAAACAAGCAAAATCTTGGTTACAAAACTGGAATACAGAAACAAAACAGGTTGCAAAAGAACTAAAAAATATCATAGGTAATGATGCTACCTTTACCGTAGCAGGTTTGTATGAAAAAGAGATTTATCTTTTTGGAAATAACTGGGGACGTGGTGGAGAGATTATCTACCAAGCATTAGGCTTTCAAGCCCCAGAATCAATAACAACTGAAGTTTTTCCAAAAGGTTATCTTTCAATTTCTCAAGAAGTATTGCCAAATTACGTTGGAGACTATATCATTGTTGCTGCTGAGGATGACAAAACAGGTTCTGCTTTGTATGAAAGTGAAATTTGGAAATCATTCGTATTAGGTATTAATTCTGGAGCTGCACTAGGATTAACAATTGCTTATAGTATTTTTCATGGATTACATTATTTTTCAATTCTAATAGCATGCCTAATAGGTTCTGCTATAACTATTATCATACTATTCTTGATTTCTCGTCTTAAAGGTCAAGGTAATTTGACCTTGCGTATTCTGTTAACAGGAGTTATGTTAGCCTCTCTATTTAATACATTAGGACAATTATTAGTTATAACTTTTAATCTCTCAACTACCATAACTGGATGGCAAGCAGGAGGTTTAATTAATATAAATTGGAAAATGTTAACATTTATTTTACCTTTTCTTCTGATTGGATTAGCAATTACTTTCACCTTATCTTATCAACTGAATATTTTATCTCTAAATCACACCCTATCAAAATCCTTAGGTCAAAACATTAAGAAGATAATGAGTATATTTATTGTTCTTATCTTAATCCTATCATCCTCCAGTGTCGCTTTGGCTGGTTCTATACCTTTTATAGGGCTTGTTATACCACATCTCTTTAAAAAGAACTTTAATCAAGATTTTCGTTTAAAACTACCGATATCCGCACTACTTGGTGCAATTTTTTTAGTGTGGGTCGATTTGATAAGCCGAACAATTCATCCACCTGTTGAAACTTCTTTGAGTGCTATCGTTAGTATCATCGGTTTTCCATTTTTTATTCTCCTAGTTAGAAGGGAGCTAAAATGATAAAAAAAGTTAACTATTATTTTCTATTCCTTATTCTTATACTTTTTTTCATCAGTATTTTCAGTCTTTCTATCGGTGATAGTCAATTGAGCTTTTCTCAAACAATCTGCTCCCTCTTTGGTCAAAGAGGGCAATTCAACTCCTTAATTGTTCAAGATATCAGACTTCCTAGAATAATAGTAGCTATTTTAGGAGGTGGAGCCTTAGGAATATCTGGACTATTACTACAAACACTAACTGCAAATCCCTTAGCTGACTCTAGCATACTTGGTGTTAATACTGGAGCAGGCTTCATTGTCACACTTCTAATAATTACAACTCCATTTGGTGAAAGTTTGACATTTAAATTTATCCCAATATTAGCAATAGTTGGTGCATACTTCATTATACTAATCCTCTACTATTTATCACTTAATAAAGATAAAAAAATTAATACCTATAAATTAATTATTACAGGAGTCGCTATATCAATTATGCTATCTGGACTAATGATTTCTTTAACTGGCAACATTAATCTATATAAAATGACTTACATAATCAATTGGTTAAATGGTCAAATAAATGGTGATAATTGGGAAACAATCACACTCATTGTACCAATATTAATAATTTTAATAGTAATCTCTTATAGTAATTGGTTACCCTTTAATATCATGCAACTAAATGATGATTCTGTAAAATCAATTGGTGTCAATCTAAATTTTAAACGACAACTAATTTTATTTCTTAGTACCAGTCTATCAGCTCTAAGCATCGTTATGATTGGAAATATTAGCTTCATAGGACTATTATCAACACATATCAGTAGAGTGTTAGTCGGACAAAACTACAAACTTTTAATACCATCTACACTACTCATTGGAGCGCTAATACTCCTTATTTCTGATACCATAACACGGGTCTTCTTAGTTGGAACGACTATTCCAACTGGCTTAATAGTTACACTCATAGGAAGTCCTTATTTTATATTTTTACTTATCCAATCTAAAACTTTTAAACTTCACTAAAAAACCAACTCAAACAATGAATTGGTTTTTTTATTTTACCTTTGAGTTTTCAACTTCTTAATTAAACGATTTTGATGTTCTTGAACCAATCTGGACATGCTTTTACCCTTCCATGAATAAAAACCTCTAGAATTAAAATAACTGTACTGATAGGCTCCATCTAAAGGATTTAGAAATTTTCTTCTTAATGTATTTGCTGAAATATAGGGCTCAACCAATAACATTCTAAAATTAGGATCATGCATCTCTACAGGAAACACATCTAATTCCCAATGACGCTTTCCTGCTTTACCGTAATTAAAACTTGCTCCATTTATGACTCCATTTAAAGAAAAATACTCCGCATCTAACTCGTTCACAAAATTTCCATAAGAATCAATTATAAACTCCGTATGAAAATTTATTAAAACTTTAATATTAACTACCTCAACACCCAATGGAAATGGGTTTTTGGGATCATTCCTATTCAATTTATTATGAAAACGGGCTGACTCAAAAGTAATTAAATCTTTAGATTCTAGTGTTCCTAGATATGCTAGAAACGCCTGTTCATCAGTCTCATTACCTTTTTTAAAAAAATAACGAATATGCTGAGCTTGTTGACATGAAATGAGGTATCTCAGTTGGTGAACTCTTTTAGCAAAATAATTATCTAAACATAATTTTTTTTGGGGGAATATTTTATCAATACAATAAGCAAGTTCCCACCAAAAACTATGATGAGGTGACAAGTCTAGAGAAAAACTTGACATTAGAAAATCAATTTCTTCCCTTTCTCCACTAAGCTCTCTAGGAAATTTTAGAGCATTCAATACCATTTGAATATTATTTTCATAATTTCCATATTTCATGCCGATTTGCCATAACTTTAAAAATAAAGGTGACCCAACTTTCACACTTTCAATACCAAAAGCTTCATGATTTAACTGATAAAAATAGTAAATAGGACATCCTATTTGAAGCCAATCTATATTTAATTTAAAAAACTGATACCGTCTTATCAAATTATCCTGTGAAAACATATTTACATAAACCATACCACTCAACCTTTTTTCACTAGAAAAGCGGTAAGAAATTTAACTTCTTACCACTCTTAGACAGATTTTTTCAAAGATATTTTACTCTACACGAGATTTTCGTGAAATATCTGCAAGAATTTCATCTACAAATTCTTCAACTAATTTTGTATGTGTCTCTTTACTACCATATTTACGAACATTGACAGATTTATCAGACATTTCCTTATCACCAACAATAAGTTGATATGGAATTTTCTTAGTTTGACTTTGACGAATCTTATATTGCATTTTTTCATTACGTTCATCAACATCAACACGAACACCTTTATCCCTGAGAATTCTAGCAACCTCCCAAGCATAATCTGTATGAGCTTCATTTGAAATCGGAATAACTGTAACCTGATGTGGAGCCAACCAAGTTGGGAAAGCTCCCTTATAAGTTTCAATTAAAATTGCTGTAAAACGTTCCATTGTTGAGATGACACCACGATGAATCATGACAGGACGATGCTCTTCTCCATCTGCTCCAATATAAGATAATTCAAAACGTTCTGGCAATAAGAAATCTAATTGAATTGTTGAAAGAGTTTCTTCATTACCTAATGCTGTCTTAACTTGTATATCTAATTTAGGACCATAAAATGCAGCTTCTCCTTCAGCTTCGAAATAATCTAATTCCATATCATCCATAGCCGCTTTAAGCATAGTTTGGGCATTTTCCCACATTTCATCATTATCATAATATTTATGAGTATCTTTAGGATCACGATAAGATAGACGGAAACGGTAATCAGTTAAGTTGAAATCAGCATAAACATCAATTATCAATTGAAGAGCACGTTTAAACTCTTCTTGAATTTGCTCTTGCGTTACAAAAATATGTCCATCATTTAATGTCATCTCACGAACACGTTGTAAACCAGATAAAGCTCCTGATTTTTCATAACGATGCATCATACCTAATTCTGCAATACGAACAGGAAGCTCACGATAAGAACGAACATGATTCTTATAAACCTGAATATGGTGAGGACAGTTCATCGGGCGTAAAACAAATTCTTCACCATCTCCCATATCCATTGTTGGAAACATATCATCTTGATAATGTTCCCAATGCCCTGAAGTCTTATACAATTCTACAGAAGCAAGAGGTGGGGTGTATACATGTTGGTAACCTGAAGCTAATTCTTTATCTGTAATATAACGCTCAAGTGTACGTCGAATAGTAGCTCCATCTGGTAACCAAAACGGTAAACCTTGACCAACTTCTTGACTAATCATAAACAAATCAAGTTCCTTACCTAATTTACGATGATCACGTTCTTTTGCTTCTTCTAATTGTGTCAAGTAAGCTTTTAAATCTTTCTTATCAAACCAAGCAGTTCCATAAACACGTTGCATCATAGCATTATCGCTATTTCCACGCCAGTATGCTCCTGCAACATTTAATAAATGGAAAACTTGAATACGACCTGTTGAAGGAACATGAGGTCCACGACACAAATCAACATACTCACCTTGAGAATAAACTGTTAATCCACCAGCGTCATCAGAATGTTCTTCAATTAACTCTAATTTATAAGGATCATTTTTAAAGATTTCTCTAGCTTCATCTTTAGAAACTTCTCTTCGAATTGAAGGGAAATTTTCTTTAACAATCTTTTTCATTTCTTCTTCAATTCGTGGTAAATCTTCATTAGAAATTTGACCAGCTACATTATCAGTATCATAATAAAAACCATCTTGAATTGCTGGACCAACACCTAAATGGATATCTGGAAATAGACGTCTAGCAGCTTGCGCAAATAAATGTGCGGCAGAGTGGCGTAAAATAGCTAAAGCATCCTCATGATCCGGTGTAACAATTTCGATTGTACCATCTTCATAAATTTCACGATTAGTATCAATTAACTGCCCATTGAATTTCCCAGCTAAAGCTTTTTTAGCCAAAGAGTTACTAATAGATTGTGCAATGTCAAATGTTGTAATTCCAGACTCAAATTCTCTAATTGCCCCATCTGGAAATATAATTTTAATCATAATTTCTCCTTTTTAAAAATTATTAAAAAAGACGTCCCAAAAAGGACGTCGTAACGTGGTTCCACCTTAATTCATGCCAACTTGACACCTCTAAGTTAGCTATAACGTGGCCACCGTCTTATGTTTACATAAAATCATGGAAGGAGTATCAAGTTTTATTGCATCCTTTTCACCATTAAATGCTCGCTATAAATTTAAAACTCAACATATCTTCATTTTTCATTATAGCATGATTTCTTTTTTTTTCAAGATATTAATCTAAAAAATCTTGTAATGTATGCACAATCTTTTTTGGAATTTTTAAAGCTTTTTTAGATGTTTTTTTAGTTACATAATAAGCAGTTTTTGGTAATCTAACTGCAGATTTTGCTAAATTAAAAGAACGTTCTCTAGGACTACTTTTTACCAATAATGATAACTTCTCTCGTTGCTTATTTTTATGAGCTATAATTGTATCAAGATAGAATTCAAAAACACTTAACCCAAATTTTTTAGAAGAAATCTCATAAAGCTTATTTTCATAACTTAACTGATCCATATAATCTGAAAATTCTAATGCTTGAATAATTGTTTCGCTAATCTCCTTCTCATCCTCATATAGATAACCAAACTTAATAGAATCAACTAAATCATCTAAATAAGGATTTGATTGAGCGATAATAGGAGTTCTTGATGCTAAACTTTCAATATAGGTTAACCCTTGTGTTTCACTTGTCGAAGCACTTATAAAATAATCCGAAGCTTTATAAAATACTGGAACCTCATCATGATTTATCATTCCTGTAAAAATGATACTATCTTCAAGTTCCAACTGATAAACCATATCTTTTAATTCGGAAAGATATGGACCATCTCCAACGATTACTAATTTAACATTAGGAAAACCTCGGAGGACATTCGGAAAATGCCTAATAATTGCCTGAATGTTTTTTTCGTAGGAGATTCTAGATAAACTTAGTAAAATTTTATTCTCAGTACCTATTCCTAGTCGTTCTCTTAACTCTATAATCTGACTCTCAGAAATATGAGTTATATTAAATTTTTCAACAGGAATACCAGTTGGTATTATACGCTTTGGAACCTTAATCTTATAACTATCAAGTAAATTTAAGACAATAGCTGAAGGACAAATTACACCATCAAGGTTGTTCAAAAAACCTCGCATAATATATTTCACCATACTAGGTCTTATAATCATCCCATTAGCGATGTAACCAACATAATCTTCATATTGAGTATGATATGTATGAATCACTGGAATATGTAATGCCCTTGCAATCAATTTCCCAAGAATTCCAACATTAAATTCTGTCTGAGTATGAATAATATCAAGTTTATATTGCTTAGCAATCTTATAAGAAGATAAAAAACCACGATAGATAACACGTCTGTCTGTAAATGAAATAAAAGGTACACTAGGTAGCCTAATAATAGTAGGATTCTCATATCGTTTGACATTTTTATCAGTCGTCGTAAAAATATATACCTCATGACCTAAAAGCTCTAATTCTATTTTTAAAGTAGCTATACTTGTTGCTACTCCAGATACTTGAGGAAAATAGGTATCCGTAAATAAGCCTATTCTCATTTTTATAACTCCATAACCTTTTTATAAATCGAAACTAATTTTGAGGCAATAACACGAATATCTCTTGATTCAGCTACTCTATAGCCTTCCTGACGCTTATCAACTTTACCATCTAGAATACTTTTTAATGAAGTGACAAATCCTTCAACATTACTCGAAAAAAGACAATTTGTAGAATCAAGCCAACCATTGTACACTGGAATATCCCTCAAAAGAACATTTTGCCTACTGGCCAAAGCTTCTAAAACTACTATACCTTCAGTCTCTTCACGACTAGGAAAAAAGAAAGCATCACTGCCTGACATAGCACCTTCAAACACATTACCTTTGATATAACCAGCAAAAATAACATTCTTAGGATGTTTTTTTCTCACAATAGCCCTAACTTTTGAAGGAATCACATACTTATTTGTCTCCCCAAACCAAATAAATGTCACATTTGGCATTCTTCTAGCCACTTCTACAAACTCATCAATCCCTTTTCTCATGAAATAAAGACCAGCTGAAACAACAACTTTATCAGTTGAGCTAAGATTAAAATACTTTCTAAAAGCATCAACCTTACTCTGATCATATGTATAACGATCTAAATCAATGCCATTTGATAAGGCAAAAATTGGTACTTTTATACCATAACTCTGAATTAAAGATTTTGAATACTTTGTGGGTGTTATAATAGCATCAGAGGATTTATAAAACTGACATAAATACCATTTAAATAAGGGAGCTACAAAATTCGACCCAATAAAAGAATCTCTAAAATCTTCTTCAGTTGAATGCCCATGCATAATGACTTTTTTACCAAGACGTCTAGATTTCTTTAACAATCTCCAACTATTAAAACCATAAGTATTAATATGAATTAAGTCATAGTTATCATCTGAATTTTTTGTATAATCCTGTCCTGCATATTTCAATGCAAATTCTTGATGCTTAATCGCCCGTCCAATTCCAGATTTACGTAAATAATTTTCTGCTTCTAAGTAAAGTAAAACTTTCATAACATTAATTATAACCTTTTTTATTAAAATAAGATAGCTTTAAGATAAAGACTAATAGGGTAAAATATTTTACATAACTCAGAAATACTCGATATGGTGTATGATAATTTTAAAATTTCCCAGAAATTCTATTTCATTCATCAGCTATAGTTGATAAATATTTCTTGGGATTACCATTGAAATCCATTTGCATTGGTGGTCCGTGACGTCTTGATAAGCCATTTGTTGTTCATTTAAACCACGTTGACTAGGGCAATTTGAAACCGCATAAAAATATTAATGTCGTGTTGGTTAGCTATTGTCTTTCAATTAGAGAATTCTTTCTCACAATCAAAGTTAATAGATTTAAAGAAAAGTTTTTGTAATGTTGACAACCATTTATTTAGTGATTGTTCAATATCACTAGCTTTTCGACCATGGGCTTAAAGAGTGATGATGACTTAAAATAAGTAAGGTATTACGAAGACCACAACGTTTATTTTTCGCTTTGTAATTTTTATAGTAATCAAAAGCAGTATTATCAGCTTTTTAAATAAGCAATAACCTTATAAATCGTTTGTCTGGATTTTTCAGAAATTAACAAATATCGTTAACTGTTATTCCTTCTTTGTAATAAGCCCATATCATTACAAGCTCCGTTGTGGAAAAATGAGTATAGGTCGTTTATGTTAGTTCCTTTTAGAAAAGTTTAGTGGTTATCGAAGTCTAACATATATGGCTTTTTTATGTCTAGCTTATTTTTAAAAATTGAGAGTTATAAAATCAGGCTTTCTAAGGTATCTGAACAAGCTCCAAAACCTATATGAATCCATCGTTCATTTTTAAAATTTGCAATTTTCAAACATACTACTCAAAAAAGCTTCAAGGGCTTCTTCATTAGGGAATGTTTCTTTTTTCTTTGTTTGTCTCTAAATTTCCTTATTTAAAGACCAATAAGATTAGTTGAGTAAATACTTTTTCTAATACTTGTGGAAATTCAAATAAGATAATAATTCCCTTGTTTAGGTTAAATTGTCCATTATTTTCTTTTATTTAGGTGAGCAGTCATTCATAAAATTTTCTTAATTTAACAAAACTTAAACCATCTGTTTTGATTGATAAACTCTTTAAACTTATCTAGTATGACTGAACGGTCCAACTTCCAATAATATCATTAATCTCACGAGTTGTAATGCCTTTCTGAAAAAATCTTAATAACCATTACTTCAAGAAGCCTAGCATAGGAAGATAATCAAGCTGTCGAGAATTCACCATTAGGGGCTATAGTTATCATAAGATTTGTCTTGTAATACTTGGTTTAAAATTAACGATAAAAAGTACCGTTATTAGTATTAGCAGTATGGTAACCATCATTAAAGAAGTGTTAATAAACCAGAAAGGCTAATAATCTTGCTTCGAGAAGCTAATTCATAAGAGTTTCAAAATAAGAACGAAAAAAATAATCAAAATATAACTTTTATACTAGGAAGTTAAGTCCTGTGTAGAAAATAATCATAAGATTAAATTTTTCTATTAATGTATTACAACTTTACTATACAGGATTTATTCCTATTTATGTTTAAAAGAATATATTTTACAGTATTAAAAAACAAATAATAGTTATGAAATTTACAAAAAAATATGGTAAAATAAAAGACAATAAAATGATGAAGAAAGAACTATATGAAAGAACCAAAAGAAGGAGATTATATAACTATACAAAGTTATAAACACAATAAAAAAATACATCGAACTTGGCGTGATACTATGATACTAAAAACAACAGAGACTATTCTTATAGGAGTTAATGACCATACATTAGTAACAGAAAATGATGGTAGAAGGTGGGTTACAAGAGAACCTGCTATCGTCTACTTCCATAAAAAATATTGGTTTAATATCATAGCAATGATAAAAGAAACAGGTATTTCTTATTATTGTAATTTAGCTAGCCCTTATGTTATTGATGAAGAAGCTTTAAAATATATTGATTATGATTTAGATATCAAAGTATTTGAAAATGGAGATAAAAAACTATTAGATGTAGATGAATACGAATATCATAAAAAAATAATGAATTATCCAAAAGAAATAGATTTTATAATTAAAAAAAATGTCAAAATATTAAATAAGTGGATTATTGATAAAAAAGGCCCCTTTAACCTACAATATCCTGAAATCTGGAATAAGAGATTTAAGGAGTTAAATATAAAAAGATAGGATTGATGTAATTCAACCCTATCTTTTTATATTTAACTCCGGCAGTAGGACTCGAACCTACGACATCATGATTAACAGTCATGCGCTA
>JAUMZW010000023.1 GCA_030527925.1 Streptococcus sp.
CATTCCTTTTTAGTCTATTATCTCATTTTTGGAGTATTTAGTGAGTTTTTAGAGGTGCCCATTTATATTAAATAAGATTAAAATTTTTGACAACAAAATGCAAGGTTGATATAATAATATCGGAAAAATTTTGATTAGCCAAATAATTTAAAATAAAAGTGTAAAATTATTTTTACATAGAGGAGAATTTATGAAATTTAATAAAAAGCAAAAATTTTCAATTAGAAAATATGCTTTTGGTGCTGCATCAGTTTTAATTGGTACAGTTATCGTTGGAACACATGTTAGTGCAGATTCAACAACGACTGATACTGTATCAACAGTTGTAAAAGCTGAAGAAAGTACGGTATCAACAAGTACAGATTCTAATGCTGCATCAACAAGTACAGATTCTAAAACAGAATCAACAAGTACAGATTCTAATTCAGAAGATTTAAGGAATCAACTAGATTCAGCGATTGCGGAAGCTGAAATTATTAGCAATATTACTTCTCAAACTGTATCTAAAGGTACAACTTCAACAAATGAAGCTATTTCAGAAGAAAATAAAGCTGAATTAAAAGAAGCGGCTACTAATATTAATATCGCTGTTAAAGAAGCGCAGGTATTAGTATCAAAAGACGAATTAGATGAACTTGAAGTTAAAAACCAAGTCTCAAATCTCAATTTACAGATTGAGGCAGCTTATATTCTGTTAAAGAAGAACGGATTTGAAGAACTATCTTATAGTTTAGATACAGTTTCAGAACCATCAGCAGAAGCTCAAAGAGATCATTACAAGCAATATCAAGGAACTGATGGTAAAAATAAACATTTAAAAGATTTAAATCAGCAATTATTTTTTATTGATTGGTCAGATGAATCGGCAGTAACTGGAGCAGGTAGAAAAATACAAGCTAATGGGTCAAAAGGTATTGAACTTATTGAAGGTACAACGTGGACAAAAGAGATTTCTCCTGGTTATATTGTAAAAGTTAAAGTAAAAGAATTAAAGAATATACTTGGACAAAATAATGGTCAAGAATTAAAAGAAGGTTCAAAAGTTGCTGAAGTAGCTGAATCAAATCCTTTTAATGGAAGTGTATTTGCTCAAAAAGAAAACTATAATAACTATTCTGAAATTTCTAAATCCGGTTTAACAGCTCCTGGATATTCAACTATTGCAGGAGAACTAGGGCTTAAAGGTTTAACACAAAAAAGTGGTTCACATACAAATCTTGGAATAACATTTGAAGTTTCTGCCACCTACAATGGTAAAGATATTAAACCTAACATCTTTATGACATCTTCAGAATCTTTGAGTCCCACTGAGGCTGAAATATATAAAACTAATGGGACGCCTTGGGAACTTCTAACAGAATTAACGAATTCAGATACAAAATCCAGTTACTTAGCGATGCCACATTCAGGTGCTGATTCGTTAGCTAAAAGTTTATATAATATTAGTGGGTATACAGATCCTAATGATCCAGAAACAAAAGAAAAAATTTCTAACTTAACTGAAAAAGTCCTAAATAAAGGTGAAATTACATCTAGCACAGTAGCAACTGCAGGAAAAGGAAAAAATAGTAGTGATCCAAAAGTTGTTGATGGATTAGGAACGAAAACATTTGGACCATATTCTAATGCCGGTAAATACTCAAAACCAATCGTTTTAACAAAAGGAGTTACAGAGACTACTCTATATTTAGTTTCAGCGGGAGCTCAGGCGTCAACAATTGGTGTAGCAATATTTGATGAAGGAGATGCACCAGATTCTTATGGAAAAGCTTCTCATTTTGTCTCAGCAGGTAGAGATGGTAAAGTAACTCATCCTTATATTGGTTCTATTAAAGGTGATGTTGATGATGTTGATCCTAATGGAAATACGACTCCATGGACACGTGATGAAACCAATGATACAGTTGATGAAGGCCCTAAACAATTAATGGGTGATAGTGTAGAAAAAAATGATAATTATACTTTACACAAATCAAATGATTCAACTTATACTCTGAAAATCTTAGCTAATCCTAACGGAAATCCACAATCTTATGTTAAAGGATGGGTTGATTTTAATAATAATGGTGTTTTTGATGAAAATGAAGCATCAGATTTAATTACTGTGACTTCAGCAGGTGAAATATCATTAACATTTAATAATATCCCACAAAATATAGATACGACTCATACACGCTTAGGTATGAGAATTAGAACTGCCAAAGATGCTGAAGATATAGCTAATCCTACAGGTATTGCATATTCAGGTGAAGTTGAGGACTTCCAAATCCAACAAACTATTCCTCCTCGTGGTGAATTAAAACGTACTGAAGGTAAGCAGGGTGAAACTCAAACTTCACAATTAAACTTTACCGCGTATGGTCAACTAGATTATAATGTTGAAACAAATAATACAATAGATAATACTAAACCTTATAAATTTGTTGTAAATGGTGTAGAAAGCGATGAAACTACACTTACTGTAGCCAATCAGGGTACATATACATTAAATCCTTCAAATGGAGTAATTACATTCCAACCACTAGCAGATTTTTATTGGAGAAGCTACTGGAGTAGTTGTTCGTGCGTGGGATAAAAATGGTGTAAGTACAGGTTGGACGGCTGATACGGCAGTAAATAGCTTGGAGAATATAAATCAAATCCAGTCTACGAAAACAATGGATTCAGTATATATTCCAACTGTAACACCTAAAGAAATTGTGGGAAGTAAGGAAACTTCTGAAGACATTCAAGGTAAAGCGCAGAAAAAAACACCAACATTTACAATTGATGTTGATAAAAATTCTGATGAAAATACACCTGATACAGTTACGCCTTCAGTTGAATATCCAGCAAAACTTATTGATCCAAAGACAGGTGATAAAGTAGATAGTTATAGTGTAGATGGAGTTGGCTCTTATACTATTGACCCAACAACTGGTGAAGTTACGTTCCAACCATTATCATCATATACAGGAACAGCACCTACAGCACAAGTATCTTTAATAGCTGTAGTAGGTCATGATAAAAATGGTAATGCGATCACAGCTACTGCTTCTGGTTACTATACACCAACGGTAACTAGTGTGACTCCAACAGGTACACCAAAAGAAACAACAGGTGAACAAGGTCAAACACAAACAGGAAAAGTTGAATTCAAGGGTGGTTCAGATAACACTCCAATCGATGAAAAAGTCCCAGCAACGTTTGAAGATGGAAGTACAGAAAAAGTAGTTCCAGGAGAAGGAACATATACAGTTTCACCAGATGGTACTGTAACGTTTGTTCCAGAAAAAGGCTTTACAGGCACAGGAACAGGAGTAACTGTTGTTCGTAAAGACACAAACGGAACACCAGCAACAGCTAAGTACACACCAACTGTAACACCATTAACCCCAATAGGTGCTGATGATAAGTCATCAGGTGAACAAGGTCAAACACAAACAGGAACACCAACATTTAAAGATGGTGATGGTAATACATTAACACCATCAACAGATAATCCTGCTAAATTGATTGATCCAAGTACGGGACAACCTGCAGAAGCAACAGAGATTACAGCGACAAAAGATGGTAAAACAGTTGGAACATATACAATTGATCCAACAACAGGTGTTGTAACATTTACACCAAATAAAGATTTTGTAGGCACACCTGATCCAGCAAATGTACAAATTACAGATAGCAACGGAACACCAGCAACAGCTAAGTATACACCAACTGTAACGCCAGTAACTCCAACAGGTACACCAAAAGAAACAACAGGTGAACAAGGTCAAACACAAACAGGAAAAGTTGAATTCAAGGGTGGTTCAGATAACACTCCAATCGATGAAAAAGTCCCAGCAACGTTTGAAGATGGAAGTACAGAAAAAGTAGTTCCAGGAGAAGGAACATATACAGTTTCACCAGATGGTACTGTAACGTTTGTTCCAGAAAAAGGCTTTACAGGCACAGGAACAGGAGTAACTGTTGTTCGTAAAGACACAAACGGAACACCAGCAACAGCTAAGTATACACCAACTGTAACATATGTACCGACAACTTCATTTGTAGATGGAGATGGTAATGTATTGTCACCAATTGAAAAAGGAACTAATCCATCTAAGGATATTCCAGGTTATACTTTGACTAAAACTTCAACTGATAAAGATGGTAATGTGGTTTATGTGTACAATAAGATACCGGAAAAAGTAACACCTAAGACTAGCTTTGTAGATGGCGATGGCAACCCATTGTCACCAGTAGAAGACGGATCTAATCCATCAAAAGATATCCCAGGATATGAGTTAGTTAAATCAGTTACTGATAAAGATGGCAATACAGTCCATACTTATAAGAAAGTTGTTAAGAAGACAACTAGCTTTGTAGATGGTGATGGCAACCCATTATCACCAGTAGAAGATGGAACTAATCCATCAAAAGAAATTCCAGGTTATACTTTGACTAAAACTTCAACTGATAAAGATGGTAATGTGCTTTATGTGTACAATAAAATACCGGAAAAAGTAACACCTAAGACTAGCTTTGTAGATGGTAATGTGCTTTATGTGTACAATAAAATACCGGAAAAAGTAACACCTAAGACTAGCTTTGTAGATGGTGATGGCAACCCATTATCACCAGTAGAAGATGGAACTAATCCATCTAAGGATATTCCAGGTTATACTTTGACTAAAACTTCAACTGATAAAGATGGTAATGTGGTTTATGTGTACAATAAGATACCGGAAAAAGTAACACCTAAGACTAGCTTTGTAGATGGCGATGGCAACCCATTGTCACCAGTAGAAGACGGATCTAATCCATCAAAAGATATCCCAGGATATGAGTTAGTTAAATCAGTTACTGATAAAGATGGCAATACAGTCCATACTTATAAGAAAGTTGTTAAGAAGACAACTAGCTTTGTAGATGGCGATGGCAACCCATTATCACCAGTAGAAGATGGAACTAATCCATCAAAAGAAATTCCAGGTTATACTTTGACTAAAACTTCAACTGATAAAGATGGTAATGTGCTTTATGTGTACAATAAAATACCGGAAAAAGTAACACCTAAGACTAGCTTTGTAGATGGCGATGGCAACCCATTGTCACCAGTAGAAGACGGATCTAATCCATCAAAAGATATCCCAGGATATGAGTTAGTTAAATCAGTTACTGATAAAGATGGCAATACAGTCCATACTTATAAGAAAGTTGTTAAGAAGACAACTAGCTTTGTAGATGGCGATGGCAACCCATTGTCACCAGTAGAAGATGGATCTAACCCATCAAAAGATATTCCAGGATATGAGTTGGTTAAATCTAATGTTGATAAAGATGGAAACATTATTCACGTTTATAAGAAAGTTGTTAAGAAGACAACTAGCTTTGTAGATGGCGATGGCAACCCATTGTCACCAGTAGAAGATGGATCTAACCCATCAAAAGATATTCCAGGATATGAGTTGGTTAAATCTAATGTTGATAAAGATGGAAACATTATTCACGTTTATAAGAAAGTTGTTAAGAAGACAACTAGCTTTGTAGATGGCGATGGCAACCCATTGTCACCAGTAGAAGATGGATCTAACCCATCTAAAGTTATCCCAGGATATGAGTTTGTTAAATCTGATGTAGATAAAGATGGTAATGTTACTCAAATTTATAAGAAAGTAGAAAAACAAACATCTACTGAAAAAATGGACAAACCAAAAGTTCCTCAAATTAAAGAAGAGTCTAAGGAACTATCTAAACCTATTGTTGATCAATCAACTAGAATGGAAACTCTTCCAAATACAGGTGAAGAATCAAATACAGCAGCAGTATCAGCACTTGGTATGGCAGCAGTATTAGGAGGTTTCCTAGGTTTAGCAAAGAAAAAAAGAAAAGAAGATTAATTAAATGATGAAATAATAATTAGTTAATTCTTTATAAAAACACTCTGATAAATATCAGGGTGTTTTTTAGATTTTTTGCCTCTATGTCAACTGTAGTGGGTGAGATATATTTAAATGTGAGAGGATATGAAATTTGTCTTCTCTTTTGTTATATTAAAAGAGCTATAGATAAGTCAATTAAATTTTTTAAAGTGCCGACTACTATTTAAGAGTTCAATATTCAATGGAGTACTTAGCGAATTGTTTCATGATTTGAGTTCTTATTTTATTGAGAGTCTGTTCATGTTTTTAACACTATGGAAACGATACAGAATAATTTTAGATTTAGAGAAAAGGGGGTTGATACTGGAAATATAGTTTCCAGACATGTCAAAAATGAGTCTTCTCCCAATTTATGGCATATTCTTATTATTTAAAGAAATGAATTAGAATGGTTGTTTATCATCTATTATCAAAAATAGTCATGATTTACTTTGTCTTGAAATCTTGAGCGATAAAAGCTAGTTTACTCTTTTGATAAGTAAATTAATCCCACGAAAAAATTTAAGGTAATGTATTACACATTTCATTCTAATTAGAATCTGTTCGTTTTCGATAGACAGTAGAGGTTGAGATAGTTTTTTTAAAGATATATGGCTTAGTATTAATAGCTTAGAAAGATTTTCTCTAAGTAGTTTATAAATTTAGTAATTTTCTTAACGTTATTTGTTTCTGAAACGGGTATTTTATGACAGGCTTTGGACTGGAATCTACTCTGCTTGAAACGAATAAGACTAGACTAGGGATCAATATGTATAAAAGAGATTTTAGTATTGTTTTGAATTAAAAATTTAATTGAAGTTTCCAATGAAATTTTTAATGTTAGTACAATGTTTTTATTTATATATTATAGAGCTTATGATATTAATTTTTTAACCAAAGGTTAAATAGGCTTTAGAAAGTTTAAAGAAGTGAATTAACTTCTTTTTAGTTTTTACATGCAGAAGCAAATTCTTCTTTTGAAAAAGCTTCATCGATAATTTCTTTTAATTGTTTTGCAGATGCTTGCATTTTTTGTAATTCAGCATCGTTTAATGGAATATTAACTGGACGAACAACACCGTGTGCACCAATGATAGCTGGTTGACCGATAAAACAATCCGTTACACCTTCATATTGTCCATCTTGATATGCTGAGATAGGAAGAACTGCATTTTCATCATCTAAGATAGCTTTTGTAAGACGAGCTAAGGCAACAGCGATACCGTAGAAAGTAGCACCTTTTTTATTGATAATTGAGTATGCAGCATCACGAACAGAAACGAATAAGTCTACCAGACCTTCTTCATCAATATCACGATTGTCTTGTAACCATTGCTCAAGTTTAACACCAGCTACGTTAGCGTGTGACCAAACAGCAAATTCTGAGTCACCGTGTTCACCCATGATGTAAGCATGCACTGAACGAGCGTCGATTCCAATTTTTTCAGCTAAAGCTTGACGGAAACGAGCAGAATCTAATGAAGTTCCTGATCCAATGATACGCTCTTTAGGGAATCCAGAGAATTTCCAAGTAGAGTAAGTTAAGATATCTACAGGATTAGCAGCTACTAAGAAGATACCATTAAATCCAGATTCTACAATTTGTGTTACAACATCTTTGTTAATACGAAGATTTTTTTCAACTAAGTCTAGACGAGTTTCACCTGGTTTTTGTGGAGCTCCAGCAGTAAGAACGACTAAATCTGCATCATGAGCATCCGAATAATCAGCTGCATAAATTTTCTTAGGTGAGGTGAAAGCAAGTGCGTGACTTAAGTCTTCAGCATCCCCTTGAGTTTTTTCTTTAAAAATATCAACGATACCTAATTCTTGAGCGATACCTTGGTTTACAAGTGCAAAGGCGTAAGATGATCCAACAGCACCATCTCCGACTAAAATGACTTTTTTATGTTGTTTAGTTGTAGTCATTAAAACATTCTCCTTATAATTATTAGGATTTAAATCCATACATTTATATTCTATCACTTTAAAATAAATTTGTCATGATTAAATCAGGAAAATAATTGAAAGTCTTTGAAATTTTATGAAAATTATAGAAAGTGAGCAAGAGTTTTGAAATTATGGTATAATATAATAGAACTTATGCACTAGAAATGAGGCATTTTTAAATGCAAGATAAGAATTTAGTCAATGTCAATTTGACAAACGAGATGAAGACTAGCTTTATAGACTATGCCATGAGTGTTATTGTATCACGCGCTTTACCAGATGTCCGTGATGGTTTAAAACCTGTTCATAGAAGAATTCTTTATGGGATGAATGAGTTGGGAGTTACCCCTGATAAACCTCATAAAAAATCTGCCCGTATTACTGGGGATGTTATGGGTAAATACCATCCACATGGTGATTCCTCAATCTATGAAGCAATGGTACGTATGGCACAGTGGTGGTCTTACCGTTATATGTTAGTTGATGGTCATGGCAATTTTGGTTCTATGGATGGTGATGGAGCTGCTGCCCAACGTTACACTGAAGCACGAATGAGTAAAATTGCCCTTGAAATGCTTAGAGATATTAATAAAAATACAGTAGATTTTCAAGATAACTATGATGGAAATGAGAGGGAGCCTCTTGTCTTACCAGCTCGTTTTCCAAATCTTTTAGTTAATGGTGCTACTGGGATTGCAGTTGGAATGGCTACCAATATTCCACCACATAATCTGGGTGAGACTATAGATGCTGTTAAATTAGTACTTGATGATGAATCTGTTACTGTTAAAGAATTGATGGAAGTACTTCCTGGCCCTGACTTTCCAACTGGTGCAATGGTTATGGGTAAATCTGGTATCAGACGTGCTTATGAAACTGGAAAAGGGGCGATTGTACTACGATCTAAAACAGAAATTGAAACAACAAAAAGTGGTCGTGAACGCATAGTTGTTACAGAGTTTCCTTATGCAGTTAATAAAACTAAAGTCCATGAGCATATTGTAAAGTTAGCTCAAGAAAAGCGTATTGAAGGAATAACAGCTGTACGAGATGAATCAAATCGGGAAGGTGTTCGATTTGTTATCGAAGTCAGACGAGATGCTTCTGCAAACGTTATCTTAAATAATCTCTTTAAAATGACTAGTCTCCAAATTAATTTTAGCTTTAATATGTTAGCTATTGAAAAAGGTGTTCCAAGGATTCTGTCATTACGTCAAATTATTGATAATTATATTGAACATCAAAAAGAGGTCATTGTTAGACGAACACAGTTTGATAAAAATAAAGCAGAAGCTAGGACCCATATATTAGAAGGATTGCTCATTGCTTTAGATCATCTAGATGAAGTTATTGCTATCATTAGAAATAGCGAAACAGATGTTATAGCTCAAAAAGAATTGATTTCTAAATTTGATTTATCCGAGCGTCAAAGCCAAGCCATATTAGATATGCGTTTGCGTCGTTTGACTGGATTAGAACGTGATAAAATACAATCAGAGTATAATGATTTACTGTTATTGATTGAAGATTTAGCAGATATTTTAGCTAAACCAAAGCGTATTGTTACTATCATTAAAGAAGAACTAGATGAAATCAAACGAAAATATAACAATCCAAGAAGAACCAAGCTAATGATTGGAGAGGTTGTTAATATTGAGGATGAGGATTTAATTGAAGAAGAAGATGTTTTGATTACTTTATCTAGTAAAGGATATATCAAACGTTTAGCGCAAGATGAATTTCGTGCTCAAAAAAGAGGGGGACGTGGCGTTCAAGGAACAGGTATCAATGATGATGATTTCGTTAAAGATCTAGTATCTGCAAGTACTCATGATTATCTTTTATTCTTTACGAATCTTGGTCGTGTTTACCGTCTGAAATCTTATGAAATCCCAGAATATGGTCGAACAGCCAAAGGATTACCAATTGTCAATCTGTTAAAATTAGAAGATGGTGAACGTGTACAAACGATTATCAAGTCAGTTCCAGATGACAAAGAACAATTTTTCTTCTTTGTTACTAAATTTGGAACGGTTAAACGAACATCAGCATCTGAGTTTGAAACTATTCGTAAAAATGGGCTGAGAGCTTTAAATTTAAAAGAAGATGATGAGCTAATTAGCGTCATGAAAACTGATGGTGATACGGATATTATCATTGGTACTCAAGCAGGATACTCAGTTCGTTTCAACGAAGCTGATGTTAGAAGTATGAGCCGTATAGCAACAGGAGTTAGAGGAGTAAGGTTAAGGGAAGACGATATTGTTATAGGAGCGTCTGCAATCAATGATCAACAGAATGTTTTAATTATTACTGAAAATGGTTTCGGTAAAAAAACTCTAGCTACTGAATATCCTAAAAAAGGTCGTGGTGGTAAAGGAATTAAAACAGCTAATATCACTGAGAAAAATGGAAAATTATCTGGTTTAGTAACGGTTAATGGTGACGAAGATATTATGCTTATTACAGATAAGGGTATCATTATTCGAGTTAATGTTAATACCGTTTCTCAATCAGGAAGGCCAACTATGGGTGTAAAATTGATGCGATTATTGGATGATTCAAAAATTGTAACATTTGCATTAGTTGATCCAGAAGTTGAGGAAATAGAACAAACAGAAGAAAGTCAAATAAATGAGTAAAAAGAGAAGAAAGAAATCATCAAAACTTTCCCAAATCCTTTGGAAAGTTATCCCATCTCTTCTAGTAATAATAGGTTTAATATTAGTTTTTAATGCACCAATTAGAAATTTTATTATTGGATATAATACAAATAAATATCAAGTCAATAAAGTCTCTAAAAAAACAATTAAGAAAAATGAAGCCAAGAAAACAACCTATGATTTTTCTAATGTTCAGGCAGTAAATTCAGAGACCATCCTAAAAAATCAAATGGATTCTCAGCAATTACCTGTCATAGGAGGGCTTGCCATTCCAGAACTAAAAATGAATCTTCCTATTTTTAAAGGACTTGGTAATACAGAACTTACCTATGGTGCTGGTACTATGAAAGAAAATCAAGTAATGGGAGGTGAAAATAACTATGCCCTAGCAAGTCATCACGTATTTGGATTAACAGGTGCTTCAGAAATGTTATTTTCACCTTTGGATAAGGCACAAAATGGAATGAAAATTTATCTGACAGATAAAGAAAGAGTTTATACCTACGAAATTACAGAAGTTACAACAGTAACTCCTGAGCACGTAGAGGTAATTGATGATATTCCTGGAGAGAGTACCTTGACCTTAGTCACATGCACAGATCCTGGTGCTAGCGAGCGTATTATCGTTCATGCTAAATTAACAGAGAGTAGCGATTATTCTAAAACGACTCAAACCATTTTAGATGCTTTCAATGTTAGTTATAATCAAATGTTTTCATAATATATGATATGACAAAAAACGATTAAAGATTTAATTCTTTAACCGTTTTTGTTTTAAATAGAGTACTTATTTTAAAAAAAGTCTAACAATATCGCCACCGAAAATCCATAGGTAACTGTAACCAATAATAGAAAGAGGCTTTGTAATTAAGATAATTGCAGTTAATCTTTTTATAGTCATATTACTAAGTCCCATAATCATAACCATAATATCTGCAGGAGATATGGGAGAAATCATACAGATAATAAAAATTTTTTCAAAACCTGGTGTTTCAAGACGACGTTCATAGTCGTAGAAGTTTTTTTCCTTTACAAATAGTAAGATAAATTTTTTACCATAAACTTTAACTAGCCAAAAAAGTATGATACTACCAAGACATATACCTATATAATTATAGATGAAACCTAGCCATGGTCCAAAGATGAGTTGACCTGCAACTGTTGTAACTCCGCCAGGGATAATTGGAAAGACAACTTGAAAGATTTGAATGAGGACAAAGACAAATGGTCCCCAGAATTTATATTTATGTACAAAATCTTTTAAGGCATTGCTATCGTTCATGATCCCTAGGCGATATAGCCAAATGACCAAAAAAATAGAACCGATGAGAGCTATAATACCTAAGATTTGAATAATCTTTTGTAATAAAAGATATTGATTTGACATTTTAGTTTTCATGACTTAATCATATCATAAGATAGATAATTTTGCTATTTTAAACATTATTTGTTATACTAAGATGGTAGTTTATCTTAAGGGGTCGTTACGGATTCGACAGGCATTATGAGATATATTTTGCGACTCATCGGAAGATGTAAAATTCCAGTTAAATATAACTGCAAAAAATACAAATTCTTACGCATTAGCTGCTTAATAACCAGCCTGCGTGACTTTTGAGAATAGCTTGCGATTCTTTAAAAGTCTTTATTATTAGCAAGATACATTTAATCATTGTCTAGCTGATTAAAGAGAGATTTATAGGCTCGCTATTATTGATTTTGAGTTATGTGATGAATAATAGTTAAATTAAGACATAACCTATGGTTGTAGACGAATATATTGGCAGATGTTTGGACGTGGGTTCGACTCCCACCGGCTCCATTTTATCTTTTTATAACTTTTTACAAGTTTTAAAAAACATAGAAAAACCTTGAAAAATCAAGGTTTTTAATGTATCTATATTCTTATATGTTTTTGTAAGTTTTTAAAAAAGAGAGACCCTGAACTAAAAATTAATGTAGTTCGAGAATTTCTCTCCAATCTCATCTTGTGCTTGCTTCGTGATATGAGTATAGACATTTATGGTTGTTTTCATATCAGAATGACCCAAACGATATTGAACTTGTTTTAAGGTCATCCCAGCTTCAAAACATAAACTAGCGTGGGTATGTCTAAAACCATGTATTTTAATCGGTCTTAAATCTGTATCATCTAAAATCTGATGCATCCATTTTCTAGGGAGACTATCGGTCATTATGCCACCTGTTGACGATTTAAAAATTAATCCTTTTTTATCGGTTATTTTTTTAAATGCCTTCTAATTATTCTTTATTGTAAAAATCACTAAAATTTTCATCTCGTCTCCGAGTAGCAGTAGTGATGCTTTCAGTTGGGTTATATTGGACATATCCGTTTCTGATAGCAAATTTAAAGATATTTGAGATAATACCCTTATTTTTACGACCGTTTTTAAGTTTCTTTAGCCATAAGTTCATCTCGTTTTGGAGAATTAAAGGGTTAATCTCATCTATTCTATATTTACCGAGCCTTGCTACTATGTGGTTTTTTAAAAGTCTTTCAGTTTTGATATATGTGCTTTCTTGAACAGTCTCGTAATACTGTTTAAGCCAATCGTCCGTTACTTCCTTGAAAGTTGGTATTTTTTCTTCTTTTGGTTTGACTAGTTCAGTCTGTAACGATAAGAGAGAAGCTCTAGCATCTGCTTTAGTTTTAAAGCCACCATGTTTTATGTATTTCTTTTACCGTCAACATTGCCAACGTAGAGCCTAAACTTGTATCTATTTTTTCCGTCAGCTCCTAAATCCGTTTCTTTCTTCATTGATTTCACCCCTTTAATTTGTTAAAATAGGCATAGAAAAGACGACTATTTCTAGTCTGTCTTTCTATACAGCATTACCCTTACACTCAAGCTTTGGCGAGGGAGAGTGTAGGTGTTTTTTTATTTTCCGATTGAGTTTAAGAGACGAAGTTTTTCTTGTGGGATATCTGTAGTTATTAAAGTGTAAGAAACATTCATATTAATTTCCCATGATTTTCTTATACGCGCTTCTATCAGTCCTCCATCTTTGAAAAGACTCAAATCCTTTTTGATATTTTTGTTAAAATTATCGGCCAATTCTTTTATATTTTTGGAGTATGTCTTGTGTTGGATTTTAATAATATTGTGGGTAACTAAATCTACTGCTTTTATATAAGCTGTTTTAAAATCTATATCAGTTGTATCTACTTTGCATTTTTCATTTCTGTAATAATTACAAATAGAACAAGAGGTCATATAAATTTCATTTAACACTTTCAAGTCTTGATTTAATTCTTCAATATCTAACTCAACTTTCATCTTCTGGATTTCAAGTTTTCTCTCGGCATTCATCCTTTGAATTTCAAGTTCTCGTTGCTTTTCGAATTGTTTTCTTTGTTCTTTTATTGGGATGCTTGCTACTGTGAAAGATACAACAGAAGCAAATATAGTACTGATTAATGTAGTCCATAATTCTTTACTGCTCCAAAAACTTTCCTTCGGTAGACTTTCTACAATTACTTTTGTAGTTGTTAAAAATATCATAGATTCTCCTAAAATTTATTTTCCAAGTAAATTCCATTTATAAAAAAATTTACACACGCATTCGTACACGTTTTTTTATTCTTTATCTTTCCCAAACACCCAAGCCATTCAAAATAGTACAGGTGTTTTTTATTTTAAACGTAAAAATTACCGTTATAGTCACTAGGTCTAAACAGAGCCATTATAAAATCAATCAATGCTAGGAATGATGGGATAAACGTCCAAGAGAACAATAGGTATAATAAACCCACGCCCGTTTTTCCTGCATAAAACTTATGAATACCTAATCCCTCTAGGAAAAAGGTTAAAACTAGATATATTACTTTATTTACTTTCATTGTGTCGGTCTCCTTAAAATTATAGAAGTAAGTATTAGGTGATATTTTTATATTGGTCATTTAGGTTTAATTGTTTTTTTATTTTCCGATTGACTCCAATAAACGTATTTTTTCATTGGGTATAGTTTCATTATTGTATTTTTGCATCTATTCATAAGTATTTTTAAAAAATGAAAACAGTCTTTTAGATGACTCACTCCAATAATTAATGTCATTACTTAGAGATTTTATGTAGTCTATATTAAAATTATTTTTTAATTCTTTAAACAGTTCTCTATCTATATAATTATCAATTAAATTGAGTAATTCGCTAAATTCCTTTAATTTTTCGAGAATAGAATTATCTATATTATTTTCTAGACAAATATCAAATACGTTATGCATACTATCTGAATTAGTGTTAAAATAATATTCAAAAAAATTTCTAAAAGTCATTAATTCTTTTTTATCAGTGTTAGAATCTATAATTTTATTTAAATATATTTGAATAACTTTACTATTGTTCATATTTTTAGTTAAGATAGAGGAAATAAAATCCAGTGACTTTATTTTAATTTCAATTTTTGCTTTTTGTATCTCTCTATTTCGTTGTTTATCCTGCTGTTTTCTTTGGTCGTTAATTTGAATATAAGCTATCCCAAAAGCTAATAAACCACCACAGAATGCTCCAACTATAGAAGTAAAAAGTGAACTATTCCACAATTCTTCCTTTGGTAAATTATCAATAATTACTTTAGTAGATTCTAAAATCATCATTAACTCTCCTAAAATTTATTTTCCAAGTAAATTCCATTTATTAAAAAAATTACACACATATTCACAAACGATGGATAGTGTAGAATGCTATTCGCTCAGATTTTAATCAATCTTATAAGTTTGTTCTCCCATAGCATGATCAATAGTTTCAGCAATCAATTTTACTGTCGTTGTTGTATCACTTAATATATAAGCTTCTGCACTTTTAACTGTTCCACCAGGTTTTATTTCAGCGTAGGAGTTTTTTTCCAGTTCTTCATCGGAATATATAGCGTTTTCTAATGTATTCACTTTATTAGAGTCGTTATCTTGTACAGCTTTAAAATTTAATATCCATGCAGTAGAAGGAGTTATAGGAGTTGAGTTATCATAATCTGAAGCTAGCAAAGTATCGAAAAAGAAGACAATAATTGGTTTATCTGAATCGTTTCCTTCTTGTCCTGGTTGAATGATTTTGTAATCTGTTATTTTTATAGAGTAAGAATTTCCTTTTAAAACATTGTCGGTGAATACTGAATCTGAGGCATTTTTTACAAAAACATCAGATGAGTTATCTGAAGCAGTAGAGCTACTAGTTGTAGTAGAATTTTTAGTTATTTTTGTACTTGATGACTTTGTTGTTTTATCTGTTTTAGAATTAGAGCATGAGACTAAAACTATTGCTGATAATGATATGATTCCTAAAGTAACTAATCTTTTCATAAAAATTCTCCTTTTAAGCTTTTAACGTGATTCAGTTTCTGCACGTTTTTTTATTTTCCAAGAAAATTCCATTTATTGGAAAAATGATGTTTTTGTCAATAATTAATCCAATCTTTGTTTCTTTATTTTTTATTATGATATTTTCTATCGTATATGTCATTTATCATTCGATCGCGTTTTCTTCTAGTGTTCTTTTTAGAGTAACTTCCACCTAGGATAGCTATTACGATGATAAATATTAAAACTATTATTTCCATGATTAATGTCCTCTATTTGTATTATTATAATTTATTTTATACTTATTTTAAATTACCATTGAAGTCCTGCAGCAGCGATTTCAACTTTTGATGCAAACTGACCATTTGCTCTACGCCATCTTCCACGAGAATCTTTGAAATATCCACCTGATGATTGCTGTTGAGCTGCTTGAGACTGTTGTCTGGCTTGCTCTTCTGCTTGAGCTTGTTGTCTGGCTTGC
>JAUMZW010000024.1 GCA_030527925.1 Streptococcus sp.
ACAGTTCTCCTCATTCCCTTTTAGTCTATTGTCTCATTTTTGGAGTATTTAGTGAATTTTTAGAGGTGCCCTAAAGTATATTCTTTTTGTGTTAAAATTAATTTAATACTTTTATCTTCAAAGTTAAAACTCTCAAGTAAACATCACTTGAGAGTTTTATTTTATATATTTGGTTTGTAAAATGAACGATTATCCATTGGGAAAAGTTTGTTAGTCATTTCTCCTGGCTCTACTCTATCTAATGCAGTAGTCATCATCATCATTTCTGCATCAATATTATCTATCATATGTAATAGCTCAGCTTCAAGAACACGGGGTCTAACAGGACTACCATATTCAAGTAAACCATGATGACTGAGAACTAAATGTCTGAGAAGTATCACTTCTTCTTTATCATCACTTATAGAAAGTTCAATAGTGGCTTTAGTAATTTCTTGGTCAACCAATGCAATATGTCCAAGTAAGTTACCTTTCAGAGTATATTCAGTATGAATAGGTCCTGAAAGTTCAATTACTTTTGCTAGATCATGTAACATAATCCCTGAATACAAAAGGCTTGTATTGATTTTGGGGTAAATATGTGATAAAGACTCTGCAATTTTTAACATGGTTGCAGTGTGATAAGCTAATCCTGATTCAAAAGCATGGTGGTTAGTTTTTGCTGCTGGATATGAATAAAAGGCTTTATCAAATTTTCTATAGAGATAACGCACAATACGTTGCCAGGTTGCATTTTCAATTTTAAACATCATTTGTTCAAGGTAATCTTTACTATCTTGCATATTGACAGGACTTTTTTCGACAAAATCTTTCGGGTCATAGTGTTCATTATCATGACATAAACGGATACTAATTTGGTTAACTTGCGGACTTCCATTGTAAATTTCACGTCGTCCTCTCATAAAGATAATTTTACCAGCAGTAAAATTTTTTATATTAAAGTCTTGAGCGTCCCAAAGATTTCCAGATATTTCACCTGTATCATCTTGAAAAGTAAATGCAATATAGTTTTTTCCAGCTCTGGTTTGACGAACTTCTGCACTTTTTATTAAGTAAAAACCTTCAAAAAATTCATCTTTACGCATATTTTTAATTTTCATTATTTTCCTCAACTTCTAGATGTGGTAAATTTAAAAATGATTGTGTTGAGTCATCTTGATATGACTCAACAGTGTTTAAAGCACGAATAATGGCATTTGTTCTAGTTGAAATAAGCAAATCAATACTTTTACTAGCGGTATTCATTTGTTTTTGGGCTTTAATAAGGAGATGGCTGAATTTTTCAAACTCAAGTTTAACATTACCAAGAATTTTACTAATATCATTAGCATTTTTTTGGATATTAAGAGTTTTAAATCCAACTGAGAGTGAATTTAAAATTGCAGATAATGTTGAAGGTCCAGCGATGATGATATTTTCATCTTTTCTGATAGTATCAAAGAATGTAGCATCTCTAACGATCTCTGAGTAAAGTCCCTCTGTTGGTAAGAACATAATTCCAAAATTTGTTGTAGCAGGAGGATTAAGGTACTTTTCATTAATATCTTTAGCAAATTTTTTGATAGCGAGTTGAAGAGCCTTACGACTTGTAATGATTTGTTCTTTGTCGCCTTGTTCATAAGACTCCTCAAGCCTGTAATAATCTTCCAATGGGAATTTTGAGTCTATAGGTAGATAGACGTAGTCTCCCTCGTCTTTACCAGGTAGTTTGATAGCGTATTCGACACGATTTGTAGAATGTGGTACAGTCGAAAATTCTCTTTCATATTGGGCATCAGTTAAGATATCTTCTATAATTTGTCCAAGTTGCAATTCTCCTAAAATTCCACGAGTTTTGGTATTTGATAAGACCTTATGTAGTTTTCCTACATCTTGGGCAACAGATTTCATTTCACCTAGCCCCTTATTAACGTTTTCAAGTTGTAGAGAAACGGTCTCAAAAGAGGCCTGTAAGCGATTTTGTAGAGTGGCTTCTAATTTTTCTTCAACAGTTTTTCTCATATCTTCAAGTGATTTCGCATTTGATTCTCTCATTTCACTGACACTTGACATTAAGTGTTTGCTGATGAATTCTAATCTTTGGTCAGTCTTATCACGGGTTTCACTGAGATTTTGATGTAAAACTTCTCTTAAATCACTAAGCTGTGTAAAAATTTGAGTTTGAAGTTGGTTGAGTTGTTGAGAGATAAATAGCTGTTGTTCCTTTTGAAAGCTAGAAATAAGATAAGTAATCTGATCTGACAGGTTATCAGTATTTGCCTCTAATTTTTCAACAAGACTCTTTTTGTCTTCTTTATATTGTCTATAGAAAAATAAAATAAAGAGTAAGTTTATAATAGTTATTAGTAAAATAAAAAATAGCATGTTAAGCGTCCTTACTTTGAATGACAATAAGGTATCCATCTGTAAATTTAACGGTTATATGTTCGAATAGAAATTCATTACTTGAATAAATTTTTTTTTCAAAGAAATTATCCTTATTTAAATCATATTTTGCTTTTGAAATTGAAAAATTAGAGCATTTTTCAGTTAAAAACGAAATATAAGTCATTCTTTCATTTTTTTTAATTTTATGACTTCCAGGTTTTAAATAGGTAAGATAATTTTGGTCATCAAGTAGTGAAATTTGTTGGGAAAATCGGTATAATTCTGGGTTACTAGGAAGAAAAATATTAGATAAGGTATGGTCTAGTCTCCCACCAAAAGCCCCATAGATAGTGACATTTGCTTTAGGATATTGGTTAAAAACTTCCTTTAAAGCAGCCTCTGTATCGGTATCGTCTTTTTCAGTAGGTAAGCGTTTGACTTTTTTAGCTTTGGATTCAACGAGATGAAATTCTTCAGATGAAATGGAGTCAAAATCTCCAATGGCTAGATCAATAGGAATATCATTTGAAATTAAGTGAAGAGTAGCACGGTCAACTCCAATAATAACATCATAGCTATAAGAAGTTAAATCGATATGTCCACCAGTAAAGATAGCAATATTAGTCATTGACGATATCCTTAAGTAAGGTAACTTTATCTGACATATTACCTCCTCTAAAGAGATATGACCCTGCAACAAATACATTTGCTCCTGCTTTTTTGGCTTCTATTATCGTTTTGTCGTCAATACCGCCATCAACTTCAATATCAAAATCTAACTGACGTTCACTTTTGTATTTAAGAAGTTCAGAAACTTTTTCCATGGTTGTAGGAATAAAGGCTTGTCCACCAAATCCGGGATTTACAGTCATTATTAGAACTTGATCTACTAAGTCTAATAAAGGTAGTAGTGAGGAAACAGGTGTTCCAGGATTAATTGCAACTCCAGCTTTCATTCCAGAGACTTTGATTTTTTGTAGTGCAGCATGGATATGAAGTGTTGATTCGAGATGAATAGTCATAATATCTGCTCCAGCTTGTGCATATGCTGAAATGTATCTTTCTGGTTTAACAACCATAAGATGACAGTCGAAAACTAATTTGCTATGTTTTCTCATGCTTGCAACAACATCTGCACCGAAGCTTATATTTTCGACAAACTGTCCGTCCATAATATCGATATGAACGTACTCTGCACCACTTGCATCAATGCGGTGAAGCTCAGAAGCAAAATTTGCATAGTCTGCTGCTAGGATAGAGGGTGCAATTTTATGGAATGACATTTATAATAACCTACTTTCTTTTTATAACTTTTTTGAATACTTGACGCTTATTTTCAATTTCACTTAATACTTGTAAATAGTTGTCATAGCGTGATTGCCAAATCGTACCATTTTTAACAGCAATTTTAACTGCACATTGTGGTTCGTGGGTATGAGTACAAGTTCGAAATTTACAGTAATGACTTTCTCTTCTTAATTCGGGAAAAGCTTCATTTAAATCTTCTGAAGAAGTGATTTCATAATCGAGAGAAGAAAATCCAGGAGTGTCAGCAATCTTTCCCTGATGAACATTATAAAGACTGACAGACCGTGTGGTGTGTTTTCCACGACCTAGGCTTTTTGATATATGACTGGTGTGCAATTTAAGTTCAGGTGCAATTTTATTGAGTAAAGTGGATTTGCCTACCCCAGTTTGCCCCATAAATACCGTGATTTTGTCAGCTAATAGAGGGAGAAGTTCCTCTAATGTAAAACAGACACTATAACCAATAGACTGATAAGCTTTTTTAATGGTTTCCATGCTATCCTGATTATCTAGTAAGTCTAATTTCGTAATATGGATAATTGGACTGATTTTTTTGTGTTCCAACAAAATTAGAAATCTATCTAACAAATTAGGATTAAAATCAGGTTCTTTTGCTGATAGAATAACGACTGCTTGATCAATGTTAACAATTGGTGGGCGAACAAGACTGTTTTTTCTTTCCTCAATACTCAAAATATAACCTTCAGAGTTTTCCTCAGCTGTAAATTCAACCATATCACCAACAAAAGGTGTTTGTCCTTTTTTTCGAAAATTTCCTCTAGCTCTTGTTTGATAAATAGAGTGCAGACCTTCTACATAATAAAAGCCAGCTAACGATTTTATTATTCTTCCTCTCAAGATATCTCCTTTTTCCTCATTATAACTATTATTATACCAAAAACTAGAGACTAAGGGTTAGGGAAATATTACAATTCTAAATCCATATAATATCTTTAAATTTATAATAAATTGTTCTTTTTATATCGTATTTTTATAGCTGCTGTGATATAATGACAAGAAAAGAAAAGTCAGGAATTAGGAAATGAAATTAAGAAGAAGTGAGAGAATGGTAGTGATTTCAAACTACCTTATAAATAACCCTTATAAATTAACTAATTTAAATACTTTTGCTAGTGAATATGAGGCTGCAAAATCTTCTATTTCTGAAGATTTAGTCATCATAAAGAAAGCGTTTGAAGAAAGTGGAATCGGTAAGATTGAAACAGTTACAGGAGCTAGTGGAGGTGTTATTTTTACACCTACCATACGTGATGATGAAGCAAAATCTATCGTAGAAGAATTACGGATTAGATTATCTGAAAGTGATCGTATTTTACCAGGAGGGTATATCTATCTATCAGACCTATTGAGTACACCAAAAATTTTAAAAAATATAGGTTGTATTATTGCAAAAGCCTTTGAGAGCGAAAAAATAGATGCTGTCATGACAGTAGCAACAAAAGGGGTTCCTTTAGCAAATGCAGTGGCAAATGTCTTAAATGTACCATTTGTCATTGTAAGAAGAGACTTGAAAATCACTGAAGGGTCAACAGTATCAGTGAATTATGCGAGTGGGTCTAGTGACCGTATTGAAAAAATGTTCTTATCAAAACGCAGTCTTAAACCTAATAGTCGTGTTCTAATCGTTGATGACTTCCTAAAAGGAGGAGGAACGATAACAGGGATGATAAGTCTTTTATCTGAATTTGATAGTCAACTTGCAGGTGTTGCTGTTTTTGCTGAAAACGCCAAGGAAAAAAGAGATAAAATGATTTATAAATCATTGTTAAAGGTATCTGAGATTGATGTAAAGAATCATCATGTTACAGTTGAAGTGGGAAATATCTTTGAAAATCAAGTAAAATAGATTGACATTTAGTAGATGAATTGATATTATATTAGATGGTACTTTTTACTTTTGGTCTCTCAAAAGTGTACAGAGACGTGCTGACAATTGTTGCAAAAAGTACACCGCGATAAAGAATGTCACCGATTGCTTTATCAACCAAAATTAAAAAAATACAGGAGAATGTAGATGCCTACAATTAACCAGTTGGTACGTAAAACACGTAAATCTAAAGTAGAAAAATCTAAATCACCAGCTTTAAACGTTGGTTATAACAGTCATAAAAAAGTTCAAACAAATGTTTCTGCACCACAAAAACGTGGAGTTGCAACACGTGTTGGAACAATGACACCTAAAAAACCTAACTCAGCCCTTCGTAAATTTGCTCGTGTACGTTTGAGTAACCTTATCGAAGTAACTGCATACATCCCAGGTATCGGACACAACTTACAAGAACATAGTGTGGTTCTTATTCGTGGTGGACGTGTAAAAGACCTTCCAGGGGTACGTTACCATATCGTTCGTGGAGCACTTGATACAGCAGGTGTTAATGATCGTAAACAAGGCCGTTCTAAATACGGTGCGAAACGTCCTAAAGGATAATAGAAGGGGGATAAGAAAGAATGAGTCGTAAAAATCAAGCGCCTAAACGCGAAGTATTACCAGATCCATTGTATAACTCTAAAATCGTAACACGTCTTATCAACCGTGTTATGCTTGATGGAAAACGTGGTACAGCTGCTACTATCGTATATGATGCGTTTACACAAATCAAAGAAACAACAGAATCAGATGCACTTGAAGTATTTGAAACTGCAATGGAAAATATCATGCCTGTACTTGAAGTACGTGCACGTCGTGTCGGTGGTTCTAACTACCAAGTCCCAGTTGAAGTTCGTCCAGAACGTCGTACAACTTTAGGACTACGTTGGTTAGTTAATGCTTCACGTGCTCGTGGTGAACACACTATGAAAGAACGTTTAGCTAAAGAAATTATGGATGCTGCTAACAATACTGGTGCATCTGTTAAGAAACGTGAAGATACACATCGTATGGCAGAAGCTAACCGTGCCTTTGCACACTTCCGTTGGTAAGATTAGTCTTTACACTTACGTAAGCAAAGATGAACGGGTAGGTCCTGCCTATCCGTTTTTTATAAATAATGTTATAATAGTTAAGTAAAAATATTTAAAATAGGAGAAACCAAATGGCTCGCGAATTTTCACTTGAAAAAACTCGTAATATCGGTATCATGGCTCACGTAGATGCTGGTAAAACAACTACAACTGAGCGTATTCTTTATTATACTGGTAAAATCCACAAAATCGGTGAAACACATGAAGGTGCTTCACAAATGGACTGGATGGAACAAGAACAAGAACGTGGTATCACAATCACATCAGCTGCTACTACTGCACAATGGGATAACCACCGTGTAAATATTATCGACACACCTGGACACGTGGACTTTACAATTGAAGTACAACGTTCACTTCGTGTACTTGATGGTGCTGTTACTGTTCTTGATGCACAATCAGGTGTTGAGCCTCAAACTGAAACAGTTTGGCGTCAAGCAACTGAATACCGTGTTCCACGTATTGTATTTGCAAATAAAATGGATAAAATTGGTGCGGACTTCCTTTACTCTGTAAGTACATTACATGATCGCTTACAAGCAAATGCTCATCCAATTCAATTACCGATTGGTGCTGAAGATGATTTCACTGGAATTATTGATTTAATTAAAATGAAAGCTGAAATCTACACTAACGACTTAGGTACTGATATTCGTGAAGAAGATATTCCAGCTGAGTACCAAGATCAAGCAAATGAATATCGTGAAAAATTAGTAGAAGCAGTAGCAGAAACTGATGAAGAATTAATGATGAAATACCTTGAAGGTGAAGAAATCACTAATGAAGAGTTAAAAGCTGCTATCCGTACAGCTACAATTAATGTTGAGTTTTTCCCAGTTTTATGTGGTTCAGCATTTAAAAATAAAGGTGTTCAATTGATGCTTGATGCTGTCATTGACTACTTACCAAGTCCTTTAGACATTCCAGCTATTAAAGGTATTAACCCAGATACAGATGAAGAGGAAACTCGTCCAGCTTCAGATGAACAACCATTTGCAGCACTTGCTTTCAAAATTATGACTGACCCATTTGTAGGTCGTTTGACATTCTTCCGTGTTTATTCTGGTGTCCTTAACAGTGGTTCATACGTTTTAAATACATCAAAAGGTAAACGTGAACGTATTGGACGTATCCTTCAAATGCATGCTAACAGCCGTCAAGAAATTGAAACAGTTTACGCAGGGGATATTGCTGCTGCTGTTGGTTTGAAAGATACAACAACTGGTGATTCATTAACTGATGAAAAAGCTAAAATCATTCTTGAGTCAATTGATGTACCAGAACCAGTTATTCAATTGATGGTTGAGCCAAAATCTAAAGCTGACCAAGACAAAATGGGTATTGCATTACAAAAACTTGCTGAAGAAGATCCAACTTTCCGTGTTGAAACTAACGTTGAAACTGGAGAAACAGTTATTTCTGGTATGGGTGAGCTTCACTTGGATGTCCTTGTAGACCGTATGAAACGTGAATTTAAAGTAGAAGCAAATGTTGGTGCTCCTCAAGTATCATACCGTGAAACATTCCGTGCCTCTACTCAAGCTCGTGGATTCTTCAAACGTCAATCTGGTGGTAAAGGTCAATTTGGTGATGTTTGGATTGAATTTACACCTAATGAAGAAGGTAAAGGATTCGAGTTTGAAAATGCTATCGTCGGTGGGGTAGTTCCACGTGAATTTATTCCAGCTGTTGAAAAAGGATTAGTTGAAGCAATGGCTAATGGTGTTCTTGCTGGATACCCAATCGTTGATGTTAAAGCTAAACTTTATGATGGATCATACCATGATGTCGATTCATCAGAGACTGCCTTCAAGATTGCGGCTTCACTTGCTCTTAAAGAAGCAGCTAAAACTGCACAACCAGCTATTCTTGAGCCTATGATGCTTGTTACTATTACGGCACCAGAAGATAACCTTGGTGATGTAATGGGACACGTAACAGCTCGTCGTGGTCGTGTTGATGGTATGGAAGCACGTGGTAATACACAAGTTGTACGTGCGTATGTTCCACTTGCAGAAATGTTTGGTTATGCAACAGTTCTTCGTTCAGCAACTCAAGGTCGTGGTACATTCATGATGGTATTTGACCACTATGAAGATGTTCCAAAATCAGTTCAAGAAGAAATTATAAAAAAACATAGAGGTGAATAATCACCGATGAAATAAGAGGCCAAATGGCTTCTTATTTTTTGTTATTAGCATGAATTTTGTTTGCTTTTTTTGGTAAATAGTTATATAATAATAACTGTTGAAAGTTATCTTGGATATTTTCAAGTTACACTTTTCACAATAGATTAGAGTCTAATCTCTAAAATAAATATTCTATGATTTTCATAAGGAGGAAATCACTAATGGTAGTTAAAGTTGGTATTAACGGTTTCGGTCGTATCGGACGTCTTGCTTTCCGTCGTATTCAAAATGTTGAAGGTGTTGAAGTAACACGTATTAACGATCTTACTGATCCAAATATGCTTGCACACCTTTTAAAATATGATACAACTCAAGGACGTTTTGATGGAACTGTTGAAGTTAAAGAAGGTGGATTTGAAGTTAATGGTAAATTTGTAAAAGTTTCTGCTGAACGTGATCCAGAACAAATCGATTGGGCTACTGATGGAGTTGAAATCGTTCTTGAAGCAACTGGATTCTTCGCAACAAAAGCTGCTGCTGAAAAACATTTACATGCTAACGGTGGAGCTAAAAAAGTTGTTATCACTGCACCTGGTGGAAACGATGTTAAAACAGTTGTATTCAACACTAACCATGATATTCTTGACGGAACTGAAACAGTAATCTCAGGAGCTTCTTGTACTACAAACTGTTTAGCTCCTATGGCTAAAGCTCTTAATGATAGCTTTGGAGTAGTTGAAGGTTTAATGACAACTATCCATGGTTACACAGGAGACCAAATGGTACTTGATGGACCACACCGTGGAGGAGACCTTCGTCGTGCTCGTGCAGCTGCAGTAAATATAGTTCCAAACTCAACTGGTGCTGCTAAAGCAATTGGTCTTGTTATTCCTGAATTAAACGGAAAACTTGATGGAGCTGCTCAACGTGTTCCAGTTCCAGCAGGATCTGTAACTGAATTAGTTGCTGTACTTGAGAAAAATGTTTCTGTAGATGAAGTTAATGCTGCTATGAAAGCTGCTGCTAACGAATCTTACGGTTACACTGAAGACCAAATCGTATCATCTGATATCATTGGTATGTCATTTGGTTCATTGTTTGACGCTACTCAAACTAAAGTTCTTGATGTAGATGGTAAACAATTAGTTAAAGTTGTTTCTTGGTATGATAATGAAATGTCATACACTTCACAACTTGTTCGTACTCTTGAGTACTTTGCAAAAATTGCTAAATAATGTTTAAATAAAAAAGAGGGTTTTTACCTCTTTTTTATTTTTAATTATCAGGAGTGAGTATCATAGGAATAATGATAGGTTCACGTTCTGTTTTTTCATATAAAAATGGTCTTAAAGCATTAACAATTGCACCGTTTACAGATTGCATACTTGCATCTTTATTTTTTAGCGCAATTCTTATGGCATTAAATAAAATGCGTTGACTTTCTCTAATTAAATCACCAGATTCACGCATATAGATAAAGCCACGACTTAAAATATCGGGTCCTGCTAAAATCATTTGTGATTTAAAGTCTACAGTTGCAATAGCTAACACAACACCATCTTCTGACAGGTCATGTCTATCACGTAGGACAGCAGCTCCTATATCGCCAATTCCATTACCATCAACATAAATATCTTGAGCGTTGAAATGGCCTGCAAGTCGTGCAGTGTCTTTAGTAAGTGCTAATACATCACCATTTTCCATGATAAAGATATTATCTTTATCTACCCCAGTGTCTACAGCTAGTCCGGCATGTATTTTCTGCATGCGATATTCTCCATGGACTGGCATAAAGAATTTTGGTTTAATAAGACGTAACATGAGTTTTTGCTCTTGTTGGCCTCCGTGCCCAGAAGTATGGATATTATTAATTTTTCCATGAATTACATCAACCCCAGCTTCTTGAATGGTATTAATCAATTTGTTAACACTTGTTGTGTTTCCTGGGATTGGACTAGATGAAAAGATAACAGTATCACCTGGTTGGAGTGTAACTTGTCGATGTGTACCATTAGCGATACGAGCTAGAGCTGCCATGGATTCTCCTTGGCTTCCGGTACACATAATTAGAATCTCACTAGCATGATAATTTTTTAATTCACTTGGCTCGATGAAAGTTCCTTTTGGAACTTTTATGTAACCTAATTCTACACCGTTTACAATGGCTTTTTCCATTGAGCGACCAAAAACAGCAATTTTTCTACCAGTTTTTACTGCTGCTTCAGCAGCTTGTTGTAGTCTGAAAATATTTGAAGCAAAGGAAGCAAAAATGATACGTCCTTCAATATTTTCGATAATTTTCATGATAGATTGGCCAACGATTTTTTCAGAATTTGTAAAAGTTGGTATTTCTGCATTTGTTGAATCTGATAGTAAGCATAGTACCCCTTCTTCCCCAAGTGCAGCCATACGATGCAAATCTGCCGGCTCACCTACTGGGGTGAAGTCAAATTTGAAGTCACCAGTACAAACAATCTTACCTTGAGGGGTATCAATGACAATTCCTAGAGGTTCTGGAATTGAGTGAGTTGTTCTAAAAAATGTAACACTCAAGTTTTTGAATGTCAGTTCAGTGTTGGCGTTTATTTCGTATAACTTCGCATCTCGTAGAAGACCATGTTCTTCTAGTTTTCCTCTAATCAAGGCTAAGGCTAATGGCCCGGCATAGATTGGAATATTGACTTGTTTAAGGAGGAATGGGATTCCTCCAATATGGTCTTCATGTCCGTGGGTAATGACTAAAGCTTTGACTCTATTAATATTTTCAACGATATAAGAATAGTCTGGGATAACGTAATCGATACCTAAGAGATCATCTTCAGGAAACTTGATACCTGCATCAACGATTATAATTTCATTTTGATATTCGATACCGTATGTATTTTTTCCGATTTCTCCTAGTCCACCAATCGCATAAACCCCAACTTCTTCAGGTTTTAAATTGATTTGTGACATATTAGAACTCCGTTAATGCAAAGACACCAGATTCTTTTTCGTAATCAAGGTGTTTTCCTACTAATGGTTCGATAAATTCGATGTGATATGGTGTATTTTTTTCCACTAGTTCACGCGCAGTAATACGTTGCTCTCTTTCTTCTTTTGACCCTATCTCGAAGTCTTTTTTTCCAACTTCTAAATAGATAGAATGTGTTTGTTCACGGCGTGGGCTACGGTTTTTGCTTTCTTGATAAAAAACTTTATAAATCATAGTTTTCCTTTCTGATGTTGTTCAAGATAATAAAAGGCCTATAAAAAACGAGTCAAATATATTTGCATATTTGACGGTGATTTTTTTCAATTCAGGGTAGTAGATAATATCTTGATTCGTTATTTTTAATAAAATTATATCACAAAAGCAATATTAAGTAAAAGACAAGCTTGTAAAAGATTTTAGGGTGATTGGAATTTGTATTTGTAAGATTAGTTTGAAAAATAACTCAAGATATCATAAAATAATAGGTAGATTAGAAAGAAGGCAGTTTAAAATGAAAATATTAGCATTCGATACTTCGAGTAAAACTTTATCTGTAGCAGTATTGGAAGATAATCATTTATTAGCAGATACGACATTAAATATTAAGAAGAATCATAGTATTAGTCTCATGCCAACGATTGATTTTTTGATGAAGTCCCTAGAATTGCTTCCGTCTGATTTAGAGCGTATTGTTGTAGCACATGGTCCAGGTTCCTATACTGGTTTGCGTGTTGCAGTAGCTACTGCGAAGATGTTGGCATATTCGTTAAATATTGAGTTAGTAGGTGTTTCTAGTTTACGTGCACTTTGTCCTTCTTTTTTAAAAAAAGATACTCTAGTTATTCCTTTAATTGATGCAAGACGTCAACATGTTTATGCTGGATTTTATTCTAACGGTCAATCAATTTATGAGGATGCTTATTTATCAATTGATACAGTTTTAGAATGGGCTAGGGATTTTGATAGTGTCGTATTTGTTGGTGAAGTTTCTAGTTTTAAAGATTTAATCTTATCTTCATTATCGAATGCGGAGTGTTTTGAAACTTTACCTTCAGCCTATCAGGTTGGATTGGTCGGAAGGAGCTTAAGTTCAGAAAATGTAGATACCATGGTTCCACAGTATTTAAAACGTGTGGAAGCAGAGGAAGTTTGGTTGGAAAATCATAAAGATAGAGACGATAGTTATATCAGAAGAATTTAGGATGAATATTGAAGAAAAAGTATTAGCCATTTTTAACATCTTAGAAGATGTATATGGTTACTCTCCTTGGAGTATAGAGCAAATTATAAAAGATATAAAGAGTCCTGAATCAGATTATTTTTTTGTGTATCATAATTCTGAGATGGTAGGTTTTTTATCTCTTCAACGCTTAATGGGAGAAATTGAGATTACAAATTTAGCAGTGATGAGGGCATATCAAGGAAAATCCTTTGGAAAATTTTTGTTAAATCAGTTAGATACAGAGATAGAACCCATTTTTCTTGAGGTTAGAGCATCAAATGATGTTGCTCAGGGACTATATAAGAGGGCTCGTTTTCAAGAAGTTGGAAGACGTAAGTCCTATTATCATAATCCAGTGGAAGATGCTATCATTATGAAAAGAGATTAGATAGGAGCTAGAGGTGAAAGATAGGTATATTTTAGCAGTTGAGAGTTCATGTGATGAAACGAGTGTTGCTGTTATTAAAAACGATTCAGAATTATTGAGTAATATTATTGCTAGCCAGGTTGATAGTCATAAACGTTTTGGAGGAGTTGTTCCAGAAATTGCTAGTCGTCATCATGTTGAGGTTGTGACAACTTGTTTTAAAGAAGCTTTAGATGAAGCGGGTGTTAAGGCTAGTGACTTAAGTGGTGTTGCAGTTACCTATGGTCCAGGTTTAGTTGGAGCACTTTTGGTTGGTATGGCTGCTGCAAAAGCTTTCGCATGGGCTAATCATCTTCCTATTATTCCGGTCAATCATATGGCAGGACACCTTATGGCAGCACGTCAAGAAAAAGAATTAACATATCCTTTGATGGCTTTATTAGTTAGTGGTGGTCATACAGAATTGGTTTATGTTCGTGAGCCAGGAGATTATAAAATTATTGGTGAAACTCGTGATGATGCAGTTGGTGAGGCTTATGATAAGGTTGGTAGAGTTATGGGGTTAGCTTATCCTGCAGGTCGAGAAATTGATGAGTTGGCTCACAAAGGAACTGATGAATACCATTTTCCTCGTGCTATGATAAAAGATGATAATTTAGAATTTTCATTCTCAGGTCTAAAATCTGCGTTTATTAACTTATATCATAATGCAAAGCAAAAAGGTGAAGTCTTATCTAATGAAAATTTAGCTGCTTCATTTCAAGCAGCAGTATTAGATATATTAATGGCAAAGACTAAAAAGGCGATAGAAAAATTTCCTGTAAAAACATTAGTTGTTGCAGGAGGTGTGGCTGCTAATCAAGGGTTAAGAGAAAGACTTGTATCAGAATTTAAAGATATTGATGTTATTATTCCTCCGTTACGTTTGTGTGGGGATAATGCAGGTATGATTGCTCTTGCCTCTGTCATTGAATATGAAAAAGGAAATTTTGCTTCTCTTGATTTGAATGCTAAGCCTAGTTTGGCTTTTGATAATTTGGCAAGTGATGTGTAGTTTATGATAAAAGACTGGTTATTTTGCCAGTCTTTTATCATAATAAGAAGGGAATTTCAAAGTGTTGGTTTTGCCCGATAGTATACTTCTTATATGACAGTTAATTCGTCTAAAAATTGAAAATATGATAGAATGGGTGTATTTAAAAGAAAGCGAGTATGAGAATGCTACATTTTGAAAATGATTATAATGAAGGGGTTCATCCAATTTTGCTTGAAGCTATCGTTAGTAGTAATGAAGAAAAGCTTCCAGGGTACGGGATGGATTATTATTGTGAATCTGCTAAACAGAAAATTAGATTGGCGTGTCAATGTTTAGAGGCTGAGGTTGAATTTTTAAGTGGTGGAACACAAACAAATCAAATTGTTATTGACAGTTTATTGAAACCGTATGAAGGAGTTGTTTCAGCAGAGACTGGTCATATTGCTGTTCATGAAGCGGGTGCTATTGAGTATACCGGACATAAGGTTTTAACACTTCCTTCTTATGAAGGAAAGGTAAGTGCTAAAGATTTTGAAGAGCTTATGACAAGCTTTTATGATGATGAGAACCATAATCATATGGTTTTTCCAGGGATGCTATATATTTCACAACCCACAGAATATGGAACTCTATACAGTAAAGATGAACTGGAGTCTTTATCTCGTTTGTGTCGTCACTATGATATCCCTTTATTTGTAGATGGTGCCAGATTAGGTTATGGTCTAGCTGCTAAAGAAAATACTGTTAGCTTACCTGAGTTAGCTGATATGGTTGATGTTTTTTATATTGGTGGAACTAAGATGGGAGCATTAATTGGGGAGGCAGTTGTTTTTACAAAGGGTAATCGTCCTAGAAATTTTTCGACAATAGTGAAACAACACGGTGCACTACTTGCTAAGGGACGTTTAATTGGTGTTCAATTTGATGCTTTCTTCACAAATAATCTTTATTTAAGTATTGGAATAGAAGCATTAGAGAGAGCAGAAGAGTTAAAGACCTTATTAAGTGAAAAAGGTTATCAATTTTATCTGAAGTCACCAACAAATCAACAATTTGTAGTAATGCATAATGATGATTTTAAACGCTTAAGTCAATTTGTTCAGATGGGATTTTGGGAAAAATATGATGCGGAACACACTATTGTAAGGTTTGCGACAAGTTGGTCAACAAAACCAAACTATATCGAAGAGTTAAGTCATATTTTATAAAAAAGCCCTCTAATCTTTTTATGAGATAGAGAGCTTT
>JAUMZW010000025.1 GCA_030527925.1 Streptococcus sp.
GTTTCATCAGCCGAAACGTAAGCTGTACTCAAAAAAGCGGTTAAAATTACTGGAGCCAGTAAGGCAATCTTTTTAGTTTTCATAATCTTCCTTTTTTCAAATTTTCTAATATTCTAACATTATTTTCAAAAAATATCAATATATAGAACTTTCACTTTGAAAATATACATAAAAAATTATTTCTATACCAAAACAAATAACCTGTTTACTGAAATATTGAGTTATTACACAATGTTTAGAAAAGTATTATGATTCAAGTTTTTCAACTATAATATCTTGTCCTCCTAATAAAATAAGATATTTATCGACTTTTGTTAAATGATAGGATTTTTGTAAAGCTTCAGCATATAAACTCATTTGTGGATCATATTTGGCGATAATATCATCCGAGTGAGCAAACTTATCTGTCTTATAGTCAAATAACACGATTCTATCATCTAATAAGACATAGCCATCAATAATTCCTCGAACTACAAAATAATCAAGTGTTTTGTGGTCTTTTTTTAACATTGCAAACGGGGCTTCTCTAAAAACATTTTTAGAATGTTGTTGAAGCATTGCACCAAGTTCAGTCGTATTAAAAAATGAAATAATCTGATTTAATGGTAATCTTTTTATCAATTCTTCATCAAAATCTAATCCTTTTGCTAAGCCTATCAAACGCTTAACGTCTAAAACTTCATCTAGAGGGACAGCTTGCATTAATTCATGAACTGCTGAACCTACCTCAGAAGCTAAGATTACTCTTTTTTCTTTTAAATTTGGTAATTTATATTTTAAATTTTCTTTATGTTGAAAATTATCAACTTTAACCCCTGTCATATCAAAAACGTCCTTGTAAAGTTCTTTAATTTGACTGGGTGTTCTTAAAGCCGGTAAACTAATCGCATCCTTATATAATTCATTCAATTTTTCAACGGCTTCTAACTCAGATAAAGCTTCTCTAATTTCTTGAGATTGACGATTATCTTTTTGGTCATTCATTGAAAATGGTGGAGTTTTTTCCAGTGCTTCAATTTTATTTTTACCTAATTCCTCTATTTGTACAAATTTTATATCTATAGTCTTATGGGTCCTTGTAAAGGTATAATAAATAGCTAATAACCAGTCTTGAAAACTTTTATAAGATAAACGACTTCTTTTTGATAACTTATTATTTTCAATAGTATCATGATAGCTATCATTTATTTTATCTTGACTTCCTTTACCAACCAAGTATAACTTTCTTCGAGCACGTGTCATAGCAACATAGAGTAATCTCATCTGCTCAGATAAGGCAGCGATTTTAGCTTCTTCTTTATTTTCTTGATAGGCTAGCGTTGGTAAAATAACTTTTAGACTAGGTAAATGATTCTCATTAACAACATTTTTTATATCAGCTAGATATTTGATACCGATACCATTTTCTCTTGATAAAATATAGTTGTTTTTCAAATCTTGATTCCCAAAGGATTTATCGCAATTTAATAGAAAGACATAATTAAACTCAAGTCCTTTACTCTTATGAATAGTCATTAAAGTCACAGCATTATCAGGTACAATGATATCGACATCGGCTAAATCATTGTTAGAAGCTAGCATTTTATCAATCATTCCAATAAAACGTGACAATCCTTTAAAACCTGTTTTTTCATAGGAATTCGCTAAAAGTGCTAACTCATATAAATTGGCTTGAGCTTGTTCGGATTGTGGTAATAATTGAACATAATCAAAATAGTAGCGTTGATTATAAATTTTCCAAATCAATTGGTATAAAGTATGATTTTTAGAATAACTCCGCCATTCTAATAGTACTGAATGAAATAACTGACATTTTTCAAACAAATCTTCTGTGATTAAATCACTATTTAATGAATTTTTTGTCATCACATTTTCTAACTTTTCAAAAAAAGTTTCAATATGAGTATCATCAATTGTTTGAAGAGCAATACGTGTTAAATCATCCTCATCAAACTGAAACATTGGTGATTTCAAAAGTGCAACTAGTGCATAATCATTAAGAGGATTATCAATACTTCTAAGAGTATCCAGCATGATTTTAATCTCTAATGCCTCAAGATAATGACTTTCCCCACCATCGGTTACTAAAGGAATACCGTATTCTCTAAATGTTCTAAGAATCATATCATTACGTGTTCTAGAAGAAACAAGTAATGTTATCTCTGAAAATTTGACATTTTCTTGACGATGAAGACGTAAAATTTCCTTAACTGTTACTTCTACTTCTTGATAAGTTAGGATCTGCTCTTCATCCTCGTTAGAATTTGCTCCATCTTTATCAGTATTGTAGATTAAAAGTTGGGTTTTGTTACAATCAACTGGTCTTCTTTGACTCTCAGAACCTGCTTTTAATTGATGAAGGCTATCATAATTGATGTCACCAACCTCCTCATCCATTAAGTGTGTAAAGACGTCATTAGTACTTTCTAATACTTCTATCTGACTGCGAAAGTTCTCTTTTAAGATGATTAGTTTCCCCTTAGATGAATCTGCTTGAAATTCTTTAAATTTTTGATTAAAAATATGTGGGTCAGCTTGTCTAAATCGATAGATGGATTGTTTGATGTCTCCTACCATGAAACGATTTTGTCCATTTGATAATAACTCTAAGAGACGTTCTTGAATATGGTTATTATCTTGATACTCATCTACCATTACTTCATGATACCTTGATTGGTACAATTCTCGTATTAAAGGATTATATTCTAAAATTTCAATACTAAGATGTGAAATATCTGAGAATTCTAAACGATTTTCTGATATTTTAAGCTGTAAATATTTTTCGGAAAATTGTAAAACAAAATCTCTTAGCAATTCGAGCATTGGAAAACTCTCAGTCTGAAATTCCAAAATAAGGTCTAAAAATTTATATTCATTTACTAAAACTTTTAAATCTTTAAAAATTGGGTAAAAAACTTTATTTTCAGAAATACCATCGCCTGAAGGTAAAATTTTTGATAAACTAGCTGCCATCTCACCTAATGTCATTGTCTTAGAATCGAGAACTTCTTTAAAAATGGCTAACCAATGACTATGTTTCTGATATTTAGCTGTCGGTTTTCCATCATTTTTGGTCTTTTTATATTCCTCAAGTTGAGTTATTTCTTCCAAAGCATTTCTAGAATCCTCTAAAACTGATTTAAATTGGTTTATCAGTGAGTCTGAAACCTGATCATTTACTTGATAAGATTCCTGAAAAAAATATTCTTTCAACCATTTAGTTGGATTTGCAGTTGATTGACTAAAATAATGAATTGCTACAACCATTTCTTTAAAAGGAGTTGCATTCTTACTATTTCCTATAAAATTTTTAACCAATTTTATAAATAAGTTACGGTTTTTTCCTTTCATATATTCTTCAAATAAGCTATCAAACACTTCACCTTGATAGGTTTCTTGTTCATTCTTATCTTGCAAAATATTAAAGTTAGGTGAAATCCCTATAGTATAACCATAACGTGTTAATAGTTTTTGAGTAAAGGAATCCATCGTACCAATATCAGCAGTCTGCAACTCAATGAGTTGAGCATTTAAAAAATCTTTTAACTTAGAGTCGTTACTCTCGGCCATTGTTACTCTAATCTTATTTTCTAAACGTTCTTTTAACTCGCCAGCAGCCTTAACCGTAAATGTCGAAATAAACATTTGATTCAGGGATATTCCCCTCAATAACTTATCAAGGATACGTTCCACCATAACAAATGTCTTACCTGATCCTGCTGAAGCTGATACTAACACATTATTTCCATGAAAATAGATGGCTTCAATTTGCTCTGGTGTTCTTTTTTGTTCTTTTTGAGAAAGCGATTCATCAACAATAAGTTTCGAAATATCCTGTTCTGTTAAAAATGGTTTAAACATCTTTGTCTTCCTCCTTATCATCTAGAATTACACCATTTTTCATCTCTGATAAAATCAATACCTTTTTATCTTTTCTTGGAAATTTCCGTAATTGCCTAGCTTGTGAAAAATGGTTGTCAGCTTCAAAACCAGTAATCGCCTTTAGTTGATCGCCAGAAACTGATTTTTGATCAGAACTGTAAGGATTAATTAAAAATTTTCCACTTAGTATTTGTTTAGCTGCATCCTGATATAGCCAATTATTATAAGCTAATAGAATATCTAATTCTTCTTGAGTATATGTAGAATCTTTAACTGAATACTGATTATTAGGCAAGGAATCAGCCTCATCTTTCAAAAATAATCCACGATATGTCAATTGTTTTCGTATTGAAACTGGTAAATCTTCTAAAGACTTTTCTTTAACTAAATCTAATTTAGGTTCTTTCATATGAAAATACATGGCACCAAAAATAGTTTCTTTAGTAGTTGACAAATAATTAAGATAGGTGATTAATTGAGAATTCAATCCATTGTAGAATTTTTCTAAATCAAATTTACTCTGACTAGATTTATAATCAACTACACCAACGCTCTGATTTGATAAACGGTCTAGACGATCAATAACTCCTCTAACAGTCAAATCTTCTCCAAAAGCAACTTTAAAAGGAAGTTCTTCTTTATCCGTGTGTACACTATGATTTTCCAAAATAATCTGTGCCGTAAAACGAGCAATATCCTCTAAAACCATCTGTGAAAAATATGTTTCCTGATTATTACCGTAACGTAATTTGATTGATTCTTCTTTGTTAACCTGACTTAAAATGTCACTAATAAGTGATGTACTATCCTCTTTAGCTTTAGATTGTAAAAGTAACTCAAAAACTCTATGTAAATATCTACCATGTACACTAGCATCCAATCTGAGACGTTCTTGTTCTCTTAAACCTAAAACATATTTAACAAAATATAAATATTGGTTTGAATAAAAATCTGTCAGTGCAGTTGTTGACAAATGTAAACCATCTTTAAAACGTCTTTTGATTACTGTTTCATCTACTATTTTAGTAGCTATATTTTGTGAAATTTTTGGTATGCGCAAGCCTTCCTGATCAAGTTTTTTGGACAAATATCGTGACATTACTTTCCAAAATGTTTCAGTTTCTTTATCCCATTGGTCGTCTGTGTCGTAATGATAAAAACTCAAAATTTGCGAAATTAAAGCTTTATAATGGCCTAAATGACGCTTATCCGCAAGTGAAGTATCACTCACAAATCCCATCTTCATCAATTCCAATACGTATGGAGAAACATTAACTTCCTCATTAGCCATTTTAGGATAAGAAATCACTAACTTATCTTTAGCTGAATTGAGAAGGGATAAGGCCGTAAAATGATTCTTTTTTATATTTTCAGTTTTTAAAACATCCAAGTACGATAATGATTTATTGCCTTCATGTTTTAGTAGCTCTTCATTAATAACTAAACGTTCTTCATCAGAAATTAAAGAATGATTAACAGAAATTTTTGGAAAATATTGTCTAGACATTCCTATTGCATACACAATTTTTGCTGTATGAGGCTCAATCAAATCATATGATTTGATTCCAACAACATCTACTGTTGCAGGTACAACACGGTATTCAACTGATAAAATAGCTTGTTTCATTAAGGATAACAATTCGTAAATAGTCATTTTTTCATCTTTAAAAATAAGATGGTATTGCTCTATTATTTCTGTAAATGCCTTCCATACCTCCTCATTTTTCTCTTTCTCAATCAAAGAAGAAAACTCAACAAGCTTTCCCATATTATTTGCTAAACTTATCTCATCAAAAAATGCTAGTAACTTTTGTAATAAATTTTTTCCTTTTTGTTTTCTAGCTTTAAAAAGTTCTATTAAAGGCTTAAGATTGGTCTCTCGAAAATGATTTAAATCTTTAAAATGATATGAATTCTTTGAACCTTTTTCAAATTTTTCTGAAAAAGATTTGCTGCCATTAATCTCTGCAAATTTAACATAACGCTCAAAAGAATCTAAATCCCTATTATCAATATCAGCATATAAGCCTGTCTTAAATAGATTGATGACGTCTTCATATCGAAATTGATAACGACCAATACGTTCTAAATTTTCTATAAAATGAATCAAAGGATGATGAGCCATACTTTCTGACTTTCCATAATAAAAGGGAATTTCAAATTTCTCAAATACTGACCCTAATTGTAAGTAATAAGTATCTACATCACCTAGCAAAACTAAAATATCTTTATAGCGATAACCTAACCTCAAATCTTTACGAATAGCAACTGCTACTTCTTCAATTTCGTTTCGAATGCTAGGTAACTCTCTAATACTTAGTTTTCCCTTTTCTTTTCCATTAAAGTTGACATCTATCTCTGTAAAGTCATAAACAGATTCTAACCTATTACTAATCTTTGAATATAGACTAGCATTGTTAACCTCTTGAATACTATTTTTTTCCTCAACCTTAAAATGAGTTTTTAAAAATGCTATAAAATCAAGACTAGCCTGATAGAGATTTCCATTAGTATATGATGACCTTAAAGCACGCTTACTTAAATAAAGCCCAACTATAACGTCGCTACTTCTATTTTCCAATTCTGAAACTAAAGATCTTTCTTCAACTGAAAAACGACTAAAACCATCAATTACAAAAACAGTATCTTTAAGTACATTATCTAAAACACCTTGAGAAATCATCATTGTTAGATAAGCAAGTGGAGTTTGAAGTGGATAGCCAAGTTCCTCAATATGCTCATCAACCTTAGAAAAAATGAGTTTAAAATCCTCTTTTTTTTCAGGAATATCTAAACCAATCATTTCCTCAATATCAATTTTAGAAGCCTTTATTTCCTGATATAGATCCACCAATTGTTGAATAAAATCATAGTCATTTTTTAACTGACCAAAAACTTTTAATTCGCTTTCAGATAATTGGGAAAGTACTTTATAAAAAACCATAACAAGACCTTGATCTGACATTAGACTTGGTGTCTGTTGAGATCTAGTTAATAAATATCTCCCCAATTGCATAAAACGTGTCACAATTATATTAAAAGAAGCATGTCCTTCTAATTGCTCTAAGACAGCTTTTTCTTTTTCAAAAGACAAGGAATTAGGAGCAATATAAAATACCTTTTTCCCTTTTTCAACATAATTCACTACTTCTTTAACTAATACCTGTGTTAAAGAAGATTCAATTCCTGTATAAACTAATTTCATATCGTTACCCCAAGTTACTACTTACACACTATTATAACAAAAGAAGAGAAAAATGATTTTTCTCTTCTCGCATCTAGGCTACAATTGCTTTAGCAACTTCTTCGACGGTCATGTTTGAAAAATATTGAGTGGTATCAATTGTTTTTAATTTTTCCAAAATATCTTGATACTCATATCTCACACCAACCAAAAGGTTTTCAATTTCAGATACATCCTTTATCCCAAAAAAGTCACCATAAATTTTTAAAGATTTCACATGAGATTGTTCAACATTTGCATAGGTAGATATTTTCCCTGCTGAATAACGAACATTTCTTGAAATGGTATACTCAGGTGCCTTACCATAAGTCCAATCCCATGTTCGAAATTGCGTATCTGCTGAATGTTTAATTTTAGCAAGTTCATCTTCTGATAAAACATACTCCGTCATTTCTGGATGTTCTTGTTTCATATGTTCCAGTAGTTCAGTCTTAAACTCCCCAACAGAAATCTTTTCTGGTAATTCATTTACAATATTAGTTACACGCGCACGAACTGATTTAACACCCTTTGATTCAATCTTATCCTTACTTACTTTTAACGCATTTGCAAGTACACTCATATCTACATCAAAAAGTAAGCAACCATGGTGCATCATACGACCTTTATAATAAGCTTGGGCATTACCACAAAATTTCTTTCCATCAATTTCCAAATCATTACGTCCAGTAAATTCAGCCTTAACACCTAAATCTGCCAATGTATCAATTACTGGTTTAGAAAACTTTTTAAAATCAAATGCTCCCTCATCACCAGTCTTAGAAGAAATGATTGTATAGTTTAAATTGTTCAAATCATGATAAACTGCCCCACCACCAGAAAGACGTCTTACCACATTTATTCCATTAGCTTCTACATACTCTTTATTAATTTCCTCAATGGTATTTTGGTGTTTTCCAATAATAATTGAGGGTTGATTAATCCATAGAATAAAAAGTTCATCCTCATCCAATAATTCTCTAAAAGCATAGGCTTCTAGAGCAATATTATAGGCTGTATCATTTGAATCATTAACGATATATTTCATTTTTTCTCCCTTATTTTCGTTCAATCTTGTAAAATATATTATATTGAAAACGATGTCATTTTGCAAGTTTAAAAATAAAAAGGGAAACTTCCCTTTTCATTATTAAGATTCTTTTTTCTTTCCATAATTTAGCGAAGCTAAACCAAGGATTGATAAACTACTGCCTAAAGCAATTAGATAAGCATCCTTATCGCCAGTTTCTGGTAAGCTTTTAGACGAATTGTAATTGACTTTGCTATAAACGACGGAATCAGAAGTCTTAGGAACCCCATTTCGATATTCCAAAAGCTGTGATTTTGCTTTTTCAAATCTACGATGATCCAAAACTTCAGTTTGACCATCTACTTTATCATAAATAAAGTCAGTGTAAGGTGTCTTAGATGGTTTAGAAGAAACGGAATTTTGTTTATTTTCTTTGACCACTTTATCAGAAATTATTTTATCAGTTGTATCACCAGATTTTATCTTAGATGCTTCAAATTTTTGACTGGAAATTGAAATAGTTCTAGAATTTGGATTGATAACTGCATACTGTGTTAAGTCAACTGTGCTTAAGAAATTTGCAAAAATGGTATCCATTGTAACACCTTCTTCACGAGAACCACCTAACATTGTATAGCCATCACCACCAGCAGCTAAGAAATCATTTGTTGCTAAGTAATATGTTTTTGTTAAATCTAGTGGTAAGTATTGTTTCGTCTCAGGATCAAAAATTTCAACTGCTAAAATCCTGCTCTCAACAGGTAAAGTCGTATCATAATACACTTTAGCACCAGCAACTTGTAAGAAACCACCACTTGGCTCTAGTAAAGGCTGCCCGTTCTCATCCAATACTGTTTGACCACTTGAATCAACTTGTAGAATTGAACCTAATGATTTGACAAACATATCTTGAATATTTTGACCAGTAACTGTTATTTGTGAAATGATATTACCAAATGGAAGTACCGCAATAATATCACCTTTTGTTATAGGTTTATCCTTAGCAATTGTTTCCCTTAGACCACCACCATTTGTGACTGCTAGATTTGAAGGGTGAGAAAAACCAGTTTGTCCGTAATCTAATAATGCATCAGCAACAACATTTCCTAAATTGGTCTCTCGAACACGAACATTTTCACGTTTCCCATTTAATTCAACTGGACTGTTATTTAAAACAACAACAGCGTTTTCTGCATCATACTTGGCTTTGATGTCTTTTACTAAATCGGCAACTTTTGAATCTTCTTTAAATGTTTTTCCCTCTGAAGCACTAATGACTCCAGCAGATAACACTTTCTCAGAGTTTAATGTAATTTTCCCAATATTATTTAAATAACTTCCAGTTTGATTATATGTGACATTACCATATGTTGCTGAACTTAAACTATGAGAATGTCCATCTAGAACAATAACTTTTTTACCCGTCAACAACTTATTTTCTGACAATGCTTTTGCTAGCGTTGACCCTTGCCATTCAGTAGGAGTGGTAGTATCTATACCTAAATGAGCTAAAATAACATAATTATTATAAACCTTACCTTCAGCCTTTGCTTTAGCTTCTATTTCCTCAATAACTGTATTTACTTCAGTTATTGGGTCTTTAAATGAAACATTTTCAACATTTTTGGGATGTGTTTTTGTTGCTGTTTCTGGTGTTGTAACACCAATTACAACAAATTCGTCACCATCTACACCAGGTGTCTTATCAACAATTGTTGAAGCTTCAAATAAACGTGCTCCATTAACATATACATTTGAACTAATCAATGGAAATGTTAGACGCTCATGTAATTTTTTGATTTGCTCTAAACCAAAATCAAACTCATGATTTCCTAAAGTCATCGCGTCATACCCAATAGCATTCATTAAGGTTACCATATCCTCACCTTTGGTGCTATTAGTAATTGGCAAACCTTGAATGGCATCACCAGAATCAAAAACTAAAGTTGTCCCCTTCTCCCTTGTCTCGTTAACAACTTCAGATAATTTAGACATACCAATCACATCATTTGCTTCAACAATACGACCATGAATATCATTTGTATGTAATATTGTTATTGTATCGGTTTCATTATCGGAACTAACTTTATTATCTTCAGTAGAACTTACAGCAAGATTAGCTGATTCATTGCTAACTGATGAACTAGTTAATTCTCCCGTAAACGCAGATGAGTTTTCTACGACTGATTCTTTTGAATCTACGACATCAACTGGTGAATCAGTATTTTCCACTTTAACTGTATTTGAAGTTGATTCTTCATCTGCACTAACATAATTGGTCAGTACAAAACTTGATAATAACAAAGCAGATAAGGCTGGTAAAAGTAAGGTTTTCTTTTTCATTTCTTCCTCCAAGGATATAATAGCTCTATTATACTATTTTAAAACGAACATTGAAATAGTTTTCAACGAAAAAGATATAGTTTTTATGTTTTTTCATTTTTAAAATTATGACTAAAGCATACAAAAAAATTACACCTATTAACACTATATTTTAGTGGCTCTTTAATATCTGTAGTGGGTGAAAACCACTATGGAAATTATGGAGCTTTTTGAGTACAGAAAAAGCCCTGTAAGATATATAATGAAAACTTCCAAAAAAACATCATTAAAAAGGATACTATTGAACACACTAATCATACCACACTACTTATCGGAATTAACGATAAAGACACCACACTTGAAAAGGCAACAGATTTCTTTACAAAATTTATAAAGTATCTTTACTTAAATGATTATTCATCTTGTCATAGGTGTTTAATAATTAAGTAGACTATGAATACAGTGATGATTCCACCAGTGCACATAATCTTTCGTTTTAATAGTCAATTATTCTATTGAGTAAAATATTTCTTGATGGACAAATTCAATATTAAAATAACAGTATATGCTTTCAGATACGACATTATCACATGGACAACCCGCTTGACTTAGTGAACGGAGAATTCCAAAAAATTACGAAATCTCAACAATCATTTGATTATCAAATCCGTTCCCACTATTAAAATTAAACATCTTAACCCTAGTCAGAACATAAGGAATGCTTTGAATAACTTTTTTCACGAGAAAAGCTTTATTATACCACCCAACAGACATGTAGATGATTTTATAATTGAAGAAGTCTATCATAAAACAAACAAAAATCCAACGTTTTCGAACACAAACAAAGGTAAAGTCTGTCACGATAGTTTCCAATGATTTTTGCTAGTTAAATTTTTGATCTAAATAATTTTGAATTAGAGCATTCTTTTCCCTTTAGCATGCGATTTGATGGTTACTTTTTGATAGACTGAGATTAAATTAAGTGTTTTCATGATTCGACGTATCCATCGACAAAATAATCTAATGCCTTCAGTTTATAAATTTGCTTTTATCTTTCTAGCGCCATATCTCGCCTTATTTTCAAGGAAAATCTTCTTAAATTTTTCTTCCAGCTCTAATTCAGAGATGGTTTCTACAGCCTTTTAGGAATAACTAGAGCGAGGAATATTTAACCAATAGCACATCTTTGAAATGCTATATTTCATTTTATTTACAGTGATTATTTCCCTTTTTGTGATATAAGTACTGACACTTGCTTTAAGATATCTATCTCTTTATTCTGTTTTCTGAGAGCAATCAATTCACATTGTTCATCAGTCAGATTATCAACTGCTTTAAACAATCTAAATGTTCTTAATTGCCTAACACATTTATCAAAAGTTGAGGATTTTAGGTCATATTCTTTGATAATTTCACTACTTTTTTTCCTGCATTGTTAAAACAATAATTTGTTGTTTAAATTCAGTGGTAAGATGACGACGTACTTTTCTAGATATCTTAATATCTCCTCTGGTATTTCTTTTTAGTTTGAACAATTTATAAATCTAAATAGTTTAATATAACCTATCCACACTAGACTATTCATTAAAATAAGAGACTCAAATTGAACTAATGGCTACCTTAAACTACCATGAATGCGATGATAGTTCCACCAGTGGACATAATCTTTTGTTTTGAGG
>JAUMZW010000006.1 GCA_030527925.1 Streptococcus sp.
TGAAAGATAGGAGGTCATAATCTCCTTTTTAAGCATTTCATTTTCTTTATCTCTCTGGCTTGGTTTGTGGCTTTTAGAGGCATATTAGCTAGATTTTGAAACGTGAAATAAGTGGCAGATGGTCTGAACTGAAAAGTGATATAAATGATGAAGCTTATCGTTTATTTTGAATATGGTAGAGTTCATGATTTCTTCGCAAAGATCGTTAAGACCTTTTTTAAGATTTCATTTTCCTCCCTCATTTTAGCCATTTCCTTACGGATTTGTCGAAGTTCATGAAGGGATATGTTCTCAGAATGAGAGTTTCCAGACTTACTATAGAGTTGAATCCATTTATAGATTACTGACTTAGCAATACCGTACTCTTTAACAAGTTCTGCAACAGACTGACCTGATTTATGCAATTGAACGATAGTTTCTTTAAATTCTTGTGTCTATTGTTGTGACATTTAGACCTTTCCTTTGGTTAGATACTATTCTACCAAAACGTGTCCATGAAATCGTACTAACATCAGCCCTTATATGTTCCATTTAAAAAATATTTTAAAATTCCATCTCATTAGCCCAAAGCCATGATAGAATCAATAATAACTTTTTTGGTAAAATATCCATCTTTAATAAGTTGTGAAGTAAATTTTATATTATTTACCATTTGATTATATTGTTCATCGGTACAAGATTGAACTACTTGATTAGCTTCCTCAAGACTTGATACGACAAAACCTAGACCTTTCTCTTTAATATATTCAATATTAGATAAAGTCTCAGGAACGATTACTGGAATACCTGCTGCTAAATAGCAAGATAATTTATATGACAAATTCATTCCATAGTATTCTGGACATTCTCCAGTTTCCCAAACCAAACCAAAGCCACCTTTTGATAATTCAATCAAGAGTTCTGATTTATGTCTCCAACCTTCATAAATATAATGATGCTCTTCTTCACTTTCATTTTTTGAAAATACATGAAGTGGTGTCTCAAAATTCCAATTATTTATTTCTGGAAAACGAGTTGGATTACCTGGAAAATAGATTTTCTTCAAATGCTTTGGTTCGTATAGTTCAAGATTATGAGTGAAATCCCACATCTTTTGAATAATGATATTCTTAACCTTCAAACCATTTTCAACTAAGAAATTTCTCATTTTTTCAGAAGGAACAATTACAACTTCTGCTTGATTATACATTTCAATATATGTTGGTAACAAAAATGCATTCTGAGCAAACATCATAGGTGGGATGTCATGTATAAACATGACTAATTTAGCTTGATAAGCTTTCAATCTAGCAATGAAAGCTGTATCCCACTCATTATCATTCCATGATGGACTTTGGAAAAAAACAACATCTCCAAATGTTAAACCTGCAATAATTCCATCAAAACGGGCACTTTTTGATGGCCAAGGTTCATTTGAATGATCATAGAAAAAGATCGACAACTCATTAGCACCTAATCCTTTTGCTACCTCCATACTTGTATTTTGTGCCATTAAAACAACACTTTCTCTTGCCATTCCATATAAATTTGTAAAATGTATTCTCATAATCCCTCACTTAAATTACTTAAAATTTGATTATTATATTTCTCATCTTCAATGAACGTAATATCTTGATCAAAATTGTGTTCTGCTGTATGCTTATGATTTAACTTAACCTTATGAGTTGCCCCCATCTTAAACCATTCGTACTCAGAATCGATATGTCCAATATCTATAGCTTGAATTCCATCGCCGCTAAGGTCATTAGCTAATACTTTAGCAGTCGGTCCTAACATTAATAAAACAAGTTTCCCGTCAGCATGCTTTTTTATTTCATCCTTAATGATATCAAACTTTGAAAAAGCATTCTTAGATGGACAAATTATCCTTGAAATTGATGAGGTATTATCAAACAAGTCGTTACCAACTCCAGATCTAGATGTCAAACCCTCTACTATGAGAATATCCCTGTCCTGCCATAAGTTTTTTAACTTTGAAAAATAACCTATGGATAATGACTTGTCAACTAAATCAATATAAGGTCTAGAAATAAACGTTGACCCATACCAATCTGCTGTACACAGAGTTTGATACAAATCTTTGTAGTGTGATAAATGCCCTCTCCAAAAACTCGCCGCAAATTCATTATAGCGTTCTAAATTTTCAAAAACATCTGATAAGCACACTACTAGATTAGGTGAACTTTGTTTAGATAAAATATCTTTCAATGCTTGTGATAATCTCTCATCATAGTCTTGATATGGGATACCGTGTCCAGCCATAATATCCATCTCACCATCACCATATCGAACAACTGATGATTGATGTTCTTGCACATAATCTAGTGTTTGATTAATATCTTTTACGATAATTTTTAATTCCTTAGACATTATCAATTTCCTTTATAATTTCCCATATCTTTCTAAAATAGCTAACTTCTGATTAATTTTTTTATATTCGTACATATCTCCACTAGCTAGTAAACTATCACGATGGCGTGTCAGCCTCCATTTATAAGCATTCAATTCTTCAGTTATATCAAATCCCACAATACTTAATATCGTCAAACGCTCTTCAATACTCCTTAAAGGAAAAACATCCGAAAAATTAACTGTTTTTGTAATACTATCTGGTCTCTTACGATGGAAGTAAATTCCCGTATTCGTAAAGACAATCTTGTCAGCCATCATATAAACCTTCCAGGTTGTATAATCATCTTCGACTTTCTCATTCTCAGGATATAAAATATTATCAAACAAACTTGCTTTATATAATTTACCCCAAGGTACAGTAAAACACTGACTAAAATTATAGTATTGTTTTTCAAACCATTCTTCTGGCTTATAAACGGTTTGAAAATAAGTATTTTGACTTTCTCGTATCAAGAACACTGATCTCTCATCATCATATTCCGTAAAATTAGCAATTGAAATATCACTATCCGTTTCTTTCAAAGCATTATAAAGAAACTCAATATGATTAAGCTCCAACCAATCATCATTATCCACAAATAGAATATAGTCTCCCGTAACATAAGATAAGGCAGTATTTCTTGTAGCTCCAACGCCACTTCCACCCATCTTTTTATGAATAAGGCATATTCGAGAGTCCTTTGAAGCATACGATTCACAAATTTGTGCTGAACCATCAGTCGAACCATCATTAACCAATATAATTTCTAAGTTTGTATATGTTTGGTTAATAATGCTATCTAGACATTGCTCTAAATATTTTTCTGAATTAAAAATTGGTACGATAACTGTTACTTTTTCCATTAATTTCCTCTTCATTATTTCTTATAATGACACCGTATTAGTTACAATACCCTTTAAATAATCTATATGTAACATTAATAAAAAGGGCTTTATAATATAATTTTAAATTATGATTTTTTTGAAAGAGATATTTAATAATCTTAAGCATAAATCAAGAAATGATTAATTTCAAATTCTAAAACTATGTTTTCAAAAAATATTTTAAAATGAAAAATCATATATCATGTAGATAAAGATCAGTACAAAAAAACATATTGATGTCACTAATGTTAAAATTTTAACTAGTGTGTTAGAACGCCAATAACTCGGTTTACCAATGTTACTTGTTGCGTCATTTGATAATGTTTGTGTTTGTCTTGGCTGAATTATAACCAAAATAATTAAAGCTAATGAAATAACAAATGTTGAAATAATAAATAATAACTCCATATAACCTCACTTAAGAATATTGAATAGAGTGAATAATAGACCAACTAAAATTACTATTCCTAGTGCAACACTAAAATATGTGTTAACTTTTTGACCTACTGTAACTTCCTCTTCCTCTTGGGGAAGTCTCTTTAATTCATCTAATTTACCTTCAATATTTTGATAAAAAATATCTTTATTATCATCTTTTGCCATTAGAGTTCTCCTAAAGTTTGTTCAAAAATGAATCTAAATTCTTCAACTGATAATGAATTTCCTTGTCGTTGTTGTTTTATTAAATAATTTTCTAACAATTCTTTATTTAATAAAATATCTTGGATTGTTGAAATCATTTGCATTACATCATCTTTATCAAAAATTAAATCTTTTGCTATATACCTATCATTATGAATAGTTTGTGAAAAACCTAAAACCAACATATTATTCTCAAACGCTCTTCTAGTCGAAGACATTACCTCTGTATAATAATTGATATCCAACAAAATATCAGATGTTTCAAAGATATAATCAATTCTCTCTTTATCAATATTTTGGTATAAAACAATATTAGGGTATTTTACCATAGACATCAATTTGGGTGACATTTCTGTCCTAGCTGCGACTCTAAATGTTACTTCTGGTAAATTTTGCACCAAAGTTTCTAGATGTTCTATTTGATCTGAGTTTGTAAAAATAAATGCATCTTTACGTGAATTATTAGAACGTTTAAAATCATAAACATAACCTAGGCTAACTATCTTATCTTTTTGATGATCTGGTAGTAAAGATTTAATCTTCTCATATGTATCTTTATTTGGAACTACAATTTTTTTAGTTCTATGATTTTCATTATTTAAAATCAAAGCCATATTACCTGGAATTTCATCACCTATTGGTTCTTGCCAGAATAGTAAGTCTTTTCCAGGTTCAGTTGAATAATGAGAAACTAAAAAAGAGTTTGCTAATGTATTGTAGAAAATCGTTGATTTATCAAATTCCAAATATCTTAAAAAGAAATTCACAAATTCGACTCTGTTGTGAAAAATAAACATTGGTTCATTTTCTAATGTTAAAATTAAATCACCAGTGACATGATTCTCAACAAGCTTCTCGTCTTTATTATTATCAAAGTAAGTTGAGATTAGATACTTGCCCTCTTTATCAACTGTTGTTTTAGCGAAAACATTACCATATTTATCATAATGATCAATTTGATAAATATTACTATCATCATCTAACCACTCTACAGATTCTACAATACGATTGTTCGTTGCTTTACTATAATTAATACGCGCTTGAACTTTTTCATAATTCTTAATTGTTGCTGAACTTCCATCACCTAAAATTTCCCAAAAGTCAGGAACCTTGACTTCATTAAAGAAACATCCCCGCTCAACATCTTTTTTATTATTAAGAAAATACATATAAGGAGAGATAACATCATCAGGTAAAAAACCATTGGGTTCAATTACAATAGTGGGATGTTGAAAGCCTGATTTTTTAAGTGACTCATGTAAATCACGTGTCTCTTTTGAATAATTATCAAATAAATTAATCATTTACTACCTCTTCTATTAAGTTTGACCAAGCCAATTCAACTTGACGAGTCAAGAATTTCTCGGCAGTTTTATATGAAACATTTTGCATCTGTTCTAACTGATGATTTTGATATACACTAACTATCTTTTCAGCAAATTCATTTGCAATTTGATCAATAACTTGACGAGAAGGTTTCTGAATTAAATATCCATTTTCTCCATCTTTAACAAAAGTCTGATTACCATATGGTACATCAAAGCCAATAATCGGTAAACCTGAACCTATTGCTTCCATAAGTGTCAAACCAAATCCTTCACTTGTAGAAGCTGATAAATAAATACCATACTCAGAATAAATATTCGTCAAATCTTTATGACCTTTTAATTTTATGTAATCATGAGCTCGTTTTTCATCCAATATTTTAGTAATCTTAGCTCGTTCCCCACCTTCACCATAAATATCAAATACCAACTCTGGAATCAGCTCCTTAGCTTTAATTACACCTTCTACTAGCCAATCAATATGTTTTTCTGCAGCAAGCCTTGAAGCTGTAATCATAGCAAATGAATTACGATTCGTTTCAGGGTAAATTAACTTATCTAAACTACCTACTGGGATTGTAAATATCTTAGGATTATGATTCGTATATTTTCTAAACTGTTCACTTAAAACTTCATTTTGACGATCAGTTGCCACAATAAAGAAATCTACCTTATCTGCATTCGAAAACTGATAATCATAATAATTATTCCACAGAATGTAATTATCATCGGTTACATTTTCACTGAAATGTTCTGCATGAACCACCACACCTAAGTGTGCTCGTTGAGACTCTTTAAACACAGCTTGCCCAATTCCAGTTTCTCTATCTAAAATAACTAAATCAGATTTTGAAAGATTTAGTGATTGCATAAAGTATTCTGTTAGAGCTTGTTTGCCATAGATAATTCTATCCGAGAAACGATAAATTTCTCGTCCATTATCCATTAGCATATCATAAGCCAATGAACCATCTTCGTTATAAAAACGACGTTGAAATAGTGATGCTTGATTATCCTTTGGAACAAAATATTCTGTGCAATATTTTGTATACGAAAAATAATCTTTACGAATTAAGATACCTCTTGACACATACTCAACATACTCAACATATGAACTATCTTCATCTCTCAAATAACATGTGATAAATTTCTCTTCATCATCATAAAAGAAACGATATATTTTCCCATCTTTTTCTCTTCTATTTGGTTCCCCATGTACAGATGCTAAAACTTGCTCAAGTGTGTATGTAGTTGGTGCAATCTTAATATCTGTAAAATGTGTATATAACCAAATAATTTCTTCATCTTTAAAACCAATATTCTCTGTAAGATGAGCAATATTATCAGCTAAAATCATATCTAGAAAAACAAACTTAATCGGTTGATTAATATTTCGCAATAAAGAAGCTCGATAAGCCTGTGCATATTCAACACCACTACTTGCCCAGCCAATTCCTAAATTTATGTTATAAATTGTCATTTTATTTATCTCATTATGGGAAGTGCATAATGATTTCTCCTTTTTTATTAACTTCTACTGAACTCAGTAATAAATTTCTCGCAACTTGAGCTTTTGTGCGTTCTTTCATGCGTTCAAACGACGCATAAGCTTCTTGATAGTACTCTACAACTGGATTTTTTTGACTTGCATATTGACCATGTAATGCCATACGTAGTTGCTGTAAATAGTCAACTTGTTCGATCCAATTTTCATCAATGGCTTTTAGAATTGCAACTCGTTGAAATTGAGAGAAAAGTTGTTCTGTTACCAGAATCTTTTCCTTACGTTTCAATTCTTCATCAACCAAACTCCATAAGAATTTTTCTACTTTTTTTGGAGATGTTACATCAAAATTTGTATGGATCTCATCAACATGGTAACTAAAATTATCTAAAATAAATCGATACAATTCTGTCTGAGTATTATACTCTCCAGATTTTATTACATTTTCGATAACATCTCCAATAATATTATGAATATCTGTGTCTAATAAACCATCTTTCTTAATTAAAGCATCACGTTTCTTATAAACTAAATCTCTTTGGATATTCATGCTTTGTGCAAATTCTAGCGTCATTCTACGGGATTGCATACTTGAACTCTCACTAGAATTTTGGGCTAAATCAATTACTTTTTTAAATTTTCTACCTGTTAATTCTTGTGGATTTTGATATGTATAATCTACCGAATATTCTTCGTAATATTTTTTAACCCATTCAGGTCCATGATTTTTAAGAACATCATCTTCTAAAGAAACAAAGAATTTACTTATCCCTGGGTCACCTTGTCTTCCAGCACGACCTCGAATTTGTAAATCAATTCGTTTATTGCTCATTCGTTCAGTTCCAACTATAACTAACCCACCTAGTTCAGCTACACCTGGACCTAATTTTATATCGGTACCACGCCCTGCCATAGAAGTCGCAACAATTACTGATCCCTTTTGACCTGATTCAGAAATCATCTGCGCCTCACGAGCAGCGTTATTTGCATTAAGTACATTATGTGCTATACCTTCACGTAGCAAAAGTGACGAATAAATATTCGACATATCTACAGAACCTGTAAATATAAGTATTGGATTTCCCTTCGCATGGTATTTTTTGACGTATTCTAATGAAGCTGCTATCTTTTCAGGTATCGTTTTATAAATTTGGTCCGGTAAATCTTTTCTAATCTTCTTTTTATTTGTCGGAATCCTGATAACATTCATATCATATGTTTCCAAAAATTCAACTTCAGCAACTTTAGCCGTACCTGTCATCCCACCAATTTTTTTAAACATTTTAAAAAGATTTTGATAAGTTATTGAGGCCATAGCTCTAGTTTCATCAGTTAAATCTGTATGTTCTTTAGCTTCAATTGCTTGGTGTTGCCCCCCTTGAAGACGAGTCATTTCCATAAGACGACCTGTTGATTTATCAAGTAAAACAACTTCAGATTTCCCATCATCATTAACACGAACGATATAGTCTAAATCTTTAATATAATTTTTATGAGCACGCAAAGCAAGATTAATATGCCTTACAATTTCCTTATTTTCTTTCCCATAAAGATTATTTAAACCAAAGAAACGTTCCGCTTCCTTTTCTCCTTTAAATGTTAACCAAACTTGATTTTTTTCAGACTTATACTTATAGTCCTCATCCTCTATTAAAGTTTTTATAAAAGTATCAATTAAACCATATAGATTTGACTGAACACGAGGAGCTCCTGAAATAATCAAAGGAGTCTGAGCTACATCTAATAAAATAGCATCAATTTCATCAATAATTACAAAATTAAATGTTCTTAAAAATTGATTTTTCACTGAATCTGACAGATTTTCACCTAAATAATCAAAACCTAATATCGCATTAGTTGTATAGACAATATCACTAGCATAAATTAATTTTTTTTCTTGTGGTGTCAAATCTTCTTCTGACGGTGCTGTTATCGGAACACCAATAGTCAAGCCTAGAAATGTATAGACCTGTCCCATTTCCTCAGCATCACGCTTTGCCAAATATTCATTAGTTGTTACAAGAATTACTCCATCTCCAGTTAAGGCATTAAGATATACAGGCATTGTTGCCATCAAAGTTTTTCCTTCACCTGTGTTCATTTCAGCAACATTACCTTGATGGATAACAATCCCACCCATAACTTGTACATCATAAGGAAACATTCCCAATACTCGTTTATCCGCTTCTCTAACAACCGCAAATGCCTCTGGTAGTAACGAATCTAAACTCTCACCTTTTGCTAAGCGTTCTCTAAATTCTTGTGTTTTTGCTTGTAAGTCTTCGTCCGACAAACTTGCCATTCTTTTTTTCCAAGCATTAACTTTTTTTACCTGAGAACGTAACTTCTTAACTTTAAAATAATCCAATCTAATTCTCCAATTTACTATTATTCTCATCGATTTCAATAAAATCAAATCGGAATTCTTCTAGACCAGCACTCATTATACGAACATTATAAAAATAAGCATCCTTAGGATAAACAAAAACAACTTCATTTTCTTTTGTTATTTTATTACCAATAACTTCTCCAAAGCGATTCTTAAAGACAATCTCAATAAAAACTGTTTTTTCAGGAATTACATTTATCCGAGTTTTTAATAAATATTCTACATTCCTTTTCAAAAGTGGAAGTTCCGGTGCCCTTCTTGAACCTTGAAAATTATAACTAGATGACCATTCCTTAATAACTTGAGATGAAGGAATCATCATATTTTTAAAAACAACTGATTTATCCTTATTGCCTCGTACGGTTGTTCCAAAAAGATAACTAGTGATAGATACAGATCCCCAATAAATCTTGTTATCTTTATCTTCTTTGATTCTCATTTTAGTTCCCTTCCAAAATCTGACTCCATAATATTTTTATACTGAGTAAAGAACCACTCAATAATTGGTGCACTTGCATCATTATGTCGACCAGGTCGACTCTTACTTATAATTCTTACCGAAGTATTATAAAGACTTTCAAGAATATCATGATAAGCATTCTGATCATAGTCATCATCACGCATATATGCAAGAGCTAAAATTGTTTTACTGAAGTCAGCTTTGTGAAATTTATCCCAAAATTTTTGATTCAGAGTTTGTGCGGCATCTGGTGATGATTCTCCAACAATTAATTTCATCATATCAAGAGAAGTTCCAAATTCCTCTGGTCTCTTTAATTTTAGATTAAGAGCTATATCTCCAACATTGACAAGTGGTTTTCCAACAACTATAGCATGTGGATTAAAATCTGCACCATAATATAGGGCTCCAAATGTTCCCATCGATAATCCTGACAGTGTGAGTTGATCAGTTGAAAAACCAAGATAGTCTAAATGGTTTTGGATATAATCTCTAATTTTATTTTCTAACTCATCACTTCCCATATAAAATGATCCACCTTCTAGTCTAGGATCACCTATAAGAATGAAAGGGCTATTCATTGATCTCATCATAAAGTAACCCTCAAATCCTTCAGCTGGTCTAAAACCTGAAAAATAAACATTCAATGGAGGTTTGAGATCTCCAGGATGAAAATAAGCTATAACTTCTTGACGACGTGAATCAGAAAGTATCTCACCACCTAATAAAAAATTCCCAAATCCTAGTCTCGAATATCTTGCATGAAAGTCTCCTACACGGAGTATTCCTTCTCCACGTGCCTCAAGAGACATTGCAACGTAAGCTCCATTTGGTAAATCTAGCTCGATTGCTTTTTTTAAATCTTCCTCTGTATAAGTTTTTTCAAGATAGGTCTCGCCAAGTGAACCTTCTACTAAGAATTTAAATCTAACTAGAATTTCCACATCTCCCTCTTTTTCATATTCTAACCACATATCTAGAGGAATGTCTTTTTTATACGTTTGATTATATCGCCAAGTTAAAAGCGTTTGGAAATCAGAACCAAACTCTCCTCTTAATTCAATATTTTTATTCCCGTTATAGAAATATTCTCCAGAAAAAGTATGATGAACATTTATACTCGTAGGTGGTTGTTTATCTCCATACTGACCATTATAAAAAGCTCTAGAAATTAGATAACAAATTTTTTCTGGTTCTGATAAATCCCATGCTCTAGCCTGGTATCTTTTTACAAATTCTAGAATTTCTGTGTCATAAGAAAAGGTATTCTCATTATATAATATTGTATATGGCTCAATTGAATAAGGCAATTCAAATAAAGCAGGAATATTCAATAAATCATCTAGTACTATCGCTGAAAAATTTTTAATTTTAACTTCTTTTTCTTCAAGAGCATCTTTTAAATTATGTAAATTTTCCGGAGTATAGAAATTCCATTCAATATTTTCAGGCATTTTAACATCTGCTGCCCAATTAAAATATCCTACTTGCAAAACCTGCATTTTTTCTATTTTTTGCATTTATCGCTTTCCTAACCATTCTTCCCACTTTTGAATCATTCTAAAACCTGTATTTTCTTTTATCTTTTCAATAGAATAGATTAATGATTCATTCCACGGTTTTAATGTTTTTAAATAATAATCTGTTGCATTATTTAATTCAGTAAAATCTGAAATTATATAACCATTTTTTAAATGTTCAACATATTCAGACTCAACTTTATTAATTTGAGGTATACCTGCCGAAATCCCAGCAATTTGAGTATATAAATCAGGTTCTTCTGCTAAATCTACAATTAATCTCGTGAACTCTAGCTCCTTAATAACACCAATCTCATTATTAAAATTCTTTATAGAATATCGATAAACTGGAGGAATTTCAATGATACCTTCTTCAATAAGACCGTCGGCCTTTACTTCTTCGTCTTCTTTAACTTCAAAATCTTCTAAATTAAAATTAGAATTTATCAATTCCTCAATCGTATTCTCTACTTGTGCAAGTTGGAAACCATCCACATTATATAGAGCAAATACAATATAGATTAATTCGTCTTGTGAAACAACCTCCAACATGCTTTTTATAGCATCTTGATTGATATCTTCATGAGATTTTAAATAAAAATAAATTTTTGACTCTTTTCTTTGCTGGCTACTTCCTAATTGTAAACGAGTATCAAAAGAAGAAATACGATGTGTTTTTAAATTGAAAATAGGGTCAATTTCTAATAATTTTTGTTTATTGCTATTAGTGTCTGTTATGATTAAATCTGCAGCGTAAGACCATACCTTAGTTTCCATATTATTTTCTATTGGTAGACGGTCTAAAAAGAATGAAAATACTGTTTTAAAATGGTATTTCCGATTTGTTAAAAGAAAATTATTATGAACATGACTAGAGGCAATAACTAAAATATCATCCTCAACAAAATTTTCTTCAATTAATCTGTATTTTTCAAAAATAAGTGCATCTATTGATAAATATCTTTCTTTTTTGAAATAGCCTTGAAATTTTGGATTAACTTGAACAGTATTTTCCCCAACTAATTGCTCTCTAATAACCCACTCACCATCAATTGTTAAATATTCCTGATGATGAGGTACATTATCTTCATAATAAATGATACTTGAGATAAACCCTCTATCATCTAAAATATACTCAGAAGTAATTTGATTGAATTCCATACGTTTGATAGAAATGATATTCCCATCTGGTCCATGATCAACAATTCCTGTTTGCATACCATTTTCATAAATCATGATAAGAAACGGCGTATAGACAAATTCAACCTGTTCTGACCATTCAAAATCTTCTAATGAAATCATTTTAACTGTAAAATCTTTAGGAATTTGTTGAATGTCATCAAATATCGAACTATATGGTGTTTCAAATAAATCTTGTCTGTGTAAAAAATAACGTAACTGAGGGAAATATTGTAATATGACTAATTTAGCTGGTGTTTCAGTTTCTTGAAAAACTCTAATCTGATTAATGGTATCGTCAAATTCAATTTTATCAGATATACTGTGCCAAGGCATAACATCTGTATACCAACGTCTTTGATTCCCATACCAAGAAGGTACAAAATAATACATTTTAACTCCTAAAATATTTGTGTATACTTTTCATTTAATCGAAGAGCTTTTACCTCTTCTTTTATCATGAAAACCATCCCAATAAAAATCATAAAGATACCGGGTATCATACTAAGTCTCAAATATCTAATATCCTTCAAAACAATAAGCATTGGTGCTACAGAAAATACTACTAAATAAAGAGCACCCACAACACCTAGTTTTCGGACAATTGAATTGATATACTTTCTCGTCGGATTTCCTGGATAAATACCTTCTATATATTCAGCATTTTTTTGCATTTTATCCGATATCTCATCACCATTAACATTGACAAATGCAAAACCAATTCCTAAAATGAAGATCACTATAACATAAGTTATTAGCCAAACTGGTTTACCCATTTGAAAACTTGAAATCCAATCATTAATTTTTACTAAGTTTGGTTTAAAAGCAACTATCAACATTAGGATATACTGTGGAATTGAGACCAAAGATAATGCATACATGATTGGCATCCCCCCGGCAGGATTCAATTTAATATCTAAGTAAGAATATTTTTTGAAATCATTATGAATTCCAATTTTACTAATCGGAACCTGATAAATTGAACGTTCAAATATAATTGCAACATATAATACAAATAAAGCATATGCAAATATAACTAATAACCACTCATAACCTAGACTTAGTGTTGTAAACGATCTATCAATATCACTTGGCATGTACAGAATCATACCAATAATCATAATGGCTGTCGACGATCCCAAACCCATCATTGAGTTTATATCTGCCAACCAAATAAGGAAGAATGCGCCTGCTATTAGAATAACTGTATTTAAGATGATAGCTAACATTGAATTTACCCCTTCTTGTAAAGGTAAATATAATGATGTTGAAAGTGACTGAATGATAGCAACTACTAATGCTAGATACATCTTTCGTCGCTCTAAAACTTTGAATGGTATGTTATCTAGATTAAATTTTTTAGATACAGTAAACATTCTCCAAAGTAACATAGATGACATCCAGGGTGATAAACCGATTGAAAAAATATTCATTGATCTTAAACCACCACCCATTACTGCACTTGTTAATTCTAAACCACCAGAAAAACCTGATAATGTTAAAGTTTTTGTTACGTCAACAAAAGGTAATGTTAACTTACTACCTAATACATAAATAAACATTAAAAAAATTGTCCAACCAATTTTTTTTGTCACATCTGACTTAAATTTCATTACTAATAAATACTCCTAGAGTTTTCTATCTATTTATGGCTTATCCCAAACAATTTATAAAACAAGCTCAAATATTAAAAATAGGCTCAATATACCGTCTTGATTATACCACATCATAGATAGAAAATAAACAACCATCTATCTAGAACACTGTAAACCCATACTGAATTTCCTGAAAATTTAAATACCATTTAGACTTTATTTCTATTTTTCAAAGCTTCTCCTAAGTAGTTAAAGACTCACATAAAGTTAATATTTAACTTTTAAATATTCTTATAACAATTTACTTTGAGCCAAAGTCTACAATTTTTTCGATTCGTCAATCATGACATAACAATCAATAGTAAATTTGTACAGTAGTTGTATATCCGCCCTATAACAGACATAAATCGACTGTTAAGCCACAATCACTTATAATCACTGAACTATTCATATGTTCCTCTTATTTCAGAGATATGAAGCTTAATAAAATAGCACCTAGTGTGATACAAAATGCCTGAATAGCTTGTCTATAAAACTAGTAAGCTACCATGTTTCTCACTCAATAATAAACGTATTTTGCAACTCGGTGTTTCCTACAACTTGAATAGGTTACACTAAACTAGACAGAAATTATAAAGTGTTCTACACTAACACTAAGAAATGGAGAAACCTATGTCTAGAAAATATCGTCGTCAGTTTAGTGACGCATTCAAGCAACAAATTGTTGATTTACATCATGCTGGAAAAAAACGTAGCGAGATTATCAAAGAATACGACCTAACCCCTTCAACCTTCGATAAGTGGATGAGACAATCCAGAACAACTGGCTCATTTAAAACGGTCGATAATCTGACAGATGAACAACGTGAATTGATGGAGCTGAGAAAGCGAAATAAGCAGCTTGAGATGGAGAATGATATCCTAAAGCAAGCGGCAGTGATTATGGCACGAAAAGACAAGTAATCACTGCTAACAAGGATAACTACAGTGTGTCTGCCATTTGCCATTTCTTGGCAATTCCACGTTCCAGCTATTACTATAAAGCAGTAGACCCTGTATCGGAAGTGGACCTCGAAGAAAAGGTGAGTGGCATTTTCAGCGAAAGCAAGGCTCGGTATGGTGCTAGGAAAATCAAGAAATGCTTGGAAAAGGACGGCATCATACTCTCTCGACGTCGGATTCGTCGCATCATGAAGCGTTTGAATTTAGTTTCCGTCTACCAGAAAGCTACCTTTAAACCCCATTCAAAAGGGAAGAATGAAGCTCTAATTCCAAACCGACTAGACAGGCAATTCGACCAAGAAAGACCACTGGAAGCCCTGGTGACCGACTTGACTTATGTCCGTGTTGATAGGCGCTGGGCTTACGTTTGTCTCATCATTGACCTTTATAATCGTGAAATCATTGGATTATCCGTCGGTTGGCACAAGACAGCAGAGCTCGTTAAACAAGCCATTCAAAGCATTCCTTATGCACTAATCAAGGTCAAGTTGTTCCATTCTGATCGTGGCAAGGAGTTTGATAATCAGCTGATTGATGAGATGTTAGAAGCCTTTGGTATCACCCGTTCTCTCAGTCAAGCTGGTTGTCCCTATGATAATGCCGTAGCTGAGAGTACCTATCGTTCCTTCAAACTTGAGTTTATCAATCAAGAAACGTTTCAATCACTAGAAGAATTAGCCCTCAAAACAAAAGATTATGTCCACTGGTGGAACTATCATCGCATTCATGGTAGTCTCAACTATCAAACTCCCATGACAAAACGAGTCATCCCTTAAAAAACACTTTATAAAAATTGTACAGAAAAGTGTTCTCTTTTCAAAACTTACGTCACTAATGCCATGGAACTCCCCTATTTTAACGCTAAACTAGAAGCAACAAATAAGCTCATCAAGGACATCAAACGAAATGCTTTTGGTTATCGGAACTTTGAAAACTTCAAACAACGTATCTATATCGTTTTGAACATCACAAAAGAGAAGACGAACTTCGTCTCCTCTCGTGCTTAATTATAGGTCACCCACTACAGTTGACAAAGAGGCAAAAACTGCGATAATAAGGAATTTTCAATGAATAAATCAAGATTGTTTTTATAAATTTAAAATATATAAAGAGCCTAGATTAATCTAGACTCTTTTGTAATGATTTAACTCATATCAGAAATTTTATTTTAAAACTTCCCATTTCCAGTTTTTAACTTCAGGAATATCATCTCCATTTTCACGAATGTAGCTTGTATGATGAGCTAACGTTGCATCCATTTCATCAGAGAAAGTCTTAGCTTCTGCTCCGTATACTGCATTTGCTGCATCTTGAGCAAGATGGAAACGATCAAGCTCTGATAATACACGCATATCAAATGGTGTTGTGATATCTCCATTTTCACGGTAACCATGAACATGAAGATTATGGTTATGACGACTAAAGAAAATATCTCTAATCATACCTTCATAGCCATGGAAGGCAAAGATAACAGGTTTGTCAGTTGTAAATACTGCATCGAACTCTTCATCACTCAAACCACGTGGGTCAACATCAGGATGACGTAATTTCAATATGTCAACAACATTAACAAAGCGAATTTTTAATTCTGGGAATTGTTTATGGAGAATTGAGATTGCGGCTAATGCTTCAAGGTTGGGTTCTGTACCCGCTGCTGCAAAGACAACATCTGGTTCCTGACCATTATCTGTTGAAGCCCAATCAATCACTTTGTAACCTTCTTTAACTAGTTCTTTTGCTTCATCAACAGAATAGAATTGTGGACGTGGGTGTTTTGAAGTTACGATAAGGTTAACTTTATCTTCTTCAGTTAAAGCCTCAGCCATAACCGCTAATAAGCTATTGGTATCAGCCGGTAAATATTCACGAATATATTCCGGAGTTTTTTCAGCAAGGTGTGTTAAAAGACCTGGATCTTGGTGAGTATAACCGTTATGGTCTTGTTGGAATACTGTTGATGTTGCAATCAAGTTAAGTGATGGGTAATTTTTACGCCATTTAGTATGTGTTTTTGATTTTCTTAACCATTTGAAATGTTGTGTAATCATTGAATCAACTACGCGAAGGAATGACTCATATGATGCAAAGAATCCATGGCGACCAGTCAATACATAACCTTCAAGGAATCCTTCAGCTTGATGCTCTGATAATTGAGAATCGATAACACGTCCAACTGGTGAAATCCATTCATCATAACTTTCATCACGACGTCCTAACCATTGACGGTTTGTTGCATCAAATACATGGTTCAAACGGTTTGATTTTGTTTCATCTGGACCAAATATACGGAAATTATCTGGGTTAGCTTTAATCAAATCAGCAGCAAATTTCCCAAATTCAATCATATCTTGAGCAACAACTTGACCTGGAACACTTGTATCAAGTGCATGAGATTCCCAATCTGTAATTGTCATTGGCTTAACAACTCCAGCATTTGTTACTGGGTTCATTGACATACGACGGTCACCTTTTGGTGAAATTTCAGCAATTTCTGACACCAAATGACCTGTTTCATCAAATAATTCTTCTGGACGATAAGATTTTAACCATGATACCAATTGGTCAACATGAGACATGTCTTTTCCTGATACTGGAATTGGAACTTGATGGGCACGGAAACCACCTTCAATTGGCTCACCATTCCAATCTTTTGGTCCTGTCCAACCTTTAGGAATACGAACAATCAATACTGGCCATTTTGGCATTGTTGCATCTTCTGCTTTTCCTTTGCGTGCTTCAGCCTGAATTGCCTTAATTTCTTCAATAGCTTGGTCTAATTTTTCAGCCATCAATGGGTGTACAAGCTCAGGATCAGTTCCTTCCACAAAAATTGGTGACCATCCTAACCCATTAAAGTATTGTGTTAATTCTTCATCAGTTTTACGGTCTAAAATTGTTGGATTATGGATTTTACCTCCATTCAAATAAAGAATTGGCAATACTGCTCCATCATTAACTGGATTAATAAAGACATTTGAGAACCATCCAGCATTAAGTGGACCTGTTTCTGCTTCTCCATCACCAATAACAGTTGCAGCAATAAGGTCAGGATTATCTAAAATAGCACCTGTTGCATGAGATAAAGCATATCCAAGTTCTCCACCTTCATGAATTGAACCTGGTGTTTCTGGGGCAGCATGTGATGCTATTCCTCCAGGGAATGAGAAAATTTTACAAAGTTGTTTGAAACCAGCATCATCTTGTGTAATTTCTGGATAGCGTTCAGTATATGAACCGTCAAGATACGAGTTTGATACCATAACTTGACCACCATGTCCTGGTCCTTCAATATAAAACATATCTAAATCATACTTGTTAATCGCACGATTTAAGTGTGCATAGATAAAGTTTTGACCTGAGATTGTTCCCCAGTGTCCAATAGGATTAGCTTTTACATCCCCTTCTTCAATTGGACGACGTAATAAAGGATTATCTTTTAAATACATTTGTGCAACTGAAATGTAGTTTGCTGCACGCCACCATGCGTCAACTTTGTCTAAATACTGTTTATCATCAAAATTTGTCATTTTTTCTCCTTTTGTGCTTTTATTCACATTTTTTATCAAGAAAAAGCTTAAATCGAACAAGATGTTCAATCCTATAGGGAACATAGTGCCCAATTTAAGCTAATTTTACTTAAATTATTCTTTATTATAGTAAAGCTTTGAATTGAATATTTGAATCATGATCGAAGCAATCATCAAATCCACGTGGGTGATGGTATTCAATACGGTCTTTATCTTGTGGATAAGTGTATTTTCCACCAACTTCCCAAATAAATGGATGGAATTTATATTGAAGACGTTCTTTACGCATTTTCCACAATTCAATAATTTCATCAGTTGATGCCATAAAGTTTGACCAGATATCATAGTGAACTGGGATAATAACTTTAGCACGAAGATTTTCTGCCATACGAAGTAAATCAATTGATGTCATCTTATCTTGGATACCAATTGGGTTATCCCCATAGTTGTTAATGGCAACATCAATGTTGAAGTCTTTACCATGTTTTGCAAAGTAGTTAGAGAAGTGTGAATCTGCTCCGTGGTAGATTGTTCCACCAGGTGTTTCAAAAACATAGTTTACAGCTTTTCTAGCCATTTCCTCATCCGTAACGGCTAACCCTTTCAAGTCCCCGTTTTGAGCATCTGCACCATCAACAGGTAATGTTACTAAACATGTACGGTCAAATGATTCAACAGCAGTTACTTTCATGTCCTTAAATTCGAATGACTCACCTGGTTTGATAACAACGATACGTTCTTCTGGAACACCCCATTTTTTCCAAATTTCACCACATTCATATGGTCCTACAAATTTAACGTGATCTAATTTTGGATTATTAACAATAGCTGCTGCTGTGTTGATATCAATATGGTCACTATGGAAGTGAGAAACAAGATAGTAATCTAACTCATTAATTGCAAATGGATCAATAACCATTGGTTGAACACGAAGGTTTGGTTGCAGCTTGCGTACACCAGCCATATTTGCCATTTGGTGTCCCCAAACCATATCTTTAACTTTTTTAGTTGATTTTCCACGGTTTGACCATAAGTCCATGACGATATTTGCTCCACCAGGTGTTTTAATCCAAACACCACAGTTTCCTAACCACCACATTGAAAAATTTCCATCTGGAACTACAGTTTCTTCGATTTCTTCATTAAGCCATGTTCCCCATTCTGGAAATGTGCTTAGAATCCATGATTCTCTTGTTATATCTTTGACGTTAGCCATTTTATATCCTCCTCATAAGAATGTTTCCTTATTTATTTACATTCTTAGTATAACTATAAAATCGCTTTCATAAAAGACCAAGTATCACACACCTATGTGTTCAGATTTGTACTCAAAAGAGACTATAAGAGCTAGCCTCTTAAAAACATAATATCATTGCAAAAAAATAAAACCATCACTGCTGATGATTTTAGCTCTCCTAATCCTTTATCATTAGTAATTCATGACTAACTAATTTTTCAATTTGTGCTTTTAAGGCATAACGTTCTTGTTCATCCGTCAAATAAGCCTTAAGGCATTCTTCTAGTTTTTGACTAAACTCTAATTCATCTTGCTGTGGCCTATTATGTGCAAATCGAATCAGTTTTATAATATCTTCATCTGTCATTATAGGGTGAACGATAAGTAGTGGAAAACGGGTATCTACCGCATCATTAGTCGAGATAACCATATCTGTTTTCATAATGTCAACAACACTATAAAACTGCTCTAACGTAAAGACCGCCTCAATAGTCATGTTTTTTAAATAGGTCTGGCATTGACGCATCAATAACTTTTGAATACCGATTCCCTCATCACATATAATAACAACTTTTTTAGGTTTTTCCCTCAAAACTCTTTCTTTACGAAGTTCACCCCCAATATGAACGGCAATATAAGCAATGTCATCTTCATTAAGATGAATGGACCAAGCTTTTTCTAGTATTGGGATGAAAGACTCGGTGACATCAAACAACTCTCCATACTGCTCTTTTATCATTTCAGTCAAAGGGTTCACTGAAGGAATCCCATATAGTTTACGATATAATAAAGCTTTACAGTGCATTAGTAATTGGTTTAATAAATCCCCTTTGTGTTCAAAACTAAGACGATAATAAGCTGCTATCTGCATGATAAAGTCTTCAATAACACAACGCATATCAGCGTAGTCACTACTCTCTAAATGGAAGTCCATGTCTTTTCTAAAAGATAGTAAAAACATGGTAATGATACTAATTTCATTAGAATCTAGAGTCAGGACTGAAGCCTTATCAAATCCATCAGCAATAGCAATAGCTAATTGGTGTTCTTTTTTATTATTGGTTCGCTCAAATTTTTCATTCAAAGCCTTTTTTTCTGCCTTGGATAGACCTATGTTTCGATAACTTAAAAGTAAAAAGGGAAAAATAAATACCATAAACTCTATATCTTGTGGATTTATTTTCTTACCAAGTGTCTCTTGAGAACCAGCTAGCTTTTGATATAAAATTGTTGATACAATATCAGAAAAGTAGGTATCATCTCCTGTCAAATCACTTATCTTATCCCGTACAATCTTTTGAAAACTATCTGTACGGTAAGTCTTAACTCGGTACAATAATTGATATAAAAATTGGATTTTTGATAAAGGATGACATTCTAGATAATATCCCTTAGCTTTAGTCACTCTTAGTTGAAGGTTAAACTCATTTTCAAGTAACTGCCTTCTAATTGTATTTAAATCACTTAAAACTGTATTTCTAGAAACATCATTAAGTGACATTAGAGCATCGATTGTCACTCTATTCTTTGAAATAGCAATATAGATAAGGGTTAAATCAATTCGTTCGCTAACACTCATGACATAACTATAGTCATCAAGTTCATTAATAAAAGTTTTAAAAATCTGTCGTTGCTTTGCATTTAAAACGATACCAATCCTTGGATAACTAACTATTTTATCAATATTATCTGGTAGGGCTTCATTGATTTTATCTAGATGATAATAGATTTTTCGTCTTGATTGGTTTAATTTTTTAGATATAGCCATTATTGTCTCTGGCTCATCTAAAGTTAATAAGTGGGCAACAAGCTCATAACTTTTTTTATCTAATATAATCATAATTCTCCTTTATTTAGGGACCAGACCACTCTAATTTATCCCAAAGATTTTAATTCCTATTTGAACCAATCACTTTCTTAGTCTTGAAGTGACTATTTTCAACTGAAAAATAGCAATCTCATTTCCCATGCTCAAATGTATCAACCTTTACGATATAAAAGTAAACCTTAATCTTTAGCATAAACCATAAACTTTAGACAAAATAACCGTTCAACTTTATTTTACCATAAAACCTCTTATAAAAATATAGTATTAAAAGAATCAAAATACCTAAAAAAGTTAGGAAGATACTCCCTAACTTTTTATTAATGTTGATCTCCTTTTTGACCATAGTAAGCATTTGGTCCATGTTTACGAAGATAATGTTTGTCCATAATATATTTTGGAGCTGGCTCAACACGTGGATTAATTTGTTCCGTGAAACGGTTCATTTTTGCAACTTCTTCAAGAACTACTGCATGATAGACAGCTTGTTCTGGAGTTTTACCCCATGTAAATGGTCCATGATTACGCACCACAATTCCCGGTACGGCAATTGGATCTAATCCACGTTCTTCAAATGTCTCAATGATAACCGTTCCTGTTTCTTTTTCATATGCTGAATTAACTTCATCAGAAGTTAAAGAACGTGCACATGGTACTGGCCCATAGAAATAATCAGCATGAGTTGTTCCATAGAAAGGAATATCACGTCCTGCTTGTGCCCAACCAACAGCTTCAGTTGAATGTGTATGAACAATCCCTCCAACTTCTGGCCATGCTTTATAAAGTTGCACGTGTGTAGGTAAGTCTGAAGAAGGATTCAAATCTCCTTCAACAACTTTCCCATCTAAATCAGTAACAACCATATTTTCAGGTGTTAACTTATCATAGTCCACCCCTGAAGGCTTGATAACAATCAAGCCAGCTTCACGGTCTACCTCAGAAACATTTCCCCAAGTAAATTTAACCAAACCGTGTACTGGGAGTGACTTATTTGCTTCACAGACACGTTCTCTCATTTCTTGTAATGATTTCGCCATTTTAACGTAACCCCGCTTTCTCAATTAATGGATATAAGAAGTCCTGTGCTTCTTTAATTGCAGCTCGTGTCTCTTCAACAGTTTCACAATTTTCAGACCACATCTCAATTAAAAATGGACCATTATAATTCGTTTCTTTCAATACTGCAAACATATCTTCCCAATTGACGCAACCTTCTCCAAACGGTACATCCCTAAACTGACCTTTAGAAGTCTCAGTAACTGCATATGTATCTTTTAAATGAAGAGCAGCAATTGAGCGATGCCCCAATAAGAATTCACTATAATTATCATTATGCCAAGCAGAAACATTTCCTGTATCTGGGTAAACAAATAAATATGGTGAATCGATCTCTTTTTCAATCGCTAGATATTTTTCAATTGAGTTAATAAATGGATCATCCATAATTTCAATTGCTAACATAACTTGAGCTTCTTCTGCCCAATCGCATGATTTTCTTAAATTTTTAATGAAACGAGCACGTGTTGCAGGAGATTTTTCTTCATAATAAACATCATACCCAGCTAATTGAATCGTTCTGACTCCTAAATCTTGAGCAAGTTCAATACATTGTTTCATTAATTGTAATGATTTAGCTTCAATCTCAGGATCATTAGACCCTAGAGGATAGCGACGATGACCTGAAAAACAAATCGTTGGGATACGAATCCCAGTTTCATAAATTGCTTTTACAAGATCTAAACGTTCTTCTTTAGACCAGTTTAATCTTGCTAGTCTGTCGTCACTTTCATCAACAGACATCTCCACAAAGTCAAAACCAAGCTCTTTTGCAAAATTCAGTCTTTCCAACCATGTAAATTGCTTTGGTGTTGCTTTTTCATAAATTCCAATCGGACGACTCATAGTTTACCCCCAGATACGTTTGATTTCATCCTTAAAAGCACGCGCTGCCGCTGCAGGATCTTCTGCTTCTGTTATACCACGACCCGCAATAAATGTAAAGACATCAACACCTTCGAATAATTTCAATGTATCTGTGCTCAAACCACCAGTTACAGAGACTCTAAAGCCCATTTCAATCAATTTTTTAACCTTATTAAGATCTTTTTCACCCCAAGTTTCACCTGCAAGAAGAGCATCTCTAGATTGGTGGTAGATAGCTTGTGAAATTCCTGCATCAAGCCATTGTTGAGCTTGTTCGTAAGTCCAATCACCATATAATTCTACTTGGATTTCACCACGGTCTCCACGAACTTCCTCGATAGCTTTTTTAGCAGCTGCCATTGTGGGGATAGTTGCACAACAAATACATGTCATCCAGTCAGCACCACGAACCGCATTATTTTTGGCAACAGTACCACCTGCATCAGCACATTTTGTATCTGCTACAATAATTTTATCTGGAAATAAACTACGTAACACTTCGACTAATTCACTACCTACTTGTAATAAACATACTGTACCTGCTTCGATAACGTCAACTTCTGCTCCTACTGAAACAGCTGCTGTAATAGCTCCTTGTAAATCTGAATGGTCTAAAGCAACTTGTAATTTTGGTAATTCTTTTGTCATGATATTCTCCCTATTCTCTTTCTTAAGACTCTAAATCTAACCCTTCAAGGTATGGACTATTTTTTGATTCCTCAACCATTGCCAACACCTCTTCTGGCGTTTGACAATCAACTAAACGTTGAATTGAATTTTCTAATTCAAATAATGCAATGATTTGTGGAATCGCAACTGATGTATGAATTTTTGAACTTGTCGCAGCCAATGCTAATAGTACGGATACTTCTTTTCCATCTGAAAAAACAACGGGCTCTTTTAAAGTTACTAATGAAAAAGCATCACGATTAACACCAGCCTCAGGACGAGCATGTGGCATTGCCATACCAGGCATCAAAATATAATAAGGACCATGTTCTTCAGTTGACTCAATAATAGCATGATAATATTCTTCTGTGATCGCACCACTTTCAATAAGGGGATCAACTGAAAGTTTAACTGCTTCTTTCCAATCACTAGCTGATAGTCCTAAGCGAATTGAGTTGTTTTCTTTAAATGCTTGTGTTAAGTTCATTGTAATTCCTTCCAATCTAGTATCTTCATTATGAGTTAAAGCTTAAGGCCGAGACGCTTGTCTCAGCCTCGATGCTTTTATAAAACTTCTTGTAATTTTGTTTTAATTTCGTTATCATCCATCAAATTATCAAGACCTACAAGATGTCCTTTTGTACGTCCATCTAACTCATGGATAAGATGATTTGAGGCAACAACGATATCATAGTTTGCTGCTAATCCTTTAGCTTCACCTACTGAACATGATGCAGATTCAATGTTTGATACACCTAATTGACGTAATGCATTTTCAACTTTCATCTTAATAACCATAGATGAACCCATACCGTTACCACATGCTGTAAGAACTTTAACCATTTTATTTTCCTCCGTATTTAAAACTGTATAAAACTTTTATTTTCCTAAATGATGATGTCATTAATCTTGTGGGACATCTCCACGATAATATGCTTCTTTATCTTTTGCTTTTGCAAATTGAAGTTGTGGAATAGCAAGGAAGAAGAGACAGATTAGAATAAATCCAACTATTCCGATATATTTCATAAGGTAAGCAAACGGAACCCAAGGTAAATCAAAGTCAATATTACCATGATATCCTCCGTAAGATGCTAATCCTAGCAATGACACAGCAACCGCACCAATTGCAACTTGAAGTACCCCAGATAAGAATGATAAGATAACTGCTGATTTCCATCCACCACGTTTATCTGCATAAACTGCGATAGCAGCGTTATCAAAGAATACTGGAACAAATCCTGTGATAATTAAAACTGGATTCTTAAAGATAATGAGTAACACAATTGTAATTAATTGACCGATTAAACCTGTTGTAAATCCAAAAAGTGTTGCTGAAGCTGAACCAAATCCATAAGATGCTGCAACGTCAACCGCTGGGAATGAACCTGGAAGTAATTTAGCTGAAATCCCTTGGAAAGCATTTGTCAACTCAGATACGAACATACGCACACCTTGCATCAAAATGAAGAGGTAAACTGAGAAAGTAAACGCTGTTGAGATAACATACATAAAGAATGATTGTTTTGTTGGATCAAACAATGTACCTGATGTGATGACTTTAGCATCCGACATAATCTCAGGGCCTAAGATAGAAAGGATAGCACCAAAGAAAATAATCATTAATGTTGCTGAAGCAACCACGGTATCATGGAAGATATTTAAGAATGAAGGCAATTTTAAATTGTCAAGGTTGTCTTCTTTTTTACCAAGTTTAGGCGCTACTTTATCAACAAACCAAATTGCAAATTGTTGTTGGTGTCCAATAGCAAAACCACCACCTTGAGTTAGACGTTGAGTAGCTTCTACAGTCATATTTGAACTAACAGCCCAATATAAACCACAAACTACACCAACTGCAATAGTTCCTAAAAATTTGTCACGTAAAGCTGGAACAAGAACTAACGTCATCATTGTAACTGTAGCAGCTTGTTGTACCATGATGTGACCAGTGATAAACAATGTACGAACTTTTGTAACTTTTCTAAATGCTACTAAAAAGATATTTAAGAAAAATCCAATAAGTAATGCTGTTGTGGCAGTTCCAACAAAATCAGGAAACTTCTCACTAATCAATGTATTTGCAGCAGTTAATCCAAAGTATGGGTCAATAACTGCCGCACCAATGTGAAACTTGACATTCAATGCTGCCAGTATGGGACGAAATGTCGTTACCAAACCTCCAGCACCAACATCTAAAATTTTATACCCAACAGTTGCTTTCACAAACCCTGCAAAAACATCATGTAGTGGTTTTTTTAGCAAAAGATATCCGATTAGAACCAAAAGACCTACAAAGAAGGCTGGTTGTTGTAAGATATTCTTAGCAAACCAATTGAGGGCATCTACAAAGAAATTCATAAAGATTGCTCCTTTTCTGTATATGTTTTATTTACAGTCTTATTATAGTTTTTGTAAGCGCAAACAAAAAGACCAAGAAACACACATTTAAGTGTACAAAAATAGGCTGTCATGAAAACCATCTAAAAAGACTGAACACATTGTCCAGTCCTTTACCCTTTTACATCCTATTTAACCTTTAGATTACACACATAAAATAAGGATTTTAAACTTAATCTATTGCACACGGTATAATGGATGGAATTCCATTGTAATACCTTGTCCAATCATGAGACGGTCTCTACTCTCACCTAAATCATGAACTCCTTCTTCAAAAGATTCTCCGTGGTCCTGAAATGGTACTCCACCAGGAATCATAACGATAGCTGCTCCAGGACCAGCCACACTACGAATACTTCCATTGAGTTGAGTTGTCCCACCAAATATCGCTTCAATAAAGTGACTTCCATCAATTGTTCGACCATCTGTTCCAAATGTAAAACTCATTCCCTCATCATTTTGACAAGTTCCAACTAAAGAACTATAGTCTCCTGCTGCAATAGCTGAATTATCTAGTGGTTTAATCGTTTGGTTAGCTTGTGATGGTGTACTTGCTTGAGCTGATGAGCTATCTGTACTTGTTGCTGCTTGTGAAGATTGAACAGTTTACGCTTGACTTAATGTTCTTTTTGAAGATTGACTAGTTTGCTCCTGTGATTGATTAGTCTTAGTTTCAGATTTTGTAGTTGATTTCCCTTTATCGGCCATTTTTGATGATGATTTAGCACTTGATTTTTTTGTTGATTTTTCGGATTTCATGGTTTGGCTTGATTTAGGAGTGCTTGATGTCATATATGATTCACTTTCTTCCTTATGACATGCTTCTAAAATTAACATTGATGAACAAAGTAGTGTTACTAAAACTTTTGATGATTTTTTCATAAGTATCTCATTAGATGTCTTTTCATTTTCTTTTGTTTCATTTTTGTTACAATTTAATTTCTTTTTTATCGTCAATATATTATTCGAATTTTTTTAAAAATTTTATATTTGCTCAACTAACAAATATAAAAATAAGCTAGAGCAAAAGCCCTAACTTATTTTTATCATCATTAATTTCATCTCATCATTTAAGTAAATCCCTTTGTAATGGAGAGAATTTTTATTTAAAATTAAATATTTGCCCAAACACTCTCTAAAATGTTGGTTTGGTCACGGTCTGGTCCGACTGAGAATGTTGAAATACGAACACCAACAAGCTCACCGACACGACGAACATAGTTACGAGCATTTTCTGGTAACTCATCTAAACTACGGCAACCCGTGATATCTTCTGACCATCCAGGTAACTCTTCATAGATTGGTGTACAACGTTTAAGCGTTTCCAGACTTGCTGGATAGTAGTCAATACGTTCCCCATCAAGGTCATAAGCCACACAGATTTTTACTGTATCAAGACCTGACAAAACATCAATTGAATTGAGCGAAAGGTTTGTAATACCAGAAACACGACGGCTATGACGCATGACAACTGAGTCAAACCAGCCTACACGACGTGGACGACCTGTTGTGGTTCCATATTCATGACCAATCTCACGAATGCGCTCACCAATCTCATCAAAAAGTTCCGTTGGGAATGGACCATCACCAACACGGCTAGTATATGCCTTACAGACACCAACAACTTTGTTAATCTTACTTGGACCAACACCTGAACCAATTGTAACACCACCAGCAACAGGATTTGAAGACGTTACAAATGGGTATGTCCCTTGGTCAATATCAAGCATGACACCTTGTGCCCCTTCAAATAAGACACGCTTTCCTTTATCCAAAACATCGTTTAAAATGACTGATGTATCGGTGACATATTTCTTAATTTCTTGACCATAATTATAGTATTCTTCAAAGATATCATCAAATAAGATAGGCTCTGAATCATACATTTTTTCAAACAAACGATTTTTCTCAGCAAGATTAATCTTCAAACGTTCTGCAAAGATTTCCTTATCTAATAAATCAGCAATACGGATTCCGACACGAGCAGCCTTATCCATATAAGCTGGACCAATCCCTTTGTTAGTTGTTCCAATCTTGTTATCACCCTTAGAAGCTTCTTGAAGCTGGTCTAATTTAATATGATAAGGTAAAATCACATGGGCACGGTCTGAAATACGAAGGCTATCTGTTGCTACACCTTCATTTTTTAAATACTCAAGCTCAGTAACAAGTGATTTAGGATTGATAACAACCCCATTACCAATAACTGAAATCTTTTCTGGGAAGAAAATGCCTGATGGTATCAAGTGCAATTTAAACTTTTTACCTTCAATAACGATGGTATGACCAGCATTGTCACCACCTTGATAACGTGCAATCACTTCTGCATCTTGTGAGAGAAAATCGGTTATTTTCCCCTTACCTTCATCACCCCATTGGGTACCAACTACTACTACTGATGTCATTTTTTGATACAAGTTTTCCGTTAGGAAAACCTTCATCCTTCCTTGAATTATACGACAGGAATCTCACCTGCAAGTTTATCTTACAATTAATTATATGAAATTTCTGAATTTTTTTCAATTAAATATCCGATAATTCATCAAATTCCGAATGTTATATCATCAAACATAAAGGACTTAATTAAAACTAAACAGCAAACTCTTGTCATATCCCATCTCTTTACGATAAAATAGATAATATATTGAGTAGATTGGGGTAATAATCATGGCTTATAAACGTAGAGGACGTTCAAAAATATTTTTGACACATTTTTTAATAATGCTCTCTCTCTTGCTTCTTACATCAGAAATGGGGTTTGAGGACATTTCTCCCCTAATTTTACTTGGATACTATCCAATTTACCGTCTATTTAAGGGATTTGATAGGAAACGCCTCAACGGTGTCCAAGAGCGAATTGATTTACTAAAAGACCATATCCATCAAGCTGATATCAAACATAAAAAACTTGAGCAACTAATGACAAATGGTGACTTTTTACAATTTAAATCTCTTGCTCACGAAGTCCTTCAAGCCGTTTCAACTATTCAATACGAACTAAAGTCCTTAAAAACGCATATTGACCCTAATATTTACCAACGTGTGCATCATAAAGCCCTTGAAATCGAAACATCCGTCACAACCGATCTGCAAAGTCTAGACTATAATCCAGATACCAGTAACAACAATACTGATAACTTTAATTCACATTCCATTGAAAAGATACCAGCTGAAATCAGAGAAACCTATCTCAATATTTTAAAAGACCACGATGAAATTCTAAAGAAAATTGCATTGGCTGATAACAAAGCTGAATTAGAAGCAATACATGAGTCTAATATGCAGCGTTTTAGAGACATTTTAGATGGTTACTTAGAAATCAAACGTTCTCCTAAGAATTTCTACAAGGCAGATGAACGTTTAGCAAAAGCTAAACTAGCCCTTGAAAAATTTGATACTAACCTTGATGAAACCCTTAAACAACTTAACGAAAGCAATCTAAAAGACTTCGATGTCAGCCTTCGTATGATTAACGACGATTTATAGAAAGAGGAATACTATGTCTGATACTTTTAACTTCGATATTGACGAAATTGCTAACAATGCCATTTCAAAAACGGATAAAACAACAGAAATTATCACAGCTAGTGACACATCACAATCTGATAAAGTCTCATTCTTAGCTAAACTAACACCTGCCCAACAAGAGGCAATTGCTGCTAAGACACCTGCCTTAGTTGACGGCTTTATCTCTGACCAAAACAGCTTATTAGACTTTGGTCAAAATGCTGTTGAAAAAGTTAATGCTACCGTTAATCATATTTTAGTTGAACAAAAGAAACTTGAAATCCCACAAGTTGATGATTTATTAAAAAATACAAACCGTGAACTTAATGGCTTTATCTCAAAATATAAGGAAGCAGGACCTGCTGAACTAGAAAAGAAACCAAACCTCTTTCAAAAACTGTTCAAACAAAGTAAAAACACACTTCAAGAATTCTACTTTGAGTCACAAAGCCTTGAACAAAAAATGGATGGTATGGCAGCTACTCTTGTCAAACAAGAAGAATCTCTTGCAAGAAACATTGTCTCTGCGGAAATGCTTATTGAAGACAACACCAAATCCATTGAAAATCTTGTTGGTGTTATTGCCTTTCTAGAATCCGCACAAAAAGAGGCTGTTAAGCGTGCCAATGCCCTTCAAACCAAAATTGCTAGTATAGAGTCAACTAGTCCTGAATATCAAATTGAATCAAACCATCTTGCACGTATGACCGAAGTCATTAACACCCTCGAGCAACAACACACAGAATATATGAGTCGATTATATGTAGCTTGGACTACCACCCCACAAATGCGTAATATGGTTAAGGTATCCTCTGATATGCGTCAAAAATTAGGTATGCTTCGTCGAAATACCATTCCTACCTTGAAATTGTCCATTGCCCAACTAGGTATTCTACAACAATCGGTCAAAGCAGGAGCTACAGCAGATGCCATTGTCAATGCTAATAATGCTGCATTACAAATGCTTGCTGAAACCAGTAAAGAAGCTATTCCAGCACTTGAGCGTACCGCTCAAAATCCAACTTTATCACTTGAGTCAGTTACCAAGTTAGCCGAAAGTCTTGTGGCACAAAACAACGGTATTATTGCAGCTATTGACGACGGTCGTAAAAAACGTGCTCAACTTGAACAAGCTGTTATCCAATCAGCAGCAACCATCAATGACTCTGTCAAACTAAGAGATGAAAAAATCATCCAAGCCTTACTAGAACAAGGAAAAACAACCCAGGACCAAGTTGAAAACGATACAATTTAGGAGAGTAAAGTATGGAATATATAATTGTAGATGACTCAAATATAGAGGATTTTGATACTGAAGGTGTATGGGCTTTATTCGGAAAGTTAAAAAATAATACTACACCTGACGAATTTTACTGTCTTCAAGTCGCACAAACAAAGAATATAAAAAATGAGATTAGTGCAGACATGAAATTATTAAATTGTTCATCAATTAACAATGAACCAATAGAAAAAGAATACATAAATCAATTTAAAGAAGTTATATTTAATTACAAAATTTTACCTTCGCCACGTGAATATATATATTATGATATACAAAAAAAATTTGAAGAACTTACATTTATAATTGTGGATGATAATACAAAGAATGATGATGAAAGAAGGAAATTAGAAAAAGAATTCGCTCATCAAACAAAAGCTATATACTGGAGAAATGGTGGTTCTTATGGAAGTGGAGATAAAATAGACTATAAACATAGAAAAAAAATCAAAAAAGCTCAAAAACAAGATGGTAAAATGATTATTGAATTAGATTAACAAGGAAAAACAACCCAAGACCAAGTTGAAAACGATACAATTTAAAAATAAAAACAACTTGAAGATTAATCAGGTTGTTTCCGCAACTTGAAATTGCAAGTTAGCCACTAGACAAATTCGCTTAACATATGGTTTGGTGACTTGAAATCGACCATTTTTCTAGACATCTCTGTTCTCCTGTTTTCTTTAGTATAGATCACTTTATCAATTCTGTCTAGTTTAGTGTAACCGATTCAACTTCAAGAGAAATGTTGTTTTTCACAGCTTTAGAGATTTGTTCGTCCAATTGAGAGGTCAACTTTGTAGAACATTTGGAGTTTGTCCTTAAGTTCTTGTATCTTTCTTGGGAAATTTTCGCTGAATACTTTGTCTTATACTTAAGTTTAACGCCTCCTCTTTGTATCTCGTTGTGAATCGTTTGAGGTGCTCTACCTAGACGATAAGTGATTTCTTGGTTACTGAGTTTTTCTTTATTATGCCAACGCTCAATAAGGTGACGTTCTGACTCTGTTAAATGCTCGCCTTTTGAAGTATCATTATCTTGCATCATGAAACATTTCGACTTTGTTTTTTCGCAACTACAAGTCTAACATGTCATGATGTTTTTTTATGCCCTTAAGGTGGCTAACTTCATTTTACAATTTACCATCAAGTTGTTTCTTAATTCTATAAATCATATCAATACTTAAAAATACCATCATATAGAGCCTACTGTGAACAAATTTTAGCCCATCATCCAACTAAACTTAACAGACTTAAGCACCTCTATTATAGTACTTTTATGCTATAATATTTCTTATGGATAAAATTATTAAATCAATTTCAAAATCAGGGGCATTTCGTGCCTTTGTATTAAATAGTACACAGACAGTCAAAACTGCTCAAGAAAAGCACCACACACTATCTAGCTCAACAGTGGCCTTAGGAAGAGCTCTTATCGCTAATCAAATCCTTGCTGCAAATCAAAAAGGTGACAGTAAGGTAACCTTAAAAATCATCGGAAATAGCTCTTTTGGACACATCATCTCTGTTGCAGATACTAAAGGTAATGTGAAAGGATATATCCAAAACACAGGTGTTGATATCAAAAAAACAGCCACAGGAGAAGTTCTCGTCGGACCTTTTATGGGACAAGGACATTTTGTTGTTATTACTGATTACGGTTTAGGCAACCCATATACATCAACAACCCCACTTATCACTGGTGAAATCGGAGAAGACCTTACCTATTATCTAACAGAAAGTGAACAGACCCCATCTGCAATTGGACTAAATGTTTTGCTAAACCCAGATGATACTGTAAAAGTTGCTGGAGGATTTATGCTCCAAGTTTTACCTGGAGCTTCTAAAGAAGAAATCACAAGATACGAAAAACGTATCCAAGAAATGCCAGCAATTTCTCAATTACTAGAACAAGATAACCCAACTCAAGCACTCCTAGACGCTATCTACGGAGAAGATGACTATAAGATACTATCTGAGGAAGAACTGAGATTTGAATGTGACTGTTCACGTGAGCGTTTTGAAGGTGTATTAATGACACTTGGTCAAAACGAACTGACAGCAATTAAAGAGGAGGACCACGGGGCAGAAATTATTTGTCAATTCTGTGGGGAAATCTATCAATTTTCGGAAAAAGATATCGAGGAGATGATAAATGACACGACTAAATAGTTCATTCATGATTGGAAATGTTGAAATTCCACACCGCACAGTACTAGCTCCAATGGCTGGAGTGACAAACTCAGCCTTCCGTACAATTGCAAAAGAATTTGGAGCAGGATTAGTTGTAATGGAGATGGTTTCAGATAAAGGAATCCAATATAATAACGAAAAAACACTTCATATGCTTCATATTGATGAAGGAGAAAATCCTGTTTCCATCCAACTTTTTGGAAGTGATGGAGAAAGTATAGCTAGGGCTGCTGAATTTATTCAAAAGCATACTAAAACCGATTTAGTCGATATCAATATGGGATGTCCTGTTAATAAAATTGTAAAAAATGAAGCGGGAGCTATGTGGTTAAAAGATCCAGAAAAAATTTATTCTGTAATTAGTACTGTAAAATCTGTTCTTGACATTCCACTTACAGTAAAAATGCGTACAGGATGGGCTGACCCTTCTTTAGCCATTGAAAATGCACTTGCTGCGGAATCAGCTGGTGTTTCTGCATTAGCCATGCATGGTCGTACTCGTGAACAAATGTACACTGGAACATGCGACCACGAAACACTAGCTAATGTAGCTAAGTCAATCACAAAAATTCCATTTATTGCAAACGGTGATATACGAACAGTCGAAGATGCCAAATTTATGATAGATGAAATCGGTGCAGATGCAGTCATGATTGGACGTGGAGCACGAAGTAATCCATACATCTTTACTCAAATTAATCACTACTTTGAGACAGGTGAAATTTTACCAGACCTACCTTTTGATAAGATGCTTGATATTGCTCAAGAACATTTAAACCGCCTTGTCAATCTCAAAGGAGAAACAATTGCCGTACGTGAATTTAGAGGTTTAGCTCCACACTATCTCCGTGGTACATCTGGAGCTGCTAAGATTCGAGGAGCAGTTTCTCGTGCCGAGACATTAGAAGAAGTTAAAGAAATCTTTGCAACTGTAAGATAGAGGTCAAAATGATTGTATTAGCTGGACTAATTGGAGCGGGAAAAAGCTCACTTGCAAAAATACTAGGTGATCATCTTCATAGTACTGTATTCTATGAAGCAGTTGATAATAATCCTATTATTGACCTTTATTATCAACACCCAAAACAATATGCTTTCTTACTTCAGATTTATTTTCTTAATAAACGATTTAAAGCAATTAAAGAAGCATCTCAACTTAAAAATAGTATTTTGGATCGTTCAATATTTGAAGATGATCTATTTCTAACACTTAATTACAAAAATGGTAATGTCAGCTCCATTGAATGTGAAACTTACAAAGAATTACTAGCTAATATGTTAGAAGAACTAGATGAGATCCCTAAAAAAACACCTGACATTTTAATTTATATTGATATTTCATTTGATAAAATGTTAGAACGGATTAAAAAAAGAGGACGAGAATACGAGCAAATCGAAAATCATCCTGAGCTTTATCATTACTACCAACAACTTTTTCACGAATACCAGTCCTGGATCAAGTCTTATCAATATTCTCCAAAGTTAATTATTGATGGTGAACACTATGACTTTGTTGAAAATACCAATGATAAAAACGACGTTCTAGAAATTATTATTAACAGTTTAAATAAGCTCAATCAAAAATAAATCCCAACTTTACTTGTATTAGTTGGGATTTATTTTTATATTTTAGTAATTTGATGAATCCTTATCTAGTGAAAATTTTAATTTTCCATGATGCATTCCTATTTTAAGTGTATCACCACTAGTCAGATCCCCAGATAAAACATATTCAGATAATTTATCTTCTACTTCTGTTTGAAGAGTTCTTCTTAGAGGTCTAGCACCCATCTCAATATCATAACCAACTTCTGCTAAGTGTTTCAAAGCAGATGGCTGGAATTTCAAGTGAATTCCTTTTTCTTTCAAATTTGCAATCAATGGTTGTACCATAATTTTAACCACTTCTTGCATATTATCTGCAGATAAACTATGAAAAACAACTTTTTCATCAATACGGTTGATGAATTCTGGACGATATGTCTTTTTCAATTCTTCAAATATACGTTTTTGCATCATTTGATAATCTGTAGAAATAGATTTAACTCCAAATCCGACTGTCTTATCATCTCTAAGTGCTGTAGCTCCCAGATTGCTGGTCATAATAATAATAGTATTTGAAAAATCAACCTTACGACCTCTACTATCAGTTAAAACACCATCATCTAAAACTTGTAATAAGAGATTAAAAATATCTGGATGAGCTTTCTCAACTTCATCAAATAATAGAACTGAATAGGGTTTATTACGTACTTTTTCGGTCAATTCTCCACCCTCATCATAACCAACATAACCAGGAGGAGCTCCATTCAATCTGCTAGCTGCAAATTTTTCCATGTATTCAGACATATCGAATCGAATAAGAGCAGACTCATCATCAAACAAAACCTCTGCTAAAGCTTTAGCTAACTCCGTTTTTCCAACACCAGTTGGTCCTAAGAATAGGAATGAGCCAATAGGACGTTTTCCTGTTCTAATACCGGATTGATTACGACGAATGGCTCTACTAATAGCCGAAACTGCCTCATCTTGACCAATCACACGCTTATGAAGCTCCTTTTCCAGTGTCAAGTACTTCTTACTATCTGCTTGAGATAATTTCTCAACTGGAATACCTGAAAGCTTACTAAGCGTTGATAAGATATTTTCTTCACCAATTGAAATCGGTCTATATTTAGGTTTATTATTTGTTTTTAATAATTTTCGGGCTAATTTCACATCCTCGTCAATAATAGCATAATCAAGGTCTGATAAAGGACCTTCTTTTTCTTTTTTAACTAAACTTTGTGCAGTAGCACTAGCTTCATCAAGTAGGTCAATAGCTGAATCTGGTAAATTCTTACTTGTTAAATACCGATGAGCCAATTTAACAGAAGCTAATACAGCTGCATCACTAATGATGACATTATGATAGTCCTCATAGGATTTTTTCAAACCTAATAAAATTTTATAAGCTTCATCAACACTTGGTTCCTCAATAATCACTTTTGCAAAACGACGTGATAAAGCTGCATCTTTTTCAATATGTTTTTGGTACTCATCCTGAGTAGTAGCTCCAACCGTCCTCAGAGTACCTCTTGCCAATGCTGGTTTTAAAATGTTAGCTGCATCTAGTGTACTATCAATACCACTACCTGAACCCATGATGGTATGAAGCTCGTCTATAAATAAAATAATATGACCGTCTTCTTCAATATCAGCAATAATTTGATTCATACGCTCTTCAAAATCACCACGGAAACGTGTCCCAGCAACAACACTCATCATATCGAGCTCTAAAACACGCATTTCTTGTAATTCATATGGAACTTCACCTGTTGCAATGCGTTGAGCCAAGCCATATGCTAGCGCAGTCTTACCAACACCAGCATCACCTACTAAAACTGGGTTATTCTTTGTTTTTCGACTCAAAATCTGAATCATACGTGAAATTTCTTTTTCACGACCAACAACTGGTTCTAAAATGCCATGTTCTGCAAGTTCTGACAAATCTCTTGTGAATTCTGATAAATCTCCAATAGTTGACGGTGGTTTCATCATATCTGTAAATGATGGACCGGTCTTTACCTTCTTAGGTCTCCTCAAAGCATGAATAGCTTTAATATCTTCTTTAGAGAAACCAGCCACTCTCTCAACAGTCTTACGTAAATCAACCAAATGAAGTGTAGCTTTATCATCTTTTAATTTGAAACCAACCATCTCAAGGATTCGTGTTGAAAACAAATCAATATTTAATAACATAGAAAAAAGAACATGCTCTGTTCCAATTTCATTAGCTTGTGTAACCTGTGCAATACCTTTAGCAAAAGCTAACATTTCTTGAACAGCTTTAGACTGAGCTACAAAATCCATGCCTTTAACACGTTCATTAGGCACTTTCCCTGTTGCATAAATAACAGCCTTCTCGTATTCATCCAAACTAACTTTTTCTTCATATTCTAAAAATGTAATCCCTGCAACTGAATCTTCTATATCTAACATCGCTAATAAAATATGCCATGTTTCTAGAAATTGACTCTCAAAAATAGCTGCCTTAAACTGGGCACGTTTAAAGACCTCTTGCATTTTATATGAATATTCACTCATCAATGAAATCCTTTTCTATCTAACCTTTGTAAAATCCTTTTAAGCATTCTAGCCCTTATCTCTGAAGCATTATCTCCTAAAATATCATCAGAAACTGAAGCTAGTATTATATTTCCTTCTCGCTCACTAATAATTTTCTCATCAAAAAGTAATTGAATGGCATCAGTAAAAATTTGTTCACTAACACTCTCCCCAAGATTATCCGAAATGTTTCTTAAGAAATGATGTTGGTCTGAAAAACGAACCTTCACAATTCGGATATAACCGCCACCTCCTCTTTTACTCTCAACAACATAACCACGACTCTCAGTAAATCTTGTCTTCAAAACGTAATTAATCTGACTAGGAACAACTTGAAAGGTTTCTGCTAAATTAGAACGCTGAATTTCCGCAATCCCAGACTGTAGTAATAATTCTTTAATATATTCTTCAATATTATCTGAAGTATTTTTTGACGCCATTTGCATTCTCCTTTCGTTTGACATATGTTGACTATTATATCAAAATTTTCTTTATTTGAAAAATAAAACTCCAAAGTTGGCCCTCTAAAATAAATTTTCATTGAGTTTATCTAAATTATAGGTTAGAATGAATAGTAATTACTTTAGAGAGGTTCGTCATGAAATATATTTTAACACTTTTAATCTCAATGGTACCAATTGTAGAGCTCCGTGGAGCAGTACCATTTGCTATTGCCAAAGGCATCCCTATGTGGCAAGCTATTGCTATTGGTGCTATCGGTAATATGCTACCTGTTCCTTTTATTTTCTTTTTTGCTAGACGTGTTCTAGAATGGGGAGCAGACAAACCTATTATTGGCTCATTTTTTACTTGGTGTTTGAAAAAAGGTCATAGTGGCGGAGAAAAATTAAGTAAAGCTGCTGGAGAAAATAAAATTTTTTGGGCCTTACTCTTATTTGTTGGTATTCCACTTCCAGGGACTGGAGCTTGGACTGGAGCTTTAGCTGCCAGTATTTTAGATTGGGACTTCAAACGTAGCGTTCTTGCAGTAATATTAGGTGTAGTGGTTGCTGGCATCATTATGGGAACCCTAACTATTTTTGGATTAAATCTATTCCAATAAAAAAACAGACCTTGATAGTCTGTTTTTTTATTTATTAGTTATTTAAAGCAGCAGCCATTGTAGCAGCAACCTCTGATTCGAAATCATTAGCAGCTTTTTCAATACCTTCACCAACTTCAAAACGTGCAAATTCTACAGCTTTGACGTTTACTGAATCAAGGTAGGCTTCAACAGTCTTACTATCATCCATAATGTATACTTGAGCTAATAATGTATAAGCTTGGTCTACTTTTGTGTTATCTAACATAAAGCGATCCATTTTTCCTGGAATAATTTTATCCCAGATTTTTTCTGGCTTACCTTCAGCTGCAAGTTCAGCTTTAATTGTATCTTCCGCTTCAGCAATAACCGCATCAGTTAATTGTGCTTTTGAACCATATTTTAAGAATGGTAATGCTGGTTTATCAACCATTGCACGACTTTCATTATCGAGTTCAATCGCATGATTTAATTGTGCTAATTCATCATGAACAAATTGAGGATCCAACTCAGTATATGAAAGTACTGTTGGTTTCATTGCAGCAATATGCATTGATAATTGTTTAGCAATTGCATCGTCGCCACCTTCAATAACTGAAATAACACCAATACGGCCACCATTATGTTGGTAAGCACCAAAGTGTTGAGAATCTGTTTTTTCTAATAAGGCAAAACGACGGAATGAAATCTTCTCTCCAATTGTTGCAGTTGCACTAACATATGCTGCTTCTAAAGTTTCTCCTGAAGGCATTGTTAAAGCCATAGCTTCTTCATTATTTGCTGGTTTACCTTCAGCAATAACTTTAGCAGTAGCATTTACTAAATCTACAAATTGAGCATTTTTAGCAACAAAATCTGTCTCAGCATTTACTTCAACAACTGCTGCAACATTGCCATCAACATAGACACCAGTTAAACCTTCAGCTGCAACACGATCAGCTTTTTTAGCTGCTTTTGCCATACCTTTTTCGCGAAGCAATTCAATTGCTTTTTCGATATCACCATCAGTTTCTACAAGTGCTTTTTTAGCATCCATAACACCAGCACCTGATTTTTCACGCAATTCTTTTACTTGAGCTGCAGTAATTGCCATTTTTGTTTTCCTCCAAAATTAATTACTAATAAGATAAAAAACGAGACAGAGCGGTTTGCTTGCTGCCCCGTTTAGGTTTACAGTTATAAATTATTATTCGTTTGAACCTTCTACAACTTCAACAATCTCTTCAATAGAGTCTGCTTCAGTATCTGATTCAAAATCAATCGCTGCATCTTCACCTTGACGACCTTCAATGATGGCGTCAGCCAATTTAGCAGTGATTAATTTAACCGCACGAATGGCATCGTCGTTAGCTGGGATGATAACATCGATATCATCTGGATCAGCATTTGTATCAACCATAGCTACTACAGGGATACCTAATTTTTTAGCTTCTTTAACAGCGATTTGCTCTTTATGTGGATCAACAACGTACATTACATCTGGGATACGTGGCATATCTTCGATACCACCCAAGAATTTTTCAAGACGAGCACGTTGTTTGTTAAGAAGTGCCACTTCTTTTTTAGGAAGAACTTCAAAAGTTCCTTCTTCTTCCATGCGTTTGATTTCTTTCAAACGGGCAATACGTTTTTGTATAGTTCCCCAGTTTGTAAGAGTTCCACCTAACCAACGGTGGTTGATGAAGTATTGACCAGCACGTTCTGCTTCTTCTTTTACTGCTTCAGAAGCTTGTTTTTTTGTACCAACAAACAAGATAACTGCATCATTAGCTGCAGCATCACGCATAAAATCGTATGCTTGGTCTGCTAATTTAACAGTTTGTTGTAAATCAATAACATGAATACCGTTACGTTCTGTAAAGATATATTTAGCCATCTTAGGGTTCCAGCGACGAGTTTGATGTCCAAAGTGAACACCAGCCTCAAGAAGTTGTTTCATTGAAATTACTGACATGAGTAAATTCTCCTTTTTGTTTATTTCCTCTCTTATACTTTGACTTGCAGACCAACCTGACGGCAACAAGTCCACAATTGGTATAAGATGAGTATTTGTTGTATATACAACCTCATAAGTATATCAAATATTCCCCTTAAAATCAAGGTTTTATTCCCCATTTTAAAGAGATTTTGCTCACAAATATTAGAGTTACTAATATTTTCTAGCAGTAATCCTAATATTAAACTTGACTAACATCCTTTTTTAAGGTAAAATTATATTAGTTATGGCGGTATAGCCAAGTGGTAAGGCACGGCTCTGCAAAAGCTTGATCGTCGGTTCAAATCCGACTATCGCCTTTTCTATAACGTTTTAAACACACTATTCAAACAGAAACTCCTTGATTCAGGGAGTTTTTCTTTTTCTTATAAAATTAAAATTTCTTAATAATGTTATCAAGAACTACTCTCTATATCTCAATTCCTTTGTTATTACACTTTTAATTATCCTAACCCACTTAAACAGACAATACTGTCCCTCACTATTATCCTACCATCATAATGTCATAACATTTATTAGTTCACATTATTTAAAAATCCTTGGAATTTCTCCAAGGATTTTACACTTACTAGTCTTTTTTAAATACATTTTTTATGCCTTCAACAGCACCTTCAACAGCATCTTTAGCATCTTCTGCTAGTTCTTTTGCTTTACCTGCAGTTTTTTCTACTAAACCTTCTGCTTCTGTCTTAGCGTCACCAGTTAGTTTACCGAATCCTTCCTTTAAAGCACCTTTAGCTTGGTCAAATTTTGCACTTAATTTTTCTTCAGACATAATAATTCTCCTTTTTTTTATATTTTCATAATAACATTAATTATAATAAACTACAAATAAAAAGCTATCTCATTTCAAATAAGCAAACTATCACCATAAAATTATGACCAAACCACAATTAAATAAATTAAACTTGTTCCAAAGAAGTCTGCATAAGCATGAGCTAAAAAGAAAGGCAATAAGTTTTTCACCTTAAACCTGTATAATACATAGTATAATATTCCGATGACAAAACCTATGATTAATGCTGATATAAGTCCTTGATAAGTATGAAATGAGAAACGGACTATAAGTGAAAATAAAAACATTGGAATTCTAAAAGACTTCTTAACACTCGTTAATAAACCTAAGAAATAAAATTCTTCGTAAAATCCGTTAAACAATCCATAAACAATTAAACTAAAATATAAGCCAGAGACTTTACGGATAAGTTCTACAAAACTCCAATCAATATGTGACAGAACATCTAATGAAAAATAATTATAAGTCCCTAATAATGTAAAAGATAAATCACTAGCTAATCCAACCAATCCAAATATTGCTATAGATAGTGGTAAAACATACCATTTAAACCGAATCTTTAAAATACTAAAATCAAAATTTCTAATCCATAAATATAGCATAGCTAAGACCAAAAGAAACAGCTGAGTTTTTAAATTATTCCAATCATCAGCACTTGTGAACTCAACCGATTTATAAAGTTGTTCGTCATTAGACGTCGAAATAAAACTATAATACAACGCTTCTGTAGAAGTGTATATGAAATAACCAAACATAATAAGTGTAACCACTATTATATCTAGAAAACTTAATTCTCTCTTCTTTCCAGACTTCAACTTTCTTATCTTATCCATAAACTAACCTCAATTTTTAAGTTATTCTTTATTATGACGTATTTTCATATATTGTCAATACAAAAAGGCAGAATATTCTGCCTTTTTGTATTATTTACCAAATAATGACACGATCTTCAGGCGAACCCCACATACCATCACCTTCTTTAACTTCAAATGTTTCATGAAATTCCTGAAAATTTGTAACAGTAACATTAGTACGCCACTCAGCTGGAGCATGAACATCGACAGATACAAGCATTTGCATAAACTCTTCACGCGCTTTTAATCGCCAAATTCTCGCAAAATTAATGAAAAATTCCTTAACACTTTGATTGTCTTCTTGCTTAGTCGCCTCTAAAGCACACGCAACACCACCCAAGTCTGCAACATTTTCAGAAACAGTTAACTTACCATTCACTTTTGAACCATATGAAGGTAAACCATCAAACTGAGACACAACCTTTTCAGTACGCTCTCTAAAAGCTTCAAAATCAATATCTGTCCACCAATTGTTCAAGCTACCATTTTCATCAAATGACGCTCCATTGGTATCAAATGCATGAGAAATCTCGTGAGCAATAACTGCACCAATACCTCCAAAGTTAGCAGATGACGATTGATTAATATCGTAAAATGGAGCTTGTAAAATCGCTGCTGGAAAAACAATTTCATTTGCTTGTGGATTATAGTATGCATTCACCATATGTGCAGGCATATGCCACTCCTCTTTATTAACTGGCTTATTCCATTTACTCCAACTGTAAGCAATTGAAATTTTTGAGAGATTTCTTGTATTTTCAATTAAACTTAACTTATCATCAATAATTTTTCTCTCATAAGTTTCTGGCAATCTCTCAGGATAACCAATATAGGCTGTAATATGATTTAACTTCTTAATTGCTTTTTGACGTGTTGATTGCTCTAGCCAATCTATTTTCTCTAAACGAGACTTATAGACTTCAACCATTCTAGCAACCTTATCTTCCACATCTTTTTTAGCTTCTTCAGAGAATTTCTCATTAGCATACCATAGTCCTAATGCTTGATTATAGGGACCTTGTGCTGTATAAAATGCTGCTTTTCTCTTGTCTAACGCTTGAGGTGTCCCTGATAAGGCTCTGCTATACTCACCTGATAAAATACGAATCTCATCAGATAAAAATTCAGTCCAAAAACCCGTCACACTTAAAATTAATTTAGCTTTAAGAAGTGGCCAATTATCTTCTGAATAATAATCACTAGCATATTCTGTCCAAAAACGTTCCTCTGGCACAATCACCTTATCCGGCTCTTGACCTAAAATATCAGAAAATATTTCAGCTAAAGGTAGCTCTGGAACTAATTTTTTAAACACGTCCCACTGATACGGATGATATAACTTAGCATATTCTGAACTTTCTTCCCTAGACAATACAAATTGAGCAACTTTTTCATCTAATGCAATGACTTTATCTAAAATATCACTTGCTTCCTCATTTGAAAAATGAAATTTCTCTAAAATCCTTTCTTGCACACCTCGCCATTTTAATAACAATTCTTTACCTTTTTCCCTATCTTTAGCGTAAAAAGTAGTATCTGGCAAAATAGTAGATGGGGCACTTGCCCATAACACATTTGTTTGTGCATCTAAAAAATCTGGTGAAATACCAAAATATAGTAAATTAACCTTACCTTCCATTTCATACTCTGCTATACGTTTTGCAAATTCTGAAAAAGAGGTCAACTGATGATATTCCTCTATTAATGGCAATACTGGACCAACCCCTAAATCATCCCTTGTTTCAAAATCAGATACCATTTTATAGTACTTGATAAACTCTCTTAAAATAGAGTTTTCAGGCAGATTTTCATCTTTCAACCATTGATCTGTTGTCTCTAGCATGAGCTCTTCAATGGCATCACTTAAATCATAAAAACCACCCGTTCTAGATTTATCATCTGGAATACTAGCGTTTTCTATCCATTCACCATTGATGGCATTATAAAAATCATCTTGATAACGTATCATTCTGCTCTCTCTTCTTTAAATTATGTTACTTTCATTATAACAAAATCAAATAAAGTTTCAAAAATATACCTCAACCCTCCAAAGACTTTACTCCTATTTTTTGTTAAACTATTAGTAATTAATTTATGGAGGTCTACATGAAAAAACAATACAATTGGGCTACACTAGGTACTGGTATAATTGCTAACGAACTAGCACAAGCACTGAAAAACAATGGTCAAAAACTTTATTCTGTTGCTAATCGTACCTATGAAAACGGGATAAAATTTGCCCAAAAACACAATATCGAAAAAGTATATCAAATTATAGACGATGTCTTTACAGACCCAGAAGTCGATATTATCTACATTTCTACCCCCCACAATACTCACATCAACTATCTTAGAAAAGCTTTATCAAATGGAAAACATGTTCTTTGTGAAAAAGCCATCACATTAAATTCACAGGAACTTGATGAAGCCATCAAACTCGCTAAAGATAATAATGTTTTTCTTGCTGAAGCAATGACTATTTTTCACATGCCTCTTTATCGAAGATTAAAACAAATCGTTTCAAGTGGTCAATTAGGTCCATTGAAAGTGATTCAAATGAACTTTGGAAGCTACAAAGAATATGATATGACCAACCGTTTTTTTAATCGTCATTTAGCTGGTGGTGCTCTTTTAGATATCGGAGTCTATGCCTTATCATGTATTCGATGGTTCATGACTGAAACACCAAATCAAATCAATGCTCAAGTTCAACTTGCTCCATCAGGTGTAGATGAACAAGTAGGTATTATTCTTTCAAATAGCAAAAATGAACTTGCAACTGTTACCCTAAGTTTACATGCTAAACAACCTAAACGTGGAATAATCGCCTTTGATAAAGGATACATTGAACTTTACGAATATCCTCGTGGACAAAAAGCAATTATTACATACACAGATGACCAACACCAAGAAATTATTGAATGTGGTGATACTCAAAATGCACTTTCCTATGAAATAAAAGATATGGAAGATGCCATCTCTGGTCTAGAAAACCATCTATATCTCAATCTCTCCAAAGATGTGATGGATATTATGACTAAAATTCGTCAGGATGCGAATCTTATTTATCCAGAAGAGGAGTAACAAATGAGTCTTATTTTTCTTATCCCAACTGCCAAGGAGATGCAAGAAAATATTCCTAAATCTACAGAAAATATCATTACACCAAACGCTGATATTTTACAAGAACTTGCAAAATTATCAACAGATGAACTCTCTAAAAAATATAAAGTAAGCCAAACAATTGCTGAAAAAGAAAAAAAGCATATCGCATTGCTAGAGCAGCAAACTGCCGATATACATCCAGCTCTTTTACTATTTAATGGTCTTATGTATCGAAATATAGATCGAGAAAATTTAACTCCTCTAAATATAGAATACATCAAACAGCATATCTTTATTACCTCAGCTTTATATGGTATTATTCCAGCCTATGCTGGCATATCTCCCCATCGATTAGATTTTAATGTGCCCATCCAAATAGACAAATTATCACTTAAAAATTTATGGAGAGAAAATTATAACAACTTTTTAAAAGAAGAAAACACCTATATTTCCTTACTTTCTAGTGAATTTGAAAATGTGTTTTCACCTGTGCATCAAAAAAAATTACATACCATTAAATTTTTAGAAAATAAATCAGGAGTTTTAAAATCACATTCTACTATTTCTAAAAAGGCTAGAGGTCAATTTTTAAATCATGCTATTAAGGAAAATTGTCTCGCACTATCTGATATTAAAAAGTTATCCTTCAACGAATTCTATTATTCAACAGAGTTATCCACAGATAATCAGAGTATTTTTGTTAAATTTATAAAAAATTAAATATAAATAACCACTATTTTAGGCATTTCTACACAGATGTTCATAAACAATCCACAACCTGTGGATAACTACCTTCATTTTCTGTGGATAACCTTGTGAATAAACTATAATTAAAAGACTGGAAAGCTCTAACAAGCAAATCCAGTCTTTTAATTATCTTAACACTTTATTCCTAAAGTTAACATCACTTCATAATATGAATCCAATAACGTTCCATCTCATTTCTAATATCCTCAAAACTTCCACCATTAGCTAGAATGACCGCTCTACTTGCATTGTTAGAAACATGACACGTTACTAAAATATCTTGTAAATTATTACATAAACCTAAACCTAAAATTTTCTTTCCATAACCTTTTAATTGTTCTGTAGGACGTATAGAAAATCCAATATGACCTGATTTATCCAGTAGAGACTGATTTAATCTTAAGCGTAAATTTAAAAAACCTAACATCTGATCATCTTGATTGACTAATACATATTCAATATTAGGCACAAAAGTTGAGGGAACAAAACCCATCTCATACTGTAAATTTTGCTCTAACCATGCCTCATAATCCAAGCAATCTAGATTAAAACAGCCGTGTAATTGAGGACTATTAGCTTGAAATTCCTGAAACATTTCCAAAATTTTTTCTTTATCGATAATATTTGGACGTCTCAAACTTAAAATTACTTTTTTTCTGCTTTTTTAGACAGAAACTGATTTCTTAACTCTTCAATCTTATTTTTCTTTTGATTCCCCCCACCAGTAGAATGTTTCTCGTGAAACCTCTGTACCTGTGCTTGTCCTTTATAATCTAATTGATATTTTCCCATACTTATTTCCTTTACTTTAAAAGATACAATTTGAAGTGACTAACGCCCCTAACTGAAACTAACTTATAATTCTTATCTAATAATTTCTTAACTGCTGATGCTACTGGAACACTATCATTTACAACAATATACTTATTCTCTTGTGCCAATAAATTATCTTCTAATAATTTTTTATTATCTTTTGAAACAAATATTACTGGGATTGAAAACTTAGTACTTGCATGGCTATTGGTCATGACATAAAGATCAGCTCGATTATCCCATACATAAATATTATCTTTTGAGTTTAGATATCTTTTCAAATAAGTACTCAATACGACTCTATCATTATGATAAGAAGACGTCATAAAATAGTCCATAACAGGTTGAAGCAAGCCAAATAACAATAAAATAACTGGTAAATATAAATGCTTACTGAAAAATTCAAAGAAAAAATTATCACCTGTCATATCAATAGTTTCTTGTGACCTATTTATAGCTAATAAAATGACTGTTATTGGGAAAATCTCCAAGACATGGTAAACTTGATAATCTCTTACTAAACAGATTCGAAAAGCATAAATTATTAAGCTTACAACCAATAACAGATTCGCAAACTGAAACTTTGTATTAAATAGATTTTTAATCCCATAAAAAGTAGCTAGTACGACACCAGAAATAAGTAAAACAACAAATTGAAATAAGGCAGTTTGCCAAAGACTAGCATTACCAAATGAGTAACCTAACAATGTCTCAAAAATAGTCTGTTGAACATAGGTTGATAAAATCTGCATATTAAATAGAAAATAACCCACAATATACCCAATTACTAACACTCCAAAGACAAGACATAAAAATTGATATATGCCTCTTCCAATACGCTTATGGTATAAATTAAATCCTATCAAAATAACAAAAGCTATTAAATCAAAAATGAGAAATGAAGGCTCAAAAAATAAAGCCAGGGTCATCATAAAACCATAGGTTATAAAAATTTCATCACTAGATGAAAGATAAAAGTATCGGAGTAAATAGAACAAACCAATTAAGAAAAATGGCATTCCAAATTGTACAGGGTAGAATCCTCCAAAACCTATACATAAATTAAACAAATAAAATAATAAACAAATTACCGTAGCAAATGAATAATGTTTTGTAAAAAAATAAACAATTTTATACAAATAGATACTTGATAAATACAATGTCAATGTAAAAAAAGGAATAACCCAAAGTAAACTACCAAAATGGTAAGCAATTGCTAATATAACATAATAAAGAAAACCACCATTAACCTGTATCATGCTATAAGGTAAAACATTATGTGATAATGAAAACGCAGCCATCAAATTTTGGGATTGAATTGTATTAGATAATCCTGTAAAAATGGGCACTCCGACAGAGATACAACTAATAAAGATACTCCAAAATAACATTCTCATTTTATCAATTAACGAAACAGTTATCTTCTCATGATTAAACTCACTATCATTACGATTTGAACGACTGTAATGATTATTATTGTCTAATGAAATTTCTATGTTATCCAATAATTTTCTCCTCACATTAGTATAGTTTAGTATACCAAAATATCAAACGTTATTCTACACGTATAATATAATAACACCATAAATAAAAGGGATAGATAATCTAGCCCCCTTACTATTATTCTTCCTCAATAAAGCTATTGAATACTTCTTCAATCATATTCCATTCAGCATCAGAATCTTCAGGTATTGGTTGTAAGTCACCTTCAGTTCCATCTGCATTTTCAGTGAAAGAGTAAGCTTGAATTTCGATTTCACCTTGGTCATCTTCTTCAGCTCCTGCAGGAACTAAAAGGACATAATTCTTACCAAATTCTTCCATACCATCAATTGTTAATAGTATTTCAAAGAGTTTCTCATTCCCTTGGTCATCAACCAATGTAATTACTTCATGTTCGTGATCGTGATTGTGTGCCATTGTTTCTCCTTTTTAAAACATTCTATCTAAATAATTTTGTAAAATCAACTGTGCTGCTAATTTATCAATAACCTTTTTACGCTTTGCACGACTAATATCAGCCTGCTCAACTAGCATACGCTCAGCTTGAACAGTTGTTAGACGTTCATCTTGGTACTCTACAGGCAAACTAAATAATTCTTTGATCTTTTCTCCGTAGGCCTGACTAGCCTCCACTCGTGGACCACTCGTATTGTTCATATTTTTAGGTAATCCTACTACAAATTTTGTAACCTTGTATTCTTGAACTAGCTCACCTAATCTCTCAAAACCAAAATCGTTTGACTCTTCATCAATCGAGATGATTTCTAAACCTTGAGCGGTAAATCCTAATGGATCACTGATAGCCACTCCTACCGTCTTAGAACCAACATCTAACCCCATTATTCTCATTATAAATTGATACCATTTCCTTTTAAATAATAGCGGACCAACTCTTCTACAATTTCATCACGCTCATATTTTCTAATTTGATTTCTCGCATTATTGTAACGCGGAACATATGCAGGGTCACCACTTAAAACATACCCGACAATTTGATTAATAGGTTGGTAGCCTTGCTCATCCAAAGAGCGATAAACAGTAGTTAGTGTCTCACTAATTTCTTTTTTATTGCTATCATCCAAATTAAAACGAACTGTTTCATCTGTAAATCCCATAATGACACCTTCTTTCTACAAAGAAATATTGCCTTAAGTATATCATAATTCCTTCATAACGGCAAGAAAATCCCTTAATTTGCTAAGTTTAACACACAAGTAGAACCTCTATTGTTAGTATTATGAAAATATGACACATTTCAAAAGGCACTTAAGGAGAATCTATAAACAACTTACTCTAAGATACATCATAAAAAGCCATACCACAATCACTAAATACAAAATCTTGTGAAAATGGTATAACTTTAAAAATTAATTCTATAAAACAATACTATAAAGCAGCCTTTAACCTAGCTTCAGTATTTTCTACATTACGAATAGAGCGTGGCAAAAAAGCACGTATATCGTCTTCTTTATAACCAACCTGTAGACGCTTTTCATCAATCAGAATAGGACTTTTTAATATACGAGGATTCTCCTGTATAATATTGATAACTTTACTGACACTAAGTTCATCTAAATTACAATTTAATGCTTTAGCATAGCGATTTTTTGAAGAAACAATACTCTCTATTCCACTTTCTGTCTTTGATAATATCGTCAATATTTCTTCTTTACTAATTGATTCTTTTGCTAAATTTTTCTCTTTATAAGGGAGTTGATGAGCATTAAGCCAAGTTTTAGCTTTCTTACAGCTCGTACAACTTGAAATCGTATAAACTTTAATCATGTTCACTCTCTCTTTCTATCCCATGATAACTCTATTGTATCATAAGACAAAAATAAAAAAATAGGTCCAAAGACCTATTTTTAGTCCTCAATCTCAATTGTACTATCCAAATCTAATACAATATCATCTGATTCATCTACAATTTGAGGTTCCGTTGATTGTTCATTATTATCTGACTCTATCAAACCATAATGAATACGAACTTTACGATCAATCTCTTCAAAAATTTCAGGATGATCTTCTAAATATTTCTTAGCATTTTCTGAACCTTGACCAATTTTTTCATCTTTGTAAGAGTACCAAGCTCCAGCCTTCTTAATAATATCCAAATCCGTCGCAATCTTGATAAGCTCACCAGTCTTAGAGATTCCTTCACCATACATGATTTCAACAAAAGCTTCCTTAAATGGTGGTGCCACTTTATTTTTTACAACCTTAATTTTTGTTTCTTTTCCGACATTCGTATCTTTAGCATCTCCTGTCCCTTTAATTTGTGTATTTCCACGAACGTCCAAACGAACTGAAGCATAGAATTTCAAGGCACGACCACCTGGTGTTGTCTCTGGATTTCCAAACATAACACCAACTTTTTCACGTAACTGATTGATAAATATAGCAATTGTTTTTGTTTTATTGATTGAAGCTGATAATTTACGCATAGCTTGACTCATCATCCGTGCTTGTAAACCAACGTGACTATCACCAATATCGCCATCAATCTCAGCCCTAGGAACCAAAGCAGCTACTGAGTCAATAACAACTAGATCAACCGCTCCTGAATCAATTAGTTTCCCGGCAATTTCTAATCCTTGCTCTCCAGAATCTGGTTGTGAGAGAAGCAGCTCATCAATATTGACTCCCAAAGCCTGAGCGTATGCTGGATCTAAAGCATGTTCTGCATCGATAAAGGCAGCAATTCCACCTTCTTTTTGAGCTTGAGCAACAGCATGTAGAGCCACAGTTGTTTTACCAGAACTCTCAGGACCGTAAATTTCAATAATACGTCCTTTTGGATAGCCTCCCGCTCCTAAAGCTAAATCCAACGCCAAACTTCCTGAGCTCATAACCTGAACCTTTTGCTCAGCTCTTTCCCCAAGACGCATAACAGCACCTTTACCGAAATCTTTTTCAATTATTTTCAAGGCATCATCCAATGCTTTACGGCGTTCATCTCCAAATTTTTTACTAACTTCTTCTACTTTTTTGATTTTTTTTGCCAATTTTTTCTCCTTTGACCTGATTTCAGTCTATTTAGTATATCAAAATTTATTTGTTTAATAAAGTTTGTCGTACTAGATTGAAGGCATGTAAAGTAGCGATATATCTTATATCACTTCTACTTCTCCCTCCAATGATTACCTTCCTTGAGTAAACTTTATCCTTACTTGCTAACCCAATAAAAACTGTACCAGGAAGATGTCCTTCTAAAGAATCCGGTCCTGCAACTCCCGTTAAACTTACAGCATAATCAGATTTGGTTAGTTTCCGTGCCTGATTTGCCATTTGTTCAGCAGTAAACTGACTTACAACACCATTTTTTTCAAGATCATCAATAGGTATATCAAGCATTCTAGATTTTTCAGGTAAACTATAGGTTACATATCCACCATTAAATATTTTGGAAGCTCCTGAAAAATCAGCTATACTAGATTGAAATAACCCTCCTGTTAAACTTTCTGCAGCTGTTATAGTTTTAGAATGCTCTCTCAACAAATTAAACACAACTTTAGGCAGAGAGTTATCCTCTCCGTAACCATAAAGTAAATCTCTTAGCACCTCATTATTCAATGTTCGACGAGATAGAATTTCTGACTCAAATTTATCCAGTTTGAAGTCTGCCTCTTCTTGACTTTCAGCCTTAGTTGATATACGTAAAGTTACTTCGCCAATTTTGGCATATGGTGCCACGGTCGGATCCGATTGTTGTTCAATAATGTCATCTAATACAGTAACGAGCTGACTCTCACCAATTCCAAAAAATCTTAGAACTCTTGAATAAAGTGAATTATGATTAGTCGTTAATAACGGTATAAGTCCCTGATTGACCATCGGTTTTAGCTCACTTGGAGGACCTGGCAACACCACATAAGTTACGCCATCTACTGTAACCATTCCACCCACAGCAAGTCCTGTAATATTTTGAATTGCATGAGATCCCTCAATCAATTGAGCTTGCCTTTCATTATTGGGTGTTCTTGAATAAGTGGGTCTCGTTGCAAAAAAATCATCTAATTTTTGGTTTGCTTCCACATTGAAAACCAATTTACGATTTAAAAACATTGCTAGTGTTTGTTTAGTTAAATCATCATCAGTTGGTCCTAGACCCCCACATAATACAACTAAATTACTCCTTTGTTTTGCAATAGATAAGACTTCTAACAATCTTGACGCATTATCACCAACAGAAGTTTGAAAAAACACATCAATTCCAATTTCAGCAAACTTTTCAGATAAAAACTGTGCATTTGTGTTAACAATTTGTCCTGTTAATAACTCAGTACCCACTGCTATAATTTCTGCTTTCATTTTTGTACACCTACTTCTTTATTCGATTTTATGATTAAAACATTTTTTAAATATTATTTTTTAAAAAACAATCATCCTCATGATCATTAATCATTCCTGATGCCTGTAAAAAAGAATACACTGCCACAGGACCTAAAAATTTAAATCCTCTCTTTTTAAGATCATTGGATAATCTCTGTGATAAGACTGTCTGAGATGGTCTTTCTCTATAATCTTTTACAGAATTAACAATCGTCTGTCCACCTATATATGACCATAAGTAATTTGAAAAAGAACCAAATTGTTCTCTGATCATTAATACCGCCTTAGCATTTGCTCGTGTCGCATATAATTTCAATTTATGACGAATAATTTTTGGATTCTCTAATAAACTATCCAATTCGTTATCTGACATTAACGCTACTTTATATAAATCGTAATGATAAAATGACTCTCTAAAGTCTTCTCTTTTATTTAACACTATTTCCCAAGACAAACCTGCCTGGTAAGACTCCATACAAAGCAGCTCATAAAGCTTTTGATCATCATATAAAGGATGTCCCCACTCCTCATCATGGTAAGAGATATATAAAGGATTCCCTTCATTAACCCAACTACAACGTTTCATAACCAATCCTACTTCACTCCTACTTCATTAACATCTTAAGACTTGATTTAATGTAATTCTCAGCTGTATCATTGGTCCCATCAAAGAATTTCTTAATTTTTTTCAACTCACTAGCCTTGTACCCCAATGCTAATAAAGCTTCCATTGCTTCTTCTAGAGCCATATTTTCTAATAAAGCAACTTCTACTTCTTTTTTAGTAGGTAAGTCTTGCCCTAGAGAAACTCTCCCTTCTAAATCAAGAATCATTTGTTGAGCTGTTTTTTTTCCAACCTTTGGAAACTTAGTGAGGTAAGTAATATTTTGGGTGTCAATTGCATGCACTAAACCTTCGTTATCATCAACAGCAATAATAGCTAATGCTGTCATAGGACCAATCCCATTTACTGAAATTAAATTTGAAAAAATATCTTTCTCAGATTCTGATTCAAAACCGTAAAGAAGATGAGCGTCGTCTCTAATCACCTGATGAAGAAAAATTTTAGTTTCAGTATTTACCTTATCAGAAAATCGAAAAGGATTAGCAACGTGAATAACATAACCAATTCCCATCGTTTCAATAACAATATATTTTGCTGTAATTTTAGTTAAAATACCTTTGATATAGTCAAACATTATATCTCCTTTTTAGACTTAATAAGGGCAGAATAAACCAATAAACTAATTCCTAATAGCCCATTCAAAACAAAGGCGAACTGAATCCCTATAAGACCAACGAGATGGTATAAAGAAACTAGAAAACCTGCTAAAATTGTTCCCAAGGGTTGCGAAATAGCTAAAAATCCAGAATAAGAACCAACTTTATTATCATCCATCATCTCAACTCTTAACAATTGACTGGCTGGTACAGAAATCATCTCTCCAATTGTATAAAGAATAGCTGAAAAAACCAATAGATAAAATTGATTAAGACTAAAGGATAGTAATATTCCTATAGATTGGAGTGTAAATCCTAAAAATATTTGGGGAACTAATTTCATTGTCTTTGTCAATTTGTTGACACTGGTCATAAATATGATAATTAAAAAAGTATTAATAAAAACCATTATACTTAGCATTTTTGAACTGGTTACTGAAAAACCAAAAAGAGACAGTGTCTTGAAGTGTAAAGAGAGATTGACAGGTATCAAGGTGTCAATCTGTAGCCAAATTACTGTTATAAAAACAGATGAAATACTGTAAATGATGAATAATTTATCTCGCAATACTTCAGCATAATTCTTGAAGGTTGATAAAATACCTACACCATGTTCAAACACCATATCTGATGACTTGGTCTCAGAAAAATTAAAATAAACGATGACTCCACTAACTAAAATTAAGAAACACATTATCATCATAAGTTCTAAAAAATACTTATCATAAAATAATCCTGAAATTCCTGCTCCCAACATAACAGCAATGTTAATTAACCAATAGCTAATGGTGTAAACATATCGTCTATTTGACTCATCTGTCAAATCAATTATCATAGCTTCATAGGCAGGTCCATAAAGTGCTGAAAAGGTCTCAATAACTAAAAAACCAACAAAGGTTAACCAAGGAAAAACAGGTCCTGGTAAATTAGCTGAAATACTAATGGCCCATCCTACTGTAACACCGACTAAACCTAATAAAATAGTTTTTTTTTTCGTCCAATTGAATCTGATAAATGACCACCGTACAAAGTAGCAAAAAAACTAGATAGACTAACAATTATAGTCAGTATACCAGTAATAAAAGTACCAAAATGTTTGACATAATAAATAGCCATAAAAGGAAAGATTGAACTCCCCACGATAATCGATATGAATCGCAAAAATTCGCCCAGTTTGATTTGCCTAGGCAAGGCTAAAAATTCTTTCATTAAAACTCCTAATATTTTCCTAAATCACGTAGACTAGTATGATTTTCTTGAATCCTCCGAAACATTTTTTCCAAATCTTTATTCGAAAAACTAACAAGAACGGGTCGCCCATGTGGGCAGTTGTAAGGATTTCTACATTGTGATAATTGCACTAACAAATCCCTAGCTGAATAATCATCTAAGGTATGATTTGCCTTTATACTACGTTTACATGACATCATAATTGCCAACTCTGCACGGTAAGTCTTAATGGATACCTTATTTGTCAAAAGAAGCATATCACACATCTCGTAAACACCACTTTCAATCTCTTCTTCTTTAAACCAAATAGGATGCTCTCTCAGAATAAAAGTATTATGTCCGTATAATTCCAAATAAAGACCGACTTGATTTAAAATAGTCATTTTTTCTTGTAAAGTAATAAAATCAGATGATGAAAATTCAAAAAGATATGGAATTAAAAGCTGTTGTAAACCACTGTCAACATCACCAATCTTTTCTCTATAATATTCATATTTGACTCGTTCTTGTGCAGCGTGTTGGTCAATAATATACAGCCCATTCTTACTTTGTGCAAAAAGATAGGTTCCATGCATTTGACCAAAATACTCTAATTCAGGGAAACTTGACCTTTCTTCATTCTCAAGCTGACTAACTAATTTTGTCAATTTTTGTTTGTTCGTAAAATTTAAATCATAGTGTTCTGAATCAACTTCATCACTGGATTTATTCTCCCTCTTTGCAAATTTGACATTTACAGATTCATTTACAGGTTTGTCAATGATTTTTACAGTACTGTCAATTTTTGAAAATGATGGTAAATCTTCTGAAACCTGTTGAGTTTCTATAAAAAAGTCTGCTTTCTCCTTATCAAAATAGAGTTTTTTGGTGGGTAAAGGTAACTCAGTCTGTTCAATTTTAAGTGCTTGTCGAACACTAGATTTCGCCAAATTTTCCAAAGCGTCTGGAATCAATTCAATCCGTTTTAAGCTTTCAATAATAGCCTTTTTAATCAACTCCATTAATTCACGCTCTTTTGAGATACGAACTTCTTGTTTTGTAGGATGAACATTGACATCCGCAAGATAGGGATCAATTTGAATATCTATAACCGCAATAGGAAATCGACCAACCATTAATTTTGAACCATATCCATCTAAAATGGCACGATTTAACAGAAAGTTTTTAATATAACGTCCATTAACCAATAAAGTGATATAATTTCTATTTGCTCTTGTTAATTCTGGTAAACTAATATATCCTGAAACCTCAAAATCAAGATCTGAAGCTGAAATTTCTATCATTTTTTTTGCAGTATTTAACCCGTAAATCCCTGAAATAGCTTGACGTAAATCTCCAGTTCCTGCTGTACGCGATAACTCCCTACCATCATTGATTAATGTGAACGAAATTTCAGGATGAGCTAGACTAAGACGGTTGACAACATCAACAATATGAGCAAGTTCTGACTGCAAACTCTTCATATATTTTAATCTTGCTGGTGTATTAAAAAATAAGTCCTCAACAATAATCTTTGTTCCTATAGGCATTGACAAAGGTTCTTCTTTTTCAATCTTACCGCCATTTGCCACTAGTAAAGTCCCGTGACTTTCGTCCTTAGTTGCAGTCTTAATCGTAAATTTACTGATAGAAGCAATCGATGGAATAGCTTCACCCCTAAATCCTAGAGTACGAATACGAAAAAGGTCTGCCTGACTTTTTATTTTACTTGTCGCATGACGTTTTAAACTAAGAGCCACATCATCAGATGAGATACCTTCACCGTTATCAATGATTTGAATTTTTTTTAGTCCTGATTCTTCAATTTCAATTGTAATTTGGCTACTTTTAGCATCAATTGCATTTTCAATTAGTTCTTTAACAACACTACTAGGTCTTTCAACAACCTCTCCAGCAGCAATCTGATTGGCTAAAATTTCAGGTAATTCTATAATCTTTGACATTAGCTCTCTCCTATCTTTATTCTTTATTATAACATAAAGTAAATGTGGAGCAGGGCTCGAAAAATAGTCCCAGTCCTACCCCACTAGTCACATCTTTTAAAACCTTTATTAGTCATTGATATCCTTTAATTTTTGATTAAGATTTATGATATTTTTCTTCATTATCTTATAATTGATAAGATAAACAATCACATAGATAATAATAAATAGTATCACAAATAAAATAGTTGTTTCAAATTTTAATTCAAACCAGCTAAGTAGGTACCCTAAACTGCCTAGTACTAACAAAGTCACCAAAAAGTGTACGATAGTTGCTGTTATGAGATTATCAATTCGATTAAATAAGGAACCTGCAACCTCAAATAAGATTCCAATAACGGACCACATTAAAATCATTAGAAGCATAATTGATAACTCATTAAAATGGCTTGCATAAAATCGTGCAATAAAAGTATAAGGATTATAGACATAGTATTTCCCTGTCCCTCCTACTAAAGAAAAAAAGAGTGATGATAATAATCCCCAAATAATTCCAGTTTTTCCTGAATCAATATAACGTTTCATAGACCTAACCTCTCTTTAATTTTATTTAAGTACCTTCTCGAAGAATAAGTAACATCTCCATTTTTCATAATGACCTTCATAAATCCATTTTTTTGCAATTTAAATTGTCTAACATGGGTAATATTAATCAATTCTGATTGTGAAATTTTGACAAAATCAACAGATAATTTTTCTTCAATCTGGGATAGGCGCTTACTAACTGTTAATTGAGAATCTACTAATCCTATCATTACTTTACGATTTTCGATAAACACTCTATAGATATTTTTAACATTAACCAAGCTCATTTTATCATCTTACCGTCCCTTAAGAATAGCTGGGTTTGAAATTGTCTTAATATGATGGGATAAATTCTCTATTTCTTCAGTGATTGCCCTTACTTCAATGACAATGTGATTCTCATCTAGATTATGATTTTCCTTCAATTCAACTTCCAGGTTTTCTCCTTTCTATAGCTATTAAACACTATTATTTCTACGACTTCAAGCTTATCAAGCCATCTGGTTATTTTAGGTCACTAAATGGAAAAAAGCTAGGTATATGACCTAACTTTTTAGTTTATAAATTATTTTTTAAATCCACTAAAGTTGATAAAGCTTGCATTGGTGTCATGTTATAGACATCAAGACTCTTAATTTTTTCAATGATTTCTGAATTTGCTGACTCAAATAAAGAAATTTGACCTAACTCACTTGACTGATTGACAGTATTTTCAACTTTTATTGGTTTTTGTTCTATATTCTCCAAATCTCTAAGAATAACATCTGCTCTTGAGAGTAACTCATTTGGTAATCCTGCAATTTTTGCGACATGAATACCATAAGATTTATCCGCTGGACCTTGTGTAATTTTATGTAAAAAGGTCACTTCACCATTATCTTCCAGTGTTGCCACATGTACATTTACAAGACCTGTCAAGCTATCTGATAAACTTGTCAATTCATGGTAATGAGTTGCAAATAAAGTCTTAGCTCCAATATTCTGATGGATGTATTCGATAATAGACTGTGCCAATGCCATACCATCATAAGTAGCAGTTCCACGTCCCAATTCGTCAAATAAAATGAGTGAATTGCTACTTGCTCGCTTTATCGCCTGATTGGCTTCCATCATCTCAACCATAAATGTTGACTGACCTGAAATCAAGTCGTCCGCTGCACCAATTCGTGTAAACATAGCGTCAAAAATAGGTAATTCAACACTTTCTGCTGAAACAAACGATCCCATCTGTGCCATAATAACTGTAAGTGCAAGTTGACGCATATAAGTTGATTTTCCACTCATATTTGGACCAGTAATCAATTGAATTTGATCTGTTTGAGGTAAGAAAATATCATTTGGAATATATTCTTGTTTACCCATAACTTTTTCAACAACTGCATGTCTACCTGATAAAATATGAATTGTTTCCCTGTTGGTCAAACTTGGTTTTACATAGTGATTCATTTCTGATACAACTGCTAAACTTTGTAAAACATCTACTGTGGCTAAAACTTTAGATAATTTCTGTAACCTTTCTGTAAAAGATTCTATTTTATCTCTAACTCTTATAAAAATATCATATTCTAAGGTTGAAGATTCCTCTTTTGCCTCTAGAATTTGCCCCTCAATCTTAGCTAATTCTACTGTACCAAATCGTTCTGAATTTTTAAGAGTTGCTTTACGGAAAAAATAGTCAGGGACTAAAGAAAGGTTTGAATTTGTAACATGAAAATAATAACCATCTTTTTTATTAAAATCAATTTTTAAAGTTGATATACCTGTCTTTTCCCGCTCACTTACTTCTAGATCAGCAATCCAACTACTTCCTTGTCTCATCACCTGACGATAGTTGTCAAGTTTTTCATCAAAACCAGTTTGAATAATATCCCCTTCTGTCAAAGTAGTAGAAGCATCAGGGTTAATAGCCAAACGAATCAAATTCTCAAGTTCAGGTATAGTATCTATTGAATTGATAATATTAGACAAATAAGGATTCTCAAATGACTCTAAAACTGCCTTTATTAATGGTACTCTAGATAGAGTCTGCCCTAATTGAACTAAATCTTTTGGATTAGCTTTACCAAATGACACTTTACTGACTAATCTTTCAATATCGTAAATTCCTTTTAAACTATCTGTAAGATCGTTTCTCTCTATAAAAGAATTAATAAATACCTGAATAATATTTTGTCTTTCCAAAATTCTATTTTTATCTACTAAAGGCCTATCAATCCACATTCTTAAAAGGCGGGTTCCCATTGCAGTCTTAGTCTCATCTAATAACCAAAATAGACTACCATATTTTTTCCCAGTCCTTGCGTTCTCTAACAAATCCAAACTATGTTTAGTTGCATAGGTCATTTGTAGATAATCTTTAATCTCATAATGCTGGACTGCTTGTAAATGAGAAAGCTGCCTCATTTGTGTTTTATTTACATAGGACAATAATAATTGAGATGAAGAGATTTCAAGTTTTGTCAACGTATTGTCAATTAAGTGTGAATCAACATCCTTATTAAACTCTTTTGAAATCAACAAATTCATTTGCTTGATAAACTGTTCTTCTTCATCAACTGTCAACTCATAACCAATGACCAATTCCTTGGCGTGCAAATTTAAAATTTCACTACGTAAAGTCAAAAAATCAGAAATATCTGTAGAGAAAAATTCGCCTGTTGAAACATCCATATATGACAAGCCATACGATAGCCCATCAGAATCAACTGCAACTAAAAAGTTATGATTTGCATCTGGTTTTAGGGTCGATACTGAAGTTCCTGGTGTTAATACCTGAACAACTTCTCGTTTAACAACACCCACAGCATCTTTAGGATTCTCCATTTGCTCGGCAATAGCAACTTTATAACCAAGTTCGATTAGCTGTTCGATGTATTGTTGGGCTGAATGATAAGGAACTCCCGCCATAGGAATCGGATTGTCCGCATTTTTATTACGACTAGTTAGACTAATCTCTAATATATGAGATGCCTTTACTGCATCATCATAAAAAAGTTCATAAAAATCACCCATACGAAACAATAAAAAAGCATCTGAATAGTCTTTTTTTATATCCAAATACTGTTGCATTCCTGGAGAAATCTTACCTGCCACCATGTTCTTATCCCTAACCTTTAATTTAGATTTTGCTCAAAAACCTTAGCTGTTTCTTCATCTTTACAAATCACAAGTACCGTATCAGCACCAGCTACTGTTCCTAAAATTTCTGGAATATCATCCTCATCAATAAAATTAGCTAATACATCTGACTCACCTAATTTAGTATGTAAAACTAAAATGAACCCTGCCCTAGCAACCTTCACAATATAACTTTTAACAGATTGACTAAATGACGCTACAATAGGGTCAGATAATCTGTAGTATAATTTCCCATCTTCTCCCCTAACTTTTAAGAGTCCAATCTCTCTCAAATCTCTAGATAAGGTCGCTTGCGTTACTTCAATTCCCTCAAGTGATAGCTGTTTTTTTATCTCTTCTTGAGTACCTAAATGTCCCATTTGGATGAGGGTTTTTATTCTAGTTTGTCTTTCTAACTTATTCATTAATCCCCTTTCTTACTTTATATAATCATAGTTTCCATTATAACAAATTCAACATAGATTTCATACGTCAATTTGCCCTATTTTCCTTTTTTGAAAAGATTTAACATATGAAAAAATACAGAAATTTTACAATTTTATTTTTTGTTTTTCGCTCTAATTGATTACGGTCGTTAATTTTGTAAATTTATGCTAAAATAATGTAAAGATATTAACAAGGAGAGAGTTATGAATACAAAACAAATGATTTCTGATGAAATTAGTCAAATTGTACCTGAACTGGATCAAGAAACAATTTTTAATTTATTAGAAACACCAAAGAACTCAGAAATGGGAGATATAGCTTTTCCAACATTTACTTTAGCTAAAACACTCCGTAAAGCGCCACAATCTATAGCAGCTGAATTAGTTGAAAAAATAAATAAACACTCTTTTGAAAAAGTCGAAGCAGTCGGTCCATATATCAATTTTTTCCTAAACAAAACAATTATTTCACAGCGTATTATTGCTGATATTATAAAAGAAGGAAGCCATTATGGTGATCAAACTACTGGAGAAAATCGTAATATCGCTATTGATATGTCTAGTCCAAATATCGCAAAACCTTTTTCTATTGGTCACCTTCGCTCAACAGTTATTGGAGATAGTTTAGCTAAAATATTTGAAAAATTAGGTTATCATGCTATCAAAATCAATCATCTTGGCGATTGGGGAAAACAATTTGGACTACTCATTGTGGCATATAAAAAATGGGGTAACGAAGAAGCTGTCAAGGCACATCCCATTGATGAATTATTAAAACTGTATGTTAAAATCAATGCTGAAGTAGAGTCTCATCCTGAACTTGATGAGCAAGCTCGTGAATGGTTTAGAAAACTTGAAAATGGTGATAAAGAAGCGACTGATTTATGGCAATGGTTCCGAGATGAAAGCCTTGTCGAATTTAATAGACTTTATAAAGAACTAGATATTACGTTTGATAGTTATAATGGTGAAGCATTTTACAATGATAAAATGGATGCAGTTGTCAATATTCTATCAGAAAAAGGGTTATTACAAGAATCTCAAGGAGCTCTTGTTGTAAATCTTGAAAAATACGGGATTGAACATCCAGCCTTAATTAAAAAATCTGATGGGGCCACACTATACATCACTCGTGATTTAGCAGCCGCTCTATACCGTCATAATACATACAATTTTGCTAAAGCTCTATATGTTGTTGGAAATGAACAATCTGCTCATTTTAAACAATTAAAAGCTGTCTTAAACGAAATGGATTTTAAATGGAGTGATGACATTATCCACGTGCCTTTTGGTCTAGTCACAAAAGAAGGACAAAAACTCTCAACACGTAAAGGAAATGTCATTTTACTAGAACCTACTATTGCTGAGGCTATTAAACGCGCTAAATTACAAATCGAGTCTAAAAACCCTGATTTACCTAATAAAGAACAAGTTGCTCATGCAGTTGGTGTGGGGGCAATCAAGTTCTATGATTTAAAAACAGATAGATTAAATGGCTACGACTTCAATCTCGATACTATGGTATCTTTTGAAGGAGAAACTGGACCATATGTTCAATATGCCAATGCTAGAATTCAGTCGATTTTACGTAAAGCAAACTTTACACCTGACAATAATACGAAATATAGCTTAAATGATTTGGAAAGTTGGGAAATTATAAAATTATTACAAGATTTTCCTCGTATTATTTCTAGAGCTGCTTCAAACTATGAGCCTTCTATTATTGCTAAATTCTCAATTAGTTTAGCACAAAGTTTCAATAAATACTATGCTCATAACCGTATTTTAGAGGATAATAAACAACGTGATGATAGATTGGCACTCTGCTATGTAACTTCAATCATCTTGACAGAATCTTTACGCTTACTTGGTGTTGAAGCCCCTAATGAAATGTAAAATATAAAAAAATCGGATAGACCTTATCGTCTTATCCGCTTTTTTTATACTTTGTCATAATTCTTTCGTTTAATTTTAAAATCAGAACTAATTACTTCATCAACATTAATAATTGAAATAAAAGCATCAGGATCTATATTAGCCATTATATTCTTAACGTCTCTAACCTCATTCGGATTTAAAGCAACATAAAGTACCTTATAAGATTGTCCAGAATAAGCACCTTCTCCATTCAAAAAAGTGACTCCCCTATTGATTTCATTCAAAATTATTTTTGCTGCTTCTTCGGAATGTCTTGTTATTATAATCATTCCTCGAACCATATATCCACCATTTTGAACAAAAGTTAATACCTGGCTAAAAACAAAACTAGCTATTAAAGTATAGAGAATTTGTTGTAGGTCAATGTAAACGAGAGAAGCTAACAAGACAAAAGCATCTATGATAAGTAATGTTTGTCCCAATTTAAATCCTAAAGTCTCTTCAAGAACTCTACCAATAATATCTGTACCCCCAGTTGTAGCACCATATCTAAAAACAATACCACTTCCAGTTCCTGCAAATAAACCAGCTACCACAGCAATCAGCATCATATCATTATGTAAGGGAATTTTTATCGTAAAGTGTTCCCAAAACCAAATAAACACTGACATTAATACCGTTCCATATATTGTCAAAAAAAGAGCTTTTTTTCCTAATACCCTAGCACCCAAAATGAATAGAGGAATATTAATTAATAACGATGAAAGTGCAGGGTTTGTCCCATTCAAAGCATGTACAATTAGTGTAATACCTGCAATTCCTCCTTCTGCTAGATGATTTATCATGTTAAAATGGACAAATCCAAAAGTATAAATTGCTACACCTACTGCTATAAGAAAGAGACGTTTCAATTCATTTGCATAATTATTCATTTATCCTCCTATTAGAAAGAGCATAGTATTCACTAAGCTCTTTTCTTTCTTCTATATTTACTTTTTGAAGCTACAAATTCAGGACTCATAACCTCATCAACGTTCATAATTGATATGAAAGCATTGGGGTCAATTTCCCTAATATACAGCTTCAAATCACGAATATCGGCAGGGCTTAACGCCACATATAAAACGTCTTTTGACTTACCTGAGTAAACACCCTCTCCTTTTAATGAGGTGACTCCTCGTCCCAACTCCGTAATAATAACATTTGCAATATCATTTGAAGACTCTGATATGATGATGACACCTCGAACAGAGTATCCTCCTTTTTGAATCAATTGTACAACCTGACTATACATAAAACTTGCAATCAAAGCGTACATCATTCGAGGAATACTAATGTATGTCAATGATAGGAGCATGACAAAGATATCAAATCCTAATAATGCTTGACTGAGGGGTAAACCAAACTTATTTTCAATAAGACGTGCAACAATGTCAGAACCACCAATTGTCCCTCCACTGCGAAAAACAAGACCGCCTCCAATACCTGCTATAATACCAGCTAACAATGAAACAACTAAAAAATCATGATTTAAATTAATTTCAAGAGGTAGTTTTTGAAATATCCATATAAAAAGATAAAGTAACCCAATGCCTTCTATTGTGTAAAACATAGCTTTACGACCAAAATAGTATGCACCAATCACAACTAATGGAAAATTTAGCAAATAACCTGTATAAGTAGGATTAATACCAAACAAAGCATGGATGACAAGTGTCAATCCTGCAAGGCCATTAGCAGCTACCTTATTAGGTAAATTTAAATAAACAAAGCCAAAAGCATATATCGCAGCACCAATAGCGATTAATAAAATATTCTTGATTCTAAATTGATTCTGAATCATCGTTTTTCCTTTTTTAATCTTCAACAAAACGTCCAATGATATGAACATTTTCAGCAACAGAGACAAAAGCATCAGGATCTGCTTTCTTCATTAACTTTTTAAAATAAGGGTATTCCTCTCGAGTAATAATCGTGATTAAAACAGATTTCTTTTTATGTTCATAGGTTCCTTCTGCATCATTTAAACAAGTGACACCTCTGTGAAGTTTTTTATGAATTTTTGATATTACCTTAGCTGGCTTACTAGTGATAATAGTGGCCTGCATTTTCTTTTGTTTTGTAAAAATAGCATCTGTCACTCTAGTTGACACAAAGATTGTAACCATTGAATAAAGAGCATATTTCCAACCAAATAGAATCCCTGCAAAAATCATAATCACTCCATTTATAGCAAGTGATATATTTCCTACTTCTCTACCCGTTTTTTTTCTAATGGTAAGACTAATTATATCAGTTCCTCCACTTGAAATTCGTGATTTTAGGCTCGTCCCAATTCCAATACCCATAATTAAGCCTCCAAATATAGCATTAATTAGAGGATCTTCAGTCAAGGTAACTTGAGGCAAAATTTGAATAAATAACGAACTCATCGAAACTGTAATAAATGTAAATACCGTAAACTTATGCCCAATCTTATACCAAGCCAGAACTAATAAGGGAGCATTAACCAGATAATAGACGACGGAGATTGGAAGAGCACCCCCAATTAAACGATGACTTATAGCTGAAATAACTTGAGATAAACCAGTTGCTCCACTAGAGTATACATGACCTGGTTGAAAAAAGAAATTGACAGCAATACTTGACAGTAAACCATATAACAAAGCTGCAGAAATTTTTTCAACATAAGCTTCCTTAGTAATACTTCGTAAAGTTCTTATGAATCCAATCTGTTGAGCAATCCGATTAACTGTAAATTTTATTCTCTTAGATAGAGGTGCTTTTTTAATCATGAGTGATTGTTTCAATTGATAATTCTTCTAATTGTTTAGACGATACGTGACTAGGTGCTTGAGTCATTGGGTCTGTAGCTTTATTATTTTTAGGAAACGCAATAACTTCTCTAATGTTATCTTCTCCTGCTAATAGCATGACAAAGCGATCAAGACCGATTGCTAAACCACCATGAGGAGGAAAACCATAATCCATAGCTTCTAGTAAGAATCCAAACTGTTCATTAGCCTCCTCTTTTGAAAATCCTAATGCAGTAAACATACGTTCTTGTAAATCTCTACGATTAATACGAAGACTTCCTCCACCCAGTTCGTAACCATTTAATACAATATCATATGCAACAGCTCTCACTTGATTCAAATCACTTTCTAAATGACTTTCTGTTTCTACTGTTGGTAATGTGAACGGATGATGGGCACTCATATAACGTCCTTCTTCTTCTGACCACTCAAACATTGGCCAGTCAATTACCCATAAAAAATTGAACTTAGACTTGTCAACCAAGTAAAGATCTTTAGCAATATGATTTCGAAGGTAACCAAGTACATTATTTGCTACTTCAAGACTGTCAGCAACAAAGAGTACTAAATCATTTTCAGAAAGATGTAAAGTACTTGTCAATTTATCTTCGATATGTGTCAAAAACTTAGCAATTGGTCCAGCCAATACACCATCTGTTACTTTAGACCATGCTAAACCTTTTGCCCCTAATTGTTTAGATAGGTCTGTTAATTTATCAATTGCTTTACGAGAATATTTGTCTGCATTATTTTTAACAACAATAGCTTTGACACTCTCTGCCTCAGAGAAAACTTTGAAATCAATTTCTTTGACAAGTTCTGTCAAGTCTTGTAAAAGCATCTCAAAACGTGTATCAGGTTTATCACTTCCGTAAAGGTTCATTGCATCATTGTAAGATATGCGCGGAAATGGTAGGGTAACCTCTATTCCCTTAGTTTCTTTCATAACTTGGGCAATCATACCTTCTGTGATATCTTGAATTTCTATATCAGATAGGAAAGTTGTTTCTAAGTCAACTTGTGTAAACTCAGGTTGACGATCACCACGTAAATCTTCATCACGGAAACACTTAACAATTTGATAATAGCGATCAAAACCTGCATTCATCAATAGTTGTTTTGTAATTTGTGGACTTTGTGGTAAGGCATAAAATTGACCTTGGTTGACACGACTTGGTACAAGATAATCACGCGCACCTTCTGGTGTTGATTTTGTCAACATTGGTGTCTCAACATCAATAAATTCTAACCCGTCAAGGTAATTACGAATCGTATGTGTCACCTTAGCACGAAGTTTAAAGTTTTCTAACATTTCTGGACGACGTAAGTCAAGATAACGGTAACGTAAACGAGTGTCATCATTGGCTTCAATACCATCTTTGATCTCAAAAGGTGTTGTTTTAGCAGTATTTAAAATCGTTAATGCCGATACTTTTAACTCAACTGCACCAGTAGCCAATTTATCATTCACTTGTTCTTTGGCTACGACCTGACCAGTCACTTCGATAACATATTCACTGCGAAGTGTCTCTGCAGCTGTCATCACTTCTGGTGAAACCTCTTCTGGGTTAATCACAAGCTGCATAATCCCTTCACGGTCACGCAAATCGATAAAAATAAGACCACCTAAATCTCTACGACGGCCTACCCAACCTTTTAGTGTAAATTCTTCACCAATATGCTCACTACGAACACGACCTGCATACATACTTCGTTTCATTCTATATTCTCCATTAAAAATAGTCATTATTATTATAGCATATCACTGTGAAAACGGTCATCATTCTCATCAAAATTTCAAAAAAGGCCTTGATTTCTCTCAGCCTTTTGGTATTTATTTCATTTTTAGAATTCTGATAAGATAGTTTGTGCATCTGCCAACAATTCATCAAAACTAATCTGCTTTTCCTCTCTTGTGGAATTATTTTTAATCGTTAGTTGGCGTGTTTCTACCTCAGTCTCTCCTAAGGTAATGACATACTTAGCTCCAAAACTATCGGCCGCCTTAAATTGTGCTTTTAATTTACGGCTCAAATAATCTCTATCAGCACTAATACCTTGCTTACGTAGCCCTTGTACTAATTCTAAAGCAGAGATACTTGCTTTCTCGCCCAAAACGGCTATATACACGCTAAGACTATTCTCAATAGGTAATTCAATTCCTTGTTTTTCTAAAACTAATAGCAGACGCTCCAAACCTAATCCAAAACCAAATCCTGGCGTCTCAGGACCATCAAAATAGGATACCAAACCATCGTATCGACCACCTGCACAGATGGTTAATTCTGACTTTTCAACCTCTGTGATAAACTCGAAAATCGTATGATTGTAATAGTCTAAACCACGAACCATGTTAGTGTCAATTACATAAGGAATATCCAATAACTCTAGCATCTGACGAACACTATTAAAATGTTCTTTGCTCTCATCATCAAGGTAATCTAAAATTGATGGTGCATTCTCAACAGCCTTTTTATCTTCTTTTTCCTTTGAATCTAAGACACGAAGTGGATTTTCCTCCAAACGACGTTGACTATCAGAAGATAATGTATCTCGTAATGGTGTCAAATAATCAATCAACGCTTGTCTATAGGCCTGTCTACTCTCTGTACTACCAAGACTATTTAAATGAAGGGTAATATTTGATATCCCTAAAGTTTGAAATAAGTCGTAAGCCATAGCTATTGTTTCAACATCAGTCGCTGGATTTGATGAACCAAAGCACTCTACCCCCACTTGGTGAAATTCACGAAGACGACCTGCTTGAGGACGTTCATATCGAAACATTGAGCCAATATAATACATCTTAACAGGCTTTTGAACTTCAGGTGCAAACAATTTGTTCTCAACATAAGAACGCACAACTGGTGCAGTCCCTTCTGGACGTAGTGTGATATGACGGTCACCCTTATCATAAAAATCATACATTTCCTTAGTCACAATATCAGTAGTGTCTCCGACTGAGCGACTAATTACCTCATAGTGCTCAAACAAAGGAGTACGAATTTCAGCATATCGGTACTTATTAAATGTTTCACGTGCAACATTTTCAACATACTGCCACTTTTCTGATTGTCCAGGTAAAATATCCTGTGTTCCTTTAGGTTTTTGTAATTTCATTTGCTATCCTCTTTTAAACTATTTTCTTTATTTTATCATAAAAATGACCTAGCTAACAGATAACAGCTATTCAAAACCCTTCTTTAATTTTTCCAATGTTATTCTATTACATGACTATCTAAAAACGATCTTCCTGATTTTTAACATTTTCAAACATAAGACCGCACTTGTAATAACTAAAAAACTCAACAAATGGAGATAGAAGAAAAATGAAAATCCCTACTTGGTTAAACAGTAAAGCTATAACCATTGTCAAAAAATCTATTACAGCAATCATAATCATCCTATTTTTATAAAATTCCTTGATTTTCCCTATTTTACTTGATGTCCATCCTTAGCATTTTTAACCATTTAATTAAGCGTAATCCAACTCATAAGAAAAGCTGTTACAAAATTAATAATCCCAAAAAATAAAATTGAGACCCACTTTGGGTTAAATTCGACTAACATCTTCGTAGCCAAAGGAAATAAGGATAAAATCATATGAGCAATCACATCACGAATAAATGCATCATAACTAACTTCTTCAACGACAGACAAAAATTGTGGTTCTCCGATACCAAAAATTAAAAATAATTAAAAATGATATCAGAAATAAACCTACTGTATAAGCAAAATGAGGTAGTCCATCCATACTTTTTGGTAATTTAATCTCCAATACCAAAATGGTCATCACTATTGCAATAATCGCATCACTAAGTGCATCAAATCGTTCTTTTAGTTTAATTGTCATAATTTCCTCCTAGACATTAGTCTATCTTATCATGTGACATTTAAATTTCAAAATATTTTTCCAAAAAATGTCAAGTAACTTTACTTTACAAAAAAGATGTGCTATCATATAAAAGTTGATAAAAATCAAAATAAAACAATCGAAAGGAAATTGATAAAATGGCAGTACCTGCTCGTCACACTTCAAAAGCGAAGAAAAATAAACGTCGTACACACTACAAATTGACAGCTCCAATTGTACAATTTGATGAAACTACTGGAGATTACTCACGTTCTCACCGTGTATCACTTAAAGGATACTACAAAGGACGTAAAATTGCTAAAGCTAACGAAGCTAAATAATAGAAGGGAGATACCATGCGCGTAAATATTACACTTGAACATAAAGAATCTGGTGAACGCTTGTACCTTACTTCAAAAAACAAACGTAACACTCCAGACCGTATCCAATTAAAAAAATACTCACCAAAATTACGTAAACACGTTATTTTTACTGAAGTAAAATAATTGATATTAGAAAAGCCTATGAAACTAATCTTTCAAGGGCTTTTTTGTTTTAACTTATTAACTAGATTTTGTCTCATATTTATCAAATTTTAATTGAAAATTTCTCTAATATTTTTTTGAATATAACTTACAGCTTGTGTTATATAATTATCTAAAATATCATCCCTATCAATTTTAAGTTCTGTGATTTCACCTTTTAAAAGTGATTTAAATTCTTGAACTCTTATTACTTTAAAAAAATCTCCCTCGGATAAAGTAGATAGTATCCCATACAGCAAATAGCTAGTGTAAGTTTTACCAGAATTATTCTGACCTGTAAATACTGTCACTTTATTTACTGATAAATCTAACTTTTTTATAGTACCTAATTTTTCAATATGTATATTTTATCCTTTATTTTAAGTTATTAAAATACACCATAATAACTATTTCCATTATTAAAAAGAACTGGAGTAATCCCCTAGTTCCTATAACTTAATAACTGCATTTAGACTAAGTTCTAAAGCAAATGCGATAGAATCATCACCCCAGTTTCGCTCATCATATTGTTCAACATTTGCTAGACTGTCTGCTGTATATAGAATTTGACCAAAAGTTATCTGACGTAATTTGGCGCATGCAGCTAAGGCTGAACATTCCATTTCAACAACTTGACAGCCTTCTTCTTTACGATAATTGATCTTGGCTTCAGTCTCTCGATAAAAGCCATCTGTTGTCCAGGTCATAACTTCTTTATAACCTAGCCCAAATGCTTTAATCGTTTTTTCAATTGCTGACATGGCTTTTAGGTTGATATCTATATAGCGAGATGGTTTCACATAATGGTAAGAAGTACCCTCGTCTCGAAGAGCTCTATAAGGAACTAAAAAGACACCCTCATCAAAATGGTCTAGGGCACCACAAGAACCAGTACTTATGACCTCACGAACACCGTATCCAATCAGCCAATCCATAAATTGAGTCGCTGGTGCCGAACCTACTGGAGCTTGAGCAAGACAGATCTGTTCTCCTTTAAATTCAATTACATAAACAAGATAAATTTTGGTAGCTGAGACGAATTCACCCACTATTTTTGCACCGACTTTTTTGGCATAGTTATCAATTTCATCACCAAGAAAACCAAAGACCGCCTTTTTCGGAAGTTTTATATCCAACCCTTCATGGTCAGGCATAATCACAGCCTTATGGCTATCATCAAATTCTAAAATTGGGTAATCATGTTTTTGTAAAACCATATTAAACTCCTTTTATTAACTTACGTTTCTTTAAGTCTAAACAAGTCTTCAACCGACTTATCAAAAATAGCTGAAATCTTTAAAGCTAATTCTAGTGACGGGTTATAGCGATTATTTTCTAAGTGAAGAATGGTTTCACGACGAACCCCTACAAAATCAGCTAACTCTTGCTGAGTCATCCCTCTAGCTTCCCTAATCACTTTTAAATTCGTTTGAATATTACTTTCTCTTGGCATGTCTCACCACTTTTTTTCAAACAAGAAATAAAGAATACCAAACATTAAAATCAGTACTCCTGTACCTATCAAGAAGGTCCCTGGACGAAGAACATTTGAACCAAATTTTATCATAAGCAAATCAACAAGGACAAAAAGTGCCATACAGACAAAAAACATGATTGAAGCAGCTTTTGCTAAATTTGTATAAAAACGTTCATCAGGTTTTTCCTTCGTTTTTTTGAATAGATAGTAAACCAATATGAAAAGCTGAACTAAAACCATAATACCCAGAACCAGATTTTTTGCCATAGCTGGATGAGTTGGTGGAGTAAAGACCCAAATTCCAATAGAATAGATCGTAGTAGCCAGTAAACTTAACAAAAGATAAAACTTTTGAGTTAAGCCAAATACTTGTTTTTTATTTTTCATCATATTCTCCTTTGTTATAAATATATAACTTATGTTATAAATATATAACTTTAAGAATAAAATGTCAATAAGAAAAATAATTATAACAAATAAAAAAAGCCTAATAAGACTTTTCTAAAAATAATAAATCTCACCTTCTTTTGTCAATTGTTGTAAACTTCCATTTCAGATGAGATAAGATTCCCCTTTGATAAGCTCTCTACCTTTAGTGTCCCCCATAAGATAAGAACCATCCACTAAGCAATAGAATTGCTTCCCATAACTATCATTATAAGTGATATCTTCATATAGACGTAAACCATCTAAAAGCTTATCCTTTACAGCTTGATAATGGGGAATAATGTTGATACTGGTTATTCCCAATCCTTGAATAAATCTCTGATAGTTCACATCCAAGGCCTCACCATCTTCTTCAGGCTGGGCATATACACAATCTGCACTATTCATTGACCCTGCACTCATTGCAACAAGGACACCATCGAAATCGTGTAAAGTTTCCTTTAAATTTAAATGATGAAAAAAGGCATTCTGTGTTGGAACATGTCCCCCAGCAAGAAAAACAAGATTAGAATTTATAAGTGTTTGTTTAATATCTCCAGTAAACCTATTGTCAACTAATGTAAATTGCTTAGCTGATTTACCAATGTCAATGAGCATACGACTAATATCTAACTGATACGCATCATTTAAAGAGTAATCACCAGGGTCAGCACAGATAAAGGCCACAAGACAATTTTCAGGAATAGTACTCTGAATATCCTTTACAAAACCATTGACATCATATAATGATTTCGTCTGCCAATTCATCAGACTACTACTTAAAAAATATTTCATTTCACTCTTTCTCCATTCATTAGTACTATAACTTTAAGCATGTAAACATCCTTTACAAGATATTCTGGCGTCCATTCAATCTTGATACCTGGAACAGCGCCTTTATCTACCATACCTTTGCCACTTTCAATGGTTAAACACCTAAAAATTTGATAGATAAAAGTAAATCCTCCATAATCAACCGTAGTACAATTTAAATAATCTAAAGTACTAATAGTTGGACTACCTAACACAGTTATTTATGGACACAGTTTCATTATCTCAACAAAATTATCACCCGAAAAATCACATCTAAGGTTTGATAAAATATAAATATTCACAGGACTTTTTTAAATCTGATAACACTAACGAAAAAAGGCTCTTCATTATCATAGACAACAAAACCTTTATCTTTATTCTCAAGCAAATCCTTTTTAAATTCTAAAATTAATTCTCTAGACTCCTCAGAAAGACTAGAATTGTCAACTTGTTAATCAAATTGTGTCAACCTATGCTTTACATTAATTTTAATATAGAGTATTTCCATACTTTCATCATTTTGTTTATTATATCATAATAAGCGTGGAAATCTCTTCAATAACATAAATCCAATTAAAGAAAGAATGATGATCAGTAAACAGGATAAAAGTGACGGAACATCATTTAAGGAAATGGTTTTATTGATTAATTTGGTCTGATATAGGAGTTGGCTTGGTAAATACTTCTCCCATGAAAACTGACTAACAATAGTTGAGACAAAAAGCAAGACTTCAATAATAAAAGCAACTAAAAATGCTGAATTCAAATATTGTATCAGACAAGCTATAGCTAATACAATAACCAGCATAACAAACCATTGGAGAATAAATGAAACGATGACATTCTCCCATTTGATTGTATCAAAGAAAACCCAACTCATATAACTACACATTAATTGACCACACAATGAAGCAAGACTAACAACAGAAGATGAAACTAAAATTTTAGGAACAAATAATCGCAATAAAGACTTTGTCCTAGTCATATAAAAATGGTGTAGTGCATCAGTTGACCTAATCGTTACCATTTTACAGACTAAAAAAAGTACCACAAATAAACTTAATTGAGCAGTATTTTTAAAATATGAAATAAAAAGACTTTGCCAAGTAGGAGGTGGTAAAATTAAAGGAGTTTGCCCATCTGAAACCATACTCTTAATAATATCATTACTATAAAAGCTTAGTAAAGGTGATGTCAAGCCAGAAAATATAAACATAAAAACCAAAAGAAATAGATTTTTACTTCTTAACCATCGCTTCCATTCAATACTAATTAATCTCACTTAGCTCACCTTCTTTCTTCGCAATAAAATGTAAGAATCCACTTGTAAGGTCACTTGAAACTCGACTGATTGACAATATACTACTTAAATAAGGTATTAAAAGAGGATATATCTTTTCAAAATCACCGCTCCTTGCGTAAAGTCGCCCTGAATTTTCGTTATCACAATATGTATCTACACCTTGTTCGACTAAAACTTCCTTAATAATATCCCTATACAAACTATCTTGACACAATACCTCTATCTTCTTATTGATTAGGGTCATAAAGTTTTCTAGGCTATCTTGATAGAGTAACTTACCCTTATTAAGAATGATGAGTGAGCTAGCAACATGCTGTAAATCAGCTAGTAAATGGCTAGAAATAACAACTGTTTTACCCTTTGCGATTTCCTTAATTAAATTAAGAATATCTATTCTACCATTCGGGTCTAAGGCACTTGTCGGCTCATCTAGGAAAATCACATCAGGATCTAACAACAGGACACTCGCAATCCCTAAGCGTTGGCGCATACCTCGTGAAAAACCTTTAACCAATTTTTTACCAACACTCTGTAAACCAACATAAGTCAACAGTTCCTTTATTTCAACATCCTTCACTGAAATACCATACAATGCTGCTGAATGTTGTAAAACTTCATCAGCTGTCAATGTTTCCTCAAATGACGGAACATCTGGACAATAAGCCAATTTACTATCTTTTATAGTGATGCTTCCCTTTATTGGTCTGATAAAGCCAAATATCAATTTCATCAATGTTGTCTTACCAGCACCATTTGGTCCAATAAGCCCAACAACTCCTGACTGATTTGTCAGTTCTAAAGAAATATTAGACAATGCTTTACACGATGTAAAGGAAACATCAACAGTGTCTAGCCTAATCATTCCAAAAATCCTCCTGACTAGTACGGCCCATAAAAAAGTAGAGGATACCACCAAGTGGCATTGATAAAATACAAATCAAAGCCCAAATCCACTTAGAAAGATACTTTGTCCTAGCTGATTTAAAAATATCATACCAGCAAAAACAGATATATATAATGACGATTAATACTATTGGAATAATAACTTTTATAGACATTTTTTATCCTCCTCATTGTCTAAAATTTCGATGCAATTTTGAAGAGATTGACAACTTGGACAATTTAAATACCGTGTTCTAAGCGTATGTTTAGCTCGATTAAATTCCCAAAAACTAGGTTTAAAAACCATTTGGCAATCGCAACACATAAATGAGATCTTTTTAATGTAATACTTCATCAGTAAAATCATTGACACAAGTGTTACTATAAAAATCACAAGAGCAATTAACCAATAATGATAAAAAACGGCTAACCAAAAAATAAGATTGTAAAGTATACCGTATGTAACCATTACAGTATTAAAAATTTTGAAAAAACGGTAATGTTCAATATGATTTTGACTACTTTTCAAAGCAACTACAATAGACTTATCTTCTCCAGTCAGATTTTCATAATCCTTAGTTAACTTTACAATGTTGTCAATCATCATTTCTTTTTGCTTGATATCCTCTTCCAATTCATTTTTATGATTTTTAAGTAAAGATATTAAAGCATCTTTTGGTTCATTAGTATTTAATAATGAATGAATATCATTAAGTGAAAATCCCATATTTTTTAAACTACAAATCAATCGTAATTTATGTAAATCATTGTTAGAATAAAGCCTTCTTCCACCATCTGTATAATCTGATGGATGTAGTAAACCCTTCTTATCATAAAATTGAATAGTTTTAATACTAACTTGACAAGTTTTCGCAAGCTCTCCAGTTGTTAACACCAAACTTCCTCCTTTCACCTCTTAATATACATTATAACCTAAGGTCATTAGCAAGATAAAAATAAAAAAAAACAGAAAAATCTGTTTTTTTTGTTAGCGTACTCCTGACATTAATTGTTTAATTTTTGGAGCATAAAAGAATAAAATAATTCCAAAAATAACTGTTATAATTCCTACGATACCAAAATAAGCTACTTCAGTACCTTTAGTATAATATTTTACAATTTGAGCATTGATAGCTTGTGCAGCAGAGTTACTTAAGAACCAAATACTCATCATCTGAGCTTGGAAAGCTTTCGGAGCTAACTTAGTTGTAATTGATAAACCAATTGGTGAAATTAACATCTCAGCAACAATTACAATAGCCCAACTCATAATTAACCATAGCGGACTAACCTTTGTATCTGCTCCAAAGAACATTACAGGAAGCATCATCCAAATAAATGATAAACCAGCAAATACTAAACCATATGAGAATTTAACTGGAGAAGAAGGTTGTTTTGAACCTAATTTAGTCCACATCCATGCAAAGAATGGTACATATAACATGATAAATAGCGGATTTAAACTTTGGAAATAACTTGATGGAAAATTAATTGATAAACCAAATATATCCAATGTTAATCTTGTTTGTTCATCAGCAAACAAAGCAAGAACAACCGATCCTTGTTCTTCAATAGACCAAAAGAGCATAGAAGCGATAAATAATGGAACATAAGCCCATACTCTAGAACGTTCTTCACTTGTGATTTTTGAACTACGAATAATAAGAATAAAATATACTAACGGGATTAATACTGCTATCAACGTTAAAAGATTGATAACATTAGCAACAGTTAGAGAACCTGTACCAGCCATGATTGCAACAATAACTGCAATAATAATAACTGATAAGCCAAATTTTTTCAAAACAGGATTTAAATCTTCTTTTGAAATCGGATCACTAGGTACTAAGTTTGATTCTGGAAGATATTCCTTCCCATCTTTAAGATACCACCAATAAGTACTGTCTTACGGCTACCTAATAATCTATCACTGACAAAGCCACCTACGATACTTGATAAATAAACTAATGAACCATAGATAGACATGATTGAAGCAGCTGTAACTTTATCAAAACCAAGTCCACCTTTAGTAACACTATAGTACATATAATAAAGTAAAATTGCTTTCATACCATAGTAACTGAAACGTTCCCACATTTCAGTGAAAAATAGAGTTGATAAGCCTCTCGGGTGTCCAAAAAAACTCTTATCATTGGGATTAAAACTCATATAATTTCTCCTTTAATGAAATTTATAACTAAACAGTCTGTTTTTATTATATTTGTAATATTTAAAATTGTCAATAAATCAAGAATTTACTGTATTTTTATGATAGAATATATTAAAATCGTCAAAAGGGGAATATGTAAAATGAAACGAAGTGATATTATTAATCGTTTAAAAACTGACCTAAACTTACCAAAGGTTAATCTCTTCATTGAAGAAAAAGAATATAGCGAAGATGAATATCTTAAATTACGAAATGATTTAATTGATTATTTTAAAAACTACGTTGAAAATGTATCTGCTGATTTTGAAGGTGGTTTAAAAACAAAAGATGGATACCATTAAATACAAAAAGGTAGAGAGAAGAGTTCTCTCTACCTTTTTCAATTCTCAAATTTTTAACTTTCCATCTTTTTCTTTGAAGAAAACAGATAAATAAGAATAATAAAACTCACCAAAAAGGCTGAAAGAATTGTCAGTTGATGATTAACTTGACCTGTCCTTGAAATTGTTTGTCTAAGACCAGACACCAGATAGCTCATAGGCAAATAGGGATTCAAGATTTGAAAAACTTTAGGGCTAAGTTCGATAGGATATGAACCACCTGAAGACCCTGTTTGGAGAAGTAATAAAAGTAATGCTACAAATGATCCTAGTTGGTCACTTATCAAAATAAGAAGAGTAACCATGGCCATAAAGACATAAGAACCTAATAAAATAAGAATAAATGTTAAGATTGAATGTAGCATCTCAACACCCATTAAGTGCAAGGTAACATATAATATAATAGTATCAAGTAACGCAACTAAACTATTAATAATAAGTTTCTTTTTAAATGCTTTCTTTTTATTATTATTGACAGAACTGTAAAGCAACTTTTCAAAAACCACATTAGCTGATAAAGCAATTACCATTAGTGATACTGAGACCATATATGGCGCCATAGCAACACCATTTACAGGAACACTATCCTTATCCTTATGTGATACAATAAGAGGTCGAGCAATAGTATCAGCATTTTTATCAGTAACGGATACAAGGGATAATTGACGTGAAATTGTATCTAAACCTAAACTAAATGTCCCTAAATTGCTTGACAGAGTTGACAAACCATTTGACAATTGAGAACTACCATTTTGTAAAGTTAGAATCCCTGCATACTCAGTCTCTATTCCCGAAACTAAGCTCTTACTTCCCGTTACTAAACTTGATGAATTATTGGATAAGATTTGACTTCCTGATTGTAACTGAGTTGTCCCAGTAATAAGCTGGCTAGAGTTTATATTAAGTTGACTTAAACCATTCGACAGACTACCAATTGTAGAAGTGTAATGTTCCAAACTAGACTGTAAGGAATAAGTCCCTTGAGTAAGTCCTGACTGTAAACTTTGACTTCCGTCTATAAGTTGTTGACTAGCTGGAGTAAGTTGAGAACTCAAGACTGAGTCAAGTTGTCCAATATATTGATTAGCTTTTGTCAGACTATCTTGACTAGACTGTAAATCTAAACTACTTGCACCAGGAGATAGTGTCTGCAATAGACTAATGATATTAGAGATATTTGTTTGAAGTGAAGACAAAGATATTTCATCATTTACTGACAATGCATTGACAAGTTCTGCTCTTTGCTCATCTGTTAACGATTGATATGTCGCTGTGGCTTCTAAGTTGGCTAATTGATTTGAGAGATGAACATTTTGACTATCTATGACCTTACTAAGACTTGTTGATAAGTTTGTAGCTTCACTCTTTAAACTAGATAACTGTGATTCCTTGTCAGTATTTGCTTGAGAGACTAACAGACCTAATTGAGTTGAAAGGGTTGATAACTCTTGTAAACTAGCTTTCGATAGTTGAGATGTCCCTTCTAAACCTTTTTCAAGAGTTTCTAAACCTTGTGTCAGTTGATTAATCTGACTAGTTACACTTGATAATTGTGTCAAACCATTTAATAATGTTTGCGAATTTTCATTAAGTTGACTTGAACCATTTGCTAGTTGACTAACACCATCTGTATAACTTGTGATTCCACTTGACAATGATTTCAAACCTGTCGCTAATTGACCTACCCCAGATGTATAAGTTTCAATACCAGATGACAACTTACTTGCACCTTGACTTAACTTATAATCGCCCTCATAAAGCTGTCCCATACCATTATTAAGAATTTTAGCTCCCTGATTTAGTTGATTAGCTCCATCATTTAATTTATTTCCACCTGAGTTTAGCTGAGAAATACTACTCTCTAACTTGGTTAATTGACTAAAGACTGATTTTGTATAGTTTTTAGTGATATTATCAGATACAGATGCTTTTAATCTTTCAATTGCACTGTTACTAATTTTAGAAGCAAATAAACTACTTCCTTGAGCTGTCTCATAAGAGATTACCATTTTTTTAGGATTTTTTGTTAATAAGCTACTAGCATTTTTTGATAAATTACTTGGTAGTGTGACTACCATATAGTATTTTCCATTTTTTAACCCTTTTTGAGCAATTTTCTTATCGACAAAATGATAATCTAAAGATTCTGTCTTTTTCATCTTGTCTGTAATATCCTGACCAATTGTCAATCTTGTTCCATCGGTTGTGTAACTCTCATCATTATCCACAACAGCTACTGGTAAATTTTTCACATTTGAATAAGGATTCCACATTGACCCCAAGAAAGAAAGGTTATATAAAGCAGGTACACAAGCAACACCAAAAACAATAAACCATAACTTATAGCGGATAATCAATTTTTTAATTTTATTTTTCATTTTTCTCCTTTTTAGACATGATGTCTGTTTTTTGATAATATATATTATACAGTTTATATTAGATATAACAATTCTTATTAAATAATTTTAGACACATTGTCTATTTTGTCTAGAAAGGAAATACTCATTTGGATAATCGTAAAATAAAAACTCAATTACAAATTAAAGAGTCTTTAATCAGCTTATTAAAAACTAACCGTTTTGATGATATTACAGCTTTAATGATCGCTCAGACTGCGGGAATAAGTAGATCAGGTTTTTATACACATTTTAAGGACAAATATGAAATCATAGATAAATATCAAGAATCCATTATGATTAAAATTGAATACATCTTCGAAAAATATAAAGAAAATAGTGAGGAGAGCTTTATTGAATTCTTTGAATTTTTCAAAAAAGAACAATTATTAGCATTATTAATCTCTTCCAATGGGTCTAATACAAGTCACTCCTACATTATTGCTAAACTAAAAGTTCTAATCATACCACGATTAACTCATTTAAACTTAACCCCTACTGAACTGGAATACACAACAGTTTATCTAGCTCATTGCTTCTTTGGTATCTGTCAACACTGGGTTTTGCGCCAATTTAAAGATTCTCCTCAAGAACTTTCTAAAATTATCTTGAGTATCTTACCTAAATCCTAATAAAAAAATCTAGTTAATATCTAGATTTTTTTATTATAATTGATATCCTCAATTAACGGATCCTTAATAAAAAATACAAAAAAAGAAGAGTGAAGACACTCTTCCAAAAACAAAATTAAAGTTGTTTGTTGTAGTACTCAACAATAAGAGCTTCGTTGATTTCTGGATTGATTTCATCACGTTCTGGAAGGCGTGTTAATGAACCTTCAAGTTTTTCAGCATCAAATGATACAAATGCTGGACGTCCAAGTGTAGCTTCAACAGCTTCAAGAATAGCTGGTACTTTTACTGATTTTTCACGAACTGAAATAACTTGACCAACTTCTACACGGTAACTTGGGATGTCAACACGTTTACCATCCACAAGGATATGACCGTGGTTAACAAATTGACGAGCTTGACGACGAGTAGTTGCAAGACCTAAACGGTAAACAACGTTGTCAAGACGACGCTCAAGAAGAACCATAAAGTTAAAACCTAATGTTCCACCTTTAACTTTAGATGCTTGAACGAATAAGTTACGGAATTGTTTTTCACCAACACCGTATGAGAAACGTAATTTTTGTTTTTCAGCTAATTGTAAACCGTACTCAGAAAGTTTGCTACGGTTGTTTGGTCCATGTTGACCTGGTACATAGTTACGACGAGCTAACTCTTTACCTGTACCTGTAAGTGATAAACCAAGACGACGTGATTGTTTCCAAGATGGTCCTGTGTAACGTGACATAATGAATGTCCCCCTATAATAATTTTATAATTTGAGGAAATAGTCACTTGAAAAATCCTGATTCGTGCAGGTGTTCTTCGCCTAAACAGCAAAGGTTACTAAATTCGAACCACCTGTTGACGAGCTTCATATTTTTCTGCTGCTATTTCACACAATTATCATTATATCAAAAAACAAGGCTATATTCAATAACCTTGTTTCTTTTTAGTCTAAATAATGAATTAATGTTTTTTCTGTTAAAATATCTGAATAAGTATACGACTCGACGTATGTATTTTCTATTTCTCCTGGAAGTGTAGCCCTGTCATTATATTCAACAATAAATAACGAAGGGTATACTTCGATTAATTTACCTCTTTTACGTTTTTCTCGCTTACGCCCATTTTCCAGTGTTAATTCAACTTCTTTACCTTCATGAGCTTTAATAGCTTCCTTTATTTTTTTCATTTTTGCAACATCTGCAAATGCATCACTCATTTTTATCTCCTATCTTTCTTCAAATTTTGCTATGGAAGAAAATTTATTAAATTCTTTTTGAAATACCAGTTTTACTACTCCACGCGCACCACTACGATTTTTCTCAAGGATAACTTCAATAACATTATCATTTTCGGTCTCTGTTTGGTTCTGTCCTTCACTATCTTCTTTACGGTAATAATCATCTCGATAAAGAAAAGCAACAATATCAGCATCTTGCTCAATAGAACCTGATTCACGAATATCTGACAAAACTGGTCTCTTATCTTGTCTCTGCTCAACACCACGTGATAGCTGACTTAAAGCGATAACAGGAACTCTTAATTCTTTAGCAAGAATCTTTAATTGTCTTGAAATCTCAGAAACTTCTTGTTGTCTATTTTCAGGTCTTGTTCCTGAAATCAATTGGAGATAGTCAATAACAATCATACCTAAACCATTCTCTAAGTCTCTATCTAATTTTCTTGCCCGAGCTCTAATTTCAGTAATTTTTATACCAGGTGTATCATCAATATAAATAGGGGCTTCTGCTAAAACACCTTGAGCAATTGTTAAATTGTTCCAATCTTGTTCAGTTAAATTACCCGTCCTTAAATGATGAGAATCTACCATGCTCTCAGATGCTAACATTCTGTCAACTAAACTTTCTGCTCCCATCTCTAAGGAGAATATTGCTACTGCAGTATTCTGTTTAGTAGCCACATTTTGGGCAATATTAAGAACGAAAGCGGTCTTCCCAACAGCAGGTCTTGCTGCTAATATAATAAGTTGGTCGGGATGTAAACCTGTTGTAATATGATCTAAATCTGTATATCCAGTAGGTAAACCTGTTACATCTGATGTTTGCTTTGAGCGTTGTTCTAAATTTTCATAATTTATTTTTAAAACATCCGATATTTTACGAAAACCATTCATATGCTGGTGTTCACTAATTTCTACTAAATCTTTTTCTATATTGGAAACAATATCTGATGATTCTGTTGCAGCCTCATAAGCAGCATTAACTTGATTAGTTAGTCTTTTTATGATTTCTCTTAATCGTGCTTTTTCTGCAACAATTTTAGCATAATACTCTGCATTAGAACTTGTCGGTACACTATTAACTAATTCGGCAATATAGGATAAACCACCAATATTCTGTAAATCATTTTGATTGTTTAATAAATTACGTATAGTAGTAGCATCAATAGCTTCATCATTATCACTAAGAGTTAACATAGCCTTAAAAATAACTTGATGAGCATATTTATAAAAATCTTCAACATCAAGATATTCTCTAACAGCAATTAATTTATCTGGAGAAATAAAAATAGATCCTAGTACAGATTGTTCTGCTAATAAATCTTGTGGTTGGACTCTTAATTCTGAAATGTCTGGCAAGATCTCAACCTCCTAATTCTAACATTATGCTTCTTTAATGTTCAATTTAATTTCTGATGTTACTTCCTTGTGTAATTTTACGGGAACTTCAATTAGTCCAATTGCACGGATAGGATGATCCAAAACAATATGACGTTTATCAATTTTAATACCAAATTGTTTTTTCAATTCCTCAGCAATCTTCTTAGCTGTAATAGACCCAAATGTACGACCATCAGGTCCAACTTTTTCAGTAAAGTTAACTCTTGTGTCTTCTTTCTCTAGCATAACCTTTATTTCCTTAGCTTCTGCTAAAATTTCAGCTTTTGCCTTATCTTCCGATTTCTGTTTTCCTTTTAATTCACCAATTGCTTGAATTGTTGCTTCTTTAGCAAGATTTTTCTTTATTAAAAAATTTTGTGCATATCCTGTTGGAACTTCCTTTATTTCCCCTTTTTTCCCTTTTCCTTTAACATCTTCTAAAAAAATAACCTTCATTTTATTACTCCTCTTCCTCTTTTAAATCATCTAGTATTGCTTGAATTAACATTCTCTCAACACTTTCAATATTTTCGTTTTCAAATTGGCAAGCTGCAAGATTAAAGTGACCTCCACCACCTAATGTTTCCATAATACGCTGTACATTAATCTTACTTCTACTTCTAGCTGAAATAGAGATCTGTGTCTCGGTTGTACGAGTTACAACAAAACTAGCCTCAATCCCTGCCATAGACAACATCGTATCTGCAGCTTTACTTGTAATAACTTTAGAATAATATTTCTCACTGCTACCACATGTTACAATAATACCATCTGTTATCAAATTAGCCCTTAAGATGAGTTCGTTAACCAGTCGATATTCGCTAAATTCTGTTGCGGATAAAGTTTGAATCTCAACGCTATCACTACCTAATGTTCTTAAATAACTGGCGACATCAAACGTACGACTCGTTACCCTAGTTGTAAAATTTTTCGTATCTAGCATAATACCAGCCATTAAAATACTAGCTTGTAATCGTGTCAATTTAGATCTGGCAGCCTGAAATTGTATCAACTCAGTAACTAATTCGCTTGCACTACTTGCCCCACTCTCAATAAAACTCAGTACAGCATTATTTGGAAAATCATCATCTCTTCTATGATGATCAATTACAATAACATCTGTAAATTTATCATATAATTCAGTTGATAATGTTAGAGATAATTTTGCATGGTCAACCATGATAAGTAATGATTGTGGAGTAACCATATTTAAAGCTCTATCAACCGTTATTAGAGTTGTCGAATTTTCTTCTTCAAGTCTGTTAATAGCACGTTTAATATCTGAACCCATTTGTCTTCTATCATAAACTATATAGGCTTCATCAATTATATTATGAGCAAAAAACACCATTCCTATAGATGCGCCTAACGCATCCATATCTAAATTTCTATGGCCTACTACAAATACCTTATCTGCTTCTTTAATCCTGTCTGAAATGGCTGTCATCATCGCTCTTGTTCTTGTGCGTGAGCGTTTAACAGTAGATACTGAACCACCACCAAAATAAATCGGTCGTTTATGTTCTCCAATCTCTCGAATCACAATTTGATCTCCACCACGAACTAAAGCTGTATTCAAATTTTGAAGCGCTGTTTGACCTATTTTGTTATGGTCTGTTTCGCCATAGGAGATTCCCATACTTAAAGTTAACAATAAATGTTTTTCTTTTGCCTGACTTCTGAATTCCTCTAATAGTTCGAATTTCTTATCCATCAGCTGACTTAAGGTTCCATAATCAGTAAAAAAGTAAAATCTATCTGGACTGACCCGACGATAAAAAATATTATATCGTTTTGAAAACTCAGATATAAAACTAGCAATAAATGTATTAATCTGTGACGTTTCTGCATCTGCTAAATTATCTGTAGTATCATCATAGTTATCAATTGAAATAATACCTATGACTGGTCTCAATGATGTCTCATCTTGAATAGTTCTTTTTCCAATATTAGCGTCAAAAAAATAAAACATTCCTGTATCTAAATCAATTTGTGAAGCATAACGATTACTACCTACCTCAAAAATTTGACTAGCATCACCACTTTTTTTATATTCTATAATTTTATTGACTAATTGGCTATCAAACTCTCCGTTATCCTTTGAAAAAATCAATTCAGAATAGGGATTAAACCACTCTATCCCATTTGTCTCTGGATTAAACTGAATAACTCCTACTGGCATTTCATCTAATAACTTTTTTAAATTAACTTCGGTTGTCTGATTTAAAATTTCAATTTGTTCAACTCCAGTTAATTCATTATGTGTTTGTTGATATAACATTAAGGCAACTAAACTTGATATTACAAGAAAACCAGATATTAAAATAGGCTGCTCTGCCGCAAAGATTCGAACACTGATTGCAAAAATAGCATAAAAAATCATTCCAAGCATCACAATATGTAGTGTTGTAAAACGTAGTTTTTTCATTAAGTAACCTCTTGATACATCATTATATCACAAAACTACCCTAAATTCATAGAGTAGCTTGTCTTATTGATATCTCAACTAGAGTGACGTTTTGAGCGTTGTCTACCTTCTAAATAGACCATTAAAATACTAATATCTGCTGGATTAACACCTGATATTCTACTTGCTTGTCCAATAGTCTCTGGACTAATTTTTTTAAATTTTTGCCTAGCTTCAGTTGCAATAGAATCAATATCATCCCAATCAATTGTTGAGGGAATTCGCTTTTCCTCCATACGCTTCATCTTATTTACTTGGTCCATAGCTTTTTTTATGTAGCCTTCATATTTAATTTCAGTTTCTAATAGCTCAACAATTTTATCATCTAAATCCTCAGCAGCAGGTCCAATAAAATCCGTTACAATATTATAATTAATTTCCGGACGGCGCATAAATTCTTTTCCTGTTAAAGCATCTGTTAAAGGTTTGTAACCTAATTCTTTAATACGTTTATTTGTTTCTTCAACAGGTTTCAACTTAATGCTTTCCAAACGTTTTAATTCATTCTCAAATTGTGCCTTTCTTATTTGATAAATTTGATAACGCTCATCATCTACCAAACCAACTTGACGACCAATCTCAGTTAAACGCATATCAGCGTTATCATGTCTCAAAATCAACCTATACTCCGCACGACTTGTCAACAGACGATATGGCTCTAATGTTCCCTTAGTAACTAAGTCATCAATCATAACACCAATATAGGCATCACTTCTCTTCAAAATTAATTCAGGTTTCCCCTGAACTTTCAAGGCCGCATTGATACCTGCAACAATTCCTTGTCCAGCTGCCTCTTCATACCCTGAAGTCCCATTAGTTTGTCCTGCTGTAAAAAGACCTGAGATTAGTTTTGTTTCAAGTGTTTGACGAAGCTGATGAGGCAAAACAATATCATATTCAATGGCATAACCCGTGCGCATCATTTCAGCATTTTCTAACCCCTTGATAGAATGGACCAAATCTTTTTGAACATCCTCAGGTAAACTAGTTGATAGACCCTGAATATAAATTTCTTCCGTATTCCTTCCTTCAGGTTCTAAAAATAATTGATGACGTTCTTTATCTGCAAAACGAACTATTTTATCTTCTATAGAAGGACAATATCTGGGACCTACTCCTTTAACGATTCCTGAAAACATAGGGGCACGGTATAAATTTTGATTAATAATATCGTGACTAGTTTGATTCGTATATGTCAACCAACATGGAATTTGGTCCTGTAAATAGTCTGCATCTTTTGATAAAAAAGAAAAATGGTTGGGCTGAGAATCTCCTGGTTGAATTTCAGTTTCATCATAATTAATTGAAGAAGATTTTACTCTTGGGGGAGTCCCTGTTTTAAATCTTCCTATTTCTAAACCAAGTTCCTTTAAATTATCTGCAAGGCCTAGAGAAGCTAAACTATTATTAGGCCCAGAAGAATACTTTAAATCACCTAAAATAATTTCACCTCGTAAAGCTGTTCCTGTTGTAACGACAATAGCTTTTCCCGAATATTTTTGATTAGTTGCTGTACGAACTCCTAATACTTTCCCATCTTCAACCAAAATTTCCTCAATCATTGATTGACGTAATATTAAATTCTCTTGCTGCTCAACCGTTTGTTTCATAGTTGTTGAATAAAGAGCTTTATCTGCCTGAGCACGTAAAGCTCTCACCGCAGGACCTTTACCAGTATTTAGCATTTTCATTTGGATATAGGTTTTATCAATATTTTTACCCATTTCCCCACCTAATGCATCTATTTCTCTGACAACAATTCCTTTTGCTGAACCACCTATTGAAGGATTACATGGCATAAAGGCCAACATTTCTAAATTAATTGTTGCAAGTAACGTCTTACAACCCATCCTACTTGCTGCAAGACTTGCCTCAACACCTGCATGACCTGCTCCTATAACAATTACATCATAATCTTCCACAAAATTATGTGTCATTTCACCTCTCCTTTACGTTGACAGTTTAGTCAAAAACATTGACATATCATTTACAAATGCGTCAATCAAATATATTGACAGATTTGATTGCCTTTATAAGCATTATCAATTATTCCACCACCTAGACATTCTTCACCTTGATAAAAGACAACTGCCTGCCCAGGGGTAATTGCACGTTGTTCTTCATCAAAAATCACTTCTGCAGTAGAACCCTTTACATGGACAGTTACTTTTGAATCTGGTTGACGGTATCTAAATTTTGCTGTACACTCCATACTAAATTCTTCTGGCATATCATGTGTAAAATGAATTTGACTTGCTGTCAACCTCGTTGACATTAAAGCTTCATGGTAAAATCCTTGTCCAACATATAAAATATTTTGAGATAAATCTTTACCAACTACAAACCAAGGTTTATTATCTCCACCATGCTGCCCGCCAATTCCAAGTCCTCCTCGTTGACCAATTGTATAATACATTAATCCTGAATGTTCCCCCATGTCTCGACCATCTACTGTCATCATTTTACCTTTTTGAGCAGGAAGATAGTGACTTAGAAATTCTTTAAAATTCTTTTCTCCTATAAAACAAATACCAGTTGAATCTTTCTTCTTAGCGGTTGCTAAATTAGCCTTTTGAGCCAATTCACGAACTTCAGATTTTTCTAGATGTCCCAAAGGGAAAATTACTTTTTGTAATTGTTCTTGTGAAAGCTGACTTAAAAAATAAGTTTGATCTTTATTATTATCTTTCCCTCTAAGCATATGTACTATTCCATTATCATCTTTACTGACTTTAGCATAATGACCAGTTGCCACATAATCAGCTCCCAGAGATACGGCATAATCTAAAAAAGCTTTAAATTTAATTTCCTTATTACACATAACATCAGGATTTGGTGTTCTACCTAATCGGTATTCTTCCAAGAAATATTCAAACACCCTATCCCAATATTCTTTTTCAAAATTTACAGAATAATACGGAATTCCAACTTGATCCGCAACTGCTGCAACATCTTTATAGTCCTCAGTAGCTGTACATACACCAAATTCATCCGTATCATCCCAATTTTTCATAAAGATACCAATAACATCATATCCTTGTTCTTTAAGCAATAAGGCTGTAACTGATGAATCAACTCCACCACTCATTCCAACAACGACTCTTGTTTTTGAGTTATCTGTCATTTTTTCTCCCATCTTTCGTAGAAATCCGATTTGAAGGTCGATTTCCTTAATTTTAACATTCGATTTGAAGGTCGAATATGAAGCACTTTTTGTGCTACATTATTATAACACGAAATAAATAGGACTCAAACCTTTTACTTTTATGTTTTTAGACATTAGTTACACCTAAAATGCTATACTTTGATATAATAATAGAGCATAAAATTGTCATGGAGTAACTCATATGAAGTCATTAAAATTTCAATCAGTTTTTGATATTATTGGACCAGTGATGATTGGACCTTCTAGTAGTCATACCGCTGGAGCAGTTCGAATCGGTAAAGTAGTGCATTCTATTTTTTGTGAAATACCTGATGAGGTCACTTTCCATCTCTATAACTCATTTGCTAAAACCTATCAAGGACATGGTACTGATAAAGCTCTAGTTGCTGGAATCCTTGGAATGGATACTGATAATCCCGACATCAAACATTCATTAGAAATTGCCCATCAAAAAGGAATAAAAATATATTGGAAAATCCTAAAAGATAGTAATTCTCCTCATCCTAATACTGCTAAAATTACTGTCAAAAAGAATGATAAAACAATGAGTATTACAGGAATTTCAATCGGTGGTGGGAATATTGAAGTAACTGAATTAAATGGTTTTTCTGTCTCTTTAAAAATGAATACCCCCACACTTATCATTGTTCATCAAGATATTCCAGGAATGATTGCCAAAGTGACTGAAATTCTATCACAATTCGAAATTAATATTGCTCAAATGAATGTAACCAGAGAAAGTGCGGGTGAGAAAGCCATTATGATTATTGAAGTAGACTCTAGAAACTGTCAAGAAGCTGTCAAGAAAATTCAAACGATACCTCATTTGCACAATGTTAACTTTTTTGATTAGGAGAATACCATGTTTTATACCATACAAGAATTAGTAGAACAAGCTGAACAAAAACATAATGGTAATGTTTCTCAACTCATGATTGAAACCGAGATTGAGTTAACCGGTCGAACTAAGGATGAGATCTTGACAATTATGTCAAAAAATCTAGAAGTTTTAAAAAGTTCAGTTGTCAATGGATTGACAAGCGATAAATCAATTAGTGGATTAACAGGTGGAGATGCTCTTAAGATGGACAACTACATCAAAAATGGTAAAACATTATCCGATACCACTATTCTAACAGCAGTCAGAAATGCTATGGCTGTTAATGAACTAAATGCCAAAATGGGGCTCATATGCGCAACTCCAACTGCTGGAAGTGCTGGTTGCCTACCTGCTATATTATCAACTGCAATTGACAAACTGGTCTTAAATAAACAAGAACAACTTGACTTTCTCTTTACAGCAGGGGCATTTGGACTAGTAATTGGAAATAATGCTTCTATCTCAGGAGCTGAAGGCGGATGTCAAGCAGAGGTAGGTTCTGCAAGTGCTATGGGAGCTGCTGCTCTTGTCATGGCAGCAGGGGGAACCGCCTTCCAAGCAAGTCAAGCTGTTGCTTTTGTTATTAAAAATATGTTAGGACTTATTTGTGATCCTGTAGCAGGTCTTGTAGAGGTTCCTTGTGTTAAAAGAAATGCACTTGGTTCAAGCTTTGCAATGATTGCTGCTGATATGGCTTTAGCTAATATTAAATCTCAAATTCCTGTTGATGAAGTTATAGACGCTATGTATCAAGTTGGTATTACACTTCCAACTGCCTTTCGTGAAACCGCTGAAGGTGGACTAGCTGCAACACCTACTGGAAGGAAACTTAGTCAGGAGATTTTTGGAAATTGACAACCCTTTACCTTGTTAGACATTGTGAACCAAATTATCATAATCACGACGATGAAAGCAGAGAACTAACCCAAAAAGGTTTACAAGATAGTAAATATTTAGTTGATTACTTTAAAGATAAATCTATTAGTGCAATCTACTCTAGCCCTTACAAACGTTGTTTAGATACTATTTTTGAAACTTCTTATAGCCTTGACATTCCAATTATCAAGATTGATAACCTAAAAGAACGTAAAATTGATACTGTTTGGATTGATAATTTTAATGCATTTGCAAGAAAACAGTGGGAAGACTTTGATTTTAAACTTGATAATGGTGAGTCACTACATCATGTTCAAAAACGTTTTTCAAACGCTATTAATGACATTATAAAAAAGAATGCTAATAAAAATTGTATTGTCTCGTCGCATGGAACTGCCATTTCAACTTTCATCAATCTCATAAATCCAAATTTTACATATCAAGAATTTAACGCTATAAAAAGTCTAATGCCTTTTATTGTTATCTGTGATTTTGATGATATGTTTTGCAAACAATTAACACTTTACAATATCTTTACAGGAGAAATAAATGAACTCTATTCTATTTGACCTTGACGGAACCTTAGTTGATTCTAGTATTGGCATCAAATCAGCATTCAACTACTGCTTTACACAATTACAAATGGAAGTCCCAAATGATAAACAACTGTCAAGTTTTATCGGTCCACCATTAGAGATAACTTTTGCTCGTTATTTTGATAATGAAAATGATATATCTCATGCTATCAAGGTTTTCAGAGAATATTATAAAGAAAAAGGTGTCTTTCAAGTTAAGCTTTACAATGATATTGACATACTCTTAAAACAGCTAAAGCAACTGGAAAAGAAACTTTTCATTACGACAAGTAAAAATGAAGCTATGGCAAGATTAATGCTTTCTAACCTTGGAATTGAACACTTTTTTGATGGTATTTATGGCTCGATTGAAAAAAGATTTTTAAAAGAAGATATTATTAAAGAATGTCTAAAAGAAGAAAAACTAGCTTTGGATGACACAGTCATTATTGGAGATACCAAATTTGATATTATTGGTGGAAAATATACTAATATTCATACCTTAGGAGTTACTTGGGGTTTTGGTACACATGAAGATTTAAAAAATGCTAAGGCAGACAAAATTGTTTCAACTCCACTTGATATTATAAAAAACCTTTGAATCTTATAAGATTCAAAGGTTTTTGTATTTTAATAACCCCAAGCTGATAAACCTTGAGCATTATAGGCATTGATTGCTGAATTAATTTGGTCTTGCACAGTTGCAGTTGAACCCCAACCTGGCATTGTTTGGAATAAACCAGACGCCCCTGAACCATTAGAAACATAAGGATTTCCATTTGATTCACGTGCAATAATTTGTTCCCATACAGTTTGAGAAACTCCTGTTGCTGCTGCCATCTGTGCTGCTGCTGATGCACCAACTTCTCCTGCAGTATTTCCATTATAAATAGCTGTATCAGAAGTTACTGGAGTAGATGTCGTAACAACTGATTGTTGAGCTGTTCCTGATTGTACTTCCAACTGTGTTGTATCTTCCATTGCTTGTTCTACTGTTGAACTCATATCTGTAGTAATCTCTATTTCAGAAGAACTATTATCAATATCTTCTTTATTTTTTTCTTTAGAAGATGATTTTTCTGAACTTTTCTCAATAACTTCTGCTTTCGCTCTTGTAGTGAAATTATCAGCAACTTTTTGATGTTTACTATTAAAAAGTACAACAGATAATACTGAACATACTAAAATCATACTCAAAACAAATAAAATCAAGTTCTTCTTTCTCAATTTATCAATTCTACTATACATTTCTAATCTCCTTATTTTTCAAAAACTATATTAAACCTTTATTATTACTTAATAGTTTTGGTTAGATTAAAAACATTACAAAAACATTGAATTTATACTAATTTATATTTTTTAATACCATCCATTAGCATTCCAAAATGCAAGAGCTAAAGACCATGAACCATAACGGGAAGTAACATATTCATCAGCTACTTTTTCTTGGTTCTCTGCTGATAAATCTCCATTTAAATAAGAAATAGTTAATTGATAACGCCCATAATATTGCCCATTTTGTGCAGTATAACTACCTCCTGACTCTCTTTGAGCAATTATTTCTTTAGCTTCTTGATCTGCCTGACTAAGGTTTGATGTGTATCCTGTAGATGCAGTTACCTCATTGTTCTCAGAAGTTTCTTCTGTGTTTATCGTCAATTCTTGACCAACGCTAATAAGATTAATATTAGTAATGTTATTTTGACTAGCAATATCATCTACACTGATGTTAAAAGATTTTGCAATTTTTGATAAGGTATCACCTGATTTAACAGTATAACTATCAGCTTTTGTTAATACAGGTAAAGAAACTAACATCATAGATGACAGTAATATCCCAATTTTCCATAAATTTCTATTCTCTTTTAATCTTGTATTAAAATTCATTTTGTTTCCATCCTTTCTTTAATACTCATCTATCTTACCCTTAAAATATTACCTAATCTTTTAAAAAAGATGTCTTATATTACAGTAGAATATAAAATAAATAAAAAAAAAACTAAGATAAATTAGAACGTTTCTAATTTATCTTAGTTTTTTAATAAAAATAAGATTATTCCCAAACAAATCATACTAAAAATTGCTACTGAATCAGTAATTGTCCATGATAAAAAACGATATTTACTTCTACCCTCTCCTCCTTGATAGCCTCTTGCCTCCATAGCAATAGCTAATGCATCAGCACGCTTAAAACTAGATGCAAATAAAGGAATTAAGATAGGAATAACTGACTTTATCTTTTGAATAAAGTTTCCTTCACCAAAATCCACTCCTCTTGATTTTTGAGCATTCATAATCCTAATAGTATCATCCATCAATGTTGGTACAAACCGTAAACTGAGTGATAACATTAATCCAATCTCATGAGCAGGAATTCGAAACTTTTCTAATGGCTTTAGTATAGATTCAACAGCATCAGCCAAGTTTAATGGGGTTGTAGTCAACGTCAAAATAGTAGAAAATAAGATGATAAACAAGAATCTCATAAAAATTAAAATAGCTTGATTTATCCCTTCAGTACTAATATGGATAATACCATAATGAAATAATATTTCCCCCCCAGTAGTAAAAAATACTTGAAAAAATGTTGTAAACAGAATAATACCAATCATAGGCTTGATACCATTAATAAAGAAACTTAATTTTACACCCGATATCAAAACAATAATCGCTGTAAAAATAAAAAGAATTGCACTAGTAAGAAAAGAATTTGCCCAAAACACAACAATGATATAAAGTATCATTGCCAATAATTTGGCTCGTGGATCTAATCTATGTATTATAGAATTTCCTGGAACATATCTTCCCAAAATAAGTTTATCCATTAGTGATAACCTCTCTCAATTCGTCAATTGTAATCGGTAATCTCTCTAAAGATAGGCCGTTATCAACAAGAGATTGGGCAAACTTAGTGACTTTAGGAACACCAAGTTGCTTACTTTCAAGAAAGCTTACTTTCTGAAAAATATCTGAAGGACTACCTTGCAATACAATTCGTCCCTTCTCTAATACATAGACATAATTAGCATAATTAGCAACATCATCCATTAAATGAGTAACTAGCACAATTGAGAGTCCTGATTTATGTAATTTTGAAAATAAAGTCATTAGCTCCTTACGTCCAATAGGGTCTAATCCAGCAGTTGGCTCATCAAGCACCAATACCTCAGGTTCCATCGCTAAAATACCCGCAATAGCAACCCTTCTCATTTGCCCCCCTGATAATTCAAAAGGATTCTTTTCAAATAATTCTTCAGAAATGCCAACCAATTTTAATTTTTCTTTTGCAACTACTAAGGCATCTTCCTTAGACACTCCAAAATTTTGAGGGCCAAATGCAACATCTTTTAAAACCGTTTCTTCAAATAATTGGTTTTCTGAAAACTGAAATACAAGTCCTATTTTTTTTCGAATCATTTTTATCCCTTTATTTTTAGAGTTAGGAGTAATCATCATATCATCAATATTTACAGTTCCACATGTCGGGATATTAATACCATTTAACAACTGCATGATTGTTGATTTCCCAGACCCTGTATGTCCAATAACAGCTGTATATGACCCTTTTTTTAGTGATAAACTTATATCAAAAAGTGCTCTACTTTCAAAAGGAGTTCCTTCTTGATAAGTATAGCTTACTTTGTCGAAATCAATTGACATAACTCTTCCCTCAATTCTTTTTCTGTGAGATAAGGTAAGGAAAAATCAAATCCTATTTTAGAAAAACTTTCTATCAATTTACTTGTAAAAGGCAAATCCAATCCATAAGATTTTAATTTTTGAGTATTGGAAAACAAATCTCTAGGAGTCAAATTGGTCTCAATCTTTCCTTTTTTCATTACTATAACACGATCACTTAAACTGATTTCATCTAAATCATGAGTAATTGATACCACTGTTAATTGAAATTGCTTACGAATATCCTTAAGGGTTTGAATAAGTTGTAAACGCCCTTCAGGGTCTAACATACTTGTCGCTTCATCTAAAATAAGGATTTGTGGTCTCATCGCTATAGCTCCAGCAATTGCAACACGTTGTTTTTGTCCCCCAGATAACCTTGCAGGCTCCCTATCTTTAAATTCAGTCATTCCAACAATTTTTAAAGCTTCCTCAATACGATATTTCATTTCTTCATAAGGAACACCCTTATTTTCCAATCCAAATGCAACATCGTCCTCAACTGTCGAACCAACAAACTGATTATCTGGATTTTGAAAAACCATACCTACTTTATGACGCACATCCCAAACTGAATCTTCTGTCAAACGAATAGTATCAACATATATTTCTCCTGACTCAGCTTCTAACAAACCATCAATCAGACGAACCACCGTTGATTTCCCAGAACCATTGTGTCCTACAATAGAAATCCACTCTCCTTGTTTCACGTGAAACGAAATATCATTAACAGTATAATATTCTGATTGTGAATCATATTTAAATTTTAAATTTTTAACTTCAATACTGTTTAATACCATATTATTTGAATGTATCCTTAAACAACGTCCCTGTTCCTTTAAAGTAATCATATCCTGAATATAGGGTAAAGAAGAGGGAAATATAAAGCATCACGCTACCAATACCATCAAAATGGCACAATAATAAAATTACGGCTAACATCTGAGTCACTGTTTTAATTTTTCCTGGCATTGCAGCTGCAAGAACTGTCCCTCCAGTTTCAACTAAAAGTAGGCGTAGACCAGTCACGGCTAACTCTCTACAAATTATCGTTGCTGCTATCCATGCAGGCGCAAGATGTAGACCTACTAACATGATAAACGCACTCATCACTAAAATTTTATCAGCTAAGGGGTCTGCAAATTTCCCAAAGTTTGAAACAACTTTCCATTTTCTTGCTAAATACCCATCTAGATAATCTGTAAAGCTGGCAACAGCAAAAATAATTGCAGCTATGATATGTAAACTAACACTCTTCTCAAACGATGTTAAAATTAGAAAAATAGGTACCATTAAAATACGAATGATAGTGAGTAGATTTGGAATATTTTCTTTTTTCATTTTAAACCTTTTTTTAATTTTAATAATAGTAATATCAATCTAATCAAATGACATTATGAGACCATTATATCACGATTCATCGACTACTTTGGAAAAATAATAAAGTCTGTAACATCTGATTGTTCTAAAAACTCTCTTCCTATCTTAACTACCTCATCTATTGATAAGGTTTGAATTAAATTAGGAATATCATAATAGGTTTCATCATCTGTTATATAATTAACAAATTGAAGAGATAAGTGTTCTATTGAGTCTAAACTTCTCAAAAATTCACCATAGAATTCCTTTTTCAAAGAATTAAAATAAGCGTCATCATTAAATTCATTATGAGCTTCTCTTTTTAAAAATTGACGTATTTTATTTGACATGGTTATTGGCTCAAGAGTATCTAAATAAAAAATGACAAATTGAAATTCTTTATGAACCTCAATTTCTATGGTAAAAGAATCATTAATAGAACCTAATTCATACCAATTTTGATAAGTATCAGATGTCCAACCAAGCAATAATGAAAAATATAACTTTAAGCCTATGTACTGTCGTAATAAAGAGGTCCTATCTTCTAGTTTTTGCCCACGAAAACCAACAGCTAATTTAGGTAAATTAACAGGCATACTAATGCTTTTGTTTTTTAATACAGGTAAGTAAATAATTGATTCTCTATTAGCTTTAATAACACGTTTGTAAGATAACGTATTTTGCTTTTCTTTTATAGCATCCAGTACCACTTTTCTATTAATATCACCTACAATAACTAACGTCATAAATTCTGGATGGTAAAAATAACGATAGTTATCTTGTAACATTTTTTTTGATATTGCTGTCACCGAATCTCTTGTACCTGCAATATCTGTGGCCAAAACAGATTCTGGGTACAAGCAAGACAATATCCCCTGATATAATCGATAATCTGGATCGTCTTGATACATATAAATCTCTTGACAAATAATTTCTTTTTCCTTTTCAACTGATTCCTCTGTTAAGTGTAAATTTGAAACAAAGTCTTGTAAATGTTCAAGATTGTCCAGTAAACGAGCTGAGGTAGAAAAATAGTAGCATGTTTTACTATAAGAAGTAAATGCATTACAGTCAGCTCCCATATCTGTAAAGACTAAACTAGCATCCTCTCCTTTTTCCATTTCAAAAAGCTTGTGTTCTAAAAAATGAGCTATCCCTAAAGGATAATTTTTTAATTGTTTTCTCACTGTAAAGATAGTGTCAATCGAGCCAAACTTAGTCATTAGGACACAACTTGATTCCTTAAATTCTGGTTTTTCTATTATATAGACTTGTAAACCATTAGTCAATTTGACAGAAGAGAGTGTTTCTCCTATATTTTGATAAACAATTGTATTTAGATTACTCATCAATTCTCTCCTTCTACAAAGTAAAGTGTTTGAAGCTTAATTTGACAAGCTACTCTCATAATATCTTCTTTACGGACTTTGTCAACTTTATCTAACCAATCTTCTAATGTTGGAAAACCTTCAATATGAAATTGATTATAGAAATATTCGACGTTAGATTTTGCGCTATCCATGGCTAATATTCGATTCGAATTTAATAATTTTTTTGTTTGACTAAGAAAATTACTTGTAAAGCGTCCTTTACGTATTCCCATTAATTGTCGATTAATAATTTTTAAGCACTTATCCCTTTGTTTTTGATCTATTGCAGTTGTAACAGAATATAGCCCAGTAAAGATATCGAACTGACTACTTATTGAATAAGCCAATCCTTCTTTTTCTCTTACTTCCATAAATAATTTTGAATGAGAAAATCCACCGAACATTCCATTAAAAACTATTAATGCAAAGTAGAGAGGATCTGTATAATCTACCGATAAATGATAGCCTAGATGAATTACCGATTGCTTAACATCCTGTTTGATAATTTTTTCTTGCGTGATATTGCTGTAGGATTGAGAATAGAGATAAGTCAATTTTTTTTCACGTCCATCAAAAGGGTAGGTATGAAAGAGTTGTATCATTGTATAGTCATCATACTCACCGACTATAAAAATATCAATGACATCCTCACTAATCATTTTTTTAAATTCTTGATAACATGTATATGCCGATTCCTTTTCTATTAAACTCTCATTAGAGTATTTAGAAAGTTTTAATGTATCATCTTTATAGTACAAATCGTGTAAACCTAATTCACTACGATAAAAAATATCTTCCTTATCAGCTTTCAAATAGTTTATCATGTTTTCTTTTTCAATTTCAAAAGACTGTAAATGGTACTGTGCAACTGAAACATGGGGTTTAAAAAGCATATCTCTGACAAATACTATAACTTCCTTAATGACAGAATCATGTTCATATGAAAATTTATCTTTGATAAACGTAATGTCAATATCAACTATATGAACTTTTCCCTTGACACTAACAGAAGTTGATAAGTCTGCTCCATATAAATCCGCCAATTTTCGTCGAAATAATTGTGTCGTAGGATAAATGGCATTGGAACTCTCTAGCATTTGAGCAACCATTACACGTTTAGCTGATGTCTTTACGTCAAATTCTCCTGAAAAACGCAACGTAATATGATTAGTTTTTAATTTTTTATTCTTAATAAAATGAAGATGAACACCATCAACAATTTTCATAATTTCCCCTCTACAAAATAGGTTATTAAGTCCAATTATATCATTTTTATGCTATAATTACTTGAATTATAAATTGGAGAAGTTATATGAAGTATAAGCTATTTGAAGAATATATTACCTTACAAGCGCTCTTTAAAAAATTAAGTATCATTCAAAGCGGTGGTAATATTAAACAATTTCTACAAGATACGACTGTTTTATTTAACGGACAAGATGAAAAAAGACGTGGTAAAAAGTTACGAATCGATGATTTTATCAGTATTCCTAGTCAAAATATACACATTGAAATCATAGCACCAAGTGAAAATGAAATCATAGAATATCAAACCGATGTAATTGAAAAACAAGCTATAGCTAAACGCGTCAAAGAGCTCAATAAAACTTACAAAAAACAAAATATAAATAAATCTCTACCGAAAAAAACTATCAAATTTCCAGGTACCTAATAATGTGGATTAGTTCAATAGCACTTAAACATTACCGTAACTACCATAACATTACCCTTAGTTTTTCTCAACATCTGAATATCTTTCTTGGACAAAATGCACAAGGTAAAACAAATATTTTAGAATCCATTTATTTCTTATCATTAACTCGTAGTCACAGAACTCGCTCTGACAAAGATTTAATTCAATTTTCACAAAAAGAATTAAAAGTCTCAGGAAATATTCATCGTATTAATGGAAATTTACCTATTGAGATCATCTTATCAGATAAAGGCAGAATTACTAAAGTAAATCACCTTAAACAAGCTAAAATATCCGACTATATTGGTCATATGACTGTTGTATTGTTTGCACCTGAAGACCTTCAACTTATCAAAGGATCACCAAGTCTACGAAGAAAATTCATTGATATTGATCTTGGACAGATGAAAATGATTTACTTATCTGACTTATCTCATTATAATCATATTCTAAAGCAAAGAAATACCTATTTAAAAAGTGCTAATGCTATCGATTTACAATTTCTTGATGTTCTAGACGAACAGCTTGCTAATTTAGGTTCCAAAGTTATGAAACATCGAACTGATTTCATTAATCATTTAGAAATTGAAGCTAATAAACATCACTCGAATATTTCTAATGGAAAAGAAAAAATAAATATTACATATATCCCTTCTGTCAATAGTCAAACTTTAGAAGACTTACAAACTGAATTTTATGCATTACTCAAAAATAATCGTCAGAAGGATTTGATAAAAAAAACAACTAGCATTGGCCCACACCGAGATGATATTTCTTTTCAAATTAATGGTATTGATGCTAAATTTGCTAGTCAAGGACAACATCGTAGTCTAATTTTGTCATTAAAATTAGCTGAAATCGATCTTATAAAAAATATAACTGGAGACTATCCTATTTTATTATTAGATGATGTCATGAGTGAACTTGATAACACCAGACAATTAAAACTACTAGAAAACATTAAAGAAAATGTACAAACCTTCATTACAACTACTAGTTTAGATCATCTTATCAACCTTCCAGACTCAATAAAAATTTTCCAAATTGAAAATGGAACTATTAAAGTATAAAATTTACACTTTTTTTTAAAAAAAGTGTAGACAAAATATGATTTTCTGATATAATAATAAGAGTGTTAAAGATTTATTCTTGATAACTCTGGTCCGTTGGTCAAGGGGTTAAGACACCGCCTTTTCACGGCGGTAACACGGGTTCGAATCCCGTACGGACTATCTATCAAGACTGCATAGCAGTCTTTTATTTTCCGGCATAGCTCAGTTGGTAGTAGCGCATGACTGTTAATCATGATGTCGTAGGTTCGAGTCCTACTGCCGGAGTGATAAGACAACACCTTTATTATAAAGGTTTTTTTATTTAAAAAATTATAAGGATATGTTCATCCTTTATTACAACTCAATATAAACTTCTAAAAATCTTATATTAGTTAAGTATTTGCGTAAGCAATTATTTATATATATATCTAAATAATCAAACTCTTGTTAAATAACAGTTAAGTCAATATGCTTTAGAAACATTCTCATTCTCACAAACCTTAAACTTAAACACCTTGGTTTATATCAAATCAACTAAGTTTAAAGCCTAATTCCAGATAGATCTCTGTTTTAATATTAACGGTTATAATAAACTGATGGTATGAAGCATTTTACTTAGGTCTTGTTAGATAATGAGTTCTTACAATTTAGTCAAAAAACTTTATTATTTTTTTCTATGACTTCAAAATTTAAATAAAACACATTGCTAGTGTTTAAACTAACAATGTGTTTTATTTTTCTTTCTATCAATCTTTAAATAGACTACAAACAATAACAATCCCAACAAACTAATAATACATCCCAGTTTAAAACCATAAGGAATAAATTTTAAAATAATCTGATGTTTTCCTTTAGGTACATTTAATTTAATCAAACCATTTTGAAATTTTTTAACTTGTATTTTTTTCCCATTAATTTCAGCAATCCAACCTCTATCAAAGGGAAGTGTTACTATTAATGATGTCCTTTTTTGACTATCATAATTCAAAAAAACTTTATTACCTGCTGTTTTAGAAGTAACAGCTTTTCCTTTTAATCGATTGATAACCTTATCATAAGCATACTTATCTAAAGTGTACACATTTGGTTTATTAAATGAAATTTCTCTATTGTTTGGAAAAATCATTGTTACATCGATAGTATCTCCTTTTTCGAAATAACCTAAATCAAAAAAAGAATAAGCATCATCCACCGTATAGTGATGATTTTTTTGATTAATAATCATTTCAATATTCTTACTTTGATCATTATTAAATTTTATATTAGGGACACTGATATAAAATTCACCTGAACGATTAGACAACATTTGAAAATGAATTTCACTATTTTTATCTGCTTTCAGTATAATATTATTCCCAAATTGTGTAAACTTACTATCAATTTTATAAGAGGTTCTGTAAAAATATATTTGATTCAACCCAGATAATTGGTTTAAAATACGGGTTTGATTGTCAAGTGTATTTACAGTTACGTCAATATCTTTGTAAACTTCATGTCCTAAAATACCTAATGGCAATGTATTATTATTTTTGTATAATCTTGTGTTATTTTTTATATTTTTTAAAGAAAAACCATACTTATTAATCTCTCCTTGACTAAGATTATACTTAATGCTAAATAAACTATCCATTAAAATGGTATTATTTTGATACCTAAGATTAAGGTTAGTTCCTGTAGATTTATAGCCTAATCTATCTAATAAATGACTTGAATTTCTATTTCTAATTGATGAAAACTGTGAGATACCATAATAACCAAATTTCATACTATCATTCCCCGTTTCCCCAACCACTCTTTCTAGTCTATAGAAATCAGATTCCTCTTTACTAGTTTCAGTAACTAATGACTTAATCTCATTTAAAGATTTTTGATAAGCATCTCTAGATGGAAATACCCACTCATTTTCTAATTTTCCAACTTGATAGTATGTATTCAAAAATAATTCAAACATTGAAAATATAATAAAAAAACTAAACATAAAACTTTTTTTGATGTAATTACTCTTATAACAAATCATAAGTAGTGCATAAGCTAATAGAAACGAAAAAGTTAAAATGATATTAATATTCTCTATAAAATCATAATGTCCTCTAAAAATAAGAGTAACAATAAATCCTAAAGTTAGAATCGTATAAACTAAAACTATCTGTCTAACGACAATCTTTTTAAAGTAAGATAGCGTTTCAAATGATAATAGTAACATTATTAAGGATATACTCCACGAATATCGATGTAGAAACATATTTGGAGCATGCATTCCTTGCCAAAAAAGATCCAATGGCTCTAAATAAAAACTTAGGAATAATGTAACAATCGGAAAAAGATATGCCAGTTTATAACGTGTTTTAATTCCTTTTATTGTAAAGTAAAGTAAAGATAATACTAATATTGGTAAACCTATATACAATGTTGGTATTGAACCAAACTTAGTTGTATCATATACGCCAACCAAATTTTTTGCAAAAAAATCTAAATACCAACTTTTTTCTGTCAATAAGGATGTCAATTTCGTCAACTTTTCCCCTTGAGTTTGTAAATCCAAAAAAGTTGGTAACAGCATTACACCACTTGATAAAACTGATAGTATCGATACTATACAGAAACGCAATAATAAGCCTATTTTGTTTTTTAAACCCTTGATATTTACAATGTAGACAGGAAAATAAATCACTAGAAATAAACTAAACATATATCCAAAATAATAATTCTGAATGAATAGTATCGTCAAAGAAATATAATAAAGTATTGCTTTACTACTTTTAATCAATCTCTGTAAACCTAATAAAATTACAGGAAACATAATAAATGCATCTAACCACATATTAATTTCAAGCTGACTAATCAAGAAGCTCATTAATGAATAATAAACAGACAAGATTAACACCCACAATTTGTCAACTTTTTTATACATTCTTGTAAAGCAAGTATTTGCTGACAAACTTATCAAGCCAATCTTTAAAATAGTTATTAAATAGATTGCATCAGGCATTGACTGGAGGTCAAAAAAATAATATAGAGGTGTTAAAAAACTTCCTAAATAATAACTCATGAGAGCATAAAAATTCAAACCTAAACCACTTGTAAAGGTATAAAATAAACTATCCCTCCCATGTAATATATCTCTGAGGGTTTGGGCAAAAATAACGTATTGGTGAAAGCCATCACTTGCTAATATTGTTTTATCACTACCAAAATAAATACCGTATATTGCTAGGACAATAGTAAATATTACAATTGGTATACAAAAACTAAGCGAAGGAAATAATAATTTTTTAATTTTTCTTTTCATTTATCACCTAAATAAAAAATAAAAAGCGTAAACGCTTTTTATTTCCAAAGTTCTTTAACTTTATTCTGCACTTCTGAATTTTCAAGAAATTCATCATATGTTTCATCAATTCTATCAATCACACCATTTTTTGAAATAACCACAATATGATTAGCCAGAGTTTGAATAAACTCATGGTCATGACTGGAGAAAATAATGGATTCTTTGAAGTCTTTCAGACCATCATTTAGACTTGAAATTGATTCTAAATCTAAGTGATTAGTTGGGTCATCTAAGATAAGAACATTTGATTTCAAAAGCATCAATTTTGATAACATGACGCGAACTTTTTCTCCACCAGAAAGTACATTTACAGATTTGTTAACTTCATCTCCAGAAAATAGCATACGACCTAAGAATCCGCGAAGGAAAGTATTATCATCCTCTTCCTTACTTGCAAATTGTCTTAACCATTCTAATATTGATTCATCTGTTGCAAAATCACGTGAGTTATCTTTTGGTAGATATGAGCGACTGGTTGTGACACCCCATTTAACAGTCCCTTCATACTCTATATCATCCATCAATGCCCTAATTAAAGCAGTTGTTTGAATGTCATTCTCACCAATAATTGCTGTCTTATCTCCTGGACGTAAAATAAAACTAATATTATCAATAATTGTTTCACCATCAATCTTAACAGAAAGATTTTCAACGGTTAACAAATCATTTCCCATTTCACGCTCAGCTTTAAAATTAATGAATGGATATTTTCTACTAGATGGTACAATCTCTTCTAGTTCAATTTTATCAAGCATTTTTTTACGTGAAGTAGCTTGTTTTGATTTTGAGGCATTCGCAGAGAATCTAGCCACAAACTCTTGTAATTCTTTAATTTTTTCTTCAGCTTTTGCATTTCTATCTGATTGAAGACGTGCAGCTAACTCTGAAGATTCCTTCCAAAAATCATAGTTCCCCACAAATAACTTTATCTTACCAAAGTCTAGATCTGCCATGTGTGTACAAACTTTATTTAAGAAGTGACGGTCATGAGAAACAACAATTACAGTATTCTCAAAGTCAATTAAAAAATCTTCTAACCATGTAATTGATTGAATATCTAATCCGTTGGTTGGCTCATCTAAGAGTAATACATCTGGTTTACCAAACAAAGCTTTTGCTAGTAAAACTTTGACCTTATCACCATTAGCTAACTCACTCATATTTTGATAATGAAGACTCTCATCGATATTAAGATTTTGTAATAGTTGAGCAGCTTCACTCTCTGCTTCCCAACCTCCTAATTCTGCAAATTGTTCTTCTAATTCTGCAGCACGAACACCATCCTCTTCTGAAAAATCTTCTTTCATATAGATGGCATCTTTTTCCTTCATAATGCTATAAAGTTGTTCATTTCCCATTATAACAACATCGATAGCTCTTTCTTCTTCATAATCAAAATGATTTTGACGTAAAACTGATAAACGTTCATCTGGACCTAGAGATACATGTCCTGTTGTTGGTTCGATATCATCAGCTAAAATTTTCAAAAATGTTGATTTACCAGCCCCATTAGCACCGATAAGACCATAAGTATTTCCTGATGTAAAATTAATATTAACTTCATCAAAAAGGTTTCTATCACTAAATCGTAGTGATACATCTGAAACTGTAAGCAAATTGTCACCTCATTTATTTTTATATGCCCATTTTACAAGAATTATAGTATTTTTTCAACAAACTATCTTTAATTCTACATTGGTAACATAATATCTTTACTATCTAATTTATGATTTTTATTTAAACTAAAACCTCGTCCTCTAACTCTAGAAGCTGGTGTAACGATAATAAAAGCTGTCTCGTCAACTTTTAAAATATTTTTCTCTAATCGTGGAACCTCTTGTCCTGATACAGTAGTCATCAGCATTGTCTGATTTTTACCAGAAAACCCCCCAATAACAGGTATTTCAGTTACCCCTCTATCAATTGTCTTAGATATAATACTTTTAATTTCAGTTGTTTTCTTAGAGACAATCATAACGTTACGTGAAGAATTTGTCCCTACTTGCATAATATTAACAACATAACTAATAACAATTAATGACATAATTGAATACATCACCGTATCAGCATTAAAGGCAACAAACCCCATAGAAACACTAACTCCATCAATTAAAGTCATTGCAACTGCTAAAGGTAATGGAGTATATTTATGAAGTATCTGTGTAATAATACCAGTACCTCCCGTTGAGGAATTCCCTAAAAATACTATTCCTAACCCAAATCCCGTTAGAACACCCCCAAAAATACCCGCTAATAATGGATTATGTGTCATCGTTGGTAAATTTTCAGTAATTTTGATAAAGAAAGAATAAATCCAGGCACCGTATACTGTTTTTAAAAATATTTCTTTTCCTAATAGAAAATAGCAAGACAGTAGTAAAGGAACATTAGCAATTAATACAAAATTTCCCTCGTTCCAACCCAATAAACGATGTAAACTAACCGCTAAACCAACCACACCACCAGAAGCAATATGATTTTGTGACATAAAACAACTAAATCCCAATGAAGCTATTAATGACCCAATAGTCACTAAACAGAAATCTTTTATTTTTTTATTCATGTTTCCCCCTATATTATTCCTTACTAATTATGACAAATAAAGACTTGTTTCGTCAAGGATATTAAGATAATTATTATAGCGATTCCATTTGACAAAAATTACCTTTTTTCTTAAAATTAAAATATAATCAGAAAAGTATCTTTAATTTACTTATAGAGAGCTAATGTTTGGTGAAAATTAGTAGAAAATTAATGTTGAAATGGACTGATGAAACTAATTAAATAAAAATATAAGATAGTAAATTAATTTACTAAATAGAGGTGGCACCGCGTCTCAAAACGCCCTCACACAAGATGATGTTTTGTGTGAGGGCATTTTTATTATCTATATTAGGAGGAACTTATGGTAAAACCAATTATTTTAACTGGAGATAGACCTACTGGAAAACTTCACTTAGGTCACTATGTTGGAAGTCTGAAGAACCGCGTCATTTTACAAGAAGAAGATAAATATGATATTTTAGTTTTTTTAGCTGACCAACAAGCATTAACAGATCATGCTAAAGAATCAGATAAAATTGAGGAATCTATTTTAAATGTCACTCTAGATTATTTATCTGTAGGGTTAAACCCACATAAATCAACGTTATTTATCCAAAGTCAAATCCCAGAATTAGCTGAACTAACCATGTATTACATGAATTTAGTTTCTCTAGCTCGACTAGAACGTAACCCAACTGTCAAATCTGAAATTAAGCAAAAAGGTTTCGGTGAAAGTTTACCTACAGGCTTTCTAGTTTATCCAATTTCTCAGGCAGCTGATATTACTGCTTTTAAAGCAAATCTTGTTCCCGCTGGAACTGATCAAAAACCTATGATTGAACAAACAAGAGAGATTGTAAGAAGTTTCAATCATACTTATAAAACAAATATACTCATTGAACCTGAGGGAATGTATCCTGAAAATGAAGCTGCTGGTCGATTACCTGGATTAGATGGAAATGCAAAAATGTCTAAATCATTAGGTAATGGTATCTACCTATCAGATGACATAGATACTGTACGAAAAAAAGTTATGAGCATGTATACTGATCCTAATCATATCAAAGTAGAAGATCCTGGCAAAATTGAAGGAAATATGGTATTTCACTATCTAGATGTCTTTGGAAGAGATGAGGACAAACTAGAAATTGAAAGAATGAAGGAGCAGTATCAAAAAGGAGGATTAGGAGATGTCAAAACAAAACGTTTCCTTTTAGATATTCTTGAAAGAGAATTATCACCTATCCGTGAAAAACGTTTAGAGTATTCAAAAGATCCAGCAGAAGTTTGGAATATCTTAAAAAATGGTAGTAATAATGCTAGACAACTTGCAGCAACAACCCTATCTGAAGTTAAGAAAGCTATGGGAATAAATTATTTCTAGATTTTATTTAACTAGTGATTGACAAATCAAAGAAGAATGATATCATAGTAACAATAAATAATAATATGGGGTTATTGCCCTAAAATAAAGAAATGAGGAACTTCTTAATGTCAAATTGGGACACTAAATTTTTGAAAAAAGGTTTTACCTTTGACGATGTATTACTTATTCCTGCTGAGAGTCATATCTTACCTAATGAAGTTGATATGAAAACAAAATTAGCTAAAAATTTGACATTAAATATTCCTATCATTACTGCAGCTATGGACACTGTAACAGATAGTAAAATGGCAATTGCTATTGCTAGAGCTGGCGGACTAGGGGTCATTCATAAGAATATGTCTATTCAAGAACAGGCTGAAGAAGTTAGAAAAGTTAAACGCTCAGAAAACGGTGTTATTATTGATCCATTTTTCTTAACACCTGAAAATAAAGTTTCTGCTGCAGAAGAGTTAATGGAAAGATATCGTATTAGTGGTGTCCCAATCGTAGAGACTTTAGAAAATAGAAAATTAGTTGGTATCATTACCAACCGTGATATGCGTTTTATCACAGATTCAAATCGACCTATCTCTGAACACATGACCAGTGATAATCTTATTACAGCCTCTGTAGGTACTGATTTAGAAACTGCTGAAAAGATTCTTCATAGACATCGTATTGAAAAACTTCCATTAGTTGATAATAATGGACGTTTAGCAGGACTAATCACTATTAAAGATATCGAAAAAGTTATTGAATTTCCTAATGCTGCTAAAGACGATTTTGGTCGTCTTCTAGTAGCTGGTGCAGTAGGAGTTACTTCTGATACTTTTGAACGAGCTGAGGCTCTATTCGAAGCTGGTGCAGATGCAATCGTTATTGATACTGCTCATGGCCACTCTGCTGGTGTTCTTCGTAAAATTTCAGAAATTCGTGAACATTTTCCAAATCGTACACTCATAGCTGGAAATATTGCAACTGCAGAAGGAGCTAGAGCCTTATATGAAGCTGGTGTTGATGTTGTAAAAGTTGGTATTGGTCCTGGTTCTATTTGTACAACTCGTGTTATTGCCGGAGTAGGGGTACCTCAAGTTACAGCTATTTATGATGCAGCTAGTGTAGCTAGAGAATATGGTAAGACAATTATCGCAGATGGTGGAATCAAGTATTCAGGGGACATTGTAAAAGCTTTAGCAGCAGGAGGAGATGCTGTTATGCTCGGTTCAATGTTTGCAGGTACAGACGAAGCCCCTGGTGAAACTGAAATTTATCAAGGACGTAAATTTAAAACTTATCGTGGTATGGGGTCAATTGCAGCTATGAAAAAAGGATCAAGCGATCGATATTTCCAAGGTTCTGTTAACGAAGCTAATAAACTAGTTCCAGAAGGAATCGAAGGAAGAGTAGCCTATAAAGGGGCAGCATCTGATATTGTATTCCAAATGCTAGGTGGACTAAAATCTGGTATGGGATATGTTGGGGCAGCATCAATATCAGAATTACACGATAAAGCTCAATTTATCGAAATGAGTGGTGCTGGACTAAGAGAAAGTCACCCACATGACGTTCAAATTACAAATGAAGCTCCAAATTATTCAACACATTAACATTATTAAAGTAGGTTGTGACTTGATTAAGTCTCGACCTATTTATTTGAAATTGACACTAGTGTCAATTTCAAATTTAAATATATTTACAGTTTTGTAAAACAGATTGACATCATTAGAAAGGTATTCTTTTGGAAGGTATTTTATACGCTATTGTTCCTATGATTACTTGGGGAAGCATTGGTTTTGTTAGTAATAAAATTGGAGGAACACCAAACCAACAAACTTTTGGAATGACGTTTGGAGCACTATTCTTTGCAATTGGATTATTTTTTATTGTTCAACCTCCTATGACATTAACCCTGTGGGGAGTTGGTATCATTGGAGGAATCCTATGGTCTATTGGACAAAATGGACAATTCAATGCCATGAAATTCCTTGGTGTTTCTATAGCAAATCCTTTATCAAGTGGGTCTCAACTCGTTTTAGGCAGTTTGATTGGTGCGATTGTATTTAAGGAATGGAAAAATAGTTCCCAATTCACATTAGGAATTATAGCCATTATTTTATTAATCATCGGTTTTTATTTTTCTAGTAAGAATGAAAAAAATAATATTGCTGAGCAAAAAATGCTGAACTACTCAAAAGGTTTCAAAGCTCTGATTTACTCAACAATTGGATATATTTCGTATACTGTGTTATTTAATAATATCATGCATTTTCAAGCCTTCTCTGTATTGCTCCCTATGTCTATTGGAATGTGCTTTGCTTCAATGATTTTTATGAAATTCAAAATAACTTTTGAAGGTGTTGTTCTAAAAAATTCTCTAGTTGGACTTATGTGGGGAGTTGGAAATATTTTTATGCTTTTAGCAGCTTCAAAAGCTGGTCTTGCTATTGCCTTTAGCTTTTCACAACTGGGTGTTGTTATCTCAATAGTTGGAGGTATCCTTTTTTTAGGAGAATCTAAAACACAAAAAGAAATCAAGTGGATTGTCACTGGTATCATTCTTTTTCTTTTAGGAGCTATACTATTAGGCATAGTCAAATCTTCATAAGTTATTAAAGAATATTTTATTAAGTTTTAATTGACAACTCTCTATAGTTTTTGATACACTATTAGAGTTGAAGGTCTCATAGCTCAGCTGGATAGAGCATTCGCCTTCTAAGCGAACGGTCGCAGGTTCGAATCCTGCTGAGATCATATATCACAAATAAAAAAGATGTTTCACATGAAACATCTTTTTTATTTGTGATATGGACTACCTTGTCTAATCATAAAAGCTCTATAAATTTGTTCAACTAAAACTAGCCTCATCAATTGATGAGGTAAAGTTAATAATCCAAAACTAACAGATACATTAGCTCTATTCTTTACTTTAGAAGATAAACCAAGACTACCACCAATTATAAATGTTACCGTTGAATACCCTTGAAACATCGCATTATCAACTATTGCACTAAATTCTTCAGAACTATATTGTTTTCCTTCAATTGCTAAAACAATGACAAATTCACGTTCTTTAATATTTAACAAGATACGTTCACCTTCTTTATCCAAAATTTTGATATTTTCAAGGTCACTGGCATTGTCCGGTGTCTTCTCATCTACTAATTCAATTAAATCAACGTTAGTAAATCTTCCCAGACGTTTTATATACTCATTAATGCCATCTTTTAAGTATTTTTCTTTTAATTTTCCTACAGATATAATTTTAACTTTCATAAAATACATTATAACATAGTTCTCATTAACACCTACTTACTTTCTTTTTAAAATATTTTAAGCTATAATTAAGTCACAATTGATAAAATTTCCGCAACAAGGAGGTCTATTTAAAATATGAATCAAAAAAAAGAAAGTAATATTCTAAAAATAGTAATCATCTTATTTTTAGGATTTTTAGGAGGAATTGGTGGGACATTACTGACCAATCATTTCACATCACAAAACACTACTGTTGGTGGTGGAAAAACTGCAAATATCACTTATTCTAATACCAATGATACAACAAAGGCCGTTAAAAAGGTCCAAAATTCCGTTGTTTCAGTTATTAATTATCAAGCACAAACAACATCAAGTGGACTATCAAGCATTTATGGTCAAATATTTGGAAATACCAATGATACCGATAATGCCACTAACAATAGCTCTGAGGATAACTTAGCGATTGCTAGTGAAGGTTCAGGGGTTATCTATAAAAAATCTGGCAAATCAGCTTATATTGTAACAAATAATCATGTTGTTGACGGTGCTAGCAAATTAGAAATTCAATTTTCAGATGGTAGTAAAGTAACTGGTGAACTTGTCGGTACTGATACTTATTCTGATTTAGCAGTTATCAAAATATCGTCTGAAAAAGTCAAAACAGTTGCTGAATTTGCTGACTCTTCAAAATTGAATGTTGGTGAAACAGCTATCGCAATTGGTAGTCCCTTAGGTACTGAGTATGCTAATTCTGTCACAGAAGGTATTTTATCTAGCCTCAGTAGAACTGTAACCCTTACTAATGAAAGTGGCCAAACAATTTCTACGAATGCCATTCAAACTGATGCCGCTATTAATCCCGGTAACTCAGGTGGACCACTCATTAATATTGAAGGACAAATCATAGGTATCAACTCTAGTAAAATTTCATCTACAGGTAATTCTAGTGGAGAATCTGTAGAAGGTATTGGTTTTGCTATTCCCTCAAATGATGTTGTTAAAATCATAAAACAATTAGAAAAAAATGGAAAAGTAATCCGACCTGCCTTAGGTATTTCTATGGTAGATTTAACAAATCTATCGACAAGTGCTATTGCTCAACTCAATATACCAACAAGTATTACAACAGGTATTGTTGTCGGTTCTGTACAATCTAACATGCCAGTTAGTGGAAAATTAGAAAAATATGATGTTATAACTGAAATTGATGGAAAAACAGTTACCTCAACTAGTGATTTACAAAGCATTCTTTACGAACATAGCATTGATGATACTATTAAAATTACTTTCTACCGAGGTACTAGTAAAAAAACTGAAAGCATTAAACTAACTAAAACAAATCAAGATTTGTCTTCAAATCAATAACAACCACTACCTTTACAATGTAAAGGTAGTTTTTGGAGTAAACATGACTGACTACTTAATAAACATCCCAATTGAGGATATTTACCCTAATCCTCATCAACCAAGATTAGAATTTGATCAATTTGAATTAAATGAACTAGCTGAATCAATCAAATTAAACGGTATTATACAACCTATCATTGTTCGAAAATCTTCAATTGTTGGGTACGAATTAATTGCTGGTGAAAGACGATTAAGAGCCTCAAAATTAGCCAAACTATCGACAATACCAGCAATAGTTAAAACTATCTCAACAGAGGATAGTATGAAGCAAGCCATTATTGAAAATTTACAACGTTCTAACTTAAATCCAATAGAAGAAGCTAAAGCCTATAAAAAACTTCTAAAGAATCATGATATGACTCATGAAGAATTGGCAAAATTAATGGGAAAATCTCGTCCCTATATCTCAAATTGCTTGAGATTATTACAATTACCCAACTCATTAGAAAAAGCCGTTAAAAATGGGAACCTTTCTCAAGGACACGCGCGTGTTCTTTTAACATTAAAAACTGAAGATGAACAGTTAATATGGTTTGAAAAAATAAATTCAAAAAACCTTAGTGTTCGTGAGCTTGAAAAAAAACTACAGCATAAAACTAAAAAAAGAAATCAAAAAAAAGACAATCTATTTTTAAATGATTTAGAAAAAAAACTATCACAACTTTTAGGTTCCACTATATCATTAGAACAAAAAAAAGATTTATCTTTAAAATTAACATGTCAGTTTAAAACAGAAGAAGATTTAAACAATCTTATAAACAAATTAAAATAATTTGTTTATAAGATTGTTTTTTTTCCTAGTTATACACAAGTATAAATTCATATATACCCTTATTAAACAAAGAAAGTATAAGTTGTTCACATCCTGTGGATAACTTATGATAAACATGTGGATTTCATAATTAACATATCTCATTTCTGTGGAAAACTATTTGATGTTCTTGTGGAAAACCTTTTTTTATGTTAAAATAAATCAAATAAAAATCGAGGACATATCTTATGGATAACCAAGTCAAACTATTTTGGGATAAATTATTAGAACTCACAAAAGCATCTTATTCTGAAAGTGTTTGTGATTTTTTTATTGCTGATGCTGAAATTATAAAAATTGAACACAAAATTGTTTATATTTACCTTAACAATGAACATAAAATTCAATTTTGGAAAAAAAATATGAATGAAAATATTCTAATTGCAGGATTCGAAATTTTTAATGATGAAATTATTCCAAAATATCTCAATAAACAAGAATTTGAAGAGTTCAATCTTTTACCCAATATAAACCAAACACCTAGCAATCTCTCACCTAATACCTACCAAATAAATAATGAGCATCCTCCACTTATACCTCTAAAGGATACCAATCTTAATGAAAAATACAGTTTTAAAAACTTTGTACAGGGAGATGAAAATCGCTGGGCTGTTGCTGCATCTATAGCTGTTGTTGAATCACCAGGAACAACCTATAACCCATTATTTATATGGGGAGGACCTGGATTAGGAAAAACACATCTACTTAACGCTATTGGTAATGACTTTCTTAAAAATAATCCTATCGCTAGAGTAAAATACATCACAGCCGAAAATTTTATTAATGAATTTGTCAATAGCATTCGTCTTGATAAAATGGATGATTTAAAAGAAAGATTTAGAAGTTTAGATCTTCTACTAATAGATGATATTCAATCATTAGCAAAAAAAACCTTATCCGGTACACAAGAAGAATTCTTTAATACATTCAATGCCCTTCATGTCAATAACAAACAAATCGTTTTAACAAGTGATCGCATGCCAGAACACCTAAATGATTTAGAAAAACGTCTCGTCACACGTTTTGGTTGGGGCCTAACAATTAATATTACCCCACCTGACTTTGAAACACGAGTTGCCATATTGATTAATAAAATTCAAGATTACCCATATGAATTTACTCAAGATACAATTGAATACCTTGCTGGTCAATTTGATTCAAATGTACGTGACCTTGAAGGAGCACTCAAGGATATCAGCCTCGTAGCATCTGTCAATGAAGTTGATACAATCACAGTTGATTTAGCAGCAGAAGCAATTAGAGCACGTAAGCAAGATGCCAAAATTATAACTGTAATTCCTATTGAAGAAATACAACAAAAAGTTGGTAAATTTTACGAGGTTACTGTTAAAGAAATAAAATCAACCAAACGAACACAAAAAATAGTTCTTGCTAGACAAGTAGCTATGTACTTAGCCCGTGAACTGACTGATAATAGTCTGCCAAAAATCGGAAAAGAATTTGGTGGTAGAGATCACTCCACTGTTCTACATGCTTACAATAAAATAAAAAACATGATTGCTCATGACAATAATTTAAGAATTGAAATCGAAAACATTCAAAATAAAATTAAATAACCTGTGGATATAAATTAAAAATAAAAATAAGTTTTCCACAGATTGTTAACAACTTATTTTTCTCACACTTTCAATGGTTTTGAAAGTTATCCACAATATACACAAGACCTACTACTACTAAAATTATTATTATTTAATAAAGGAGTTAAAATGATTAATTTTTCTATAAACAAAACATTTTTTCTACATGCATTGCAAATTGCTAAAAAAGCAATTAGCAGTAAAAATGCTATACCTATTTTGTCAACTTTGAAACTAGATGTAAAATCCGATGAAATTATTTTAACTGCTTCAAACGGACAAATTTCAATTGAAACCTTTTTATCATCACAAAATGAAAATGCAGGATTATTGATTAATGAAACAGGTTCTATATTATTAGAAGCTAACTTTTTTATTAATGTTGTTTCAAGTTTACCTGAATCAACATTAGATATTGAAGAAATTGAAAATTATCAAATTCTCTTAAAAAGTGGAAAATCTTTAATCACCCTAAAAGGAAAAGATACTGATTTCTATCCACATTTACAAGATATTAAAACAACAAACTCTTTATCTTTATCAACAAAAGTATTAAAATCACTGATTTCTGAAACAGCATTTGCTGCTAGCTTACAAGAAAGCCGTCCTATTTTAACAGGTGTCCATATGCTTTTAAATGATAAAAAAGAATTTAAAGCTATAGCAACAGACTCACATCGAATGAGTCAACGTCAAATTATTTTAGAAAATTCCCAAACAGAATTTGATGTTGTAATTCCTAGTAAATCATTAAGAGAACTATCAAGCATCTTAACTGATGATATTGAAACTATTGAAGTTTATTTTTCAGATAGTCAAATGCTTTTTAAAACAGAATCTATTAGTTTTTATACACGTTTACTTGAAGGAAATTATCCAGATACAGACCGTTTATTAACAAATCATTTTGAAACTGAAGTAACATTTAACACCACAGTATTAAAGCATGCAATGGAACGTGCTCATCTGATTTCGAATGCTACTCAAAATGGTACTGTAAAATTAGAGATGTTGACAAATAAAGTTACAGCTTATGTTAATTCTCCAGAAGTAGGTAAAGTTAATGAAGAGATAGATACAATCCATCAATCTGGAAATGATTTAACAATTAGCTTTAATCCAACTTATTTAATCGAGGCCTTAAAAGCTTTTAATAGTGAGACTGTCACAATTCGTTTTATCTCATCAGTGAGGCCCTTTACATTAACTCCAGAAGATGATAAGGAAAATTTCATTCAATTGATAACCCCTGTTCGTACGAATTAAGGTGAGGTAGTAGAATGTATGATATTGGTAATTTTGTTGAAATGAAAAAACCTCATGCTTGTGTAATTAAATCAACGGGGAAAAAAGCTAATCGCTGGGAAATTTTACGTATTGGAGCAGATATTAAATTAAGCTGTACAAATTGTAATCATATTATTATGCTTAGTCGCTATCAATTCGAACGTAAATTGAAAAAAATTATTTCTTAAATTTAGGAAATAGGAAATTTTAAAAAGTAAGAGCCTATATGTTTAGTAGGCTTTTTTTATGGTTTTTATGGTATAATACTTTTGATTGAAATTTGAACGGAGACTATAAAATGGCTTTAACAGCAGGTATCGTAGGATTACCAAATGTGGGTAAATCCACTTTATTTAATGCAATTACCAAAGCTGGTGCAGAAGCAGCTAACTATCCTTTTGCTACAATTGATCCTAATGTGGGTATGGTAGAAGTACCAGATGAGCGTCTTGATAAATTAACAGAACTTATTACGCCTAAAAAAACAGTTCCAACAACTTTTGAATTTACAGATATTGCAGGGATTGTAAAAGGAGCATCAAAAGGTGAAGGGCTAGGAAATAAATTTTTAGCTAATATCAGGGAAGTTGATGCAATTGTTCATGTTGTTCGTGCATTTGATGATGAGAATGTTATGAGAGAACAAGGTAGAGAATCTGATTTTGTAGATCCTATCGCTGACATTGAAACAATAAATCTAGAATTGATTTTAGCTGATTTAGATTCAATTAATAAACGTTATGCGCGTGTAGAGAAGATGGCACGTACACAAAAAGATAAAGATTCTGTGGCAGAGTTTTCGGTACTTCAAAAAATTAAACCTGTGCTAGAAGATGGAAAATCAGCTCGTACAATTGATTTTTCAGATGATGAATTAAAGGTCGTTAAAGGTTTATTTTTATTAACAACTAAGCCAGTTCTTTATGTTGCTAATGTAGATGAAGATAAAGTTTCTGAACCAGACAATATTTCTTATGTCCAACAAATTAGAGAATTTGCAGCTACTGAAAATGCAGAAGTAGTTGTTATTTCAGCGAGAGCAGAAGAGGAAATTTCAGAATTAGATGATGACGAAAAAGGTGAGTTTCTAGAAGCAATAGGTTTGACTGAATCTGGTGTTGATAAATTAACAAGAGCAGCCTACCATTTACTCGGTTTAGGAACATATTTTACGGCTGGTGAAAAAGAGGTACGTGCTTGGACATTTAAGCGTGGTATTAAAGCTCCACAAGCAGCTGGTATTATTCATTCTGACTTTGAACGAGGGTTTATCAGAGCAGTAACAATGTCTTATGATGATTTAATAAAATATGGGTCTGAAAAAGCGGTTAAAGAAGCTGGTCGACTTCGTGAAGAAGGAAAAGAATATATTGTTCAAGATGGAGACATTATGGAATTTAGATTTAATGTTTAAAAATAGAATACTTACAGTTATCAGTAGTTAGTAAACGGAATTTGCTGTTTGGGGGTGGGAAGTACATTTGATGGATAATTTTCTCACTCCCTTTTAGTCTTTAAAAAAGGAGAAAAATGGTTAAATTAATAGTTGGATTGGGAAATCCAGGTAGTAAATATCATGAAACAAAGCATAATGTTGGTTTCATGGTTATTGATCAGATTGCAAAAGAAAAATCAGTAGTCTTTACAGAAGACAAGAATTTTAAAGCTGATATTGGTAGTTTTTTCTTAAATGGTGAAAAAATTTATCTAATAAAACCAATAACTTTTATGAATAATAGTGGAATTGCTGTCAGAGCTTTGTTGGCTTATTATAATATCAGTATTGCTGATTTAATTGTTATTTATGATGATCTCGATATGGCTGTTGGTAAAATTCGTTTTAGACAAAAAGGATCTGCTGGTGGACATAATGGTATAAAGAGTATCATTGCAAATATTACAACTCAAGAATTTGATCGTATTAAAATTGGGATTGGAAGACCAGATAGGAATCATAAAGTTGTTATCAATCATGTTCTTGGAAAATTTCAAGGAGATGATTATATTACGATTAAACTTACTATTGAAAAAGTGATAGAAGCGATATATTTTTATCTTTCTGGAAAATCATTTGATATGGTTATGCAAAAATATAATGGGTAATTTGAGATGGATCTTATTACATTATTTCAAAAAAATAACAGTATAAAAGAATGGAATAATTCTCTAAAAGATAAGAATCGTCAATTATTGATGGGGTTGTCTTTATCAAGTAAGGCTATAGCTATAGCTACAGCCTATAAGAGTAGTAGAACTCCTATTCTTGTTGTGACACATTCTCAGAATGAGGCTGATAAATTAAGTAGTGATTTATCAAGTTTAATTGGTGAGGATAATGTTTATCAGTTTTTTGCTGATGATGCAGCAGCTGCTGAATTTATCTTTTCATCTTTAGATAGGACTGTCTCAAGATTAAATGCTTTAGATTTCTTAAGTTTAGAAAAAACAGGTATTGTTATAACGACTATAGTTGGTACTAAAATCGTATTGTCAGATCCTAAAACTTATCGCCAATCTCATTTATCATTTTCAGTCGGAGAGGAGTATTTATTACAAAATATCTCTCAAAAATTAATTAATATGGGATATAAAAAGGTTTCTAAAGTTACTAGTCCTGGGGAATTTAGTAATCGTGGTGATATTTTAGATATTTTTGAAATAGTATCAGAGATGCCTTACCGATTAGAATTTTTTGGTGATGAAATTGATGGCATAAGAGAATTTGATTGTGAGACGCAAAAATCAATTGATAGTCTTGATAAGATACAAGTTTCTCCAGCAAGTGATATTATTTTCAGTGAAGATGATTTTCAACGAGCACAAGAGTTTTTTGAAAAAAGTTTAGGTGATTTATCAGATGAAAGTCATCGATACATCAGTAGTATTTATGATTCTGTAAAAGATAGATATATTCACCAAGATATTAGAAAATTTTTAAGTTGCTTTTATCAAAAAGAATGGACAATACTAGATTATCTTCCTAAAGATACCATTGTATTTTTTGATGATTTTCAAAAAATTATGGACAAGCATGCTAAATTTGAAATTGAGGTTGCCAATCTGCTAACAGATGATTTACTTCAAGGAAAAGCTCTACCCAATTTAGATTATTTTGCTAAAAATTATAAACAGTTAAGACATTATAAGCCAGCAACTTTTTTTTCTAATTTTCATAAAGGATTAGGAAATATTAAATTTGATAAATTATATAATCTTACGCAATACGCTATGCAAGAATTTTTTAATCAAATTCCATTGCTAGTGGATGAGATTAATCGTTATCAAAAATCAAAAGCAACGGTTATTATTCAAACGGATTCAAAGCAAAGTCTTGAGCGTTTACGAGATAATCTATTAGAGTATAATTTAGAGTTACCTGTGACAAGTCAAGAAAATATTGAAGAAAAAGAATCTCAATTAGTGACTGGTAATCTATTGAACGGTTTTTATTTTGCAGATGAGAAAATTGTTCTCATTACAGAACGTGAGATATACCATAAAAAAATAAAACGTAAAGTTCGTCGTTCTAATATTAGTAATGCTGAGCGATTAAAAGATTATAATGAATTAAGTCCAGGAGATTATGTTGTTCATAATATACATGGGATAGGTCAATTTTTAGGAATTGAAACGATTGAAATTCATGGTATTCATAGGGATTATGCGACAATTCAATATCAAAATTCTGATAAGATTTCAATACCTGTTGATCAGATTGAACTGCTATCAAAATATGTTGCTAGCGATGGTAAAGAACCCAAAATAAATAAATTAAACGATGGTAGGTTTCAAAAAACAAAGCAAAAAGTTAGTAAACAAGTTGAAGATATTGCAGATGATTTAATTAAATTATATGCAGAAAGAAGTCAACTTGAAGGCTATGCTTTTTCTCCAGATGATGACAACCAAAGAGAATTTGATGAAGATTTTTCTTATGCAGAGACACAAGACCAACTAAGATCTATTGATGAAATAAAAAAAGACATGGAAAGTAAGCATCCCATGGATCGTCTTTTAGTTGGTGATGTTGGTTTTGGTAAGACTGAAGTGGCAATGAGGGCAGCTTTTAAGGCTGTTAATGATAATAAGCAAGTTGCGATATTAGTACCTACAACAGTTTTAGCACAACAGCATTATGAAAATTTTAGAGCTAGGTTTGAAAATTTCCCTATTAATATTGATGTTTTAAGTAGATTTAGAAGTAAAAAAGAGCAAAGTGAAACTCTTAAAAAATTAAAGAATGGACAAGTTGATATTCTTGTAGGTACACATCGTATTTTATCTAATGATGTTGAATTTTTAGACTTGGGATTAATTGTTATTGATGAGGAACAGCGATTTGGAGTAAAGCATAAAGAAAAGTTGAAATTATTGAAAGCAAAGGTTGATGTTTTAACCTTGACAGCTACCCCAATTCCTAGAACTTTACACATGTCTATGCTAGGAATAAGGGATTTATCGGTCATTGAAACGCCACCAACTAATCGTTATCCCGTCCAAACCTATGTTTTAGAAAATAATTTTGGTATTATTCGTGAAGGGATAATGAGAGAATTAGATCGAGGTGGTCAAGTTTTCTATGTTTATAACAAAGTTGATACAATTGATCAAAAGGTATCAGAACTTCAAGAACTTGTTCCAGAAGCTAGTATTGGTTTTGTTCATGGTCAAATGACGGAAATTCAACTTGAAAATACACTTTTAGATTTTATAAATGGGACTTATGATGTTTTAGTAGCGACGACAATTATTGAAACAGGTATTGATATTTCCAATGTTAATACTCTGTTTATAGAAAATGCAGATCATATGGGATTATCAACACTTTATCAGTTACGTGGTCGTGTTGGAAGGTCCAATAGAATTGCTTATGCTTATCTTATGTATAGACCAGATAAGGTATTGTCTGAAATATCTGAAAAACGTTTGGATGCTATAAAAGGATTTACTGAATTAGGGTCAGGTTTTAAAATTGCAATGCGTGATTTATCTATCCGAGGAGCAGGTAATATTCTAGGAGCTTCACAAAGTGGATTTATTGATTCAGTTGGTTTTGAAATGTATTCACAATTATTAGAACAAGCTATAGCAGCTAAGCAAGGAAAAACTCAGCTAAGACAAAAAGGAAATACTGAGGTAAATCTTAAAATTGATGCTTATTTACCAGCTGATTATATAACAGATGAACGACAAAAAATTGAAATCTATAAGCGTATTAGACAGATTGAACATCGAGATGATTATGTTGTGTTGCAAGATGAACTAATTGACCGCTTTGGAGAGTATCCAGATCAAGTAGCATATTTACTTGAAATTGGATTATTGAAATCTTACTTAGATAAAGCCTTTACAGAGCTAATTGAGCGTAAAGATAGGGCTGTAGCAATTAGATTTGAAAAAATTTCACTAAATTACTATTTAACTCAAGACTATTTTGAAGCTTTATCGAAAACGAATTTAAAAGCTAAAATTGGTGAGAATAATGGGAAAATTGAAATTGTATTTGATTGTTATCGTAAGAAGGATTATGAAATTTTAGAAGAACTTATAAAATTTGGAGAAATGTTAAGTGAGATTAAGGATAGAAAACAAAAAGAATAGGGTTGGACAAGCTAGCTTATTAATTATTATAAGTGGTTTAGTTTCAAAAATTCTAGCAGCTATTTATCGAATACCTTATCAAAATATTGTTGGTGATAGAGGATTCTATGCTTATCAACAAATTTATCCTATTTTAGCTATTATATCGACTTTATCATTAACAGCTTTCCCAAATATTTTATCTAGTCTGATGAACCATTCTAAAAAATATAATTTAAAGACAATTTTATTAATTGAGATTATAGTATGCTATACGGTATCTTTACTACTTTATGTTTTTAGAAATCCCTTAGCTATATTATTAGGAACTTCTCAATTTTCTCTGTCAATTATACTATTGTCTATATTGTTAATTTTGACACCTTTTTTATCATTTTATAGGGGAATGGCTCAATCAGATGAAAATATGATACCGACATCAGTTAGTCAGGTGTTAGAGCAATTTGTTAGGATAGGTGTAATCATTTTATCTGCAATAGGATACTCTATCTTTCATTGGACAATTTATCAAACAGCTAATTATGCTGTTTCAGGAAATCTTATAGCTAGTTTTTTTACATTGATATATCTTAAAAAGCAATCTTCCTATCGTTTCAGAGATTATATCAGTCAAGGAAATTTTTCATTTACGGACTTAAAGTCTATCAGTTCTTCTACGTTGATTTTTCTATTTTACTCTATCTATCTTTTGCTTTTTCAATTTTTAGATTCTTTATTGGTAAAATCTAATCTTGTACTAGGTGGTGTGGGAAATATTGAAGCTGAAGTTGTAAAAGGATTTTATGATAGAGGGCAGCCTATTATCCAATTTGGTTTAATCTTTTCGACAGCTATATTTACGAGTTTTTTACCTCTATTGACAAGAAAATACCATTCTGATTTACCGAGTTATCAAACAATCACTCAGGAATTATTCGAATTTATATTTTATGGAAATTTAGTTATAACTTTTGGGTTGATTAGTATCCTAGACAAAATAAATATCATACTCTTTAAAGAGAGTGGTAAGCTAATTAGTTTAGGTGTTTATTGTTGCTTGGTATTCTTATCTAGCACAGTTCAATTTTTACATCAAAAATATTTTATAGAAGGAAAAAATCGTTCTTCTTTTATTTATCTTATGGTTGGGTTATTGCTTAAACTATGTTTAACACCACTATTTGTTATTTACTTTAATATTTTAGGAGCCTCAATATCTAGTGTAATAGCTTTTAGTTGTGTTTTGATACTATATTTAAAAACATCAAAGTTAGACTTACATTTCATGTATAATCTGAAATTTTATTTTTTATTATCTATTTTATTTTTCACTGTTAGTGGTTTATTATCTCTAATTCATGAAACTAATAGACTGATGCTACTTTTTATATTAATTGGAATAGTAGGTATTTCAGGAAGTATTTTTGCTTATTTTTGTCTTAAATTTTCGGTTTTTAAGAAAACGTTATGGCAATTTATACCATTTGTAAAATAAAAATGATAAAATAAAAAAGATTTTAAGGAGTTATACAATGCGATTAGATAAATATTTAAAAGTATCCAGAATTATTAAACGTCGTACAGTTGCAAAAGAAGTTTCTGATAAGGGGCGTGTAAAAGTAAATGGTATTTTAGCCAAATCTTCAACAGTCTTAAAAGTCAATGACACAATTGAAATACGTTTTGGAAATAAAGTTCTAACTGTGCGTGTTTTAGAAATGAAAGATAGTACAAAAAAAGAAGATGCAACAAAAATGTACGAAATTATAAGTGAAACAAAGGTTGAAGATAGAGATGAGTAGAAAAACGGTTGTTCAGTTAAATAATCAATATATTCAAGATGAACATTTAAGACAACGTTACCAAGATGAAAGAAATAGGAAAAACAACAGGCTTATGGGGTTTATACTAGTTGGTATAATATTACTTCTTATCTTACCAACATATAAACTCTACAAGAGTTATCTAACGTTACAAAAAAATAAAATTGAGGTTGTTAAGTTAGAGAAAAAATATAGTGATTTAAAATCTGAAACAAAAGCGCAAAAAACATTAGCAAAACAGCTTAAAAATGAAGAATATGTTGCAAAATATGCGCGTGCTAAATATTATCTGTCAAAAACAGGCGAGGTAATATACCCAGTACCAAATTTTATACCAAAATAAAATGAATAATTTAATTGAAATAATAGAACAATTTTTATCATACTCAGATGAAAAACTTGAAGAACTGCATAATGTTAATCAAGAATTAAAAGATAATTTATATCATAATGAACAAGATTTATAAGGAGGACTAATGAAAAAAATAGTTGCAGCAATGTTAATCATTTTTTTTCTTGTACCTCATCTAGTGATTAGTACAGAACATACTCAGCCATTAACAAATGATGAAAAATATCAATTAACAGAAGATGTTGCAAAGGAAATTTCGTATTTTAGTAAGGTTCCGTCTAATCCTAATCTTTTTCATGATGTTGAAGTTTATAAAGATAGCAATTTAAAAATTTATGATAAAACATTGCATCAGGGTGATGATTTTATGATAAAACGTCTCTTTATTAATGATGAGACGGTTCCTGTTTTTGAATTATCAGATGGTAGTTATTTAGAAGCTAGTGTTCGTAATATTTACGATGATGAGGTTATTTCTTTAACAGATGTTAATGACAAATTATGGATTTCATCCTCTTTTACAGTATTCGATTCACCGTTTGTTAAAGGTAGTAAAACTATTCCTAGTGACTTAACAAGTTATAGCCAAGTATCTGTTATTCAAAAGGCAGAAACAAATCATGGTATTTACTATAAAATTCCAAATAAAGGATGGATCTCAGAAGATGATTTATCTTTTCAAGATAACCGAATATTAAAAGTACAAGAATTATTGAATCAAAAATATAATAAATCAGATTATTCTATCTATGTTAAACAGCTATCAACAACTTTAACGGCATCTATCAATCCCAATAAGCAAATGTACTCAGCAAGTATCGCTAAACTAGCAGTCCTATATGCTGTTCAAGAAAAAATAAAGACTGGTCAATTAAAGTTGACAGATATGTATAAATATAGTGATAACGTTAATACATTTGATGGTGCTTATGATCCAAGTGGAAGTGGAAAACTTCCTAAAATTCCAGATAATAATGAGTATTCAATTGAAACATTATTGCGAGCAGTGACTCAAAACTCAGATAATGTTGCGACTAATATTTTAGGATATTATGTATTAGGAGCATACAATTCTGAATTTTATAAGACCCTTCAGACGATATCTAAAAGTAGTTGGAGTGTAAAAGACAGGATAATGTCCTCAGAAATTGCAGGCAATATGATGGAAGCAATTTATCATCAAAATGGAGATATTATTCCCTACTTAGAAGCAACGGATTTTGATGGAGAACGTATCTCAAAAGATATTGCTATTCCAGTTGCTCATAAAATAGGAGATGCTTATGATTTCAAACACGATGTTGCCATTGTTTATGCAGATAGTCCTTTTATCATTTCAATCTTTACAGATAAATCATCTTATGAGGATATTACTAACATCGCAAATGATGTTTATGATATATTAAAATAAAATGTACCAAAAAATATTAGAAGATATAAAAAATAATCATCTTTTTGAAAATCAAAAAAAAGTACTGGTAGCCGTTTCTGGTGGTTTAGATTCAATGAATCTACTACAATTTTTATATAACTATCAAGATATATTAAAAATTGAAATAGGAATTGCACATGTAAATCATAAGCAAAGAAAAGAGTCCGATGAAGAAGAAAAATATTTGATGGAATGGGCTGCTAAACAAGGGATTCCTATTTATATCAGTCATTTTACTGGTGTTTTTTCAGAAGGAAAGGCAAGAAATTTTCGCTATGATTTTTTTAAAAAGATAATGTCTTTACAGTCATATGATGCTTTAGTTACAGCACATCATAGAGATGACCAAGTTGAAACGATCTTTATGAGAATTATTAGAGGGAGTCTTTTACGTCATCTACATGGTATAAAAAGAGTATTACCATTTGGAGATGGAGTCATAATAAGACCTTTTCTTCCTTTTTCGAAAAAAGATTTACCAGACGTCTTTCATTTTGAGGACATCTCAAATCAAGAACTTTTTTATTTAAGAAATAGGATTAGAAATACATATATACCCTTGTTGAGAAATGAGAATCTAAATATTGATCATCATATCCTACATCTATCTTATGAATCTGAAGTTTATTTGCAAGCTTTTAAAGACTTAACATCCTCTGTTGACATTAATAGTACGCTTTATTTTGATAGTCAGACGCCGGCTGTCCAATATTTGTTATTACAAGAATACCTTTCAAAAATTTCTGAGTTGAATATTTCTAAAAAACAATTTCAAGAACTATTACAACTTCTTCAAGAAAAAGAAACATTTGAGTATAATTTGAAAAAAGATTATATTTTAGTGAAAAATAAACAAAAAATAGTCATTCAAAAGTTCAGACCAAAGACCGATAGTGACTTAGAAGAAAAAGTGATAAAATGTGGAAAGACTATTCAGATTGGAACGACTCAATTTTCTTTTCTTAAAACAAAACTAGAGTTAGATTATATTCCATTGTTATCTACGAGCCCTATTTTACTTAGAGGAAGAAAACCAGGTGATAAAATTAAACTTGGGACATTTTCAAAAAAAGTTAGACGTCTTTTTATTGATGATAAGATTTCAAAAGAAGAAAGAGAATCAGCACTTATTGGTGAGCAAGATGGAAAAATTATTTTTGTTCAAACACAAAATAAAACTTATTTGAGAAAACATACAGAAAGTGATACAATTAAGGCTAGACTTTATATTGAAAGATAGAAAAAGGATAATACTATGCTTGAAAAAGATATTGAAAAGATTCTTTACTCAGAAGAGGAAATTGTCAAAAAATCTAAAGAATTAGGTGCACAACTTACAAGAGATTATGCAGGGAAAAATCCTCTATTGGTCGGTGTTTTGAAAGGATCAGTTCCTTTTATGGCTGAACTATTAAAACATATTGATACTCATGTTGAGATTGATTTTATGGTTGTTTCCAGTTATCATGGTGGTACAACTAGTAGTGGAGAAGTTAAGATTTTAAAAGATGTAGATACTAATGTTGAAGGTCGTGATATTCTCTTTATTGAAGATATCATTGATACTGGAAGAACATTAAAGTATCTTCGAGACATGTTCAAGTATCGTCAAGCAAAATCAGTTAAGATTGCAACATTATTTGATAAACCAGAAGGTAGAGTTGTCGAGATTGAAGCCGACTATGTTTGTTATGATGTTCCAAATGAATTTATTGTAGGTTTTGGATTAGATTATGCAGAAAACTATCGCAATCTCCCTTATGTAGGAGTCCTAAAAGAAGAAGTCTATTCAAAAAAATAAAAAGGTTGTTTTATATTAAATGAAAAATAATAAAAATAATGGCTTTGTGAAAAATTCCTTTGTTTATATTCTTGTGATAATTGTTGTTATTACAGGATTCCAATATTTCTTTAGGGGTTCAAGTTCTCAAAGTCAGCAAGTCAGTTATTCAAAATTAGTTAAACAAATAAAAGCTGGAGATGTTAAATCCATAACTTACCAACCAAATGGTAGTGTGGTCGAAGTAAGTGGTACTTACAAAACATCTCAATCTACTTCAAATAGTAGCTCCTTTTCAATTTTAGGAGAAACAGTTTCAAACAAAACAAAGAAATTTACTTCTATTATTTTACCGAGTGACTCTTCAATTAAAGAAATTACTGATATTGCACAAACTTCAGGAACAGATGTCACTGTAAAACAAGAAAGTTCAAGTGGAGCTTGGATTTCTTTCATAGTAAGTTTTTTACCAATTATAATAATGATTGCTTTCTTTATGATGCTTAATCAAGGTGGAGCAGGTGCTAAGGGAGCAATGAGTTTTGGTAAAAATAGAGCTAAAACAGCAAGTAAGTCAAACATTAAAGTTAGATTCTCAGATGTTGCCGGAGCAGAAGAAGAAAAGCAAGAGCTAGTCGAAGTAGTAGATTTCTTACGTGATCCCAAAAAATATAAAGCGCTTGGAGCTAGAATTCCAGCTGGTGTACTATTGGAAGGACCTCCAGGTACAGGGAAAACTTTGCTTGCTAAAGCAGTAGCAGGTGAAGCAGGTGTTCCGTTCTTTAGTATTTCAGGTTCAGATTTTGTTGAGATGTTTGTAGGTGTTGGAGCAAGTAGGGTACGTTCTTTATTTGAAGATGCCAAAAAAGCGGAACGTGCTATCATATTCATTGATGAAATAGATGCTGTTGGACGTCGTCGTGGAGCCGGAATGGGTGGAGGAAATGATGAACGTGAACAGACTTTAAACCAACTTCTTATTGAAATGGATGGTTTTGAAGGAAATGAAAGTATTATTGTAATAGCTGCAACTAACAGAAGTGATGTTTTAGATCCCGCTTTACTAAGACCTGGTCGATTTGATAGAAAAATTCTAGTTGGACGCCCAGATGTCAAGGGACGTGAAGCAATCCTTAAAGTTCATGCTAAAAACAAACCATTAGATAAGAATGTAGACCTTAAATTAGTTGCACAACAAACACCAGGATTTGTTGGAGCAGACTTGGAAAATGTTTTAAATGAAGCAGCATTAGTTGCAGCAAGACGTAATAAGACAGTTATTGATGCAAGTGATATTGATGAGGCAGAAGATCGTGTAATAGCTGGTCCATCTAAAAAAGATAGAAAAGTATCAGAAAAAGAACGTCAAATGGTAGCTTATCATGAAGCTGGTCATACAATTGTAGGGTTAGTATTATCAAATGCAAGAGTCGTTCATAAAGTTACAATTGTTCCGAGAGGTCGAGCAGGTGGATACATGATAGCTTTACCTAAAGAAGATCAAATGTTACTCTCTAAAGATGATATGAAAGAACAATTAGCAGGCTTGATGGGTGGACGTGTTGCTGAAGAAATTATCTTCAATCTTCAGACAACAGGTGCTTCAAATGATTTTGAACAAGCTACACAAATGGCTAGAGCAATGGTGACAGAATATGGGATGAGTGAAAAACTAGGACCAGTTCAATATGAAGGAAGTCATGCAATGCAACCTGGTCAATTTACTCCAGAACATTCATATTCTCCTCAAACTGCTCAATTGATTGATGACGAAGTCAGAGTATTATTAAATGAAGCTAGGGACAAGGCATTTGATATTATTAATAATAATAGAGAAACCCATAAATTAATCGCTGAAGCTCTATTAAAATATGAAACTCTCGATTCAACACAAATTAAATCAATTTATGAAACGGGTAAAATGCCTGAAGATAGAGAAGAAGATTTAGAAACACATCCATTATCCTTTGATGAAATCAAAGAAAAAATGAAAGAAGAAAAAATGTGAAAGAGTACTTAATAAAAAAGTAAACTTGTTAGTAATAATCTTTATTAGAGGTGAACTAGGTTGAAAATAATTAATTTCTACTTACCTAAGGAGATTTCTTTATCTAATTTTCAATGAAAACGACCTTATGTTTGGTCGTTTTTTAGTGCTCTTATGTTATTAGTAACCAAAATAATCTATCGTTTTCATAAATAATAAGGAGGAGTATAGTATATGTAACTCTTAAAAAATATTTACAAGATCCAATAAAATGAAGTGAAAATTTAAACATTACTTTATTTAATAAAGTAAAAAAATTTAGTTCAAGGAAAATAAAATAGCAGTTTTGATTTTGAAATGCAATAGATTTTTGTATAAAAATTACAAACATTTTTTAACTAAATGATTATTCTAGACATAGGACTTTGATAATTAAATAGACTATGAATAAGGTGATAATTATACTAGTACATGTTATTTTTATTTCTGTAGGAGACATTCAACATTAAAGTGACGTTAAGTGCTATCAGCTACAGCATTATCATATGGATAACTCGATTGACTTAGTCAACGGGTAATTTAAAAAGATTACAGCATCTCATTAAACAATTGATAATGAAATACTTTTCATTATCAGAATGAAATATCTTAAAATTAGTGGAGAACATAAGGAAAATTTTGAATAAAATATATTATTTAATTACAAAAAGGAATAAATTTTGTATAGTAGAGTTGTAAAACATTACTAGAAATATTTATTCCGTTTACTTAGTTTGATATAGAAGACCTAACTTTCTATCCCAAAAATCAGATATTAATGAGTTTTTTGTAGTTATCTCAAAACTGCAATGAAAGAGTTTTACAAGCTGAACTATCCTATGAACTTTATGAAAAAGATAGGTATCATACTGCTAATAACTGTAATCGTAGTTATTAGCATCAATTTGAAAACAAGTATAAAAAGATAAAGAGACCTTATTGGTGAATTTAAAAAAGTTTTATTACTTTCCAATGGTTAAATAGCAAGGTTGTCTTATTTATATTGTCAGAAACGTCGCAAGCACAGTGAAGAGAATAGACCGTTCAGTCAGATTAGAAGAGTTTAAAATGTTTATCAATCAATATACATGGATGAAGCTTTAGAAACAATATAGCCCAAACAAGGTATTTGTTAACTTTATTTGACTTTATACCAAGCA
>JAUMZW010000026.1 GCA_030527925.1 Streptococcus sp.
GAAGCATCGATAATCTGACCTGAATGAGCAATTAGACCTTCATCTGACAGATGAGCATAGAACAAATCAAATAATGCCTTTTCTTGTCCTGATTGCACCACTTTTTCACGATAGAGCCAGATGGTTTTAGCATCTGGGACTGTGTCTTCATCGCACCCCACAAACTGACGAAAAGAGAGGCGGTCAAGGAGTTGGTATTCCATGGCGTCGTCAGATAGGTTGTGGAGACGTTGAAGCAAGAGTACTTTGAACATCATGAGATAATCTAGGTGAGGACGACCACCACGACTGATGACTTTATCTTTACGACTGAATAATTCTGACAGTAAGGGAAGAAAAAGATTCCAGTCCATAACGGCATCAAGACGTTCTAAGGGATTGCCTTTTTCAGCTAGTTTTGACAAAATTTTTTCATCGTCTGTGAACAAGTGCATAACAGTTCTCCTCATTCCTTTTTAGTCTATTATCTCATTTTTGGAGTATCTAGTGAGTTTTTAGAGGTGCCCTAATGTTCAATCACGTATTAGACATATATTTTAAATATTATGCAGTTTTGTATAAGGTCTTAAATTCTTAAGTTTTCTTAGAATTTTTTTATTTTTAAAAAAAACACAATTAATCTATTGACATATTTAAAGTATAGGAATAAAATAAAATCATCAGATGAATATTCTTATATTTCTATACTTTATACTTAAATAAATAAAATAATCAGACGATTTATTTTTAGGAGGTTATATGTTAGAACAATTAAAGAAAAACTATATCTTTGCTGTCATAAGGGGCAAAGACGAGGAAGATGCTAAAAATATTGCTCGTTTTGCAGTTAAAGGGGGGATTAAAAATATTGAGTTAACATTTTCGACACCAAATACTGAGACAGTTATTACAGATTTAAAGAATGAATTTGCAGAGGATAAGTCTGTTATTATTGGAGCTGGGACTGTTATGACTTCAGAATTGGCATTAAAAGCCATTGAGGCCGGTGCTGAGTTTTTGGTAAGTCCTCATTACGATGAAGATATTCAAAAATTATCATTATTAACTGGAGTAGAATATTTCCCAGGATGTAGTAGTGTGACTGAAATTGTAGCCGCTAAAAATGCAGGAGCTAAAATTATAAAAGTGTTCCCAGGAGGGATTTTTGGACCATCATTTATAAAAGATGTCCATGGACCTATACCAGATGTGGAATTGATGCCATCAGGTGGTGTATCACTAGCCAATATTGCAGAATGGAAATCAAAAGGCGCTTGTGCAGTTGGTGTCGGAAGTGCATTAAGTGCAGAAATTTCAGAGAAGGGTTATGAAAGTGTTACAGAATTAGCAAGTGAATTTGTAAACGCTTTAAAATAAAAGGAGATTATAATGAGTTTTAATTCAAACGCTTTTTTATTAATGAGTAATACTGCGAAAACATATTACGATATTTTAAAAGAACAACCAATTTTTGATTACCATTGCCATCTTGACTCAAAAGAAATATATGAAGATAAGGTGTTTGAAGATATTGTTGCTTTATGGTTAGGTGGAGACCATTATAAGTGGCGTTTGATGAGAGCAAATGGTATTCCAGAAGCTAAGATTACAGGTAATGCATCGGCTAAAGAAAAATTTGAAGCTTGGGCATTAACTTTGAGTCAAGCCTTTGGTAGTCCACTATATCATTGGAGTCATCTTGAAATGAAACAAATTTTTGGGATTGATGAGTATGTTACACCGTCCAATTGGGAAAGTTTATATGAAAGGATGAATACATATATTTTAGAGCATCAGTTAAGTCCTAAAAAATTAATTAAAAGAGCAAATGTTAAATTTATTGGTACAACTGATCATCCCTTGGATAGTTTAGATTGGCACCGAAAAATTAAAGAAGATGATACATTTGATACAGTGGTCGCCCCAACTTTTAGACCGGATGAAGCCTTTGTTAATCACGTTAATTTCAAAGCATTTACAGAACATTTGTCAGAGATGAGTGGTTTATCAATTAAGTCATTCGAAGATTTTATTAATGCAATGGAAACCCGGATTGCTTATTTTGCTGAAGTGGGATGTAAAGCTAGTGATCATAGTTTTACACGATTATATTTTGCACTTTCAGATGAAGAAACTTTGAATCAGATTTTTGAAAAAGCAATGTTGCATGAGGAATTGACTGAAAAAGAAATTCAAGTTTGGCAAACAGCAGTATTTAATAAATTATGTGGTTTATATAAAAAGTATCACTTTGTAACTCAAGTCCATTTTGGTGCTCTACGTAATCAAAATCAAAAATATTTAGAAGTTCTTGGTGCAGATTCCGGTTTTGATTCAATGACTGACCAGAATGATTTAGCAGTTGCTTTGAATGGCATTTTAAACCATCTAGTTTTAACAGAACAATTACCTAAAATGATTTTCTATAATTTAAATCCAACATACAACACATTGTTGGCTAATACAGTTGCTAATTTTCAAGCTAACGAAGAGGGTATTAGAGGGCAAGTTCAATTTGGTGCTGCATGGTGGTTTGGCGATACAGAACGTGGTATGGTGTCTCAAATGGATGCTCTAGCAGAACAAGGTTTATTGTCAACATTTGTCGGGATGTTAACGGATTCAAGAAGTTTCTTGTCTTATCAGAGACATGATTATTTCCGTAGAATTTTAGCGGCCTATTTGGCAAATTGGGTTGATACAGGTCGTGCACCCGATGATATTGACTTAAATAAAAATTGGCTAGAAGGAATTGCATATCGAAATGCTAAAGAATTTTTTAAAAAATAGAGGAGATTTTAGACGATGAAAATGACGTTTAGATGGTATGGTGAAGACGATCCAGTGACGTTGGAAAATATTCGACAAATTCCTGGTATGAGAGGGATTGTTACTGCCATTTATGATGTACCAGTTGGGGAAGTTTGGTCAAGAGATAGAATCAAGACTTTGAAAGAGACGATTGAAAACCATGGTTTAGAACTTTCAGTTATTGAAAGTGTTCCAGTACATGAGGATATTAAGTTAGGTAAAGCAAATAGAGATACTCTAATTGATAATTATATTCAGACAATTAGGAATTTAGCTTCAGAGGGTATTGAGATAATTTGTTATAACTTCATGCCTGTATTTGACTGGACGAGAACTAATCTTAGCTATCAATTACCAGATGGCTCGAATTGTTTGATGTTTGATGAAGAGACTGCTAAAAAGATGGACCCTGTTAATGGAGAACTTTCTTTACCAGGTTGGGACTCTAGTTATACAAAAGACGAGATGAAAGCTATTATGGATGAATACTCTCATATTGATGAAGAAAAACTTTGGGAAAATCTTTCTTACTTCATCAACCGTATTATTCCGGTAGCCGAGGAAGTTAAAGTCAAGATGGCAATTCATCCTGATGACCCACCGTATAGTATTTTTGGTTTACCACGTATTATTACAACCGAGGAAAACTTGCATCGTTTCTTAGATTTATATGATAGCCCATTTAATGGTGTAACTGCTTGTGTTGGTTCATATGCATCATCTCCAGAAAATGATGCAGTTGCTATGTTAAGAGCGATGCTTGAGAGAAAACGGGTAAACTTTATGCATGCAAGAAATGTTCGTTTGACAGGACAAGGTAAATCATTTGAAGAGTCTGCACATCCAAGTGAATATGGCTCAATTGATATGTATGAAGTTGTTAAGGCACTTTTTGATTATAAGTGGGAAGGACCTATTCGACCTGACCATGGTCGTATGATTTGGGGTGAAGTTGGTCGTCCCGGATATGGATTGTATGACCGAGCACTTGGAGCAACATACTTATACGGATTATATGAAGCTGTTTCTAAGGAATGTAATAAGAAAGAATGAGGAAGAAAAATGAAAGCATTTGATTTTAAAGATAAGGTTGTTGTTATTACAGGAGCTGGTGGTGTCATTTGTGGGGAGTTAGCTATTGCTTTTGCAAAACACGGTGCAAAAGTTGCTTTACTTGATTTGAATCAAGAGTCTGCACAAAAATTTGCTAATAAGATTAATGAAAATGGTGGTGTGGCTAAAGCTTATAAGGCAGATGTTCTAGATAAGGATTTGTTAGAAGAAGTTAGAGATTCAGTAGCCTCTGATTTAGGTACAGTTGATATTTTATTGAATGGAGCTGGTGGAAATAATCCTAGGGCAACAACTGATAATGAGTTTCATACATCAGACCTATCATCTGATATTAAGTCTTTCTTTGAATTGGATGAGTCTGGTATTGAGTTTGTTTTCAATTTAAATTATCTAGGAACATTATTACCAACTCAAGTTTTTGTTAAAGATATGATTGGTAAAAAAGATGCAAATATCATTAATATTTCTAGCATGAATGCTTTCACACCTTTGACAAAAATTCCAGCTTACTCTGGTGCCAAAGCAGCAATTAGTAATTTTACACAATGGTTAGCGGTATATTTCTCTAAGGTTGGTATTAGATGTAATGCAATTGCTCCAGGATTTTTGGTTACAGAGCAAAATAGAGGTTTATTATTTGATACAGAAGGAAATCCTACAAGTCGTGCTCACAAAATTTTAAATAATACTCCAATGGAACGATTTGGGGAAGCTAGCGAGCTAGTCGGGGGTGTTTTATTCTTAGCAGACAATGATCTTGCAAGTTTTGTGAATGGTGTTGTGCTACCAATTGATGGTGGTTTTGCAGCTTATTCAGGAGTATAATAGGTTATCTAGTTTAGAGTAAAGTAAAATAAAACAAGTTGAATCTGTACAATTTTTGTCTTTATTCCGTTTTTATTCTTTTAGTTAAAAAGAATAAAAATAATATATTAGATGGTGTCGTGAGAAGAAAATATTAGTAATTAAGGAGAGTAAAATGTTATATCCAAGTTTAACAAGCACAAGAAATATCTTTTCTATAGATGGGGTCTGGAAATTTAAATTAGGAAAGCATGACCCAAAATTTGATTTAACTGAAGATTTAGTAATGGTTGTACCTTCTTCCTTCAATGATGTTATTGTTGATACAAAATCTCGTGGTTATGTTGGGGATTTTTGGTATGAAAGAGAGATGTTTCTGCCACAAATCTCAACTGAGCAAGAATTTCATTTGAGATTTGGTTCAGTTACACATAGAGCTAAAGTTTATATCAATGGTCATTACATTGGTGGTCATGAGGGTGGGTTTACACCATTTTCATTGAAAATTCCTGAGGAATTATACAATGGACAAGAAACTATTAAAATTAGTATCTGTGTCAATAATGAATTAAATTATTCAACATTACCAGTCGGGAATTATTCAGAAGTAAGATTAGAAGATGGTTCAGTAATTAAAAAAGTAAAAGAAAATTTTGATTTCTTTAATTATGCTGGAATTCATAGACCTGTTAAACTAGTTGTTTTACCAAAAACTCACATTGAGGATATTACGATTACACCAATTCTTTCAGAAGATTTAAAATCAGCTAATATAGCTGTTAAAGTAAAAACGTCTCGTGAAGTCGATGACATCAAAGTTACGATTTTAGACCAAGATAAGAAACTTGTTGGAGAATTAAAAAGTGGTTCTATTCATCTATCGAATGTAAAGTTATGGGAAGTTTTAGATGCATATCTTTACACTGCTAGAGTGGAACTTTTTGTAAATAAAAAACGAGTTGATATTTATGAGGAACCATTTGGTATTAGAGATATTAAAGTTGAAAATGGGAAATTTTACATTAATCATAAACCATTTTATTTTAAAGGATTTGGTAAACATGAAGATACTTACATCAATGGACGTGGCATTAATGAAGCTGCTAATTTAATGGATTTACATCTTTTGAAAAAAATTGGTGCTAATTCATTCAGAACATCTCATTATCCATATTCTGAAGAAATGATGCGTCTAGCTGACCAACTTGGAATTGTAGTTATTGATGAAGTTCCAGCTGTTGGTTTGTATGATGGTTTTGCTTCAGCTTTAGGTAATGATTTTAATACTCCAGGTAATACTTGGAATAAAATGAAGACAAAAGAAAACCATGAAGCTGTAATTAGAGAACTTGTTAAGAGAGATAAAAATCATGCTTGTGTGGTTATGTGGGTAGTCGCAAATGAGCCAGCAAATCATGAAAAAGGTGCTAGGGAATACTTTGAACCATTATATAACTTATATAAAGATTTAGATACGCAACATAGACCGGTAACACTTGTTAATATTTTAACAGCTACACCAGATAAAGATATTGTTATGGATATATTTGATGTTATTTGTCTTAATAGATATTATGGGTGGTATATAGATTATAATGATTTGGAACTAGCTAAAGTGCATTTAGAGAATGAATTGAATCAATGGGAATCATTGTATCCTGAGAAACCAATTTTAGTTACTGAGTATGGTGTAGATACTTTACCAGGACTTCATTCAAATTGGAATCAACCTTATACAGAGGAATTTCAGTGTGAGTTCTATAAGATGTATCATGATGTATTTGATAATACGAAGAATCTAATCGGAGAGCAAGTTTGGAATTTTTCTGATTTTGAAACAAATGCTAGTTTATATCGCGTTAAAGGAAATCATAAAGGTTTATTTGATAGGAAACGTGAACCAAAACAAGTTGTTAAATTATTCAATCAACGTTGGAATAATATTCCAAATTATAATTATAAATGGTAATTGTTGATCTGTTATTTAAACTGAGATTGACAACCTAAGTAATTGAGTTTTTTGGAGGTTTTTAATGGGAAATTCACTATCTAAAACTAGCCAAGTTAGCTATAATAGAGCAAAACTTTGGCAGATCATAATGTTCACTTTAAATAATACATCAACAAATTTATACTTCTTTGCATTTTCTTTTGTTACTTATTTTTCAACAGGGGTGTTGGGATTGGCTGTTATATTTGTTAGTCAATTAATGGGATATATAAGAATTTTTGATGGTTTAATTGACCCAGCTATCGGTGTTGTTATTGATAAGACAAATACAAAATTTGGTAAATACAGACCAATCATTGTTTTAGGTAATGTAGTTACAGCATTCTCCTTTATTTTTCTATTTAATATCCAGCACTTTGGCGGTGGATTAAAAATGGTTTTATTTTTAGTAGCTCTTATTATCCATAAAATTGGTTATTCCTTTCGGCAAACAGTAACAAAAGCTGGTCAAGCAGCTCTAACTAATGATCCACAACAAAGACCAATTTTTAATATTTTTGATGGAATTTTTACAACACTATTGTTTTCTGGTGGTCAAGTGATTATTGCGAGTGTACTAGTTCCTAAATTTGGTGGCTTTAATGAGAAGTTCTTTGCTTATTTTACAACATGGATTATTATTTTATCAGCGATTTTAGCTGTAGTAGCTATTATTGGAATTTGGCAAAAAGATAATAGTAAATATTTTGGATTGGGTGAGGAAAAAACTAAAAAGACTTCTTTAAAAGATTATTGGCAAGTTATTAAAGGGAATACACCTTTAAAGGCGTTATCACTTTCAGCAGCTTTGATTAAATTTACAACCCAAATCTTTTCAGACTCAGTAGTAAACGTAATGCTTTTTGGTGTCTTATTTGGTGATTATGCATTATCAGGATCCTTATCATTATTTATGATAGTCCCAGGAGTTTTAATCAATATTTTAGCATCAAGTATTGCAAGGAAAAAAGGGTTGAAATTTGCATACATTTTATCAATTCAAATTGGTTTAGTAGCAATGATTGGTCTAACTGTACTTCTCTTTACTGGAGCTCACCCTGGAACAGTTAATTTTAAAGAGTGGGGTATTTTTACAATACTATTTGTCATTTTATATGCTATTGGCCGTTATTTCTCATCAGCTCCAGCATCATTAGTTTTAACAATGGGAGCAGATATTACAGATTATGAAACATCAATGTCTGGCCGTTATTTATCAGGTATGATTGGAACAATCTTTTCATTTACAGATTCTATTGCGTCTTCATTTGCACCTATGGTAGTCGGTTTTGTCTTAGCTTTAATTGGTTTAACAAAAGTTTATCCAACGGCAGATACTTCATTAACACCTCAATTAAGATTTGTGACAATTTTATTGTTCACAATTATACCAATTATTGCTATTACATTATCATTATTTTTGATGAAGTTCTACTCTTTAGATCGTAAAACAATGGAACAAATTCAAGAAAAAATTCATACAATGAAAGCTGCAAATGACGTAGAACGTGTTGAAGCAATTGCAAAGAATGTTCCACTTTCTGACATGGATTATGTAGATTTAAACCATTATCCGATTAATGAAAATAATGATTAAACAGTGTTTCGAGATTAAGGTGGACTATTATGGGAAAAAATCAAGAAAATGTAATTTTTTGTATAGACTCAGATGGATGCGTAATGGATACAATGTCTTATAAGCACGAATTATTTTTCGGTCCATTAGCTGCTGAAGTATTTAACATTGATGAAAAGAAAAAATTTTTAGAAGATTGGAATAGGGTAAATTTATATACAAAAACCAGGGGAATTAATCGTTTTGTAGGTTTGTATAAAGCTTTAGATGAGGTTGATTATCCAAATGTTTCTGGACTAAAGCAATGGCTAGATACGACACCCTCTTTATCTAATGAGGCATTAATAAAAATAATAGCAGAAAATCCTTCTGATATTTTAGAGAATACACTTAGGTGGTCTGAGTTAGTAAACAAACAAATTAGTGAATATAAAGGTGATTTAAAAGCTTTTGTTGGTGTTCAAAAAGTGTTACGGGAACTTTCTAAACTTGGTAGAGTTTACGTAGTTAGCTCAGCAAATAAGGCTGCTGTGATTGATGAGTGGCAAAATGAAGGTTTAGCTTCTTTTGTCGATGAATTTTTCTGCCAAAATAAGGGCAAAAAGGAAGATATAATTAAATCAGTAAAATCTAGTAATACCGACATAGGAACTATTGTAATGATAGGAGATTCTCCAGGTGACTTAGATGCTGCCAACTCTAATGATGTTCTGTTCTATCCGATTTTAGTAAATGATGAAGAAAAATCATGGGATAATTTGCTAAATATAGAATTAAAATTTATATTAAATGGTGAATATTTTAAAAAGAGACAAAATATTTTGGTAGAACAATTTTGGAAAAATTTAAGCTAGAGGAAATTTATAGGTGATATAATGACAAATTTAGTAGATCTAACAAAAAAGCCATTTAATTTACCTGAGAATGATATTGAATGGGTTGAAAAAACAATACATTCAATGACGTTTGATGAAAAGATTGGTCAATTATTTGTTAACATGGGTTCTAGTAGAACTGAAGAATATCTTACAAAAATCTTAAATGACTATCATATTGGTGCAGTAAGGTATAATAAAGGAACTGCATCTGAAGTTTGGGAACAAAATTATATTCTGCAAACAAAATCTAAAATACCATTACTAATTGCAGCTAATACAGAAGCTGGTGGAGATGGTGCTGTCACCGATGGAACAAAAATTGGTGATGAAATAAAAGTTGCTGCAACAAACGATGTTAATTTAGCTTATGAAATGGGTAAAGTTGCTGGTATCGAAGCATCAGCTGTAGGATGTAATGTTTCATTTGCTCCAATTGTTGATTTAACGAGAAATTGGCGTAACCCAATAATCTCAAATAGGAACTGGGGTGCAAATGTAGAGCAAGTTATTTCATTTTCCAAAGCGTATATGAAAGGTATTATGGAATATGGAATATTACCTTTTGCAAAACATTTTCCAGGAGATGGTATAGATGAGAGGGACCACCATTTATCTTTTGCATCAAATCCTATGACTAAAGAGGAATGGTTAGATACATTTGGAAGAATTTACGGTGAATTGATCCAAGATGGATTACCAGGAATTATGGCAGGTCATATTCATCTTCCTAATGTTGAAAAAACTTTGCATCCGGAACGACAATTGGATGACATGCTTCCTGCGTCATTGAATAAAACTCTATTGGATGAACTTTTGAGAGGTGAATTGGGCTACAATGGACTTATTGTGACAGATGCATCTCATATGATTGGAATGACCTCTGCGATGGCACGTAGGGACTTATTACCTACGGCTATTGAAGCAGGATGTGATTTATTCTTATTCTTTAATGATCCAGAAGAAGATATTCAATGGATGAAAGATGGTATTAAGAGTGGTTTACTTTCTGAAGAACGATTTAATGATGCTCTAAGAAGAATACTTGGATTAAAAGCAAAATTAGGTTTACATCACTTTGATGATAATCGAGAAAAAATAATGCTTTCCAAAGAAGAAGCGCTATCTAAAATTAATACAGATTATTCTAAAACAATTGCTGATACTGTTTCAGATAAATCAATAACTTTAGTTAAACATAAGCAAGTAGATTTACTACCTATTTTACCTGAACGTTACAAGAGGATTTTACTGGTAAATGTTGAAGGTGTAAAAGGTGGTTTTGGAGCTTTGATTAGTGGTGGAGTAAATAAAGCGACAGACATCTTAAAGAGAGATTTAGAAAATAGAGGTCATAAGGTAAAAATCTGGGAATCTACAGAAGAAAGAATTCTTAAATTACCTGAGTCAGAACGCGCTGCTGCAATTGCAAATGTTTATGCTCAAAAGCAGCCGATTTCAAACTTAACTGATCATTATGATTTAATCATTAATGTTGTAAATGTAAATGCAGGAAGTACAACTCAAAGAATCGTATGGCCTCCTTCAAAAGGTACTCCTGATCAACCATTTTATGTTCATGAAATTCCAACAATTGCAATTTCAATACAACATGCCTTTGCACTAGCAGATATGCCACAAGTTGGAACATATATTAATGCATATGATGGTATGGACAGTACATTAAAATATGTTTGTCAAAAGCTTTCAGGAGAATCAGAGTTTACTGGTATTTCACCTGTAGATGCATTCTGTGGATTAATAGATACACAAATTTGGCGTTCGTAATTAAAAAATTTGAATCTAATTCAATAACATAATTTGCTTTTCGTATTAGATTTTTGGTACTGTAAATAATGGCTCTTTTCTACCATTCGTCAAGTCTATCAAGGCTTTAAGAAAAAATGAAAGAAGACAGTAGCTTCAAAATAGTTATTGTCTTCTTTTTAAGACTTATTGATGGGCACCTCTAAAAACTCACTAGATACTCCAAAAATGAGATAATAGACTAAAAAG
>JAUMZW010000027.1 GCA_030527925.1 Streptococcus sp.
CATCCCTTAAAAAACACTTTATAAAAATTGTACAGAAAAGTGTTGCCTTTTCAATTTATTATCTCTAATCAAGGTAAGTATATACTTTAAACCAAAATATACTCATTCCTACTATCTTTCAAAAAAGTCAAAATGTGATGGCTTATCATCTCGAGTACCATCTAAATAATCAACTTCATGTTCCCACAACTTTTCGTTTAGAGTAACTGTATACCTAACTTTTTTAAATTCCTGATACTCTTTCTCTCCTTGATTTTTAATAAACTTATTTTTGAATTTTTGCCAAAGAGATATTTTTTTAGTACCGTCACTAATACTAAAGCCATCCATAAAATCTTTTACAAAATCAAAAGCTCTCTGGAGAGTGTTAAGAGCACGTTTTAAAAAACTAATTTCTTCATCACGTTCTATAATGGCACTTTTTAATTGCTCATTATCATTTTGTAATCTTTTAAATTCATGAAGATTAATATCTAATTCTTCATGAATCTCTTCTAAATGTTTATTTTCATTTTTAAGTTGTTGCTTCTTTGTTTCTAAGTTATGTATCTCTGATTTAACATTGTAAATCGAGTCATCAATTTGATTAAATTCCTTTTTCTTTTTGCTAATTTCTTCATCTAGCTGCTTTAATTTAGTTAATTTTTTAAATTGACTAGTTTCGATATGATTACGTATTTCTGCATTTTTTGTTTGTGACTCCACATACAGACCATTCTCTCTTGCAGTTTCTCTAAGTTGTTCTCGACTAAAATTAATAAATTGAGTCTGTGGTGTGACCATTTTACCATCCTCTTTAATTGGAAAATAACCTTCTTCATTTAAAGCTCCATTTTGAGAAACTTGAAGACTAAGCCCTCTTTTATTTTGTCGTTTGACAAAATAATAATCCACATGCATGTGTGGAGCTGATTCTGGTTCATCCGCATGGAAATAAGCACCAAAAACAACAACATTAGGGTTTGATTCTTGAAACTTTTTAAGCCATTTTTCTAAAGTAGATTCACTCTTTTTAATCGACGGATGATGATCTCTATTACCAATAGTTACAATTAATTCATAAGCGGAATGAGGTTTTTTAGATGGACTTCGACGATGTTCTTCTCTTACTTTTTGTAAATAATCGATTATCAATCTATCTGAACGGGTTTGTTTTGCATTATAGTCTTGAACAGCTATCCCAAAAGTATCGTTATAACTTTGCTTAATTGGTATATCAATAAAAGATTTGTGATATCCATTTTCATCAATATGCTCTTCTTTACTCGCTAAACCACTCCCCCTAATATTATGCTGTCGACTAAATTTAGTACCATTATGTAACGATATGCTATATGGTTTCATTTTTATCCTCCTTTACAGTTATCATTCTGAAAAAACTCTGCCAAAAATATCAGCTATAGGTACTATGACTGTCAAAAACAGCATGTCAGGTTTGAAACATAATTCAAGGAGTGGCAAGCCATTCCTTGTTGTGCTCTGCCGAGGGCTCAAGAGAACTTCCGTTTGACAATTTCTAAGGCAAAAATTACTTTAAACGACATACGATAACAAGCTATAGCTGATTTAAAGACCTCGATAAATTTTAAAATTTTTAATTGATATTACCTTTTAGAAATTCTAAACGTTCCTCATTCTTTAATCTTAAAAATAAGCTAACTATATTTTTAATACCATAATCTTCAATACTATTGAGTAAAGAAGTGGTATAATTTTTCAATTCAGAATTTGTAATACATCCCAAATATAGTCTAGCTGCTGTACCATCATTATAATATAATGTGCAAAAAATCAATCCAGTCATCTTTAAAGTAATTTCGATCAAACCATTCAAAACTTCAATATTAAAATGACATACAGTAATAAGTTTATGAAAATGATATTTCCTTTTATGATTTTGTAATACTTCATTAAGCAAATTGACTCTCTCTAATTGCATATTGTTTGAAATCATTAAAAAGTCTCCTTTATTAAAATTTGATTAATTTTATTATATATATAATATATTATGTCAGAAAAAACAAAAGATAAAAAAATTTTTTATGTTTTTTTGAGTAATATCTTGTCAATTTTAAAAAAAACTTCAATTTTTGTTCATTTATCATTTTATTTATCTGCTTTTATTCTTATATCATGATCTTAAATTACTCTCTAATTAACTTAATTTCTTATCTCAACCATATACACCTATCATTTCAATATTATTAGCATGTATTCTAAGAACCTCACTCTTTCCTTGTTCTATCTTTGAGAGCTCAGACATTATGTACAAAATATACAAAAATCAAATCACCATACGACCAAAATTTTCAAGTTTTAACAGACAACGATAAGATAATCTGGTGGCTCCCCTCCAAAAAAACAGTAGAAAATCAACACTTGATTTTCTTAGGAATGGTATTAGGATAATAGAGATGCTTTGGAAAAGGTATCACAACTAATAAGGATTAATATATGCTAGAAATGGCTCTATAAATACTCCTAAAAACTCCTCTTCTCCTTTTGAGTTAATAAATAAGTTGTTTCAAAAGTTTAATCATACCGACTTAAATATCAAAGAGCAGTATTTTCATGTTTTAAAAGACTATAAAAATTGGTTCTTCATTGAAAATGAAGACGGAAGAGTTTTTATTTATATTCCTAATCCCGATTTTTATATTAAACTTACAGACGATTATGCAAGTCGTTTCAAAACTATGCCTTATAGTTTAAATCAATACCAAACTAATATTGATTGGCAGCTAGTACAGCTTCGCTACCGACATCTTACAATTGACGAATGCATGTCCATATATTTGGATCAAGGTAATTGTCTAGTTCCCTCCCCTGATTTAGAAAGTTTTAAAATGGACTCTCACGAGACTATTTATTATCATTGTCTATACGAAAATACTTTAAAGTACCAATTGCTGAAACTATTTTCTTCAATACCCAATCTCGAAAAATATCCCTTAACTAGATTTAAAGACAGTATAGTAATTTATAATACTGAAATAGAATTGAAAAAGGCTCATGACCTAATAAAGAGTAAATTCTCATCTGAAGAAATAATGAGTCAGCTTGAGGTTTCGGAAAAAGATTTCGACTATTACAATAAAAAAGATAGACAAAAAAATTCTGATTACAATATCCAAGAAAATCAAGTAAATCTAACTGAATTAAACTTAGTTAGGTTATTGAAAAGTTTTCAAAAAACATATCTTGATAACCCACTATAATCAATCTTTTTTACTAGTTAAAAAGATAAAATAAGGCATAGAAATTAGTTTATCTAAAAAACTAATTTCTATGCCTTAATTATTATTAATTAATGACATTAACTAAATTGGATTGAATCAGCAATGAATATATCTGATTAATATTTCTTTTGTTTTGTACCATATTATTTCTCAAATTACAGTATGTGAAGATTAGGTGACTTTTTGCTCGTGAAAGTGCAACGAAGAACGCACTTTTATCTTCTTCAGGTTGATTATTAAAATTCCAGAACGCAGAATCCTCCAAGCCTAGAAAATAAACTGCCTCATATTCTAATCCTTTACTCTTATGGATAGTCATAATAGGAATTGAGTTTACACCCTTGAAACTAGATACTATATCTAGCCATTCACCTTGTGTTTGAGAATATTCTTTGTATAATAACTTTGAAAAGTTCTTGACAATGATATCTAGGTCACTTTTTCCATTGTATGTTGAAAAGTTGGAAATAATTCTTTTCTCATCTATTTTTTCAATAATACAATCAATTAAGTTTAGCATACTTTCTTCATTGGGAATAACATTTGAAATTAGGTAAGTAATATCACTAACTATATTGTCAATCTCCTTATAGGATTTTGCTAAAATTAATTCATCAGTAAACTCATCTATTCCATTGATATTGCCATAAAAATTACTAATATTTTCCCAAATTAAAGGATCTCGTTTTCCTTGACTGCATGATATTAAATCTAATAACAGGTTGCAAGTAGGGTCTTTTAAAAGCTCTTGATATTCATTTTCAATTCTTGCTTTAATCCCTTTATTTCTTAATGTAGTTATCAATTTTGAACTATAATCATCAACCCTCTGTTTTGCTAGGATACAAATTTCTGATGGTCGTATACCTCCTTGAATTTTTGATACTATATTTTTTGCAATTACGTCAGCTTCTAAACTTTCATTTTCAAATTCAAATAATGTTATTTCACCCTCTTCAAATTTTGTACAATTATTTGTCTGAATAGAACTGAGATTACTATTTAATATCTGATGAACCATTTTTTGAAATTCTACAAGTTTAGGTACAGAGCGGTGATTCATCAATAATTGATATTTATTTGAATTAAACTCTCGAATATAGTCTGGAAAAATGTCAGGCTTTGCTCCTGCCCATCTCATAATGGCTTGTTTATTATCTCCAACTGCTGTTAATTTACAAGACGAGCGTAAAAAACATGTTTTTAATAAATTGTACTGTTCATATGTAGTATCCTGAAATTCATCTAGAAATACAAAATCGTATGCCATTCGAAGTGCTTTACGGATGTATTCGTTAGTAGCTATTATTTGAGTACTCAACTTTGTTATTTGCCTATATAAGAGGACCGGCTTATTATCTTGTGTTCCTTTTAGTAAATCCTTTTTTAATTTGTAAGTATTCCCGTCATTAAGTATAATATTTTCGACAAAATTTCTTATATCTGACATTCTCCGTCCATTAACATTAATTCCATTTATAGAGAGTAGTTCTTCTATAGTATCCCAATCTTCAATCAAATAATCTCTTGATGGTCGTATATCCTCAGGTAGAACATCTCTAAATTGGTCTAAAATTCTCTTTTCAAAAGCCGAATAGGTTAATGAGGTAAAACGAGAAGCATATTCATCACCATAACGTTTCTTAACTCTTTCTCTCAAATTTGATGCAGCATCTGTTTTGAAACTTAATGCTAGAATTTTTTTCGGAGAAACGCATTTATTTGTAGAGAATAGGTAGTCTAACTTTTGAGCTAGTAATTCAGTTTTCCCCGCACCTGGTCCAGCAATGACTAAACAGTTAGTCACATCTTTGACAGCTCCTAATGCAGTCTCTTCTAAAATGATATCTCCTTTAGGAAACCACTCCTCATTCTTTACCATGTTCAATATCTCCAAGTAATTCTTCAGCACCTTTAACCATTTTTTTAAATACAGGGGGTAGATTCCTTCTTAATTCATCATCACTAATAGATGATAAAAATTGCATATGAGTAGTTGGCTTCCCTCTACCTAAAAAGAAATATTGATACCATATCATTAATTTTTTCACTTCTCTAGGAAAACTATTCCCCGGTCCACTCTTATCCTTTAAAGTAGCTATCTTTGCTTCCTCTATACGTTTTTCGAGACCTTCTAACTGCAATTTATCACTACAATCTAAATCAGTTAATTTTACTTTTTTACTATTCCCACCTGAATCATCATATGAAACGACTGGTCCTTCTTTCGGAGATAACATACCCAGATAATGTTCCTTATAATGTTGTAACATTAAGAAGTCAATATCAATCGGTGAAGAGAAGTAGACACTAAATTCTTCAAGTTTATTAAACCAATTATTCAGGCGTGGTGCATCTATTGATTCAAACTCTCTTTCTCCAATCTCTCTGAAATCAAGTCCGTGAGTATTGAACCACTCTCGGAACTCTGTGTTCAAGTTATACAAATATTTAGAAATATATTTTATTCTTCCCCAACCGCCTCCGTATCTCTCATTATCAAAATCCAACAAGGTAATATGAGGAATTCTGAGAGAATTTAATAATTCCCAAAAATGGTTGACATGTCTGCCCCCTAAAGGGACAACTGAAATCTGAGAACTATCTATCTCTTTCCCAAGTAAATCAAAAAACGTTGGTAATAGCAATTCCTCACTGTCGCCTTCACCTAGAACTACTAACTTCGCAAAATATAGTTCAGGATAAGCTTGAATTGCTCCTTTAATATATTTGTAAGATTCATCTATAGCTTGAGGTAGCTGTATATCAGAAACAATGGTTTGAAGAACTCTGTCATTGTTTTCAATTCTTAAATACCTCAAGTCTTCTGGGTCAATTCTTTTTACAATAGCTGGAGAATGTGATGTTAAAATTACTTGAGAGTTGTCATTATTGCTTAATTGTTTAAATCTTTTTACCAATTTTCCAATGTGATGTGGAGCAATATGATTTTCTGGTTCCTCTATTGCTAAGATAGTTAGTACTGGTGGAATCAACTTAAATCTTGGATTATCAGGATTTTCTTCACGGTCTTTAGTAATTTCTAACTCAATATCAAGTATCGAATCAACCAGTGAAAAATAAAAAATAGATCTCAGTCCATCTCCTAAATCTGCAATTGTAAATGCTTCTTCAGTGGTTGTTGGTGAAAATTTTAAGGCAATCTGTCTAAGGGCTGCCACCATCTCAGAAGAATTAATAGTCAACTCTGCTTGAGAAAAACGGTTGTCTTCATGATATAGTTTCCACGATTTCTGGATTTCTTGGTTGATTTGGCTTAATGCTCCGCTTTCAGATAAAAAGGTATTATTCAACTCATCAATTTTGTTTGTAATTTCTTTTATCTCATCATCAGTCCAATTTATACTATTTACTAGCCTACTTAACATACTACCTGAAGTATTTCCTAACTCCTTCTCAGGCGTTCTTGAAGCGGGTACATAAAGTACCCTAATTTTATCCAAATCCTTTCTAGGAGCACGGTGCTTATCTTCATCTTTAATCTTATCTTCGGCAGATGAAATATAATAGATTTGAGTATCAATACTTCCTTCAACTGTTCCATCATCTTCCCAAGAAGATTCTAATCTGATTCGTAGAAAAGGTTTTGCACCATCTTGAGAAACTGTAAAGTGTTCAAAAAATGATGGAATGGCTGGACTGTAAGCAATTCCATCCAGTTCGTCAAACTCAAAAATAGTTTCTATAAAAAGGGTCCTACTATTTTCGCCAGGTCTTGATCCCTTTGGTAAATGAAAATCGCTTTTCCGAATCATTCTATCATTTTGTTTATCCGAAAATAGCTTACTCAATGCTTGTAATACAGTTGTTTTTCCCGAGCTATTATTTCCAATCAGTACAGTTTGATCGTTAAATCCAATAACTTGACTATCACCGAATGATCTAAAATTATTAATAATTACTTTTGTTAATTTCATTTCTTTTCTCCATTTCCTGAAACTAATTCCCTCAACTGCTCTTTCCTAACCTTCATTATCTCCTTCTCAACCTTACTCCATTCCCCGAAAAGACAGTTTTGAAGAAATTCTGCTACGGACTCTTCATCAGTTTCAGAATCGTAGATACAAGTACTATCCCTTTGGTAAATTTGGATATAGTCAAAGAGTTGCTCGCCTTCTAACTCTCTTAGGTTATCAACCAAGTTCTCTACAATCCCATCATGATTTTCTTTAGGGGTTGCTATGACCTAGGTCAGGTCAATGGCATAAAGTTCCTCGTAACGAATCAAAGTGCTAAAATAAGACAATTCAGGCTTGGTAGCTATCAAAGCTAACGAGACTTGGTAACCCCTTGCTTTTAATAGCTGTGCAGTTTCTCTTGGTACTTCTGTTGTCCTCAGGGTTCCTTCAATTAACAAATGATAGCCTTGCGTGCTAAGTTTTTCAATAAGATGTTCGACCATTTTTCCTGCAAATCCCTGGGTAAAGTCCACGCTATCCTTGCCATATTTTTCTTGTAGTGCTAGGTAATTGGGATGTTGAGAACGGTAACTGTCCCCATCAATGATAATGATATTACCTTGAAATTCCTTTTGTTTAATTCGGTGAATCGTTATCTTACCTGCTCCGCTTTGTCCACCAAGCAAGATAGCTTTTGGTTGATATGATATCATCTTTCCACGAGTTAGGGCTCGAATAGTTCGCTGTAAGACTTTCTGAAACTCAGTCTCACTAAATTCTTCTAACCTCATTAAGCCACCACCCGATGATGTACCATGTCTAATATTCGCTCAATACCATCTAAATAACCATTGTAACGCTCTACCTCATCGAAGGTAGTAACTAGGTAAATTTTCGTATTGATCAATTCAGACAGTTCATCACTCATCAAAATCCAAGGATTCGATTCATCATCAAAAGCAATATCTTGACTATCCTGATAGCGATAGAGCTGTGATAAAATGGCTACTCCACGTTCTTTAATGACTTCTACTTTTAAGCTCAATTGATAATCTTCAACGGGTGTTAACATCTTGTCCTCCCCAACAATATCAATGTATGAAACATTAAATTTTTGGCAAATTAAGTCAATCAATTTGGTTGACACCGTGCTAGTGCCATTTTTATAGCGACTCAAACTATTACGGGAAATTCCAATAATTTTCGCAAATTCTGGCTGTCTTAAATCATGTGTTCGACCTAGTGATTTGATATTGTATCCAATCATAGATAAAGACCCCCTCATATTTACTTTCATTATATCACAAAAAACCACCTCTAAAAGTTGCTCTACTTTGGTTAATTCAATATCTGATATCTCTGAAAGTCGATGGATCAGTCGTTTAAATCAGTCTTGGTTCTGTATTTTCTTTTGAAAAAATTTCATGATCTACTCCTTAAACTGTAAAAAGGTAGCCCGCATAGGACTACCTGACTTATAAATCATCAATGGCTGCTGAAATAGCCTTATTATTTTGTGAAATGGTATCTACCAAGTGTTGTTTATAGTCACTTGTAATATTTACTTTCTTCGACTGACTTTGTTTAACTTTTGATTCGGGCATTCGTGCACCTTTAAATTCTGACTCATTTTTTTGCTGTTCAAAAGCTGATAAAAACATTAACTATTCACTCGATTGTACGAAAAAAATATCGACCTATTTTGTCTACTAAGAAGTAAGGAAAAGAATATCCCAATTTATTAAAACGTGATTTTTCAACTGATAAAGTCAATGAAAAATGGGGAACAGATATCACTTATATCTATACACTTTCTGATGGTTGATGTTATTTATCCATCATCTTAGACCTCCATTCTCGAAAAATCATTGCTTGGAGGCTTGCAAAGAAAATGAAAACACAACTCGTTATTGAAACGCTTAAAGATGCTCTAAGCACACGTTCAGTACGAGATGAACTCATTCTTCATTCAGACAGAGGGATGAAATGTACGAGTAAAGAATATACTAATTTCCCGTAGACACAGGGCATCCTGTAGTCTTATAGTGCCAAAGATTGCCCATATGATAATAACTGCATTAAATCCTTTTATACTAGATAAATTGCAATAATAAGCGCAACACTTACTCTAACTCATCCACTAGAGCTTCATAAGCAGTTCTGTAAGCTAAACATTTTCTTGGTCGGTGATTGATATCATATAAGGCTTTGTCCAAAGCTTCATCAGAGATGGCAGCTAAATCTGTTTTCTTTGGGAAATATTCTCTTAGTAAACCATTTGCATTTTCATTGCTTCCTCTCTGCCAAGATGAATAGGCATCCGCAAAGAAAAAGGAAATTCCTAAATTTTCTACCAGAGGATAGCAAGCGAACTCTTTTCCCCTATCTGAAGTGAAGGTTTTAAGATTCTCTTTTGGAAACAGCTTACAAAGTTGTTCGATGGATGAAAACATGGATTTGGATGTTCTATCTGGTATCTTGAAAGCTAAGTAAAAACGCGTTTTTCGCTCTAGAAAAGTCGCTAAACACCCCTTGCTTTTACCTCTAGAAGACACTACAGTATCAAGTTCCCAGTGACCAAAAGTTTCACGATTTCGAACCTCTTTAGGACGTTTAGCAATAGGTCTGCCAATCCTAAATGTCCCACGTGTTTCTTTGGATTGTCGAGTTCTTCCTTTACGACGAAGGACGCTTAAATCCAAATCAATCAAACCAGCATAGAGCCAGTTATAGATGGTTTTAAAAGCTACTGAAAAGGCAACACTTTTCTGTACAATTTTTATAAAGTGTTTTTTAAGGGATG
>JAUMZW010000028.1 GCA_030527925.1 Streptococcus sp.
CGGTATTATGTAGCAGTTGCACAAAGTCCGAAAATTGACTAATTTACCGCATAAATTTAAATGCCTTTCCGAATGAAAATCGTGAAAGGCATTTCTTTTACCTCAAATTCTAACTTTAACCTCGCAATTTTTTACATCAATTTTCCATTTTTTTAAACTCAAGGAGTAGCTATTCTGCTCAACCTTCATTCAGGTAAGCTATTTCTTTCTATCTAGTCTATTAGCTTCTATTCGGTTCTATGCTGCCATCAGAATTTCATCGTATGCAGCTTGTTCTTCAAGTCGCTTAAAGTAGTGTGATGAAATTTCGTTAGGTGCAAAGGCTTTCATACCGAGAAGCTCACCTTCACGATGATTTCCTTGCCAGTAACCGATCCATTCTTTGAGCGGCAATACCCATAAGCAACGTTTGAGGACATCTTCAAAGAGTTCCCCATTTGATTTACGGCGGTTATCTGAAAAGAATGCAGCTTGATTGGCATAGTGTAAGGCATATTTATTATCGGTTTTATGGTGTGTACCACGCATTAAGTCGCGCATTCTGGCATTAAAAGATTCCGCAAGGTTATTATTTACACCTTTCGCACTATAAGCCTCTTGATGATTCACCGACCAACGGGTGTAATGAAAATCAAGACTTTTATAAGCAGGGTTTTCATCACACATAATATCACTGCCTGCTTTGACAAAGCGTTGATTTAATGCAAAAACAGTATCCGCATTTTCGGTGTAATCCATTGCAACAATGGTACGGTTTGCTCCCCATATATTGCTATCATTTGCAGCTCGTTGTGTAATGGCGTATAGACAACGTTTAGTCGCTCTAAATTTGGGATATTTGCGACCTTTCTCATCGGCTTTTTGACGTTGTTTATAATTGTTTTTACGGAAATTAGTTGGGCGCAAGGTAAAGTTGATCCACATTCCATCTTCGTGAACTTCGCCTGACAATGGACTTAAATCGCGCGTTTTAAATAAAGCTTCGCGAACTTTCCCACAAAGTACAAATGCCGTTTTGTAGTTCAAATTAAGATGACGACTAACATCAATCGCACTAATGCCTTTTGAGCTATTTACCATCATTAAAATGACAGCAAGAATATCGACTAAATCAACTTTATGAAAGGCAAAGGCTGTATTTGTTGTAATATAAAAATGGCGTTTGCAATGTTTACAACACCAACGTTTACGAGACGCAAGGAAATAGGCTTCGTGGCGAATACCACAATGCGGACAGCATACATCACGAACATTATCAGGGTTTCCCCAACGGTGAGTTTTTAAAAGGTAAAAAGCATCTTCTTCTGTAAGGCGTAAAATATCTTTTAAATTGATGTTTTTGGATTTGCTTGAAAGTAAATAATGTTGAGCCATTGCGAATTTCCTTGTGTAGTACAAGGCATTCGATATTTGCTAAACGCCAGACATAAAAAATCGCCCACTTGAAAATTTCAAGTCGGCTCAAAGCGTTTATGCCTCGAATACCATTACCCACAAGGAACTTGTGGAAGGCTCATTTAAAATGAGTGAAATTGCGATTGTTAAAACAGGAAATTTACAAGATGAAATTTGCTGCCACCTAAACATTCGCTACACACCTGTTAATGTGTATTAATTGGTGATTGAATAAAGTTGTATTCCTTGGCTAATTATATAATTTGTAGTAAGTTTTCCCTGCAAATTAGTGTAAATATAGTCCTTTGAAAATTTTTCGTCAAATAAAAAAAGCAATTCCTCACGAAGTTGCTTTCATCTATTATTTGTTATCGCTAGTGTCCGTAATTATTTATTCGATATTACAGGATTTTCGCCAAATTTATTCGATTCGGCACTACCTTGCACAACTCCGATGACGATTGAAATGATGATTGCAATCGCTTCACCAATAACAGGAATTAGCATAATTAACATATATAAAGTAAACCAACCCGATAAATTTATATCGTGTAATCTACGGACTGTTAGGGATATTGAAGGTGGTAAGGTAACAACAAAAACTACTAAAAAAAGTATTACTCCAATACCTGTAAAAGCAAAAGCACCTAAAATAGCGAATATTAACGCATAAAATAAAGTAAATCCCCAATACTCTTTTCGTCTAGCACGCCCTTTAAAGTTTGCATAGTTTTTAGTAAATGCTTCAATAAAGTATGTAAATAACGATTTTTCAATCATAACTAATCCTCTTAATGTGAACGTTTATTTTCAATATAATCTGTTGGATTATCAGCAGTTAAATCTTTTTTCCTATTAACCTGCTTGAGAAATGCATTTTTTGCTAGATGCCCTAACTCATGCGAAACTGAACCATAATAGAGAACAAGTAAAAATGGTAGCAACAAAATCTCAATAGGAAACGCTATAAATAATAATAACGAATCAAGGATTATTAAAAGCAATACTGTGACTAGATAAAAAACATAAAACTTTAAGAAATTATGTAAATTAGCCATTAGGAATAAGATGTTTTTCGGTATATTTAATAATTCTAACCATTTTCCAGTTAATGCATATCTAATGATTCCACATTGAAGAATTGGATTTGAGATCATGCCCCATATAAAGTAGATAAATAATGTTGCAATATAATCCTCAATGTAATCCGTAAGATAGCCTGTTAATCCGCCTTGTATAAATTCTAGTATATCTAAGAACAATCCTAGAATACCTTTTAGTCCTAATAAATAACAAAAAGCTGTTGGAACCATCCAATATATAATCGTAACTCCTGTTATTTGTAACCCTTTCAGAACTATTTTCTTTATTTGTAATGATTGCAACGGCTTATCTAGCATAATATCTTCAACCATCTGAACCTGCCATCCTTTAATAAATATTATGCCGAATGGATACTTTATAAATGGGAAAAATAGTAATAAAGGAATAATCCAAAGCTTCTTATAGAAACTTCTATCAGAAAAGAGATATACGTATCCTTCTTGATATTCTTTAAGCAAATTTTTAAACATTCTCGTGTTATACCTAAAATTTAAAGAGTATTGAGGACTTTGCAAGGCTGATTCTTGGTAATTACAATGGGTTTATATAAACAACTTCCACAAACACTTCCATATTGAAGGATATATAGTTTTTTACCATTAATCATAAATTCGTAAGTTGATGATGTGTATCCTTGATTATTTGATAAAGGAGATGAACATTTTTCACCTGCTTTACTCTCTTTAACAAAGATTTTATGGCGTTTTAATTCACTACTTAATAATTCGACTTGGTCGTAGTCATAATTTACTTCATTTTCTTGAATTAAAGTATTATGGTTTAATGCCTTGAAGAACATAAGATCAGATGTTTCCATCTTTATAGATGAACCTACTGCTTTACCTTGAGATAGATTAACCAAACTGTTATATAAAGATGAATCAGTGGTTTGCTCCGTTCTAAATGGATTGCCAACTCTTTTCTTCACAAATGTACCTTGTGAAATATCTCGAAGTCCCTCTGTAACTTCTGCACAAGAAGTTAATGATAAGGTTAGCATTACTACCTTAAATATTTTTCTCATAACATTTCCTTATTGATATTTCTTGATGCAAGAAGCCAAGCTTTTCTTGTAACTATGCCCTTGTTCAGTAATTACATCCGATACTAAGCATTGGTTGTTTTCACATTCCAGTTGATAGATTAAATCAATGGTTTTCTTCTTACTTTTTAGAGTGACATTTACCTGTTCCTTAATAATTTTTATGATAGGTTTTACTTCAACTTGATTTCTCACCATTCCATAGATCCAAAATTCGGAAAGGCATGTTCCGCCGTATTCATACTCATTTTCGTTATGAATATCTGTTGCTTTTATTTGCAAATCTGCAAACTCTTTTGTTGAGTAGCGTTCTAAATCATTGGTTTGATAGACCTTTGCAACGGTATCTACTTTAGCTTGCTCTAAAGGTGACAAAGCGAAAACGTTTATAGATACGAATACTGTAGATAAAGATAGAAGTAGCTTATTCATAATAAAAAACCTATAATGATTAACATAAGAAATTTAGGGAAATTTTCAGTAAGAACCCGCATTAAACCTAGCTATAATACATAATTTGGTTGTTTCGCTGTAGCAACTGGCAATCTCTATCAACTACCACTAGCAGTGGGTATTCAAGAAATTTTACAGGTACAAAATGAGTGTCAATGAGAAGATTCGGAAGTTCCGAGAAGCAAAGGATTGGTCGCAAGAACAGATGGCAGAAAAGCTGAATATGTCGTTAAATGGCTATGCTAAAATTGAGCGTGGTGAAAGTGAAATTTACCTAGACAAACTCGAACAAATTGCACAAGTATTTGACATTGATGTAATTGAGTTAATGCAATCAGATGGTAGGAATATCTTTTTTCAAATTGAATCGCCACAAGGTGCTGTGTATCAAGGTGTAGGCGAAGTTTCGTTATTGATTGAGGTTGAAAGATTGAAATCAGCACTTTCTCATGCAGCTGAGAAGGAGGTTTTGTTGAATAAGTTGCTTGAACAGAAAGATAGAGAGCTTAATACATTAAAAGAACTACTTAATGTAAAATTCTCTCCCATAGATGCTCAATAGTTTTTTATGCTTTATCTTATAAGCTTTAGGAGCATAGTAAATGTATGACTAGCTTGGGCGTATAAAGATAGTACGATAATCTAACGCATGAAATTTACTATTTATTGACAAGTATGTTTTTTTTAATGTATTATTGAACGAGCTTGTTTTTAGACAGGAATCCTGTTCTTATATAAGAAGATAAGCTAGTTCTAAAGAGATTATAATTTTAATTGGATTAAAAAGGGCAATAGGTGGTTACTTATTGTCCTTTTTAATGAAAAAAATGAAAGATAGAAAGCCTAATTTAAAATTTCTTTTTGAATCTTATTTTAATAAAAAAGTTTCATTTGATATTTTTGAAAATATATCCATAGAAAAGAGTTATTATAAGATCTGTAAGGATCAAAAAGATATATATATTCCTAATGATGAGCTAAAATTAATTTTGTCGTTTTTATCTCATTTTATATTCAAAAGTCTTCCAATAGAAAATGATGTAGCCTTTGCCTATAGAAAAGGCATTAATGTTAAGGATTGCTTATTACCGCATGTAAATAGCAATTTTTTTTATAAAACAGATATAATAAACTTTTTCCCATCCATATCAACTTCTTTAATAAAAGAAAATCTTCATCAAGATATTTCAAAATTATCGTATTTAGATCAAGAAAACTTGATGTTTTATTTAGATAAAATATTAAGCTTAGTAACTATCGATGATAAGTTACCTATTGGTTTTCCTACATCTCCTTTTATTAGTAATTATATTATGAGAAAATATGATATAAATATAAAGTCTTTTTGTAATAACAATAACTTTATTTACACAAGATATTCAGATGATATTATTATTTCATCTAATGATGACATAGACAAAGATTATATAACAAGTAATATTAAGTCTATCTTACAACAAGAGTATAGTCCGTTTTATTTAAATAATTCTAAGACAAAAATTTTTACTAAAAAGAATAAAATAAAAATACTTGGATTAACAATTAACAATCAAGAAATTAGTGTAGATAGAAAAATAAAAGATGAAATTGAGGTGGGAATATATTTTTTCACAAAAGATAGATTAAAATTTATAGATTATTTTAGTGACAATGAACTATCAGCTAAAAGAAAATTAGCTGGAAATATTTCTTATGCAATAAATATAGAACCTGACTATCTACAAAAATTAGCTAGAAAATATGGATTATCAACAATAAAAGAAATTCTCAAGGTTAATTTATGAAAATGTTTATAAATATAAATAAACTACAACATATAGAAAATGGAATAATTAAGTTAGATATGACAGATAGAAATATTATCTGTATCGTGGGGAAAAATGGAGTAGGTAAAACAAGCATTATTAAATCAATGTATCTAACACAAGATATTGATGTATTTAAGGAAAATAAATCTTTATCCATAGATAAAGATACTACCATCTCCATATCTATTCATAAGAATGGTACTGAATTTGAATGTTTAAATTATTATTATGATAATAACATTCAGTATTTAAATACAAGAAATATAATCAAATCAAAATTATGCATCGAGTTACCAATACCATTTGGTAACCGTTTTACTACATACCCAACCTTATCAAAAATTGATCGTGATCTCAGAGAGATTTATCTTAAAAATCAATATAGTAAAGATGAAGATATTATCGAATTTTTAAATAAAATTTATCCCAATAGTAGTAAGTTTAATGAGCTTAAAAAAGTTGAAATTAAAGGTAAAAAATATTATTTCTTGACTAATAAAGATGGCGGGTATATTCGAGAGGACTATTTTAGTTCAGGGGAATATTTCATAATAAATATATATAAGATGCTCTCATCTGAAGAGCAAGATATTGTTATTATTGACGAGATTGATATTTCATTGGATGCTTCAACTCAAGTTAATTTAGTGAGAGAGCTAAATAATTTATGCAATAAATATCATAAGAAAATTATTTTTACTTCTCATTCTCTTGTAATTATGAAAACGCTATATAATGAATTTCGAACTCCCATTTATTACTTATCAAACGATAATGGAAAAATGAGAATTATTGAAACATCATATGGATTTGTTGCTGGAGAAATGTTTGGGTTTCAAGAGTATGATAAATACATTATTGTTGAAGATATTGTACTAGAAAAATATATCCAATATTTATTAGACTCCTTAAAAGGAGAATACCCTGAAAAGAAAATCAGAACACTTTATATTGGTGGTGCAGAAGAGGTAAAAGATTTTCTACAAGGTTCAAGGTTTAGTATTTTGAATAAAGATAAAAAGGATGTTATAGCTATTCTTGATGGAGATAAGAAAACAGTTAAGCTAAAAAATAGAATACTACATATTCCTTTTGATAGCGTAGAGAAAGAATTACTAAGAAAATGTAAGGGCAATGAGAAAAAATATAATCTTCCTTCTAATTTTGTTTACCCAGAAAACTTAAAGAATCCTAAAGTGTATTATGAACTTTTGATTAATACTGGATTTGAATATTTGTCTATTATTGAAATAATTGAGAGAGACTGGCCATCCGAAATCGAAGATGTAAAAGATAAAATATTAAATTTCCTAAAATGTTAAAATAATTATTGAAAAGCGAGTTTAGGATAAGCTCGCTTATTTATTAACTTACTGATTCATCATATAAAATTTGAGCTACTCTTTGCAAAATTCGTTTACTAGAATCAGTAATTACGCGATATTTCCCTATCAAACTAATTTCATCAGGAAGAAAATCATTTTGAGCAACATCTGAAATAAACATTTTACCTTCGCCACTCACGAGCCAATTCAAATTTACTCCTGCTTTAGCAATGCCTGTCATTCCTTCTGCATTGGGTTCACGTTCACCACCGATATAACCTTGCATCGTACGATAAGCTATTCCTGCCCGATCTGCAAAATCTGTAATTTTCCAATTTTTAGCTTCACAAACTTGTCTTAATCTTTCTGATATGCACATTTGAGCGTTCCATTTTCAATTTACAATTGACAAATTACGCAAATGAGCGTATATTTGTTTTCGGTTTAAACGCATTTTATCACGTTTGAGCATATTTAAAATCTCTATTAACATAAATTTTAAACAAGACGATGACTCAGCATTTCTTACTTTCTAGCAAAGCTCGCACGCTTTCTTCCTACGAGATTGCACAACTCTCGGAAGAAGAGGCGTACAATTTGCTTTGTGAATTAAGATGGGGTGGAAAAGAGTTCATCACTTGCCCTAAATGTGGGGTACAACACAAGCCTTATTATATTTCTACACGTAAACAATGGCGCTGCAAACATTGTAATCACACTTTTAGTGTCACTTCTGGCACCATTTTTGCTAATCGCAAGAAACCGATTAAGGTTTATCTCTATGCTTTAATGGAATGGGTAAATGCCGTCAAAGGCTTATCTTCCCTTCAATTAGCACGTAATGCAAAACTTAATCCTCGCACGGCATTTGTTTTATCACATAAATTCCGCAAGGCATTATTAGAAAGTCGTGATATGAAACCCCTTTCAGGCGTAGTGGATATGGACGGCACTTATGTTCATCCTGCACCACGTAAAGCAAACAAGAAAGCTGACCGCATTGACTATCGTTTAAAGGAAAATCAGAATCCTGATAAACGTTGTGTCATGGTTGCACGTGAGCATTATTCGCCAGAAGAAAAAGCCAGTAATGCGCTGCATTGTGGAGCAAAACGCTCTCACGTTTTTGTGGCACATACTGAATCGCAATCGGTAGTGAAAAGTTTTGCCAATAAATTCATTAAACCTAATACGCAAATCAATACCGATGAAAGTACGGCTTATGATGTCTTGTTGCCTTACTATAACTTGAGAACTGTAAACCATAAAGAAGAATATCGTAGTGACTTAGGTGTAACAAACAATCAGGCAGAAAGTTTGTTCAGTCGTTTCAAACGTATGTACTACGGACAAGTTCACCGTATCAGCAACGAATACTTGCTTAACTATGCTAATGAAATTGCGTACCGTGAGGACAATCGCCGTACCTCAAATAAAGCGCAGTTTATTGATGTATTAAGCCGATGTTTGAAAACCACCAACGATAACAATGAATGGTGCGGTTATTGGCAGCGGAAGATTATTCATCAAGAAGTGATTTGGCAGTAGATATATGGCATACAACCTAGATAAGAAGCTCAAAGAATTTGAGTTTGAACGTAAACAGGTATTGCATCATCTTGCGTTACTTGATGCGAACATTGCCACATTAAAACGTGCCATTGAGCTTACTCAACAGGAAATTGATGTAGCTCTTTATAATACGGACAACTTTGTGTACCGTTCTAAGTATAAGCTCTTTAAAGGGAAAATTCGTAAATACATCGTACAAATGATGCGAGAAGCACCCAACAAAGCCTTTACAATTGCCGAACTCACACAGCGCATTTTTGAGATTGAAGAAAATCCTGATACACCGTCCGAAAAACACCTTGATTCCGTTCGTAAACAACTGAATGAGTTTTATAAAAGAGAATGGATTGATAGAATTCAAATCAGTCGAAATGAGGTTCACTGGCAATGGAAACAAAAATAGCGGTATTTCTACCGCTATTTACTATTCTTGCTCAAGTGTTCTCAATCGCCAATGTTGTGAGTTATCTATTAAGCATTTTTCCACTAACGATTTATACTTTAAATAGTTTAATGTACAAGCAATCGTTTGTGATTGTTTATACGGTATGACTTCTTCAATCTCTTGCCCATCTAACTTCATTGCCAGATATGTAATATCCTTCACACTTAACCATTTTGAAGGCTCTTGTTTTAGTACCTGAGCAATCAACTGTTGAGGTGAAGTTTTGAAGCGAAGATTTCTAAATTTGGGGTTTGAAGGTAAAGGCGGTTCTTCTCGACCTTTTGCGTGATTTAATACTACACGATAGTCGGAAATCTTCCGATCAAGATCCTTTAATTCTTTATGGAGTTGCTTGATTTGCGCTGCAATTTCTTTCTTTTCTGTTTCAATTTCTTCAATCGCTTCTTCAAGCGCATTTTCCAAAGTTGATTTTTGTTTTGTCATTGACTATTCTTACCTTTCGTACATAAAAGATAAGAAAATGTAGCAGAAACAACAAATTAAATCTTTGTGCAACTGCTACATAATACCGA
>JAUMZW010000029.1 GCA_030527925.1 Streptococcus sp.
TCCTCATTCCTTTTTAGTCTATTATCTCATTTTTGGAGTATTTAGTGAGTTTTTAGAGGGGCCCTTAAATTTAACTTAAAAAAGATGAAATATTCAGAAAATTTATGGTATAATAATTACATAAATAATTCAACTATTTATAAATATTAATTTATGAGGTATCTTTATGGAAAGAAAAGGGAAATGGTTAGCCGCAGCTGGTATGACATTCTTATCAGTTTCTGTCTTAGCTGCATGTAGTTCAAGTTCAAAATCATCGTCATCGTCTGATAAGATTTATAATTATGTTTATTCGACAGACCCTGATTCTCTAGATTATTTGGTGACAAGTCGTTCTACAACATCAGATATTACATCTCAAGGTATAGATGGACTTTTAGAGAACGACCAATATGGTAATCTTGTACCATCTCTTGCTAAAGACTGGAAGGTGTCTGCTGATGGTTTAACCTATACTTATACACTCCGTAAAGGTGTCAAATGGTATACTACAGATGGTGAAGAGTATGCCGAAGTTAAAGCACAAGACTTTGTAACTGGTTTAAAACATGCTGCAGATAAAAAAAGTGATGCTCTTTACGTTGTTCAAAATTCTATCAAGGGATTGAATGATTACGTTGAAGGTAAAAGCAAAGACTTTTCAACTGTTGGGATCAAAGCTTTGGATGATTATACTGTCCAATACACGTTAAACAAACCAGAAACTTACTGGAATTCAAAATTAACTTATGATGTTACATTCCCAGTCAATGCTGATTTCTTAAAATCACAAGGTAAGAAATTTGGGACGCAAGACCCGTCTACTATTCTCTATAACGGTCCATTTATCTTAAAATCTTTAACATCAAAATCATCAATGGAATTTGAAAAAAATCAAAACTATTGGGATAAAAAGAACGTTAAAATTGATGGTATCAAATTTACTTATTATGATGGTTCTGACACAGATTCACTTTATAAAGGATTTGATGAAGGAACTTATACAGCAGCTAGTCTTTTTCCAACCAAACCAAGTTATTCAGGTATCAAAAAGAAATATGCTAAAGAAATTACATATGGTTTACAAGATGCTACAACCTATTACGGCACCTTTAACTTAGATCGTACGGCTTATGAATTTACAAGTAAGACTTCAGATAAAGAAAAATCTGATACCAAGGCAGCTATTTTAAATAAATCATTCCGTCAAGCAATCAATTTTGCATTTGACAGAACAGCTTATAATTCACAATCTGTTGGAACAGATGCTGCAACATATGCTCTTAGAAATACGGTTGTTCCACCAACATTTGTATCTTCATCATCAAAAGATTTTGGAACGATGGTAACAGATGAGTTAAAAACATACGGTTCAGAATGGTCAGATGTTAATTTAGCTGATGCTCAAGATGGTTTGTACAATAAAGAAAAAGCTAAAACTGCTATTGAAAAAGCTAAATCAGAGTTAGAAAGTCAAGGGGTATCCTTCCCAATTCATCTTGATGTTCCAATTGATGCAAAAGATGAAATTTCATTACAAACGATAGGTTCATTTAAAGAATCTGTTGAGTCAGCTTTGGGAGCAGAGAATGTTGTTGTCGATATTCAAAAATTAAGTAGTGATAATTTTGAGCGTATTTCTTACTTTGCTCAAAATGCAGCTCAAGAAGATTACGATATCTCATTTGCATCAGGATGGGGTCCAGACTATATTGATCCATCAACTTATTTAGATATCTTTAATGCAAGAGATGGTGCCAACTTAAAAGTATTAGGTTTAGATGAAAATTCAACATCACAAGCAGTTTCAACTGTTGGATTAGATAAATATACAGAGTTGTTAGATGCTGCATCAGTTATTAATGATAATCTTGATAGTCGTTATGAAGCTTATGCTAAAGCTCAAGCATGGCTAACGGATTCTTCAATCCTTTTAACTACACGCTCTAAAGGTGGCTCACCAAGACTTTCTAAAGTAGTACCATTTACTGGTCCTTATGGAGAAGCAGGTTCAAAAAGTGCTACATTCAAATATCTTGAAATCCAAAGTGAACCCGTTACAGCAAAACAATATAAAGCAGCCAAAGAAAAATGGTTGGAAGCAAAAGAAGAATCTAATGTCAAGTACCAAAGTGATTTAGCCAATCATATTGAAAAATAAAAAAATTTAATTTTACTAAAGATTGAAGAAAGTATCAAACAAGATTATTTTCTTCAATCTTTTTAGTTGAAATTTTCTGTAAATTGAAAACATTTTATGATATAATAATATATATAAAAAATTATTCGAGGGAAAAATATGAAAACTAAAAGTAAATGGTTAGCTGTAGCAGGAGTAGGAATTTTATCAGCTTCGGTTTTAGTAGCTTGTGGTAATTCTAGTAATCAGTCCTCAGGATCAAAGGTATATTCATACGTCTATACTACCGATCCAGATTCTTTAGACTATCTTACTACAGGGAAAATCTCAACTAGTGATTTAACGTCTCAAGGCATTGATGGTTTACTAGAAAATGATAAATATGGTAATCTTATCCCATCACTTGCTAAAGATTGGAAGGTTTCAAAAGATGGCTTGACCTATACTTATACACTTCGTAAAGGAGCTAAATGGTCAACGTCCGATGGTGAAGAATATGCAGAAGTTAAAGCACAAGACTTTGTGACTGGACTTAAACACGCCGCTGATAATAAAGCAGCAGCTCTATATATAGTACAAGACTCTATCAAGGGATTAAATGATTATATAGAAGGAAAAACAACTGATTTTTCAACAGTTGGCGTAAAAGCTCTTGATGATTACACTGTCCAATATACTTTAAATAAAGCAGAACCATACTGGAATTCAAAAACAACTTATGGTATTTTATTCCCGTTAAATGCTAATTTTGAAAAATCAAAAGGTAAGAATTTTGGTAATCAAGACCCATCAAATATACTTTATAATGGACCATTCTTGCTTAAATCTGTTACTTCAAAATCCTCTATTGAATTTGAGAAAAATCCAAACTATTGGGATGCAAAAAAAGTTAAGCTAGATGGTATCAAGTATACATACTATGATGGTTCAGATACAGATTCGTTGTATAAAGGATTTGTTGATGGCATCTATTATTCAGCAGGTCTTTTCCCAACTAAACCAATATATAAAGAAGTTGAAAAGAAATACGGTGATAATATCATTTACGGTGCACAAGATGCATCAACTTACTATGCTGCTTTTAATTTAGATCGTGGAGCTTATGAATTTACATCTAAATCGTCTGATAAAGAAAAATCAGATACGAAAGCTGCGATCTTAAATAAGGACTTCCGCCAAGCAATTACATTTGCTTTTGATAGACAAGCTTATATGTCTCAATCAGTTGGTAAGGAAGCTTCTAATAAAGCACTTAGAAATACGCTTGTACCTCCAAGTTTTGTGTCTTCAAGTAAAGGGGATTTTGGAAGTCTTGTCAAAACACACCTTGGTGAATATGGTTCTCAGTGGTCAGATGTTAATTTAGCTGATGCTCAAAATGGTCTATATAATAAAGATAAGGCTAAAGAAGCACTTGAAAAAGCTAAATCAGCTTTACAAGCTCAAGGCGTGAATTTCCCAATCCACCTTGACTTACCAGTTTATCAAACAAGTGAGATTTTAAGTCAACAATCAAGTTCTCTAAAAGAATCAGTAGAAGCATCACTTGGTAAAGATAATGTTATTATTGATCTTCAAAAAGAAACAACAGATGATCTTAACCGTACGAGTTATTTTGCAGAAACTGCTGCTCAAAAAGATTATGATATTTCTACTTCAACGGGGTGGAATCCAGATTTCCTAGACCCATCATCATATCTTGACATCTTTAGCGTTAATTCTGGTGCGAATATCAAACTATTAGGGCTTGATCCACATTCAACATCAGCGGCCGTAGCTGCGAGTGGCTTAGATAAATACACTAGTATGATTGATGAAGCTTCTGCAATCACTGATAATCTTGATGAACGCTATGATAAGTATGCACAAGCACAAGCTTTTCTAACTGATAGTGCCATTATGATTCCGATACAATCTTTAGGTGGTTCACCAAGTCTTTCAAGAGTGGTACCATATTCTTCAGTATATGCTCAAACTGGAAATAAAGGTGCTTCATTCAAATATACAAATATTCAAGATGAACCAGTAAAAGCTTCATACTTTAAAGCTCAACGTGAAAAATGGTTGAAAGAAAAAGAAGCATCAAATAAAAAATATCAAGAAGATTTAGCAAATCATATTGAAAAATAATTTTTAGAGGTAACCTAGTTTTCTAGGTTATCTTTTTTAGGATTACAAAAGAGACTAGAAGGATTTTCTAATCTCTAAGTGTACTATTTTCAAATATTTGTTTAAACAATCTTATGCTTCAACAAAATAATTGATTTCTTTTTCAATAGTCTCAATTTTTTCTTCAGCTTCTTCTAATGTTTTACCTACAGTTGCGATGTAGAATTTAATTTTTGGCTCAGTGCCTGAAGGGCGAACTGCAATCCAAGAATCATCTGCTAGAGTGTATTTTAACACATTACTAGGCGGTGTTGTAAGAGCTGTCACACCATCTTTAGTTTGAGATGTTTGTTTTAAGAAGTCCTCAGTTTTAGCAATTTCAGTTGCATTAAATGTTTGTGAGGCTGAACCACGGAATTTATCCATGATTTTCTTAATTTCAGCAGCTCCATCAACTCCTGATAATGTTACAGAGATGGTCTTTTCAGAAAAATAGCCATATTCTTTGTATATTTCATCAATACCATCTGCAAGAGTTAGACCACGAGAGCGGTAGTAGGCTGCAATTTCAGCAACAATAAGAACAGCTTGGATGGCATCTTTGTCACGGACGAATGGTTTAATAAGATAACCAAAGCTTTCTTCAAAACCAAAGAGATAGGTATGATTGTATTTTTCTTCAAATTCTTGAATCTTTTCAGCAATGAACTTAAATCCTGTAAGGACGTTGAACAGTATCGCCCCGTAACTTTCAGCAATTTTTGTGACCAATTCAGTTGATACAATTGACTTAGCAAGAGCTGCATTTTCAGGAAGTGTTCCAGCTTGACGGTGTGCTTCTAGTATATATTTAGCAATAAGGGCACCAATTTAGTTACCTGATAAATTCTTATACGAACCGTCAGCTTGACGAATTTCAACACCTAGTCTATCTGCATCTGGGGCAGTTGCGACTAAAACGTCTGCATCAACTTGGCGTTCAAGTTCTTCAGCTAGATCAAAAGCTGATTGGCTTTCTGGGTTTGGAAATTTAACAGTTGAGAAATCAGGATCGGGTTTTGTTTGAGCTTCAACCACTTCAACAGATTCAAATCTAGCTTGAGCTAAAGCACGACGTGCCAACATTTCCCCAGTACCATGCAAAGGTGTATAGACAATCTTCATGTCTTTACCAAATTCATTGATAAGTTCTTGGTTAATATTAACATCTTTAACTTCTTTTAAGTATTCGCCATCTATAACTTCCCCAATGACTTCAATACGAGCACTTGATTTAGAGTCTTCCAAATCAGACAGTTCAATATTAAATGGATTTTCAATGGCACGAATGTAGTTTGTTAGTGCATCTGCATCATGTGGTGGTATTTGTCCACCATCTTCACCATACACTTTGTAGCCGTTAAATGGTGATGGGTTATGACTTGCAGTAATCATAATTCCAGCAAAGGCATTAAGGTGTCTTACAGCAAATGAGAGCTCAGGAGTAGGACGAAGTGTCTCAAAAACATAAGATTTGATACCATGTTGTGCTAAAACTTGAGCTGATTCAAAGGCAAATTCTTGAGAGAAATGTCGTGAATCATAAGCAATAGCAACACCTCTAGCTTTTAGAGACTTCTCCTTACTTTCGATAAGCTGAGCAAGTCCTTCCGTTGCTTGTCTGACGACATAGATGTTGATACGGTTAGTTCCTGCTCCGATATAGCCACGCATACCAGCAGTACCAAATTCTAAGTTTGTATAGAAGGCATCTTCTTTGGTTTTTTCATCCATTGCTACTAGTTCTTCCTTTTAGTAGTTAGGAAGTTCTGTAAATTCAAGCCATTTAGTATAATTTTATTGGTAAGACATAGAGTTGCTCCTTTTAGTATTTTAAGCGCTTTTATTGTAGTGTTTTTCAGGAAATAATTCAATTTTGTTTCATGGGACCTCTAAAAACTTCAAGTAATTGTTAAGTCAGTCCTATTTGTCTCTATCGTTTCCAGTAAGCTTCGCTTTCGAAG
>JAUMZW010000030.1:0-4796 GCA_030527925.1 Streptococcus sp.
CTAAACTGACGACGATTTTTTCTAGCTCCATTTCTTAGTGTTAGTGTAGAACACTATATAATTTCTGTCTAGTTTAGTGTAACCTATTCACAAAAAGTTCTATAATATCCAGTGTGATTTTACCCACTATAGATATTATAGAACTTTTATAATTCGAGAAGACGTCACAGTAAACTGAATTATCTTTGACCAAATTACTTTGAGAAACAAATAGCTAGTCTAAAAAACTCTTTCTTGATACTGACAAAACTAACTTTATTCGTATGAAAAAAGAGTTCACTTACATAATAACGAAAACTTTTAATTTCTTTTCCTAAAATGTGTCCAAAATATTGACATAAATCAAATGACTTCAAGAGAGATTTTATTTTTCACAGCTTTAGAGATTTGTTTATCCAATTGAGCGGTTAACTTTGTGGAACGTTTGGAGTTTGTCCTAAAGATCTTGAATCTGTCTTGTGCAATTTTCGCTGAATACTTTGTCTTATACTTAAGTTGAACGGCTCCTCTTTGTATCTCGTTGTGAATCGTTTGAGGCGCTCTACCTAGACGACAAGCGATTTTTCAGTTACTGAGTTTTTCTTTATTATGCCAACGGTCAATAAGTTGACGTTTTAGCTCTGTTAAATGCTTGCCTTTTGAGGTATAATTATCTTTCATCATGAATCCTTTCGACTTTATTTTTTCGCAACTACAAGTCTAACATGTCATGGTGTTTTTTTTATGCCCTTAAGGTGGCAAACTTTATTTTACAACTTACCAAAAAGTGATATAATATAATATGAATATAATAAGATGATTTTTATATATTCCAAGATGTAACTTTAATATTAGAAGGAGAAAAATTATGGAATTTAATAGAAAACAAAAATTTTCTATAAGAAAATATGCAATTGGTGTTGCTTCAGTACTTATTGGTACAGTAATAATTGGTACTCATGTAAATGCAGATACTAATTCACTAAATGATAATATTAAAAATATTGTTAAATCAAGTGATAAAGCAGAAGGTAATGAGTTACAGTCATCAGATATAGGAACAACTAAAGTTGAAGAATCTGAATCTAAACTAGAAGTAAAAAAAGAAGAGACTAATTCTGATACGAAAACAACTGAAGTTTCAAAAAAGGAGACGACTGAGGTTTCAGATGATGTAGAAAATGATAGTATTAATAATATTGTTAAATCAAGTGATAAAGCAGAAGGTAATAAATTACAGTCATTAGATGAGAAAACACCTAAAGTTGAAGAATCTGAATCTAAACTAGAAGAAAAAAAAGAGGAGACTAATTCTGATACGAAAACAACAGAACTTTCAACAAAGGAGGCTACTGATGCTTCGGATGATGTAGAAAAGACCACTATTTCAGAAGTTTCAAACGATCAAAAATCATTAAATGATGTCGCAGAAGTTAATTCTTTAAAAGATAATTTAGATTCAGTGATTAACGAATCAGAAGCATTCAGTGGTATTTTATCTAAAGTATATTCAAAAGGTACTAGAAAAGATGAAGCGCCATTATCAGATGAAGTAAAAGAAGAAATAAATAATTCTATTACAAATATTAATTTAGCTATAGCAGATGCCAAAGTTGTATTTGATAAAGATGATTTAAACCAATTTGAAGTAGATACGCATATTTCAAATCTGAACAATCAAATTGAAGCAGCTTATGTTCTATTGAAGAAAAATGGATATGATGAAATTTCGTATCAATTAATTACAGAAGCTGAAACTTCAAATTTAATTAAAATTGATGATAAATTTTATGCTACTGCAAAATTAACTAATCAAAATAATTTTACCTATACAATATATGCTATTGATGGAAAATTAAAGGAAGGTGATGAGTTAAAATTAGAATTTACAGAAGTATTTGGTGGAACTTTAAATGCTATAGCTAAGAACATTTATGCATCTGATGGGAAAACTGTAATTGCTGAACTTGTAGATGGGAAGGCAATGCCAGATCCGGACTATCTGTACGATGGAAAAATTGCTAAAGATGCTCAGAGAACAAAAGCTACTGATCTAAAGACAAAAGAGTCACAAGATATTCAAGCTAAAGGATCAAAATATAATGTAGTTTATAGATTTACAAAGGCTGCGGAAAATAAATCTAATGTTTCATTTGGTTATACTGGTGCTAAAGCAGGTGGTGATTTTCCTACAGTTTCAAAAGACATAGATATAGTTAGATCTATAAAAGCTAACGGCAAGGTATTGGATAAAATTACAGATAAAGTAAAAGCATATAAATTTACAGAATCTACAGAAACAGTTAATGGTGGTATTAAAGGAAATATATCTTTAGATAAAAATAGCGATATTATAACTATATATAAAGACTCACACGGTAACCAAATGGGTATTTTGCCAGACGGAACTAAGTTATATTATGGTATTGATACAAGAGATAATAAATCGCCTTTTATAAAATTTGTTTCTAAAGATGGCAAAGTTAGTTATAGAGATCAATATTTTGATGAAGTTAATAGTAACTCGGGAAAAGAATATGATTCTAGTTATTATAAAGAAACAAAAAATCCATTTGATGAAAATAGTAGTAAATTGATATCTCCAAATACAAATGAATTTTCAATGAATACTGGGATTAATACAATAAAAGAAGGTTCAACATTTACTATTAAGCTACCAAATAATGATATGACAAAATTTTATAAAATAGATGAATCGTCGGAGTTTCCAGTTGTATCAATTACTAATGTTGGTCAAGGAGATGATGCTATTTCACCGGTGGCAAATAAAAATAATGTTTATTTATGGCCAGATACGAAGAATGTATCTAATGCTAAATTACAAGTTGTGAGTTTAACTGATGATACGCTAGTTATAAAAGTAATTGAAGGTGAGTTATTACCACACACCGAAATTTTTAGAAAAAACCTAGACGATTTCGGAGTAAAAAGAGAAGTTACGGAAAAGATTTTTAATTTTGCTAAGTTTGATTATAAAACTAAAAAATTTGAAAAGAATGTAGGTTCTTCCGTAGACAAATCTCAATTAGCTCAATTAACTGTAAAAGATAGTGAAAACAATATTATAGCAACAAAAGATACTTCTAACTACTGGAAATTGGATTATCCAAAACCGAATCCTAATATTTCTTCTGCACAAGATGGGGCACTAAGTTTAAAATTTGTAAATGAAAGTGGAGAGACGATAGTAGAAAGCGCTGTTGTAGTGCCAAGCGGTACTGATGGTAAAGATAAGTATGATATAGTTTCTCCTGAAAAGATAGAAGTTTCTGAATTGACTGAAAAAAATTTAGGTATTAATAGTGACAAGAAAATTTCAATTGAAAACAAAAAATTAGAGAATGAAGAAACTAACTCAACAACTTCAACACCACCTTATTTTATAAAAGGATTAGATAAAAAATATTACATTTTTAAAAAATTTGCTTCTGAGGGGGAAAAATATACATATGATTCTAAAGAATATACAGCTTCTAAACAAGATGGAATACTGAAAAAAGATCCACAATCAGTTGTTGCAGTGTATGAAGAACTAAAATATGGTAATGTTGTTATTAAATATGTTAAAGAATCCAATCCATCAGAAAATCTAAAAGAGGAAACACAAACAACAGAACATAATGCTAAGCCATCAATTACAAATATTGTTGGACAAAGTTATGATACATCAAACTATAAAATTCCGGAAACATTAACTGATAGTGAAGGTGTGAAATACATTCTTGATAAAACTAGTCAAAATACACCAACAAATATTAGGGGTACTCTTACAGAAGATAAAATCGAAGTTGTTTATAAATATGTTATCAATAGTGGAGATGTAATAGTAAGATTTGAAGATGAAGAAGGAAATGAAATCAAGTCTTCAGAAATAATTTCATCACATGAAAAACTAGGAACTAAATATAGTACAGTTTCTAAAAAAGAGGAGTCTATTACATCAAGTAAAGATAATAAAAAATATGTTTTAACAGAAAAACCAGTTAAAACAGGTTCTGCATCAGAAACTGGAGTAGTTACTAAAGAAGCTCAAGTTGTAACTTATGTTTATAAATTACCAACACCAACAGCAACACCAGAAACATCAGAAGGAAAACAAGGTGAGACACAAACAGGAAAAGTAGAATTCACTCCAGGATCAAATAATGTTCCAATGGATGATAATACTCCAGCTACATTTGAAGATGGAAGTGCAAAAAAAGTAGTTTCAGGAGAAGGAACATATACTGTAGAAAAAGATGGTACTGTAACGTTCACTCCGGAAAACACATTTGTTGGTACAGCTAAAGGTGTAACAGTAGTTCGTCAAGATACAAATGGTACAAAAGCATCCTCAACTTATACACCAACAGTTACTCCTACACAAGCACCAGTCATAGCTAATTACTACAAATATGGAACAACTGACAAATTAGCTGATTCTGATGACCAAGGTAACAAAGATATTGATAGTAACTACACAACTACGGCAAAAACAATAGAGCCTAAAGTAGAGACTATTGATTCTCCTGAGAAAACAGTTACTCGTACTACAACATATACGTTGAAAGAAACTCCATCTAATGCTAATGGTAATGTACCAGTTGGTGGTGCAGTAGTAAATTATTACTATGTTGAAAAGGTGACTGAAACAGTTACACCTAAACAAGCAACAGTTGTAGCTAATTACTACAAAGATGGAACAACTGACAAATTAGCTGATTCTGACGACCAAGGTCAAAAAGATATTGATAGTAACTATACAACTACGGCAAAAACAATAGAGCCTAAAGTAGAGACTATTGATTCTCCTGAGA
>JAUMZW010000030.1:4896-5058 GCA_030527925.1 Streptococcus sp.
GTGCAGTAGTAAATTATTACTATGTTGAAAAGGTGACTGAAACAGTTACACCTAAGACTAAATTTGTAGATGGCGATGGAAACCCATTATTACCAGTAGAAAACGGTTCTAATCCATCAAAAGATATCCCAGGATATGAGTTAGTTAAATCAGTTACTGATA
>JAUMZW010000031.1 GCA_030527925.1 Streptococcus sp.
TCTTTAATTGCTGCTACATCAGCTGTATCTAAGAAAAATTTCATGTTTACTCCTTCTTTTATCATACTAATATTAGTATACTGACTATTTAACATTTAAAAAGTCCAACTTCCGCACAAGTTTGTGTGACAAGTTATACTGATAAAAAATTAATTAATTAATTTTTTAAATCTTTCCCTGTTGCTTTTTTATAATCATTCTTCATCATTTCCCATGATTTTTCTATATTTTCAGATAATGAGAATAAACCACTTTTTCCAACTATATAAATATCCAGTCCTGCTTCATCTATTTGCTTAAATGTTTTATAGCTCGATGATCCATCCATTTCAATTTTATAATTGTAACCATATTTTTCTCTCAATAACCTTAACTCTTTAATTTTTTCAAGTGTATTTTCTAAAAATCTTTCACCTACAAAGCCTGGATCTACAGTCATTATTGTAACTGTATCAATGAGTTCAATATAAGGTAGTAAAACTGTTATCGGAGTTTCAGGATTAAGAACAATACCTGCTTTAAGATTTGAATTATGAATTTTATCAATCAATCTAAAAGCAATACCATTTAAAACCTCTGCATGCATACAAATATATTCACATTTCAAATCAATCATTTTTTCAACCCAAAATGCTTGGTCTTCTACCATTAAATGAATTGATAACGGTAAATTTGATAATTTTCTAACTTCTTCTATAAACCAGGGTGATAAGGTAATATTGGGAACAAAATGACCATCCATAATATCAATGTGAAATGAATTTGCACTTTTACTTAAAAATTCAATTTCTTCATTAAATTTATCTAGGTTCATACACATTAATGATGGCGAAATTTCTACTTTTTTCAAAATAATCTCCTCTCAATTACAGTATTTGAAAATCATCAAAATTAATATCTTCTTCGTCTTCTTCTACAATTTCAGAAACATTATCTAAGTCTATTGGCTTTTTAATAAGTGCGTAAACTAATCCTGTTACAAAAATATTCACTAATAAACCACAAATACCAGCAAATGGTCTTGTCATCGTTGGTATCATTAATACCCCTCCAAATGGTACTGCTGAATCTGCTCCCATTGTCATTGAGACAGCTCCACCAACACCTCCTCCAACTGCAATAGCAATAACACCAGGCAATAGATTATTCATCACAATCGGAATAACTCCCTCTACAATATTTACTACTCCCATTGGTACTGCAGATTTTAGCGTTTCAATTTCATCTTTAGTATAAATATCCTTCTTAAGTAACTTACCAATAAAATATGCCAAACCAAAACCTACAGGAGTAGCTGTATTAACTAATTGTAGAGCTGTCAAAGGCTCCTTTACACCCTCAGCTTGTAAAGTTAACACAAATGCATAAACTGTTTTGTTAAGTGGACCACCTAAATCTACTCCACTTAATACCCCTATTACTGCACCAAACACAAATTTAGATGAATTTCCTAAACCATTTAATAAATTTGCTAACCATCCTGTAAAAGAAGAAACTGGACCACCAATTAAATAAATCATAATCAAACTACTGATTAAAGAAGTTAAGAATGGAATAATTAGAGTTGGCATTAGTCCCTTAGCCCATTTAGGTACTTTTAAATACTTCACTAATGAAATAACTAAAAATCCTGACATAAAACCACCAATAATTCCACCGATAAATCCTGCACTAATTGCATTAGCAATCAAACCAACCACAAATCCAGGAGCAATACCAGGTTTATCAGCAATAGAAAAAGATATACCAGTCGCAATAATTACAAGTAATAATCCAAGTAATTTCCCACCCATAGTTGCAAGAGTATCCCAGAAACTAAATTTACCTATTATTAACGAATCCTGAACATGACCTCCCATTGCTAAACCTTAAGTAAGAAATTGCTGTTAATAAATGTGTTTTAAACTTAAAACTTTTTAATAATTTTTCCATATTAACCTCCATTTAACGCTTTTAATAAAATGCCTCAATTACACCATCTTTAGTCTCAGAATTAATTAAATTCTTTATAACATCATCATTACCTAATTTTCTTGCAAAAATTGAAAGCAATTTCAAATGTTCTTTCGCAGCCATATCATCATTACCTACAGCAAATAAGACTACTACTCTCACACCCTTACCATCTAAACTTTCCCAAGGAATTTCCTTTTCATTTATTCCTATGACAACTGATGGCTTGTTTACAAATTTACTTTTACCATGTGGTATAGCAACAAAATTACCAATTCCAGTTTGTCCTTGTTCTTCTCTCTTATAAACATCTGACACAAAACCATCAATATCATTTATCTTATCATTCTCTTTCAAAGTTTCTGAAAGAAAATGAATAATTTCTGATTTTGTTTCAAAACTAAGATTAGTTTTAATCAAATTAATATCAATAACATCTTTTGCTTCCATATTACCCTTCTTTCTTAATCAAATCTGATAGTTTAGCAATTAATTTATTAGGAGATTTAATCGCAACTTCTGTTGGAACTTTTACAATTTTTTTACCAATAAATCTCTCTTCTCCAGAAATTTTAACATCAATTGCTAAAATAACAATATCAGCATTTTTAATATCCTCGTAAGTCAGTTCATTCTCGATTCCAATAGTCCCTTTTGTTTCAATTTTAACTTCAAAACCAGCTTTTTGTGCAGCAGCCTCAATCTTTTCTTGAGCAATATATGTATGTGCAATACCAACTGTACAAGCCGCAACTCCAACAATTTTCATTTTTTTCTCCTTTAAACTAATTCCTCTTTTAAATCACATTGAAGTAAATTTTTAATTTTTTCATCATTTGACAAACTCTCAACTATATTTACAATCTTTTTTTTAGTTTCTAAACTTTCTTCTTTTTTCAAAGCGATACAAATTAATAATTTAATATTTCTCAAACTGTCAGACCATTCTATGATGGAATTTTTTAATCTAAGAATAAAGATAGAACTATTTTGAAATTTTTCAAATTCAAAATGTGGTAAAATCGTTTGTTCAAATATTTTTATATTACCAATATACTCTCTTTCTAAAAATCACTTAAAAATTTCACTATTAAAGTCATTTGAAATTTGTTCTGATAAAAATTCGTATACAGCTTCACGACTATCAAACTCACAATCGCTATACACGATTTTCCTTAAATCACCCACCTCTTATTTCTCTCACTTTCCTTTTTAAAAGTTCTTTATCATCTTCTGTAAACATTCCACTAATTAATAAAAATTGGGAAGTGTCAATATCTAATGAAATTGTTGAAACATCTAAATCTACATCTAATTTTTCTTTCATAAATTCCCTGGCAGATAACACGTCTATAATTTCAATTTCCGAAAATGATTTTGATATTTTTGCTTTCAATAACTCAGAAATGCCAATTCCTGTTGAACAAACAATTATACACTTAATTTTTTTCAAATTTAATTCCATCATTTTAGCAAAATATAAAGTAATAAAGCCATTTTCATCATCAGATATTGGATTTAAACTAAAAATTTCTTCTACATCTTTAGAACATTTTGAAATCTCTTTAAATAATAAACCGTAAATTAATTTAATTGGATTTAATAAACTATTTTTAACATGGATTTTATTCTTTAACCTTTTAATCATAGGATTAATATGATTTGCCAAATCTAAAAAAATTAATTCCTTAAGATCTAAAATATCAAGGCAGCAAGATAAATTATCAATATAATAGTTCGTTATTTTAATTACTATATCAGGGAATCTCTGTTCTGATATAAAATCTTTATGTAGTCTAGAAGCAACTAAATATTGATTTAGGTAAAAAATTTCATTTTCTGATATTTTAAAACCAATATAATTATTTAAATTTGAAATAATTTGTGTTGCCAATCGCCATATTTCTGAATCATAATCTTTATAAGAATAATCTTCATTTGTTTCCAAGTATACCTGAAAGTTTCGACTTCTTTCTAACATAATATATAAATGTAAAAATATATTTACATTGTAAGGATAAGGAATTCTATCATTCATTTGTTTTTCAATATATTCAATTTGAAGTAAAATAAAATTATAATCCTTCGCATTAATATTCAGTTTTGAATTATCTTCAAGTTCAACTATATCTACTAAATGATACTGTTGAAAACTATTTACTAATGCTTCTCTTAAATTTTTTTCACTTCCATCAATTTTTAAAGTCTTATTTTTTTAACTAAACATAAATTGAATTGCTTCAACGATGATTGAATTATTTTCTCATCTGAAATCAATATAGATTCACTTATATAAAATTTATTCATTAGCTCATAATAAGTTGATGCCCTAGGTGTAGTTAATAGTAGATAGTGAGTTAAATTCCATCTCCTTTGCTCTGGAGAAAATATATCTGTATGGTTTGTTTTTAAATACTCTGTATAATCTAATTTATATCCTCTTCCTTTCTCTGACACAATCAATGGTTTATCCAGACTCTCATTTATTGTCTTTACCCATCTATAAATAGTTTTAGTAGATGTCTTTAAATTTTCTGCTAAAATATCAGAAGAAATGAAATCTCTTTCATCTAAAAGAAGATTTATGAGATCTTCTTTTTTTGTTCTTCCCATAATATCCTCCCCTTTTCATATAATATAATAGCAATTTTTTTATTATATATAATATATTTATGTCTATAGTAATAGACATAAATATGAGCACCTCTAAAAACTTCAAGTAGTTGTTAAGTCAGTCCTATTTGTCTCCATCGTT